>JADJSZ010000028.1 GCA_016711405.1 Candidatus Hadersleviella danica | reverse complement strand
CGCCCGCGAAGAGCAAAGGCTCGACATCATCGGCATCACCGACCACAACGACGTGTCATGGGTGGGGTATTTGCAAGAGGCGGCCGACGAACTCTACCCCAACCAACTGACCATCTTCCCCGGCGTGGAGCTAGGAGCCAACGAAGGGAAGCGGCAAGTCCACTACCTCGCCCTTTTCGAGCCACACACAGAGCCAAGCCACATAGACCATTTCATCTCCTCCCTCGGCCTGTTGCCCAACGGCCGTTTCCACCACCAAACCCCCCGCCTCACCCAACTCAGCGGCCGCGAACTGACCAAACGCATCGCCAGCGGCGAAGATGGCCTGCCGGGCTTGCCCATCGCCGCCCACGCCACCCGCAAAAACGGCCTGCTCCACGAATTAGAAGGGGAAGGGCGGGTACTGGCCTACGAAGACCCCCACCTGATTGCCCTCGAAATCCCCGCCACTCGCGCCCAACTCTCCCAATTTGAGCGGCGGCTGGTGGCAGGGGAAGAGGGCAATTACAGCCACAAATCTGTGGCCTGCCTGAACAGCTCCGACGGCCGTGGCCTCTCCGCCGAACTCGGCAACGGCCGCTTGCCCATCGGCGCCCGTCCCAGCCGAATCAAGCTCAGCACCGTCAGCCTCGAGGCGTTGCGCCACGCCCTGCTCGATTACGACTCCCGCATTCGCCTCGAAGCGGAAGAACCTGAAGCGCATTATCCCCGCTTGCTCGGGCTGGCCATCGAAGGGGGATTTTTGCGGGGGAGCAACGAGGGGGAGCCGTTCCTGCTCCACCTCAACCCCAACCTCAACACGCTGATTGGCGGCCGTGGGGCGGGCAAATCCAGCCTGCTCGAAGCCATCCGCTTTGTGTTCGACTTGCCCCCCCGCTCGGCCGAGGCGCAAGCGCAACACCAACGCGTCATCCAAGTGACCCTGCCCGCAGGAGCCAAAGTCACCGCCTACTACGAAGTCGCCCAAGGGGTGCGCTACCAAATCAGCCGCACAGCGGGCAAACCCGCTCAAGTGCATGATGTGGCCACAGGGCAACCGCTGGCCATCACCCCCAGCCAACTGCTCGGCGAACGGCCGCCGCTCGAGATTTACGGCCAAAAAGAGATTTTTGAGATAGCCAACGCCCCCCAGTTCCAACTCAATCTGCTCGATGGCTACGTGGCTGGCCTCTACGCGAAGCGCAACGCGCACCGAGGCGGCTCTGCTCCGCCACCTACAAGCCAACGCCCAGCAAATGACCCAATTGCAGGAAGAATTGCTCGAGGCGGAGCAACAACTCACCGAACAAGCAACCATCCGCATGGAGTTGGCCCGGCTGGAACAGGCGGCGTGGCAAGATGAGCTGACCCGCCACAAAACGCTGGAACAGGAGAAAATTCTGCTCCAGCAACTCGAGCAAGCGGCCAACGCCCAAATCCAAGCTGTGCAAAATTTCCGCTTGCCCGTTTGGGATGGGGCCACAGCGGCCGAAGCCCGCTTCCCCCAACAAACCGCGCTCTTGGCCAAAACGGCCGCCCTCGCCCAGCACACCCTTACCCAATTGGCGGCGCAATTGGCACAACTGTGGCAACAAACCAGTGCCGAGCGACACGCATGGCAAGCGGAATACGCCACCCAAGCCGAACGGTACGCTGAACTCATCCAACAATACGGCCCAACCTGAGCCTTGAGCGGTATGTGCAGTTGCAGGCCAAGCAAAATGAGTTGGCCGTTTTGGGGCAAAAACAGGCCCATAAACAAGCGCAATTGGATGGGTTGCGTCACCAGCGGCAAGATTGGCTCCAAGAGCTACACGCCTTGCGCTGTGGCACGATTTTGCGCTTGCGGCAAGACAAAGCGGCGCAACTCACGGCCGCCCTCGCCGACAATGTGCGCGTGACGGTCACGGCCGCTGGCCACCGCCAGCCCTATGCCGATTTCCTCAAACAGTTGCTCGACAAAAAGGGGCTGAACAAAAATGTCATCCAAAAATTGGCCGAGGCGGCGTTAACGCCACCCCAGTTGGCGCAGGCGATGCGGCACGAGCGGCAAGCGGGGGAGGGTGAAACGACGGTGCTGGGCGAGATGGGGGTGACGGCCGCTTATCGGCAGAGATTAGCGGCCGTGCCCGACGACCTCCTCCACGAGCTAGAAACCTACGCCATTCCCGACTTGGTGGACATTTGCCTCAAAGTGGGGCCTGAATATCGTTCGCTCACGCCGCCGCTCGGCGTGGCGGGGCTATCGGTGGGGCAAAAATGCACCGCCATCTTGTCGCTCATCTTGGTGGAACACGACACGCCGCTCATCATTGACCAACCCGAGGACGACCTCGACAACGCCTTTATCTTCCGCGAAATTGTGCAAACGTTGCGGCGCGAGAAAGAACGCCGCCAATTTCTAATTGCCACGCACAACGCCAACATCCCCGTTTCAGGGGATGCCGAACTCATTTTGCTGATGGCGGCCGATGAACGGCACGGCTGGCTGGCTCACTCTGGCTCGATAGACGACCCACTCTTGCGCGGCCCTGTGGAAACGATATTGGAAGGCGGCCGTGAGGCGTTCCGCCTGCGCCACACCAAGTACGGCTTGCATCGCTAACAGGAAAGAACGGTATGGTTCACAGTCCTCGAGAGAACATCTTTACAAATTTTGACTGGGGACAAGGGACTTGGGACGCTTGTGACCTCCAGTCCCTTGTCCCCAGTCCCAAGTTGTAAAGATGGCTTGAATCATGCCGAAGGAACTAACTTATGGTACGTTTTAAGGTGGTTTTACCCCATTTCACAATTAAAACGCCCTCTCTAATTGCCAAGGGGGTAACTCATTGACTATTGCCTATTTTTTCCTCTTGTTATCTGAGCCAAAAAGCTGGAAAATAAAGAGGATAGTGCCAGCCTACCAAGGGGCTATCCACTGTTAAATCGCTAAGGAAAAGCAAACATCGAGACAATTGCATAATCCGTTAACAAAACCAGAAGGTGAAGCTTGCTTTCTGGCTTTATTCGTTTATCCATTCAAAAGGAGATTATTAATCATGTTTGCAAAATTTCTTGGCTGGTGGTGGTGGCATAATGAGAGACGAAAAGAGCGCGGGCAAGGGTTGGTAGAATACGCCCTCATTCTCGTCCTCGTCTCAATCGTGGTCATCACCATGCTCTCATTTTTGGGAACAACGCTCAATGAAGTGTTTGAAGATGTAACCGATGCTCTACAAGGGCAGACCATCTCTATTTTACAAGCGGAGTATCATCCTGGTGCCAGAAAAATTGATATTCGCGCCTATTATCAGGATGGGTATGACCCAAATGTTCAGTTGCAAATTTCGCGTGATGGTGGGGCATCACAAGCGATGGGACATGTGGAATACATGGGACAGAACACCCAGAATTAGTGCCTACCTATGGCAGATCTTATGCCAACGCCGACACTTTGGGTTGCCCCTGCACCTTCACGATTACTGACCCCGATGGCAATGCCAAAACAGTTGTGGTGAGTACCGATTAAGTTCCGAGCGAGTAGCAAAGACCTCTGCAAGCCCTGCTTAACCCGCTTAAGCAGGGCTTTTTTATCTAAAACAACACATCTCTTACTTGACCATCTATCCAAAATCCCTAAACTGGCTCTCCGAATCACCATCCCCCTACATTCTTTGAGGAAATCCTATGGCGGCAATCATGAGCGGCCTCGATGCCGAGGCTTACGACCGACAGTACAATGACAAAGCGTTGATTCAGCGCATTTTGAGCTATTTTCGGCCGCATCGGCGCAAAGTCATCTCCATCTCCATCACCACCTTCATCTTGTCCATCTTGGGCGCGGCTCTGCCCATCGTCATCGCCCAAGGCGTGACCAGCATGGAAGGGGTGCAAGGGGACAATCAACTCTTGATGGGCATTTTAATTGGGGTGGTCTTTTTCGTGGGTGTTGCCACATGGGGGGTGAACTGGATTCGGCGCGAGGCCACGGCCGAACTCATCTCCGATATCATTCTGGCCATGCGGAGCGATGCATTTACGGCCGCCGCCCACCAAGACCTCTCGTTCTACGACGAATTTAGCTCGGGGCGCATCGTCAGCCGCATCACCAGCGACACGGAAGAATTTGGGCAAGTCATCAACCTTGCCCTCGATATGCTCAATCAGCTTTTCGTGGCCGTCATCCTCATCGTCTGGCTTTTCACCATTGATATCGTGCTGACCTTGGCCGTGTTGGCGCTTGCCCCATTTGTCGCCTTCACCGCCCTCGGCTTTCGCCGCTTGGCACGGCGTGTCACCCAACAATCGTCACGGGTACTGGGCGAGGTCAACAAATCCATTCAAGAAGCGGTTACAGGCATTGGCATCGCCAAAAATTTCCGCCAAGAGGCGTTCATCTACGAAGAATTTAAGGTGGTCAACCAACAATCCTATGGCATCAACCTGCGGCGTGGGTTTGTGCTGGCCAATATCTTCCCCGTGCTAAACACGCTTTCGGGGTTGGCCACGGCCGGGTTGGTCTATTACGGCGGCCGTGCCGCCCTCGCGGGGGTCATCTCCCTCGCTTCATGGTATCTCTTCGTCGCCACCACCGACCGCTTTTGGTTCCCCGTCATTAACCTCTCCTCGTTCTGGAGCCAATTCCAAGCGGGGCTATCCGCCTGCGAGCGGGTGTTTGGGCTGATGGACGTAGAAACGGCCGTTAAACAAACCGCCCACCAACAAATCCCCAACATCAAAGGCGAAATCACCTTCCGCGACCTCTCCTTCCGCTACACCAAGCAAGAGCAAGTGCTGAACAAATTCAGCCTCCGCATCGCCCCCGGCGAAAGTGTGGCCTTTGTGGGGCACACAGGCGCAGGCAAATCCAGCATCATCAAGCTCATTTCCCGCTTCTACGAATTCCAAGAAGGGGAGCTGTTCATTGATGGCGTATCCATCCGCGCCCTCGATTTGCCCACCTACCGCCGCCAACTCGGCATCGTCTCCCAAGTGCCCTTTTTGTTTGATGGCACAGTGGCCGAAAACATCCGCTATGGCAATCCCGAAATTAACGAGGCCGAAATCATGCGCTATGCCAACCTCATTGGCAACGGCGAATGGCTGGAAACATTGCCCAACGGCTTGCACAGCCCTGTCGGGGAGCGGGGGAGCCGTCTCTCGATGGGGCAACGGCAACTCGTCGCCCTCATGCGCGTGCTCGTTCACCAACCGCGCATCTTCATTTTGGATGAGGCCACGGCCAGCATTGACCCCTTCACCGAATCCCAAATCCAGCAAGCCCTCGATTTGATTATGAAGCAGACAACGGCCATTATCATCGCCCATCGCCTCTCCACGGTGCGCGCGGCCCGACCGCATTGTCGTCCTCTCCAAAGGGCAAATCATCGAGCAGGGAAGCCATGAAACGCTGCTAGAAGCCGACGGCCATTACGCCGAGCTATACGACACCTACTTCCGCCACCAATCGCTCGAATACATCGAGCGGCGCGGCTCCCACTACCTCTCCAGCCTCGCCGACTAATCTGGCTAACTAGAAACAAAAAAGCCGCTCTAAGAGCGGCTTTTTTGTTTCTCAAGGGCAAAATTCGCCAGAGAATCATTTGGATGGTGGGAGATGTCGTGGCGCAATAGATTGCGCCACGACGGGTATTTTCAACTCACCCATCACTCAGAGGGTTGGGTTGTCACAAGGAACCCACTCGCCACCCAACCTTGGCTACCACTCACGGCCGTTACCCGCACCCACTCAACCCCCTCCACAATTTGGCTCTCCCCCACCAACGTCACCGCCGCCCGATGCTCTAATAGCTCCACAATTTCCCCATTCGGCGCAACCCGCAAATAGAGACCCACCACAGGGCTATTCACATACAAAAAGGGCAAACCAGTGGTGGTAGGAGTGGCCTCGACGGTAATAGTCACTGCCACTGTTGGTTCGGCCGTAGTTGCCGTTGGCTCAGCCGCTTCGGGGGTGGTAATAGACGGGGGAAGTGGGGTGAACGTAGGCGATGGCGGGGCATCTGTGGGAGTCGGTGCCACGGCCGTCAAATCCACCGTCGGCGAAATACTCGCATCCACCGTCTGGGCTGGTTCAGCCACGGCTGGGGTTGGTTCGCTGGTTGATTCGGCCGTTGGCTCAGGCTCATCAGAGGGGGCTGTCAGAACAGCCACAGCCCCAAAAACCAACGCAAAAATAACCAGTGCCACACCCCAAAACGTGGCCTGCATCATCTTCAGCCGCTCTGCTTGCCGCGCCACGCCATAAGCCTGTTTCGTGGCCGATGACCGCGCCGAAAGCGACTGAAAGAAAAACCAAAACGCCCCAAGTAATAGCGCCCCAGCTACCACATAAAGCGCAATCCGTATGGCAAAACCCACGCCAACCTCCTTAGTGAAGTGAAAAGTGAAAGATAGAAAGTAAAAAGCAACTCACTTTTTACTATTTTCCTTCGCTTCTAACCATAACGCTGTTAAAGCAGGCTCACTGAGTTGGGACAAAACAAGCCCCCGTCCGGCGGCCAGCTCTTCAACAAGGCGAAAACGGCCGCTAAAACGCACATTCGCCTCGCGCAACGCAATTTCCGCCTCCACACCCAACCATTTAGCCAAGTTTACCACCACAAACAGAATATCCCCCAATTCTAAAGTGCGCTCTTCAGGGGTCACGGCCGCTTGCAACTCGGCAATCTCCTCCTGCAACTTCTCATACACCCCCTCAATCGCCACCCAATCAAAGCCCACTTTGCGGACGCGGTTCTGTATTTTTTGAGAGTAAGCCAAAGCAGGCAACGTCGCGGGCAGATTTTCTAGCACCGAGTTTGACGGCTTCGCCCCTTTTTCCTGTGCCTTAATGGCCGCCCAATTCTGCACCACCTGCTCACTATCGCCCGCTTGCACATCCCCCCACACATGGGGATGGCGGCGCACAATTTTCGAGTGGATGCCCCCAATCACCTCGGATAAGGTGAACAAACCCTCCTCGGCCGCCATCTGCGCCTGCATCGTCACATGCAACAACACATCCCCCAACTCCTCGCAAATGGCCTCAGGATCATCCTCATCCAAAGCGACCAGCAACTCACTCACCTCCTCCAACAAACCCGAACGCAACGATTGCGGCGTTTGCTCTTGGTCCCACGGACACCCATGCGGGCCGCGCAACGTCGCCATCGCCTCGGCCAAGGCCGTTAAATCGCTGGCCTGTGGCAAAGGCGGCACGTAAAGGCTGGTTAGGTGGGTGATGTGCGGACTGCGGTCAATCTCATATAAACAGAGCCGCTCCACTTGTTCGGCCGTGCCCCCCGCCCCATGAATCAGGGCGATGGGGTGCTCGTCGGGGTAAACGGCCGTTAAATTCAGCTTCAAATCGCTGGCCACCTCGCGGCTATACACCTGCCCCACCAAAACAGGTCTGTCGGCGTGCAGGCGGGGGTAATCTTGCCCCACCAAGTCGAGCGCATCGCATACCTGCACCCCCTCCATGCCATCCACCACCCACTCCGTCTGCCGATTTACGGCCGTCAGCATCGGCTCAACAAAGCTCAGCCCCTCCACTACCCGCACGGGCATACCCGCCTCGGCCGCTTGCCCTATCAGAGCCGTCACCGTCGCCTCACCCATAAAAGGATGCCCCGGCACGGCATAGACAATATCGGCCGTGCGCCCTTCGGCCAGCAGATGAGCCACAATTTGGGCATACACCGTCGTGAAATCATCGGCCGCCTCATACAGGTGGTCAAAACTGGCCACCTGCACCGTGGCGGGCAAATCCGCCACCGCTGGGTGCCACGCTGTGCGGACAAACAAATGCGCTGTGGTACTCAAAACTTCCCACGCTTCACGGGTTAAGTAACGGCCGTCGCCCGGCCCCAAACGAACAATGGTGATGCCCATCTTGTCCAACTCCTAGGGGATGAAATGACAGATTGCTACAAGTTCGGGTGATGAACAACCAACTTGATAACTCATATCCAAATGAAAAGGTATTACCCATTTATTCTACCAACACAGCGGCCGATGCCGATACCCCAAACCAAAAAGGCGAGTTCATCACTCGCCTTTTCTTTCACCAAAAGGACAAGATACAAATTTCAGAGATTAACCTGTAACGTGTACCTTGTGACTGTCAAATTGTCGCGCTTACCGTTTGGTATAGGTTGGTGCCTTGCGTGCACGCTTAAGACCGGGCTTCTTACGCTCTTTCACGCGGGGGTCGCGGGAAAGATGACCATTTTCGCGCAGAAGGCCGCGCATCTCTTGGTCATACTTGACCAAGGCACGTGCCAACCCCAAACGCACAGCATCAGTCTGGCCAGTGATACCACCGCCATGCACCAACACCGTCACATCCATTTTGCTGAGCAATTCGGCATCAGCCAAAGGGCCAGAAAGCACTGCAAAATCGCCCAAGCGGGGGAAATATTCATCCACAGGTTTGCCGTTGACCACAAATGCACCGTTGCCCGTGTTGGCGGGGTAGATGCGTACACGAGCCGAGGCACGCTTGCGACGGCCGATACCTTCGATATAACGTCCAAAATCTTCCATGAGAATGCGTCTCCTAAAGCTCTACTTGCGTGGGTTTTTGTGCGGCATGGGGATGAGCACACCCTGCATACACATTCAATTTCTTAAACATCTGGCGGCCGAGCGAGTTCTTGGGCAACATCCCTTCACGGCAAATTCAATCGGCCGAGTGGGGTGCGTCCGCAACAAGTCCCGCAAAGTGGTCTCACTTAGACCACCGGGATAGCCAGAGTGGCGGTAATACGATTTTTGATCCATGCGGCGGCCAGTCACGACAATCTTTTCCGCATTGATGACAATCACAAAGTCGCCGGCATCTAAATTGGGGCTAAAGTTTGGCTTGTTCTTGCCGCGCAAAATGGCCGCAATTTTAGAAGCCAAACGGCCGAGTGTATGGCCTTGGGCATCCACAACAACCCAATTCCGTTCTACTTCTGCTGGTTTGGTGACAAACGTTTTCATGCTAATACCTTTTTATGTCGGTTACAGGTTACAGGTCTGGGCTAACGTTCACACGAGCAACTTGTAACCAATCTTGGGCTAAATTTAACTGGTTTGGTCTGGGTATACCACCGAGACCAGATAAAGTCCATGTGCAGGAGCGGTTGTACCCGCTTGTTGGCGGTCGGCCGCCGCAAAACCTGCCACGAACTCCGCCACTGTCCAACGACCATCGCCAACGAACTTCAATGAGCCGACCACGCTTCGCACCATGCGGTACAAAAAAGCATTGGCCTCAATCGTGAAAATCAGCAAATCAGCTTCACGTCGCCAGTTGGCCACAAATAATTCACGGATGGTGCTTTCGCCCTGCGGAGAGGTGTACCAAAGGTGGCAAAATCATGTTCTCCCACCAAGTGTGCGGCCGCAAGGTTCATCTGTTCCATATCGAGCGTTTCTAACAATTGCCAGTAGCGTGTGCGCGTAAACGGCCGTCGTATCCCATCTGGACATTCCTGAATGAAATACTCATACCGCCGCCGCAGTGCATCAAACCGAGGATGAAAGGTCGCCCCTGTTTCCTGAACTTCGCGCACCACCACATCATCGGGCAAATTCGCATTGAGCGCTCGCAACAGCTTCTCGGAGCCATGTCGCCATGTCAAATCAAACGAAATGATTTGACCTGTGGCATGAACCCCACTATCGGTGCGCCCCGCCGCCAAAAGGCCAACAGGCTGATGGGCAATGACCCCCAACGCCCGCTCCACCTCAGCTTGCACTGAAGGTAGGCCACTGCGTTGCCGCTGGAAACCGCAATAAGCAGTTCCATCATACGCAAGGGTCGCTCGATAACGTTTCACCGTCCGCTCATTCCGTTGTTAATTCTCAAAGCCATTTGTGCGATGGCTTTTGGCTACAGTAGCCCAGCTAAAAAAGCAACTCGTTTAACTCGTTGCTTCCTCACTGGCTGTTTCAACCAATTGCACCAAAGCCATTTTGGCGTTATCCCCTTGGCGACGCGGCAATTTAATCAGGCGCGTATAACCACCGGGACGCTCGGCAAAGCGGGGTGCAATTTCATCGAAGAGCTTTTTGAGGGCATCCACTTCAACATAGGCCGCATCTTCTTCGACCACGCGGTCGCGGAAAATACGTGCCGCCACAAGGCGGCGAGCATGAACGGCACTACTGCCACCCTTGGCCAAGCCCCGTTTGGCAATGGTGATGATGCGTTCGGCCGCAGGGCGCAACATACGCGCCTTTGCTTCCGTGGTCACAATCTCACCATGTGCGAACAGATCGCCAATCAAATTCTTACGCAACGCAGTGCGCTGGGCACTGTTGCGGCTTAAATGCCAGCCGCTTACTTTATGACGCATGTTTCACCTCAGATATGTGTAGCTTCACGCCTGCATGGCAAACGTGTAGGTAGGACATCTCTACTTTGTTATAGCGACAAAACCTGACAGGTCAGAAAGACCTGTCAGGTTCAGGCTGTGGCAAAGTAAACATGTAATTGTTCGGGCACGGCCGTCAATCGTTGCCTCACGGCACCGATTTAGCTACATGCTAACCGTGTCCTCTTCGTCTCTCAAAAAGCCTTTTTGGCGCAATTGCACCTTCAGCTCATCCAACGATTTTTCACCAAAGTTGCGGATGGCCAGCATGGTTTCTTCACCACGGTCTAGCATTTCCAACATTTCACCCACTTTGGTAATCCCTGTGCGCTTGAGCGAGTTAAACACCCGCACGCTCAGGTCGAGTTGCTCAATTGGCGTGTCATACCACTCGTTGGGAATGGCATGGGCATCATACACCTCTGGCAAATCTGGTAAAAGGGATTCTTCGCTCACCCCAGCCAACGGCCGCAATTGCTGAATCATCACATGAGACGCTTGCGACAGGGCTTCTTCGGGGCGAATCGTGCCATCCGTCCAAATCTCAATGATGAGTTTGTCGTAATTCGCATCTTGGCCGACACGGGTTTTTTCCACATCGTACCCAACGCGCATCACGGGGCTGAAAATGGCATCTACAGGCAATTCGCCAATGGGCAGGCGGTTGCGCTCTTCGGCAGGAGAGTAACCACGGCCTGTTTCGGCCGTCATTTCAATTTCCAAAAAGGTGTCATCCGTATCCACGGAGAACAGATATTGGTCGGGGTTCATAATTTCCACTTCCGCTGGCAACATAATGTCAGCGGCCGTGACCGTACCTGCGCCATGCACCTCTAAACGCATCCGCGACACATCCCCTTCATAAATCTTCAAGCGCAATTGCTTGATATTCAGAATGAGTTGCATCATGTCTTCGCGCACACCCGTAATCGCCGAAAATTCATGCGACACATCGGTGACTCTAATAGAGGTGATGGCCGCCCCCGGTAACGAGGAGAGCAACACCCGGCGCAATGAGTTGCCGAGGGTGACACCATACCCCCGCTCTAGCGGGCTAACGATAAATTTGCCGTACTGCTGGGTAATCGCAGACGTTTCGATTTTTGGTTGAACCAAGTTGTTGATAGTCAATTCAACGACCTCCAGCGTTCGCGCCCGCTTCAAGCGGGCAAAAACGCGCCATAAATAACCGCGACTAAGAATGAATTGTATGTATTCAGCAAGAAACTGGGTGCTCGGTTAGTTAAGAAGCACCCAGTTTGGGAAAAAGCTGAACACTTACAGGTAGTTTAGACGCGACGCTTCTTTGGCGGCCGACATCCATTGTGTGGCACTGGGGTTATATCCGCAATTGAGCGAACCTTAATGCCAGAGGATTGCACGGCACGGATGGCCGATTCACGGCCGGGGCCCGGCCCTTTGATGATGACTTCCACTTCCATCACCCCATAATCTTGGGCAATTTTAGCCGCATTGCGGGCGGCCAAGCCAGCCGCATAGGGCGTGCTCTTGCGGGAACCCTTAAAACCAGAGTTACCAGAGCTAGACCAAGAGAGTGTGTTGCCTTGTAGGTCAGTAAACGTCACGATTGTGTTGTTGAATCGAGCGTAAATATGGACTTGCCCCTGTGGGACAACCTTTTTAATCTTTTTGCGCGTTTGTGCTTGCTTTCTACGTGCCATGTTACCTGTCCGAGAGTTGTGCCAAGTTGGTCGAAACGAACCAGCACCTAAATGATTGGTTGCGTTCAGCTAGAAAACTATCCTAGCTGAACGCTCACAAATTATTTGCCTTTACGACGGCCGCGCCCAGCGACTGTCTTCTTGGGGCCTTTCCGTGTACGGGCATTTGTGCGGGTACGTTGCCCACGTGCGGGCAAGTGGCGACGATGCCGTAAACCACGGTAGCACCCAATTTCCGACAACCGTTTGATGTTGAGCAAAACTTCAGTGCGAAGCTCACCTTCCACGGTGTAATCTGCGTCAATAATGCGGCGCAGGGTTGTCAAATCCGCCTCGGTCAGGTCTTTAACACGTGTGTCAGGGCTGATTTCAGCCTTACCCAAAATATCTTGACTGCTTTTGAGGCCGATGCCAAAAATATAGGTGAGGCTTACTTCCACACGCTTTTCATTTGGAATGTCAATACCAGCTATACGGGCCATATCTTCACCTTAACCTTGGCGTTGCTTGTGATTAGGATTCACGCAAATCACACGCACGACACCTTTTCTTTTAATAATTTTGCACTTAGGACAACGCTTTTTTACAGAAGCTGAAACTTTCATGATAAACCTCAAACATGTGCTACCGGCCGTGCATAGACATGCCTTGTGCTTGATTCCCGCCTAAACCAGCAAACAGCTTGCTGGCAACAGCGGACTATTGTAACAGAAGGCATGACAATTGTCTTGCCGAATTTTATGGCAACCAAGGCTCTATTTGGTAGCCATAGCGATTTTCAAGATGCTTGGCGAATAACGTCTTGCAATTCTGCGCTCACAACTTCGACGGAACGGTCGCCATCAATTTCCACTAATAACTCGCGTTCCTGAAAATAGTTGAGCAAAGGAGCGGTTTGTTCGCGATAAACTTTCATCCGCGTGAGAATGGTCTCGGCATTATCATCCGCACGTCCCTCTATTTCCGACCGCTTTTGCAGTCGGGTAATCAACACCTCTTGATTGACGTTGATAAAGGGGACGATGTTAATGTGACCATTAAACTCTTCGAGGAGCTTATTCAGAGCGATTGCTTGCGCGGGAGTGCGGGGAAAGCCATCTAAGATGGCTCCCGATACACAATCCGGCCGAGAAAGACGGTCACGCACCATGGCAACCGTCACTTCATCGGGAACAAGTTGGCCTTTGTCCATGTAGGTCTTTGCCAACTTGCCCAGCTCTGTTTCGTTTTTTAGGTTCTCGCGGAACAAATCGCCTGTTGCCACTTGGGGCAACCCGAGCACTTCTTGCAGGATTTTGGCTTGTGTGCCTTTACCTGCTCCGGGAGCGCCCATCAGAACAACAAATGTTTTTCTGTTATCAGCCATTAGCCTGTTATTGTGCTCTCGTAATTACGCATGATGAGCTGTGCTTCAATCTGGCGCATGGTGTCTAGCACCACACCAACCACAATGATTAAGCCCGCACCGTTGATAACAAAGGCACTTTGCCCCAAACCGGGAATGTTTAAGGCCCACCCAAGGAATTGCATAATGCCGGGCAAAACGGAAATGGTGGCTAAGAAGATAGCTCCCACGAAGGTAATGCGACGGACAACGGCCGTGATGTACTCAGAAGTCTTCTTGCCGGGACGAATACCGGGGACAAAGCCACCGCGTTGTTGCAGATTTTGCGCCAGCCGCTGTTGCTTAATCATCACATCTGTATAAAAGAAGGTGAAGCCAGCGACAAACAAGAAGGTCATAATCCAATACAAGCTGAAAGCAATGCCATTTAAGGCTGGGTCAGACCCCGCATTAAATCCCTCAGACACACTACGGGCAAAACCGACCAATCCACCTTCGTTTTCCACAGCCAAACCCGTCGGCACAAAGAAGCTGGCCAACAGGGGGGGGAATGTCAAAAGAGCTTGGGCGAAGATAATCGGAATCATCCCCGCTGTATTGACCTTGAGCGGAAGGTGGCTCCGTTGTCCTTGGTACATTTTACGGCCGCGCATCTGCCGGCTATATTGCACAGGAATTCGTCGCTCACCCTCTTGAACCATCACAATCACAAACACTGTCACGAGTGTGATGATGATAAAAGCCGCCAGCGAGAAGATACGAGCCGTATTATCCGTTTCCGTTGTGGTAAATAAGCCCAGCAAATTCTGTGGAATTTGCGATGCAATACCACTAAAGATAATGAGCGAAATACCTTGGCCAATCCCATTTTCGGTGATTAGTTCACCCAGCCAAATAGCAAACATGGTGCCACCGACCATCGCCAAAAGCGTGGTGAGGGTGGGCAAGATGTTTGCGGCCGAGCTAAAGCCAAATTGGGGCAAAATTTGCGACAACACATCGCCCCCGGCCGTGCCCGCAAACGAAAACCCAATTAACCGAATCTGACCTACCGCTTGGGCAATAGCCAAGGGCACAGTGAAGTAATAGGTTATTTTGGTAATACGATTGCGCCCCTGTTCACCCTCTTCCTGCAGTTCGCGCAGATAAGGGATAATGGGGGTTATCAACTGAATAATAATCGAGGCGGTGATATAGGGATAAACCCCCATCGCCATGACCGAAAAGTTGCTAACCGCCCCACGAGAGAGCATATCGAGCACGCCCAGCAAGCCACCTTGTGCCCCACTGTTGGTAAAAGTAAACCACGCATTGAGGTCTACCCCCGGCACGGGGATATTGGCCGTCAACCGATAGATTACCATGATACCAATGGTAAATAGGATGCGGCGGCGCAAATCAGGCAGAGTAAACGCTGTGCGAATTGAGTCTAACAATCTCATATCAGCTTACTCCTAAACCAAAGCAACAACTTCGGCTTTGCCGCCAGCCGCTTCAATTTTTTGGACGGCCGATTTCGAGAAGCGATGCGCTTTAACGGTAAGCGCCACGTTCAAGTCACCATCCCCCAGCACAACCACGGGGTCCGTAACTTTGCGAAGCAACCCTAACGAAACCATGTAAGCAAGGTCAACTTCTGTACCTGCTTCGATTTCCAATTCAACAAACACACCGATATTGACGGGGTGATAATGAATTTTGCCTCGGTTGGTAAAGCCTCGCTTGTAGGGCAACCGACGCGCCAGTGGTAACTGACCACCTTCAAAGTAAATCCCTTTACCACCGCCACTACGTGCGCCCTGACCCTTGGTACCACGGCCGGCAGTTTTACCTTGCCCAGCCGCGATACCACGACCCACTCGCTTGCGCTTCTTAACGGACCCAGCATTGGGACGCAGATCGTTTAATTTCATGTTAATTTACCTCTTCGACTACAACCAAATGAACGACCTTATTCACCATCCCACGAATGACTGGGTTGTCATCATGCTCTACCACTTGGTTGAGCTTGCTAAACCCGAGGGCGCGAATGGTCTCTTTTTGGTCTTTTTTGTACCCAATGGCACTTTTCTTATAAGTAATGCGTATTTTTGCCATGTTAGCGACTCCAGAATGGTTTCACATCGCGCACGTCTTTACCGCGTTGGGCGGCTTCTTGTTCGACATACTTGAGATGTTTCAACCCATCAATGGTGGCTCGAATTACATTCAAGGTGTTATCACTTCCCAAAGATTTGGAAAGGATGTCCTTGTAACCAGCCGCTTCCACGACTGCACGCACACCACCACCAGCAATAACCCCTGTACCGGGGGAAGCGGGCTTGAGCAATACTTTAGCCGCGCCATGCTTGCCGATGATGTCGTGAGGCACGGTTGTGCCAACCATCGAAACACGCCCCATTTCTTTGCGGGCCGCTTCCAATGCTTTGCGGATGGCATCTGGCACGGCGCGGGCTTTGCCCACACCCAAGCCAACACTGCCGTTGTTGTCACCAACCACGACAGTAACGCGGAAGGCGAAGCGGCGGCCGCCCTTAATCACTTTAGCTACACGAGCGATATCAATGATGCGCTCATCCAGCTCAGATTGTGTCTGTTGTTGACCACTGTAGTTGTTTTGCCGTCTCTGACCCATGCTTTTTTCCTACCTAGCCTAGACCTATGCAAAATGCCTAGGCTAGAACTGTAATCCGCCTTCGCGGGCACCATCTGCCAAAGCTTGAATACGGCCGTGGTAAAGATACCCCCCACGGTCGAAAACCACTTGGGTTACACCAGCGGCCAAGGCACGCTCGGCAACTGCTTTACCAACCAAGGTGGCTTGCTCTTTTTGGTCTTCCCATCGAGTTCGGCCGCCAACTTCTTATCTAAAGTAGAGGCCGACGCAAGGGTGTGCCCAGCGACATCATCAATAACTTGAACATAAATATGCTCAAGACTACGGAACACATTCAGCCGCGGCCGTTCGGCCGTACCCATCAGGGTACGGCGCATCCGGTAATGGCGACGTTTGCGTGCGATGCTTGTAGTAGCAGACATGTTATACCTTCCCTGCCTTGCCAGCTTTGCGCCGAACTTGTTCGCCTGCATAGCGAATCCCCTTGCCCTTGTAGGGTTCTGGGGGGCGAACTCTGCGGATTTGGGCGGCAACTGCGCCCACAACTTGTTTATCAATACCCGAAATCGTAATTTGACGGCCGCGATTTTCAACGGCAAAACCCGTGTTCGGGGGTGGGTCAATCGTCACAGGGTGAGAATACCCCACAATCAACACCAGCTTATCGCCATTCATTTCACTGCGATAGCCGACACCTTCAATATCCAGTTTTTTCTGGAACCCTTCACTCACGCCAACAACCATATTGTTCAGCAAAGAGCGGGTGAGGCCGTGCAAGGAGCGATGTTCACGGGAATCAGTCGGCCGTTCCACACGGATAATGCCATCTTCAATTTTGATGGCCAAATCCGCATCGAAACGATTCACCAACTGCCCCTTCTTGCCCTTCACAGTCACCTCATTCCCTTTCTGCACGTCTACGATTACGCCAGCGGGTAGGGTGATTGGACTTTTGCCAATACGAGACATGAAATCCTCCTACCAAATGCGGCACAAAACTTCACCACCTACACCGAGGCGGCGAGCCTTGTGGCCCGTCATTACCCCTTGAGAAGTCGTCACGATGGAAATACCCATCCCGCTCAGAACCCAAGGAATTTCTTTTTTGCCAACGTACACGCGACGGCCGGGTTTGCTTACACGTTGCAATCCTGTAATCACAGGACGGCGATTCTTTTTATCACCCACATATTTGAGTGCTATTTGCAATACCGAGAAGGGAGCCTGCTCTACCACCTGAAAATCAGTGATGTAGCCTTCATCCTTCAATACATTCGCGATTGCCAGCTTGAGCTTAGAGCTGGGCATGGATACGGTCTTATGCTGACGAGACATCGCATTGCGAATGCGTGTCAACATATCAGCGATGGGATCACTCATTGACATAGCGTCTTACCTCTACCAACTCGACTTGGCCAGCCCGGGGATATTTCCCTTCAGACCCTCTTCACGCAGACAAATACGGCACAGGCTAAACCGGCGGTAATAACCACGGGGACGGCCGCACAACTTGCACCGGTTATGGACACGGACTTTGTACTTACGGCGCTCTTCGCGCACAATCATAGATTTCTTCGCCATGTGTTCTAACTCCTAGTCACGCCGAAAGGGCATGCCCAATAGGGCTAATAGGCGACGACCTTCTTCATCCGTCTGTGCAGTCGTCGTGACCGTCACGCTCAGACCCCGAAGCTTGTCAATTTTGTCGTAGTCAATTTCAGGAAAAATCAACTGCTCGCGCAACCCCAAAGTGTAGTTGCCACGGCCGTCGAATGAGTTAGGCGACACCCCTTGAAAATCGCGGGTACGAGGCAGAGCCAAATGGATGAGCCGTTGTAAAACGCCCACATCCGCTCGCCGCGCAAAGTCACCTTCACCCCAATAATACGTCCCTCACGCAGTTTAAAACCTGCAATAGACGTTTTCGCTTTGGTCAAAACTGGTTTTTGACCTGTAATTTGTTCAATATCGCGCACGGCAAAATCAATTGCCTTGGCGTTATCCAGTGCCTCGCCTAAACCAACGTTGATAACAACTTTGGTAATTTTGGGCACTTGCATCACATTTTCGTAGCCAAACTCCTTAATCAGAGCTGGAACTACATCTTCTTTGTAAGTAATCTGTGTAGACTTGAACATTGCCATTCCCTTCAGCGCCTCCAACTACATGCGTTGTACATGCAGGCCACGAGGCGATTGACCAACGTCAGTTTCCGCCACATTAGTCAATGTCCTTACCACTCTTCTTAGAAAAGCGGATAGGCTTGCCTTCTTCGTTCCGGCGAACGCCGACACGAGTAAGCTGGTCAGTGTGGGGACAAACAAGCATGACATTCGAAACAGCCATAGGCGCCTCGAATTCGATAATGCCGCCTTGAGTTTGACGGCCGCCGGCTGTGGGGCGGGGTTTCTGATGCTTTTTCACCATCCGCACGCCCGACACAACAATCCGGTTTTCGCGTGGGAGTACCCGAAGCACTTCACCGCGTGTCCCCTTGTCGTTACCAGCAATGACTTCAACGGTATCACCTTTTTTGATACGCATGATGATCTCCTTGCTGTTACAGCACTTCGGGAGCCAGCGACAAGATACGGCTGTAGCCACCTTCACGCAATTCACGGGCGACAGGGCCGAAAATGCGGGTTCCTACAGGGTTCTTGCTCTCTGGGTCAATAATAACGGCCGCATTATCATCAAATGTGATGGTACTGCCGTCGCCGCGCTGGATTTTCTTGGTAGTACGAACGATAACCGCCCGCACAACAGCGCTTTTCTTCACATTGCCATGTGGAGCCGCCTTTTTAACGGTAGCCACCACAATATCACCCACCCCGCCAAAGTAGCGATGAGAACCACCCATGACTTGGATGACCAAAAGCTCTTTGGCGCCTGAATTGTCCGCCACTTTGAGACGAGATTCTTGTTGAATCATGGTCGTCCTTCTCCTAGGCCTGTTGCACGGCCGCTACCACAGCCCAGCGCTTATGGCGGCTAATTGGTTGAGATTCGATAATCTCGACCAAATCGCCCTCCTTATACTGGTTTGCTTCATCATGGGCTTTGTACTTTTTCACCACCTGCACGACTTTGCCATACAGCGGGTGGCGTTTCACCGTAGTGACAGCGACGACAACGGTTTTATCCATTTTGTCGCTGACAATGGTGCCGACGAGACGTTTACGTTGCTCTTTCATGGTTATGCCACCTCAACACGAACGACTTTTTCGACAGGTTTACGCGTTACACGCGCCCGGCGGGTGTGGCGGCGGCGTTGGTTCAAGTCAACATCGGCCGTAGCCAACGATTTACCATTCCCATCCGCCAAGGCAACCACCCACACACCTTTTTCATAATTAAAAGCCACAGAGCTAGAATATTCTTTGCCCTGTATCATGGCCGCAATTTGTGGAGCTTTCAGAGCCTCTTCCAAGGCCCAATCACGCTTCTTCAACGCTTCATTCAGTTGGGCAATGTCACGCCGTACCTGACCCAAACGAGCCGTGTTCACCAAGCTGTTCTGAGCAATCTGAAAACGAAGGTTGAACAACTCTTCATGCGCGCTTTCCAACGAACTGCGGAGTTCTTCAGTTGTCTTTTGATGTAATTCGACGATATTCGCCATTACCAAACTCCTTAAATGGTCACATTCCGCGCTACAATTTGGGTCTTAATTGGCAATTTATAACTTGCCAACCGCAAAGCCTCACGGGCTATATCTTCGGGAACGTCGCCCAACTCAAACATAATCCGGCCGGGTTTCACCACAGCCACCCATCTATCAACAGCACCCTTACCCTTCCCCATGCGGGTTTCGGCCGCTTTAGCTGTTACAGGCTTATCTGGGAAAATCCGAACCCAATACTTACCACGGAGGCGCATATGACGCACAAAAGCACGGCGCATAGACTCAATATGGCGGCTAGAAATCCACGCAGGCTCCAAAGCCTGCAAGCCAAAGTCGCCATTGAGCAGTTCCGTACCACCCTTCGCCATGCCCGTCATCCGACCGCGAAATTGCTTGCGGTACTTCACACGTTTTGGCATTAACATGACACAAATCTCCACCGAGCTGGTTTTGCCCCTAAACAGATCCGTTTAGGAACAACCTTTACTCGCTTACATAGACCTCAGTGTCGGCCCGTTGGGGCAGAACTTCGCCCTTGTAAATCCAAACCTTCACTCCGATACGGCCATAGGTGGTCAGCGCTTCCGCTGTTCCATAGTCAATATCGGCGCGAAGCGTATTGCGAGGGACACGCCCTTCGCTGATTTTTTCATTGCGCGCCATTTCCGAACCATTCAGACGGCCGCTGACCTCAATCCGAACGCCTTGCGCCCCTTGGCGAATGGCCAACTGAACCGCCCGCTTCATCGCCCGGCTGTGGGAGATACGGCGTTCCAATTGCCCAGCAATGCTTTCGGCCACAAGGACCGCTTCCATTTCAGGGTTGGTGATTTCTTCGACTTCCAGCTTAACTGCTTTATCAGTCAGTTGACGCAGACGGCCGCGTAAATCTTTAACAGCTTGCCCCTTGCGGCCGATGACCACACCGGGCTTAGCTGTCCACACAATCACCTGTACTTGGTTGGGAAAACGCTCAATTTCAATTTTGGCAATCCCAGCTTGGGGCAAATCAGTATGCACCAACTGGCGAATGGCAAAATCTTCATGTAACAACTCGGAATACTTAGAACCTTCCGCAAACCAGCGGGCGTTCCAATCCCGAATAATCTTTAGACGAAAACCGATAGGATGTATTTTGCGACCCAAAGCGAGCCTCCTTATGCAACTTCGCGTTCAGCTAACACAACAGTAATATGGCAAGAGCGCTTCATAATCGGCTTAAACCGACCACGGCTACCAAAACGGCCGCCATACGGCCGCAGGCGATGCCGCGGGCCATCATCCACAAAAATCTTGCTCACATACAAATCATCCATTTCCAAGCCAAAATTCTGCTCAGCGTTAGCAATAGCCGATTGAATCAACTTGAAAACGGGGTCAGCCGCCCGGTTTGGCACAAAGCGCAACTTATTCAATGCCGCATCAGCACCCATGCCTCGAACCAAGTTCACCACAAGGCGCGCCTTTTGTGGCGTAATCGCCACATGTCTTCCAATCGCTTTAACTTCAAATGTCTCAGCCATTACCGACGCTTCCTTTTATCTTCCTTGGACGCATGCCCACGATACGTGCGGGTTGGAGCAAACTCGCCCAACTTGTGCCCCACCATATTCTCCGTGATGTAAATCGGGATATGGCGACGGCCGTCGTAAACCGCAATCGTATGCCCCACCATTTGGGGGAAGATAGTACTTGTGCGCGACCAAGTCCGCAGAACCTGCTTCTTGCCGCTCACATTCATCTTTTCAACTTTCTCTAATAGCCGTGGACTAATAAACGGCCCTTTCTTTAATGAACGTCCCATCGCAACAATCTCCTCGCTTAACGACGCTTCTTAGTACGACGACGGAAAATATATTTGTCCGTCTCCTTGTTTTGACGAGTCCTAGCACCCAGAGCAACTTTGCCCCAAGGCGTTTTGGGCCCCGCCATACCAATCGGCGACCGACCTTCACCACCACCATGTGGATGGTCGCGGGGAGTCATTGCCGAACCGCGAACCGTGGGACGAACCCCAAGGTGACGCTTACGACCAGCCTTACCCAGATTGATATTGCCATGCTCCACATTGCCCACCTGCCCGACCGTGGCCAGACAGCTTTTGGGCACATAACGCTCTTCGCCTGAAGGCAAACGGAGCGTCACATAGAGTGGATGGTCTTTGGCCAGCAACTGCGCCGAAGTACCGGCCGCCCGCACCAATTGACCACCTTTGCCCGGTTGCAATTCCACATTGTGGATTTGCGTACCCAAAGGAATGTTTTCCACAGGCAACGTATTGCCGGGACGAATATCCGCTTGAGCAGAACTCAGAATCGTATCCCCTACTTTCAGGCCCATCGGCGCCACAATGTAGCGCTTCTCGCCATCAGCATAAACCACCAGCGCAATACGCGCCGAACGGTTGGGGTCGTATTCCACCGAATCTACTCGGCCGGGAATATCAAACTTGTTCCGCTTAAAGTCAATCACCCGGTAGAGGCGTTTATGCCCACCACCACGATGACGCACCGTGATCTTGCCACGGAAATTACGGCCGCCGCGCTTACGCATTCCGCGCACCAACGAACGCTCAGGTGTAGAACGGGTGATTTCCTCAAAGGTAAACCCGCTCATATCCCGGCGGCCCGGAGAAGTTGGCTTAAACAATTTAATCGGCATATTTTCTCCAGAGATAGTCTCGTCACAGCAAATTCCCTAGCCCAACAGGAACACTGCCCATGTTTCGGCGAGGGAACTTATCTCTGCTCTTCTAAATCTGCTTAACCAACACCTTCAAAGAGCGCAATACTGCCCTCATCCAGTGTCACCACAGCCTTCTTGTAAGCGGATTTGCGAATCCGCATCCGACGAGTGCGGTTGGAACGGCCGAGTTTAGCCGGCATATTCGCCACACGCACTTTGCCAACGGTCACATCAAAAGCATTCTCAATCGCATGCTTAATCTGAATTTTATTGGCCTTAGCATTTACCACAAAAACATACTGGCGCAACTGAGTCGCTTGATAGCTACTCTTCTCAGTTACCACCGGCCGACGAATAATTTCACGCCAATGCATGGTACTTTACTCCTCGCTCGCTTCATCAGAACCCAAGAAGCCAGCTAAGACATCAAGGGCATCGGCCGCCAGCACCAGTTTATTGTGGCCTAGCAAATCACGAATATTCAGGTAATGGGCGAGCAATGCTTTCACATCAGGAATATTATGGGCCGATTTCTCGATCGCTTCATTGCGGCCGGGTAATACCAACACCACACTACTCTTGCCCACCAAACGCTCCATCATTTGTGCCATCTCTTTCGTTTTCGGCGCGGCCATCTCAATGCGGTCTAGCACGATAATGTCCCCATTCGCCGCTTTGGCCGAAAGAGCAGAGCAAAGAGCGGCCCGACGCATCTTGCGGGGCATCTTCTTGCTGTAATCACGCGGCAATGGCCCATGAGCCACACCACCACCCACATAAATGGGGGCTTTACGGCTACCGTGGCGGGCATTACCCGTTCCTTTTTGGCGGTAAACCTTGGCTGTGGTGCGATTTACTTCACCACGGGTTTTCGCTTTGTGTGTCCCCACACGTGCATTCGCCAATTGGCGCACCAAAGCCTGATGCATCAGCCCCGTATTAATCGGAGCCTCAAAAATGCTGGCGGGGAGTGTTACGGAGCCGACCTCTTGGCCAGCCATGTTTTTAACAACAACTTCCATCACAATCCTCCTTTACGCCTTCACCGCAGGCTTGATGACCACCAAGGAGCCTTTCGCTCCCGGCACACCACCTTTAATGGCAATCAAATTGCGTTCTAAATCAACACGCACCACTTCCAAGTTTTGCACCGTGTGTGCGTCGCCACCCATGCGGCCAGACATCCGCGTGCCTTTAAAGACTCGCGAATTCGTCGAAGCGGCCCCAATAGAGCCGGGCGCACGCCACCGGTCAGATTGACCGTGTGTTTTAGGACCACCCGCAAAGCCATGCCGCTTCACTGTTCCAGCAAAGCCGCGTCCTTTGGTTGTGCCCGAAACATCCACCTTCTCACCGATGGTGAATTGTTCCACAGTCAGGGCCTGCCCGACGGTATATTCAGTTGTGTTGGAGGTGCGGAATTCACGCAGGTAACGCACAGCAGGAATGCCGTTGTTTTCTTTGCGTGTGGGGTGCTTCTGGTCTTTCTTGAGAAGCCCTAAGTGACCTTGTCGGCCTTTGGTGAGCGAAACCACCTTGGTTTCACCAAAGCCAACTTGGACGGCCGTATAGCCATCCGTTTCAACATTCTTTACTTGTGTGATATAGCATGGTCCGGCTTGAATGATCGTGACAGGTGTAACCTTGCCACTTGCATCAATGACCTGAGTCATGCCCACTTTCACGCCTAATAACCCTTTCACTGTTTACCTCCAGGACTGCCAGCATCCAGACATAGCTGCATCATCCTGCGTTGGGCTTTCTATTTTATGGGGCATAGGCACCACAAAACACAAAGCAACCAACGTCAGAGCCATTTTAATATGGGCAAATATGTAAGCCGCTTACTGAGTGAGCTTTTTGTAAGTTGTTTGCGTAAGTTATGGGAACTTACCAGAAGAAGAATTTTGCCAGCGATAGTTAAGGAAGAGGATTCCTCATCGCATATCTCCCACAGTCGCGCAACGCATCATATGCTAGAAGTTGGCAGAGAGAATAGCCAATGTTAATAACATCCCTTCAGCGCATGGCGAAAGGATATTATACCAATGACCGATGTGGTTTGCAAAATTCTGTTTTTAAATCTGAATTTCAATGTCCACACCAGCGGGCAAGTTGAGCCGCATCAGCGTGTCAATCGTTTTAGAATCGGGATTGATCACATCAATCAGCCGTTTGTGTGTACGAATCTCAAAATGTTCGTGAGAATCCTTGTCAATGAAAGCTCCACGGCGAACCGTGAAACGCTCAATGCGGGTGGGCAAGGGAACTGGCCCTAAGACTTGAGCACCCGTGCGCTCGGCCGTGCTCACAATGCGCTTGGCCGATTGGTCTAAGACCCGATGGTCATACGCCTTTAAACGAATACGAATTTTTTGTGCCATATTTACCTCAAAAAGGTGACTGGTGCTTTACAAGCAACCAGCCACCTTTTCTAAATTTGCCAATTTTAGGCGATAATCTTGGTGATAACACCCGCGCCGACAGTCAGGCCACCTTCGCGGACAGCGAAACGGCTACCATCTTCCAAAGCGACAGGCACAATCAACTTCACTGTCAACTTCACGTTGTCGCCGGGCATAACCATCTCCACACCTTCTGGCAAAGTTACTTCACCCGTCACATCCATCGTGCGGATGTAGAATTGCGGCCGATACCCGTTGAAGAATGGCTTATGACGGCCGCCTTCATCGCGTTTCAACACGTAGACTTCGCAGGTGAATTCGGTGTGGGGGGTGATGGAACCGGGCTTGGCCAACACTTGGCCGCGCTCGATGTCATCCCGCTTGATACCGCGCAGGAGCAACCCAGCATTGTCGCCCGCTTCCACGGAATCCAAAATCTTGTGGAACATTTCCATGGAGGTGACGATGACTTTGCGGGTGGCTTCGGCCAAACCGACGATTTCGATTTCTTGGCCAGCTTTCAACACGCCACGCTCGACACGACCTGTCACCACGGTGCCGCGCCCCTGAATGGAGAACACGTCTTCCACTGGCATCAGGAATGGTTTGTCCATCGCCCGCTCAGGTTGGGGAATGTACTCGTCCACGGCCGCCATCAATTCATAGATGGGTTGGTATTCGGGGGCATTTGGGTCTTTGCTCTCGCTCTCCAATGCCGCCAACGCACTGCCGCGAATAATGGGGGTCTCGTCGCCGGGGTACTCGTATTGGCTGAGCAGTTCGCGCAGTTCCAATTCGACAAGCTCGAGCAATTCCTCGTCGTCCATCATGTCTACTTTGTTCAGGAAGATGACCATGGCGGGTACTTCGACCTGACGGGCCAGCAAGACATGCTCGCGGGTTTGGGGCATCAGGCCATCGGGGCACTCACCACCAAAATAGCGCCGTCCATTTGTGCCGCACCTGTGATCATGTTTTTGATGTAGTCACGATGGCCGGGGCAGTCTACGTGGGCGTAGTGCCGTTTTTCGGTTTGGTACTCCACATGGGAGATGGCGATTGTAATACCACGAGCGCGTTCTTCGGGCGCGTTGTCAATTTGGTCGAAGGCGGAGAAATCCGCAAACCCTTTCAGGGACAGTGCCTTGGTAATCGCGGCTGTCAACGAGGTCTTGCCGTGGTCAACATGCCCGATTGTGCCGATATTGGCATGTGGCTTCTCACGTGAAAATTTTTCTTTGCCCATTATTAAACACCTTTCTCCTTTTGAGAATTAACTAACGGCCTAGTGGCCAGCTTTCATAATTTCATTGGCCACATCGGCCGTGACAGGTGCGTAATGCTCAAATTCCATCGTGAACGTACCACGCCCCTGTGTCATCGAGCGCAAACGGGTGGCATAGCCAAACATTTGCGCCAGCGGAACTCGCGACTTAATGGATTGCAACCCATCTACGCGCAAGTCAATCCCTTCGACCATGCCTCGGCTGGCCGAAAGGTTGCCAATCACGTCCCCCATATAATCTTCTGGGGTTACAACTTCTACCGACATGATTGGTTCTAGCAAAACGGGCGCACCCTTTTGCATCCCATCTTTGAAAGCCATCGAACCAGCAATCTTGAACGCCATTTCTGAGGAGTCAACATCGTGGAAAGAGCCATCGTAAAGCGTCGCTTTGATATCAACGACAGGATAACCCGCCATGACACCGCTTTGCATCGCTTCTTTAACGCCTTCTTCAATCGGCTTGATAAATTCCTTGGGAATTACACCACCGACGATGCCGTTCTCGAAGAGGAAGCCAGAACCGGGTTCTTGGGGTTCTAATTTCAACACCGCATGGCCATATTGACCACGGCCGCCCGATTGGCGAACAAAGCGGGCTTCCGCTTTCTCAACCGTGCGGGTAATGGTTTCGCGGTAAGCCACGCGGGGACGGCCGACATTGGCCGTGACCCGAAACTCGCGCAACATGCGGTCTACCAACACTTCCAAATGCAACTCACCCATGCCATAGAGAAGGGTTTGCCCTGTTTGGGGGTCGCTCTTCACTTGGAAGGTGGGGTCTTCTTCGCTCAAGGCTTTCAGGGCAATGCCCATCTTGTCTTGGTCGGTGTTGGTCTTTGGCTCAATCGAGATGGAAATGACGGGTTCGGGGAACTTAATCGCTTCCAGCAAGATGGGCTTGTCGGGGTCACTGAGGGTATCACCCGTGAAGGTGTTCTTGAGGCCGAGAACGGCCGCAATATCCCCCGCTTGAACCTTTTTAATTTCTTCCCGTTTGGCGGCATGCATCCGCAAAACCACACCAATGCGTTCTTTCTTGTCACTGGTGGTGTTGTGCACCCGTTGACCCGTCTCCAACATGCCCGAATAGACGCGGAAATAAGACAAACGGCCGACATACGGATCCGTCACTATCTTAAAGACCAAAGCCGAAAATGGCTCGTCATCGCTGGCATGGCGCAAAACGACTTCTTCTGTATCGGGGTTGGTACCACGCACGGGAGGAATGTCAATGGGCGAAGGCAGGTAGAGCACCACCGCATCCAACATAGGCTGAATACCCTTGTTGCGCAGGGATGTGCCACAAAAAACAGGGCGAATTTGATTGGTAATCGTCCCTTTGCGAATGGCGGCGCGTAATTCGTCAACGGAGATTTCTTCGCCGTCTAAATAACGGGACATCAAATCTTCATCGGTTTCCACAACCGCTTCAATCATCGCTTCCCGTGCCGCATCAACCGCATCGCGGATATCAGCAGGAATTTCGATAATTTCAGCTTTCGCACCCAAATCACCCGTATCCCACACTTTGGCTTCCAGCGTGAGCAAATCAACAATGCCACGATAGGAGGATTCAGTGCCGATGGGATATTGCAGGGGAACAGGAACAGAGTTCAGGCGGGAGCGAATCATGCCGATGGTACGGTCAAAATCTGCCCCAACGCGATCCATTTTGTTGACAAAACAGATACGTGGCACGCCGTAATCATCCGCCTGCCGCCAAACAGTTTCAGATTGGGGTTCGACACCAGCAACGGCATCGAAGACGACGACACCACCATCCAAAACGCGCAAACTGCGTTGGACTTCGGCCGTGAAGTCAATGTGGCGGGGTGTCAATGATGTTGATTTGGTGGTCGAGCCACATGGTTGTGGTCGCGGCCGAGGTGATGGTAATCCCGCGCTCTTGTTCTTGGATCATATGATCCATCGTCGCCGCGCCATCATGTACCTCACCCATTTTATGGATCATGCCCGTGTAATACAGGATACGCTCCGTAGTGGTCGTCTTGCCTGCATCAATATGAGCAATAATCCCGATATTGCGAACTTTTTCTATGGGATAACGATTCATGTTAGACCTCACAGGGGCGCAATTAGCAATGAGTCATTACTAAAAACACCCCTGTTTTGTAATGATTAGAAGCGATAGTGGGCGAAGGCGCGGTTGGCTTCGGCCATGCGGTGGGTGTCGTCGCGGCGTTTGACGGCCGAGCCTTGCCCCTTGGCGGCATCGAGTAACTCGGCCGCTAATTTGTCCGACATGGTACGGCCGCCACGGCCACGAGCCGCCGCCAAAATCCACCGCATCGCCAAAGTCAGTTGGCGGTGCGAATCGACAGGCATGGGCACTTGGTAGGTAGAACCACCCACGCGGCGGGGTTTGACTTCTACTTGTGGGGCGACATTGCGCAGGGCTTCCTCAAACACTTCAATGGCGGGACGGTTGGCGCGTTTTTCGACCAAATCCATGCTCCCATAAAAAATGTGTTGGGCGAGGCTTTTCTTGCCACTCCGCATAATGCGGTTGATGAGCATCGAAACGCGCACGCTGTTGTATCTCATATCTGGCTCTACTGGCCGCTTTTCAGGACGGTAACGTCTTGGCATGATAAATTCTCCGTTTTACTTGCGTGTTATTTTCTCTTGGGTTGAGGTTTACCGCCCTTACCCATGGCCACCGCTGGGGCGCCGGGCTTTGGCCGTTTCGTTCCATATTTGGAACGACCTTGCTTGCGGTTGTTGACTCCAGAGGTGTCCAAACTACCGCGCACGATGTGGTAACGCACACCGGGCAAGTCCTTTACACGGCCGCCGCGCACCAAAACCACAGAGTGGTCTTGCAGGTTGTGGCCTTCACCACCAATATAAGCCGTCACTTCCATCCCATTGGTCAACCGCACACGAGCGATTTTCCGCAAGGCCGAGTTCGGTTTCTTGGGGGTCATGGTGCTAACCTTGGTGCAAACACCACGCTTTTGCGGGGCACCTTTTGGCTGACGGAGACGACGTTGCTTGAAAACATTCAACGTCCATTGCAAAGCAGGAGCCTTGCTCTTCGAGCTTTTGTCCGAACGCCCTTTGCGAACTAACTGATTAATCGTTGGCACGCCAATCTATCTCCTTACGGCCGTCCCCAGAGCAACCTTCAGCACTCAGGGCGTGAGAGGCAAGCACCACTCATTAAGAGCACTTACTCTCTGGGAAAAGCCAAACTCTAGAATTTTTACAGAAACAAATGGGTAGCAGACTCTACACATTCGACAGTGAAGGCCGCTTGGGGGAAAAGTTTCACGCCAAGCGGCCTCCATAAGTATTACATTATTCAATTCGCAGTGAAAACTGCGATTAGGCGGCATAATTACCGAGGGGCGATTCTAACACACCTTGGCGTATTGTCAAACCGCCCACCGATTTTTGCCCGAGAGCTAATGCCGGTTGCGAATCAAATCCATCAACCCTTGCGCCATCGGCGAGGATTGCTGGCGTTGTTGCTTCTTATCATCCTCTTTACCAAAGCGAATCACATCGCCATCTTCCATCACCGCTTCCACGGCCAGCCCCAAGCTCTGAAGCTCTTTGACCAACACGCGGAACGAGGCGGGAATGCCGGGGTCTTCAATCGGCTCATCTTTGACGATGGACTCATAGGTTTTGACCCGCCCTTGCACATCATCCGACTTAACGGTAATCATTTCTTGCAAGGTATAAGCCGCACCATACGCTTCCAACGCCCACACTTCCATCTCGCCGAAGCGTTGGCCGCCGAATTGCGCCTTGCCACCCAACGGTTGTTGGGTTACAAGCGAGTAGGGGCCAGTGGAGCGTGCATGAACTTTGTCCTCGACCAAATGGGCGAGTTTGAGCATGTGCATGATGCCGACGGTGACAGGTTGGGCAAATGGTTCGCCCGTTTTGCCATCGTGCAACACTTCTTTGCCCATGTAAGGGAGTGGATTGGCGAACTCAAAGCTGAGGCGAATGGTTTTGTCATTCAACTCTTCCAGACTGGCAATCACGGGGTCGGCAATCCGCAGTTCAACAGGGATTTCGTCACCGTAACGCTCGGAGAGGATTTGGTACCATTCAATGGTTCCAATGCGGATTGTTTCGCTGTCACATTCGGCCGCTTTTTCTTTGTACAATTCAGCCGGGGGGAAGACCATGTCCACGTTATAACCCTGTTGACGGAGCCATTCACGAGTCATGGATTCACGGGCATAAACGAGGTCAGCCCGCATCCGGTCGGTGTCGTAACCCAAATCGGTGAGCCAGCCGCTTAGGAACAGGTAACGCGCATCCACATCATTTTCAATGATTTCAGTACGGCGGCCCATTTCGCGGAGTGTTTCCCATGTCCACTGGCTAACCACTTGCTCGGCGCGGTCGGTGAGCCATGCGCGGCTGAGTTCGGCCGCGATTTGGCGCTCATTTGCCCCATCAAACACAGGGGTAACGGCGCGGAAGCCGAGGCGATGCGCCGCCCAGCCCAAGTGGGTTTCTAGCACTTGCCCCAAGTTCATACGGCCGGGTACACCCAGTGGATTGAGGATAATGTCTACGGCACGGCCGTTGCTCAAGAAAGGCATATCTTCGACAGGGACGACCATCGAGACGATACCCTTGTTGCCATGCCGCCCCGCCATCTTGTCCCCTTCGGAGAGCTTGCGCCGTTGGGCCACACTGATGCGAACCATCGTATCCACTCCAGCGGGCAAATCGCGGTCTTGCTGGCGGTCGAACACATCCACCCCTACCACCTTACCGCGTGCCCCATGAGGCAGGCGCAAGCTGGAATCTTTCACTTCCCGTGCCTTGTCGCCAAAAATGGCGCGGAGCAGTTTTTCTTCGGGGCTGAGTTCTTTTTCACCCTTGGGGGTAATTTTACCGACCAAGATGTCGTTTTCTTTCACATCAGCCCCGATGCGAATGATGCCGCGCTCGTCCAAATCTTTCAGCGCATCCTCACTGACATTGGGAATGTCGTAGGTGATTTCTTCTGGGCCGAGTTTGGTATCCCGCGCTTCGATTTCGTGCTTTTCGATGTGAATCGAGGTGTATTTGTCGTCGCGCACGAGGGTTTCGCTAACGATGAGCGAGTCTTCGTAGTTGCCACCTTCCCACGAGAGGAAGGCAATCAGCACATCTTGCCCCAAGGCGAGTTCGCCATAGCGGGTTGAGGAGCTATCAGCCAACACATCCCCTTTTTCGACCAGTTGGCCTTTGTTAACGACGGGGCGTTGGTCTACACAGGTGCTTTGGTTGGATCGGCGATATTTGCGCAGGTTATAGGTGCGGGGGCTATTCGCGCCCATCACAATAACTTTGTCGCCCGTGACGCTGGTGACTTCGCCGGCTTCTTGGGCAATGACGACCTGCCCCGAGTTGCGCGCCGCTTGCAGTTCCATCCCCGTGCTGACCACGGGAACATCGGGTTGCAAGAGGGGCACGGCTTGGCGTTGCATGTTGGAACCCATCAGGGCGCGGTTCGCGTCATCATGTTCCAAGAAGGGAATAAGCGAAGCGGAAACGCCGACGATTTGGCGGGGAGCCACGTCAATGAAGTCTACCCGTTGGACGTTGGTGAAGATGAATTGTTGGTTGCGCCGCGCAGGAATGCGCTTTTCGGCGAATTGTTGCCGGTTATCCATGCGGGCGTTGCCTTGGGCAATGGTGTACCGGTCTTCTTCGTCGGCCGACATGTAGATAATGTCGTTGGTCACATAGGGCATGACCTGTATTGTATCGAGACCCGCTTCTTTAATTTGGTTGAAGAGGGCTTCGGTGATGTTCTGGCCGTCGTTGACGATAATTTCGCCTGTGTCGGGGTTGACCACATCGGCCAAGGCATCGTGCCCAATCATGGCGGCATCGGTGCTGTTAAAGCTGTTGAGGACGCGCCGATAGGGGGTTTCGACAAAGCCGTATTTGTTGACCCGCGCATAGGTGGCCAAACGGCCGATGAGTCCGATGTTGGGGCCTTCGGGGGTTTCGATGGGGCAGATACGGCCGTAATGGCTATGATGTACGTCGCGCACCTCGAACCCTGCCCGCTCGCGGCGCAGACCGCCGGGGCCAAGGGCGGAGAGCGTCCGCTTGTGGGTTAGCTCGGCCAAGGGGTTGGCCTGTTCCATGAACTGGCTCAATTGGGAGCTACCGAAGAATTCGCGCACGGCCGCGACCACCGGCCGAATGTTGAGGAGCGAGATGGGGGTGACGTTGTCGGAGTCGCGGATGGACATGCGCTCTTTGACAACCCGCTCCATGCGGCGCAGGCCGACGCGGATTTTGGCTTGGAGCAGTTCGCCTACGGTTTTGACGCGCCGATTGCCCAAATGGTCAATGTCGTCGGGTTGCACTTCGCCGTTGTTGAGGCGAATCATGTGGCGCAAAATGTTGACCACATCGTGTTGGGTAACGGTGCGGTGTTCGGCGGGGATTTCGTTTTGCAGGCCGAGCCGCTTGTTGAGCTTGTAACGGCCGACTTTGGCCAAGTCATAGCGACGGTTGTCGAACAGTTGCTCGTACAGATATTGGGTGGCGTTGTCGAGCGTGGGCGGGTCGCCGGGGCGCATCCGCTTGTAAAATTCGATGAGGGCTTGTTCGGCCAAAGAGCGGTTGGGATCCCAAGGTGGCTCTTGGTCAATCGTACCGGGTAAGAAAAGATGCTCGGGGTTGACATCTACATCTTCAAAGAGGGCGAGGATTTCTTCGTCCGTCCCTTTTTTGAGGAGGAGATTGCCTGTGCCGTCATCCAAGGCGGCCATCGCACGCAAGAACAGGGTGGCAGGCACTGTGCGCTTGCGGTTGAACTTGATGGTCAGGTAGTCGGTTTTGCGGGTCTCAAACTCCATCCATGCCCCACGGTCGGGGATGAGTTTGGCCATTGCCAACGGCCGACCCGTGCTTTTTTCAGCATCCGCCTCGAAGTAAGCGCCGGGGGAGCGGATGAGCTGGCTGACAACGACACGCTCGGTGCCGTTGATGATGAACGTCCCCGCTTCGGTCATGAGCGGAAAATCACCCATGAAGATTTCTTGGACGATGGGTTGGTCTAAGTCGGAGCGGTAGAGCAGGACACGCACCGTGAGGGGGCGGCGTAGCTCATGTCGCGCTCGACACATTCGTCTACGTCGTATTTGGGTTCCCCAACCAATATTTGAGGTCAAAGCCTTGGACTTCGGGGCGATTGCACGGGAAGTAGAGCTTCATATCCCCGTTATAGCTTTCAATGGGGGAGATTTCTTCAAACAACTCGGTCAGACTTTCGGCCGTGAATTGCTCAAATGAATCCAACTGTACGTCAATGAGCTTGGGCAGTTCAAGGATGCCAACCGATCTTGCATAGTTACGAATGGGTAGCTTTGTGGCCATGTAGCTGTACCTGCTCCTATGGATAGAGTGTGGAGGTGGAGAAGAGAGGAAGGCGGGGGTTTGCGATTAGCACGTGAGTGGCTCTCGCTCGTCGGCCGACTTCTCTGGTGGAATAGCCCCAAACACAGAAAGGGCGCAACACATTTGTTGCACCCGCAAAAACACCAAAGGCTTGTTTGGCTCCTGAAAAATCACGCTTTTTAATTTTCAAATCTGGTGTGAGGTTGTTGGGAAGGACTTAATAACGAAGGGGGATGATACAACTTTGGAGGTGGGTTGTCAAATATTGTTTAGGTGTTCAACAAGAGTCTTATGAGCTAATTATGTCCTTAGACGTGATTAGTACGGTGCCTTTTTTCGGCCAGCAAACGGCCGTAGAGCGCATCTATTTGGGCGGCCGCACGGGGCCATGTAAACGTATTTTCCACCCGCTGGCGCAGTTGACGGCCGCGTTCCCGTCGCCGCGGCTCGTCGGTGCAAAGCGCCCAGAGCGCTTCGGCCATGCCCACGATGTCGTGGGGGGGGATATATTCGCCGTATTCGCCCAGATATTCGCGGTGCACGGGCGTATCGTAAGCGACAATGGGCAAACCCAAGGCCATGTAGTTGAGCAGTTTGCCGCTCCCTTCGGTGGCCGATACTTTGGCGGAGACGGCCACATCACCCATTGCCAACCAGAGAGGCGCATCATCGTAGGGGATTTTGCCGGGCAAGGTAAAGCAATAGCCGACCCACAAGCCATCCGCCAAGGCTTGGTAGTGGGGGACGCTGGGGAAGCCCATGATGAGGAAGTGTGCTTCACGGCCGCTGGCTTTCAGGTGGGCGGCGGCTTGGAGCAGGTGGGGGATGCCTTGGTAATCGGTGAGGAGGCCGAGGTAGACGATGAGCGGCCGTGTGGCGGGAATGCCGAGTTGGGCGCGGAGGGCTTGTTTGGCCTCGGCCGTGCTGAGCGCAGGGTCGAAGCGGCGCATATCCACACAATCGGGCAGAGCATGAAGGCGTTCGGGGGGCACGCCAAACTCATCGTGCAAGAGGGTGTGGGCTTGGCTGGAGCTGGTGAGGATGGATTGCGGCTGATGGTTGATAAACCGCTCGATGTGCCACATGAGCCATTGCAGTTTGCCGTGCGGCCGTAAAAAGCCGTGGTCCAGCATCTCCCCTGTCAGGCTTCCCTGAAAATCGAACACAAGCGGGATGCGCAGAAATTTGGAAATAACCGCTCCGATAAGTGCCCCTTCGTGCATGTGGCCGTGGATAATGGCAGGTCGCTCGCGCAGGGCTATGCGCAGAGCAGAGAAGAAGAGATAGGCATCAAAAGCGATTTTGTGGCGGGAAGACCCCACTTCGTAGTCGGTGTGGTAGGGGAGGGGTGCTGTGCGCCGAATGTCTAAGCCGGGCAAGTTGCGCCCCATATAATAGGTAGAGATGATGATGTGGTTGCCCAACGCTTGCAGGGCAAGGGTTTCTTCGAGGATGCGAATGTGCCCGCCGTAATCGCTGAAGAACGAGGTGGGGGCAATCATGAGGATTTTGCGGGGCAAAGGGGGAGAGGCGAGGGTCATTCGGGGGTAATTTGTAACTGGGGGAGTGGATTGGTCACAAGTTACAGGTTGCAGGTTACATAACCAGTTGTAACTTGTAATCTGTAACTCACTAATAGCCTAGCAGAGCAGTGCCATCTATTCAGTGTTGGTCATCCGCCCATTGGAGTTGGCGGAGAAGGTGGTCTTCGGCCGTTTGGGGGTGGGGGAGTTTCTCTTGGTGGCGGCGGATGAGACTGAGGGCGCGGGGGGAGGTGTTGGCCTCGGCCGCCAGTTCGGCGCTCCAGAGGGGGTGTTGGTTGTAGGCGATGAGCGGCCGTTGCCACGGCCGTGCTTGCGCCCATGTGAGTTGCCCCCACACGGCCGCCCGTGCGGGCGACACTTTGCTGACCACGGCCGCCCAGCTCCGCGCCAGCAAGCCAAAGCGCACTTTGGTTTTGCCGACATCGTGGAGAAGCGCGGCCGTGAGCAAATCGGCCTCCACACAGCCCGCATCGCGCAAGGTGGCCATGACCAAATAACTGTGGTGCTGGTCGGAGCGGCTGAAACGGCCGAAGAGCGCCATTTGGGCAGGCGAGAGATGGCGGGCAATGTCGTGCAGGGCGGCGGGGGAAAGCGGCCGTGCCACCACCCCTTGCCACACCTGTTGCAAGCGATACAACGGCCGCATAGCTAAATCCCTGTCAAAAAGCGGGCGATGGTAAAGCTATAGCCAATAATCCCGCCAAATAGATGGATATTCAGCATGGGCAAGATAAAAAAGATGCCCAGAAAGACGAGCATCCCGTATTGGCGCAGGGGAGCTAACTGATACGCCATTTCAGAAGGCAAGATGCCCAGCAAAATGGAAAAGCCATCCAGTGGGGGAACGGGTAACAAGTTAAAAATCATCAGCAAGCAGTTGAGCCACACGCCAATGTTCAGAAAGGTGTACACCCAGTCAATGTTCAGAGAGAGCATGATACTGAGGCGAAAGGCGAGGGCGAACAAGAGAGCCATGACCAAATTGGCCAGCGGCCCCGCCACCGCCACCATCGCATAAGATTGGCGGGGGTTGCCGCGCAACAGGTGGGGCGAGACGGGGGTAGAAGCCCAGCCAAAGCCAAAGAGGGCTAACAAAATAAAGCCTGTGGCATCTATGTGGGGGATGGGATTGAGGGTGAGACGGCCGTTTGCCCGTGGCGTGGGGTCGCCCAGCCTATCCGCCACCCACGCATGGGCAAATTCGTGGTAGGCAAAAGCGAAGAAAGCGACCATTAGAAAAGAGAGGTAGCCAGAAACATTAAAACTACCATCCTCAATAAACATCTGAATTATCATTGGATTTTCTCCTTAAAGTGCGGCTCAAGGTGTGAATTATAGCGGGATTAACTAAAATAATGATAAATTGGGCGATTGGGATACTCGCATTCAATGAGCAATGAGCAGCGACAAATGACGAACGATGAATGATTATGGAAATTGAACTAAACGATATTGTCCGTTTACGCAAACAACACCCCTGTGGTAGCACTGATTGGCGGGTGGTGCGGTTGGGGGTAGATGTGGGTCTGGTCTGTTTGGGTTGCCAACATCGCATCTTGTTGCCACGGGGCAAGTTCAACAAACAAGTCAAGCTCAAGGTGCAAAGTGGGGCATAGTTTGCCCTGTCGCCAACGAATGAGGGGGATGAGAGATAGTGGCGAGATGCACGCAAGTGCGCCTGCTATGCTTGAGTTTTGTGGGATGGGGCGATTAGAGGCTTGTTCCACCCATTTTGCGGGCCAACCGGCCGAGCCGATGCTCAATCTCCTGCAACAGCGGCCGTTGATAAGGCGCATGGCTCTGCACATGGGCGAGTGCCTTGCTCGTCCACGCATGGGCGCGGGGCACATCCACCACATGCCATTCGTAATACTTGGCCAGTTCGAGGTGGTAAACGGCCGTCAACTCATCCCCTTCTGCCACCAACGTTTCCCATAACGGCACAGCCTCCTCCCGCCGCCCCTGCCGCTTGAGCAAATCGGCCAAGGCGGCCGTGGCTGGGGTGGTGGCGGGCGGGCGCAGGGCGAGGCGCAGGGTTTGCTCGGCCGTCTCCACCAGCCCCAAATCCGCCTGCCAGCGGCCGACCCCGCATAAATCGAGGGGGTGGTCATCGGGCTGGGGGCTGGTAATTTGGCGCAGGAGGCAAACGGCCAACGTGACCATGCTCAGGAGGTCGTATTGGTTGTGGTAGAAGATGCGGGCGATGGGTTCGGCATCGCCGCCGCGCAAATAGTTGGCATATAGGGTGGGGATGAACCAGCCGGGCACATCTTCGTGGGTGCGGTTCACCTCGAGGAGTTGTTGTTCGAGCGAGCCAAGGGAACAGGAGGTAAGACGGCCGCGCCACACCCGCCGCGCAGGGTGGAGCAAATCGAGGTGGGGCAGGGTGAGCCAATTGGCCAAGTGGGCGGGTTGGCGGGTGAGCAGGTAGCGGTTGTCGAGGAGGGGCAGGTCAAAGGAGCGGCCGTTGAAGCTAATCAGCCCTTGTTTGCTGGCCGCCAATTGGCTCAGATGGCCGAGCAGGGCGGGTTCGTCGGCAGGGCCGCGCAGGAAGTATTGGCGCACAATCAGGGCGTTACCCTCAAAAAAGGCCACGCCGACCATGAAAGCCATTGTGCCCGCCCCAGCCAAGCCTGTCGTTTCGGTGTCTATGAAGAGGAAATCGCGGAAGCTGGTGGGCAAGGGGCCGCTGTGCAAGAAGGGGATGGCCAAACTGGGGTCGTAATCGAGCAGGGCGGCGAGGGGTGCACGGCCGTGGCCGTGCCCGAGTGGGTAGGTGTGGTCTAGCACAAAACAGCCGCCCGTGGGGTGGGGTTCGATACGGCCGCCGGGGAGCAATGCCTCGAGCGGCGAGGCGGCCGTCGGCCGTGCCACAGGGGGTGCAGGGCGCAATTGCCGTGCCCCTTTCACCACCCCCAATTGTCGCAAACGCTCTTGTAAGTCGTTCATTAGCCTTTCAGTCGGTCAGTCTTTCAGTCTCTCAGTCGGGCAGTTTCTCCCCCTCTCTTACTCTCTTACTCGCCCCCGCTCTTGCTCTCTCCTCTCCCTATCTTCACTGTCTAGCAAAAATTGCAACGACGAGGCTTGCTGACTGCCGCGACTGGTGTAGTAGAGCAGGAGGCCGATGGTGATGAAGAGAATCCCCAAGCCGATGCCCGAGAGTTGGAGGGGGCCGACAAACGGCCGTTCAAAAGATGGCACAACATGGGTTCCAATGCCGATTAAATCGGAGAGGCCCGAGATGTAGGCAAAAACGAGACCCGTTGCCCCAAGGCGAATGCCAATATCGGCTTGCAAAGAGCGGGGGGTGTTGGGGTCGCGCACGGTGTAGATGTGTAAGTAGCCAGCCATGGTGAGGAGGGTGAGGCCGATGAGCAGGGCGAACATCTGTATCATGCCAAAGCCGGGGGTGATGTCGAGACCGAGGGGATCGGCCGTGAGCGAGATGAGTAACAAGACGCTTCCCAGCAGGAAGAGGATGAGGTTGACCCAATAGAGAAGTTGTTTGGCAATTTGGACGGTGCGGTTCATATCAATGAGCAATGAGCAATGAGGAGTGAGGAACAATTTCGTACTTTGTACTTGGTATTTCGTACTTTAGCCTTCCCCAATATACCACCATAGCCGCCATAAAAAAACACCACGCCAAAATTTGACGTGGTGCTTTGCTGTCGAGGTAGCCGGTTTGAACCGACGACCTTTTCACCCCCAGTGAAACGCGCTACCAAGCTGCGCTATACCCCGAACGAATGGAAATTGTAGCAGAGGGCGGGCGGGTAGGCAAATTTTGAGGGCAAGGTAATTGTGCAGAGTTGTTATCAAAATGGTCAAAAGGAATTTAACGCAAAGGCGCAAAGGCGCAGAGACAAAGGGTCTTGAGAAAACCAGCGCTCTGTGGTTAGAAAAACGGCTCAAGCCACCAGTACACCATTACACCAATATACTCATATACCAATAGACCAACCCCAGACTACGGCCGCCCCGGAGGATTGCCGCCTTGCCCCGGTGGGTTGCCACCTTGACCGGGGTTCTCACCACCTTGGCCGGGGGCGTTGCCGCTGTTGCCCGGTGGGGTGCGGGTGGCCACGGGTTCGGCCGTGGGGGGCACGGCCGTATTGGTTGCGGGGGGGGCTGTGGGTGGTACGGCCGTATGGGTGGGGGGAATGGCCGTGGGGGTTTCGGTGGGGCGCAAAACCTCAGTTGCAGGCGGTGTTTGCTCGATAAGTTGGGCGGCCGTGGCCTCCCATACCGCTACAGCGGCCGAACTCAGGGCGGGGTAAGCGGCCAATTGGGCTAAGAGGGGCTGTTGGGCGGCTAATTCGGCCGCCGCTTGGGTTTCCATGGCGATGGTGGAGGGCAGGGCTTGCCAGCTTTGCCAGTGCGCGGTGTACTCTTGGATGGCGGCCGAGGCTAAATCGAGTTGCCCTTGTTCCGCCCATGCCACGGCCGTGCTCAGGGCGCGGCTGGCCCAGAGCAAGCGCAATGAGGCTTCATCAACGGGCGTGTCGGCTTGGGCCAAGGCAAGAGTTTGGTAGGTTTGTTGGGCGGCCTGCAACTCTGTCGCCAACCCTTGCACGGCCGCAGGAGCCAAGTTGGGGGCATCGCTGAGCAAGGCCATTTGGTACGATTGCCATTGGGCATCTAAGGTGGTGGCCAAGGTGAGTTGTTCGGGGGTGGCCAGCGTTTCGGCCGTGGCCAAGGTGGTTTGGGCGGCCGTGAGCTGTTCGAGCGAGGTGCGGTAATTGGCTTCTGCCTCGGCGGGGTTGGCGGTGGTGCTGGCTTGTGCCAACTGGGCATTGGCTTGGGCAATTTGGGTGGCTAATTGCTCGGCGAGGGGTTGCTCTGGCTCAACCGTCGGTGGGGCGGGTTCGGCCGTGGGTGGCGCGGTGGTGTCGGTGGGCAGAACGGCAACGGGTATGACGGTGGGAATGACGATAACGGGGTCGGGCGACGGCCGTGTTTGCCAGACGAGAACGAGGATAACCAAAGCCACGGCCGCGCTGGCCATGCTCCATGTGACTGTCTGCCGTTCGCCCAGCCAACTGCGCCAGTTGGTCCACCACGAGGGAGCGGGAGTTGGGGCGGGGGGTGGGATGGGCACGGGGGCGGCGGCGAGACGCGCCATCAGCCGCTGGGGGGAGCGGGCGCGAAATTCGGCCGAGGGGGTGACGGCGGGTAGGTGGGATAGTTGGGTGGCCAGCGGCAAAAGCTCCTCAAGTTCTTGCTGGTAGGCAGGGTAACGAGCCACGCACTCGGCAATGCTGAGGCGGCCGTCGAGTACGGCCGTCAAACATTCATCTAAAATTTGGTTTCGGCGCTCGTCGTGGGTCATGGTTTGGTTAATTTGTCGCGCAAGATTTTGAGTGCCCTGTGCTGAATAACGCGCACAGCCCCAGCCGTGCGGTTGACAATTTGGGCGACAGCTTCATGCTCTAAACCTTGCACAAAGCGGAGGAGTAAGACTGTTTGGTGGAGTGGGTCGAGGGTGGCTACGGCCGCTAATAGTTTTTGCTCATCGTCGGCGGTGCTGAGGTTTTCATCGAGTTCGGCCGTGTTGTCTGTGTCTATGAAGGCAGATTCGGCGTAAATTTGGGGCAAACGGTGCTGGTGTAACGCTTGCTTGCGATGGTGATCCATGAGCAAGTTGTGGGCAATGCGGTACAGCCATGCCAAAAAGGGAACCCCTGTTTGCTCATAGGTGGGCAGAGCTTGCCATGCCTTAAAGAACACCGTTTCGGTTAGGTCTTCCGCATCGTGTTCGTCGCGCAAGCGGTAGTAGATGTATTTGTAGATGTTCTCCATGTACCGCTGGTAGAGTTCTCCATAAGCGGCCGTCTGCCCTTGTTGGGACAGTTGGATTAGTATCTCGTCGGTGGCCTGAGCCAACTGATTGGTCATTGGCTTATCTAACAGCTATAACGTCAGGGGTGGGGGGGGTGTTACAGGGGGAAGGTTATTGGTTACTGGTTACTGGTTATTCGTTATGGGGTCACGGTTTGGGGTAGATGAGGAACAGGTTCTCTAAGACGAGGCGTACGTTGGCGTTGCGCTCGAGTTGCCAGAGGGCTGTTTGGGTTTGGGTGAGGCTGGTTTCGATTTGGTCGGCCGTCCATTTATCGGCTTGTTGGCGCAATTTGGCTTGCTGGTCGGCGTTGATGAGGGGCAGGTCGGCCGAGCGGCCGTGGGCCAACAGCAACACATCGCGCCACCAACTGAGCCATGTTTGCAGAATGGTGTCTAGCTCTTCGGGTTGGCGGGAGAGTTTGTCGGCCAGCTCAAAGCGGGCAGGGCGACGGCCGTCGAGGGCTTGTTGGAGCCAGCCCAATTGCTCATGGCGGGTGTTGAGCAGTCGCTCATCTTGGGCGGCTTGTACCGCCCAGCCAAGGCGGCCGTTGGCAAGATGGGCGAGTTGGTTGGCCAGTTCTGGCCGCACTTGCCACTGGTTTTGCAATGCTTCGACCACTTGGGGGACGGTTAGCGGCCGTAGCTGGAAGGTGCGACAGCGAGAGTTGATGGTGGGGAGCAGGGCATCGGTCTCGGTGGCGGTGAGCAACAGCACCACATTGGGTGGTGGCTCCTCAAGTGTTTTGAGGAAAGCGTTGGCCGCGTTGGCATTGGCCGCATCAAAATCGGCCAAGATGGCGATTTTGTAACGCGCCTCGAAGGTGCCAAGACTCAACTCTTTTTGCAGTTCCCGCATCTGCTCAATTTTGATGACGGGTTGCCCGCGACTATTTAGTTCGGGGGTGAGGACGCGCACATCGGGGTGGCGACCAGCGGCAATGAGCTTGCAGGCACGGCATACGCCGCACGGCCGATTGTTGAGATAGTCGCTTTGGCAGTTGAGGGCTTGGGCGAAGACCCGCGCCAAAGTGGCCTTGCCCACTTGGGCAGGCCCTGTGAACAGGTAGGCATGGCCAATGCGCTGGTGCAACACGGCCGCCTGCAATAAATCTACCGCCCAATCATGTCCAATAATTGACCACATGGAGAATTCGTCTCTTGTCATTTGTCCTTCGTCATTTGTCAGGGGAGTATACCAGTTTGCCGAGGATTGGCCGTTTTGGCAATAGGTTAAAAGTGGCTTGGCTCAGTCGCATGTCGGCGGGGCTATGGTATAATTGGTGGCGATTTTAGTGTGATATTTTCAACGGCCGTGCCGCCAAACAAAGGAGAGTGAAAGATAATATGGGTAATAAAGTTCCTCACAAATTGAAAAGCAATGTTTCCGCCGTCCCTTCACGGGGCAAGTCCGAAAAAATCATGATTGTGCTGAGTATTCTCATCGCCCTTAGCATGATTGCAGGGTTAGTCGTCGGCATTTTCTAAGCGGAAAGGCTGTCTGACCGATAGATAGAGTGTAGAGATAGAGATAGAAAAAGCCTTCGTAGGCGGAACAACCATGTTCCACTCTATCTCTATCTCTGCTCTCTATCTTTTTTTTGATGGGTTGACGAAGTCCAACGGCCGTGTTATGGTTAGCACGTGATGAACGAAAAGCACCCCCAACAAGCCTACTTTTATTTTTACTTTTGGCAAACCACCCAGCCGCCATTGGCACAGGGAGGTTCTTTTGCTTTGAGTAAGTAAACGTAGAAGCAAAAAACCCAGATGCACCAAGACGCGGCTCCACCAGAGCCGCGTCTTTTTTTTACCCAAAACAAGGTGCCATGCACCTAAACTCGGAGGAATGAAGATGTTAGAGGATGATTTGGATGATTGGCGGCCGATACAGTGCCGAGGTGTGCGCGGGGCGACCGTGGCCACCGCCAACACGCCTGAAGCGATTTGGGCGGCGACCCGTGAACTGCTCTTTACCATGATTCACTACAACGGCATTGAGGCGGCCGATGTGGCCAGTGCGTATTTTACGACCACGGCCGATTTAACGGCCGCCTACCCCGCCACGGCCGCTCGCCAACTGGGTTGGCTAGATGTGCCCCTGCTGTGTGGCCACGAGATGGCCGTGCCCAACAGTTTGGGCAACTGTGTGCGCATTCTTCTGCACTGGAATACGCGCAAAGAGCAAACTGAAATCCACCACATCTATCTGCACGAGGCCATGACCCTGCGCCCCGATAAAGATTCCCTCCCTCCCATCCCCGCCGAAGAAATTGCTCAATACATGCAAACGCTGTAGTAGCTATAAGCTGTAAGCCGTAAGCTGAGCGACTGACCGACTGAAAGACTAAAAAACTCCCAAAGGAACAAAACCATGATTGTCGTAATGAAACTGTCCGCAACCAGAGATGAAGTAGATGCGATTATGGATCGCGTGATTAACGCAGGATGCCGGGTTCACCCGATTTACGGGGAAGAGCGCGTCGTTATTGGGGTGGTGGGTGATGGCACCTCGCTCGACAAACAACAAATCGGCCGTATGAACGGGGTCGAAAATGTCGTGCCCATCAGCAAACCCTACAAACAAGCCAGCCGAGAATTCCACCCCACCAACACCGTTATCCAAGTGGGCAATGTGACCATTGGCGGGGATGAGGTGGTGATGATGGCGGGGCCTTGCTCGGTGGAAGGGCGCGAGGCGCTCATCGAGACAGCGTTTGCTTGCCAAGAAATGGGGGCGCAGATTTTGCGCGGCGGGGCGTACAAGCCGCGTAGTTCACCCTACTCTTTCCAAGGGTTGGGCGAAGAGGGGTTGCGCTACTTGGCCGAGGCGCGGGAAGCGACGGGGATGCCCGTCATTACCGAGGTGATGGAACCTGAATTGGTGACGCTGGTGGCGGATTATGTGGATATTTTGCAGATTGGGGCGCGGAATATGCAAAATTATGCGTTGCTGAAGGCTGTCGGCCGTACCAATCGCCCTGTCCTGCTCAAGCGCGGCATGTCGGGCACAATTGAAGAGTGGTTGATGTGTGCCGAATATATTTTGAGCGAGGGCAACACCCAAGTGATGCTGTGCGAGCGGGGCATTCGCACCTTCGAGACGGAGACACGCAACACGTTCGACATTAATGCCATTCCCGTCATCAAGCACCTTTCCCACCTGCCCATTATTGCCGACCCGAGCCACGGAACGGGGAAATGGGAATATGTGGGAGCCGTTTCCAAGGCTTCGGTGGCGGCAGGGGCAGATGGGGTGATTTTGGAAGTGCATCCCCAACCGGAGCGGGCGTGGTCAGACGGCCGTCAATCGCTCAAGCCCAAGCGGTATGGCGAGTTGGTGGGGCAAATGCGGGTTATTGCACAGGCTGTCGGCCGTGAAATCGCCTACCCCTCGATTGGGTCTTTGCTTAGGGGCGATTATAACTGCCGCGCAAGAACAAATCACGCGAAGTTCAGTTTGAATTCGTCTGCCTGAGGGAAAAGAGCGATTCATTGGGGGTGTACTGGGGAGAAGGATAGTGGTATATTGGGGTTATTCTCAATTGGGCCTATCCCTATTACTGCAACTTTTACCCGCCCCCGGCGCCCGCGTAAAGAAGCCCTCAAACCCCCCCCCCCCCCATTGAATACCTCCACCTTTGTTTACCAACCCCACAAAATTCGGGTCGGCGAATTGTGCCATTACCTGAAAACGAATATAGATGGAAGCTACCCTGAACACATCGCCCAGTTTATGGCGGCCGAGAATCGGCTCGAGGTGTTTAAATACCACCCCGGCGGAAGCAGGGCGGGGTTGGTGGTGGCAGAGATGGATTGGGAGACTTTTTCGGCTCACCGCTTAAACTCGTGGCAACAGTTTGCTGAAGGGGAAAAGCAGGTGGTCGCCACGCTGAATTACACGGCCGAAACCAAAGCCGTAGAAGTTTCCATTCCCATGTCGGGACGGCCGCCCGAGCTAACCCCCATTCCCTTTTTGCCCTTCCATATCTACAACTTCGATTTGGGTAGCCTGAACATCGCTTGGCGACATTTGGCACGGCCGCAAACCAACTTTGTGGTGGGCATTGCCGACCCCACGTTTAGCGATGGGCCGTTTTTTGCTTACAAAGGGGAAGTCACCATCACCTACGAAGGCGAAGTAGTGCGTGATGGGGTTGCTTGTTGGCAGTATGCGATTGATGGAGAGGGATTGGAACAGCGCGGAGGGCACATCTGGGTTAACCAAGAGCAGGAATATATCCAAGATATGGAGATAGATTTACCCGATAACCCAGATTGGGACAATTTTAAGTTGCGCTTAACGGGAGTGGAGCAGATGAGCCAAGAAGAGTGGGAAGCCTTTTGCCACAGCCAATTTTAGAGCTTTTCTAACCGCAGAGGGCGCGGAGAATCCTGTGGAATTTCCTCCGCGTTCTCCGCGCCTCCACGGTTCAATCAGTTTTAGGGGCGAGGTGTTGGTAGAGGAGTGTCCACACGGCCGAGCCAAACCCCGCCACGCCTGCCGCCACACTCCAGCGCAAGGCAAAAATAGGGATAGCCAGCGGAGGCACGGCCGTTTCCAGTGCATTTAGGGGTGTCGCCAGCACCCCAATCCCTAAACCCACCACCCATAAAACAAAAACAGCCAGCAAAATCAGCCCCAGATGGTGGCGCAACGCTTGCCATGCCCAGCGGATGCTGGCACGGGTGTCCATCTGCCCCAGTGTGGCCGCCCGCAGGGCGAGTTGGCGCAACAGGGCGATGAACAACCCGACAGGCACGAGGCAACAAGCCAACAGGGTTACGCCGGCAAGGGTGAGGGTAATCGTGCGCAACAGGTCATCGGCCGTGACCCCGACTTCTTCGGTGGCCAGCGAGATGGCTCCCCAACTGGCGGTGAGGAGCATGAATAGGGCGACGAGAAAGGGGGGGAAGAGCAAAACCGTGTCGAGGAGGAGGACGCGCCACAGCCAGCCAGCGGCCGTGCGTAAATTTGGGCCCACCCCCTCTTGGCCAAGCCCCACGGCCGCGATAAGTCCCCCGTGGGCAAACGCGCTGAGAAGCCACAGGATGAGCAGAGCCACGACGGCCGCCAGCAAATAGCCAATTACCCGCTCTGTTTGGGCGATAAACAAAAAGAACTGCTGGGTTTGAACCAGCAGTTCTTCTTGCAAATTATTTGGGTCAAAAGCGAGCGAATCGGCCGTGGGCGGAGCAGGCAAAAAAGCACCGAGCAGTTCACCACCCACGGCCGCCATACCACCCAACACCCACACCACGGGGCGGCGCAACTGGGCAAAAGCGGCCGTGAGGAGGTTGTCCATAGTGGTTAGTGGTTAGTGGCTAGTGGTTAGTGGCTAGTGAGCCAATCCGCAATCCGCATTCCCCATTCCGCAATCCCCTTACTCCACCACAGTCGCCAACTTCATCCGTCCCATCATTTCCAGATAGGCGAGGGTGAAGGTGGAGGAGCGCATGACAACCATAATGGCCGAGACAAACGACCCCACTATCATAGCCAGCAAAACACCACCCCCTGCCAAAATACTCAAACCGACCGACAGGGTTTCGCTGTTTATAAAGGAGAGGATAACAGGGGCAAAGGTGGCGACGAGGATGGGTAAAGCAACCAAAGCCGAGGCGATGCCGAAGACGAGCATCATAAACCACGAGATGATACCGAGCAGAAGCATCTCGCCCACATTGGCTTTAAGCACGGCCCACGCATGGCGCACACTTTCCATGGCGCCCATGTTTTTCAGCACTACACCGCGCTGGGCAATGGGGTACATTAGTTGGACAAGCAAGCCATAAGGAATGAGCAAGCAGGCAAAACAGATAGCCACGAAAGCGACAGTGCCACCTGCCGCCGCCATCGCATCGGCCGACCCCGCGCCTGTACTGCCCCCAATCAGCATAACAGCGGCGCAGGCGAACAACAGACCGATTAAAATGATGGGGCCTTGGAGGATGAGGTTTACTACAAAGAGTGTGCCCATGTGGCCACGGCCGTGGCCAAACGCTGAGCCAAAGCTCGTTTTTTGCCCATCGTTAATCTCCGACGCGGCGTGGATAAGACCCGCCTCGGCCGCCAAGCGCACAAACCACATGACGATGAAGAACAGAAACAAACAGGCAAACAAGGCCACAAAGGCAATGCCTACCCCAGCCAAGACATCGCCATTGTTCGAAAACCCTTCGAAAAACTGCTCAATCTGTGCTTCATCAAAAGGCAAATCACCACTGCCCGTACCTGTGGTGGGGGAACTGCTCCCACTTCCACTGGGGAAGCTAAAATTACTGCCCCCACCACTCCCGCCGCCACTCCCCGCACTGCCGCCCAACGCGGCCAAAAAGCCGAGCCACCACAAGTATTTGTGGTTCCACGTAATGTTCCAACCTCGTTTTAGTAAATCACCGTAATCCATGCTGTTACTCCTGATAGAGGGTAGAGATAGAGATAGAGAGAGTTTTGAGGCGATGCCAGTTTAGCCAAGATAGAGGAGGAGATGTTGGAGAAATGTATTTCTCTTCTCTCTTCTCTTTACTCTCTTCTAATACGTTATTCCCACTCAATGGTTCCGGGGGGTTTGGAAGTGATGTCGTAAGTGACCCGGTTAATGCCTTTCACTTCATTGACAATGCGTCGGCTGACGCGGGCGAGCAGGTCGAGGTCGAGACGCGCCCAATCGGCCGTCATGAAGTCGTCCGTCGTAACCGCCCGCAAGGCCACCACCTCGTCATAGGTGCGCTGGTCGCCCATGACCCCCACGCTTTTGACGGGGAGCAGAACGGCAAACGCCTGCGCTGTGCCCCAGCGGAGCAGGCCAGCGGCCGCCAATTCGCTGGTAAAAATGGCATCCGCCTTGCGCAATTTCTCGAGCCGTTCCCACGTGATTTCCCCCAAACAACGAATGGCGAGGCCGGGGCCGGGGAACGGTTGCCGCCACACAATCTCATCGGGCAAGCCAAGGGCGGTACCCATACGCCGCACCTCATCCTTGAACAGCCAGCGCAACGGCTCCACCAGTTGGAATTGCATGTCGTCGGGCAAGCCGCCGACGTTGTGGTGGGTTTTGATGGTGTGCGCTTCGGGGCGGTCTTTGGCCGCGCTCTCAATCACATCGGGGTAGATGGTTCCTTGGGCGAGGAAATCTATTTGCCCCAGCTTACGCGCCTCCCGCTCGAAAATCCGCACAAATTTTTCGCCAATCAGCTTGCGCTTGCGCTCGGGGTCGGTGATGCCCGCCAGCATGTCCAGATATTCTTCGATGGCGTTGACGGCCACCAAATTCATCCCAAACCTATCTTGAAAGGTATCTACCACCTGCTCCGCTTCGCCCCAGCGGAGCAGGCCGTGATCCACGAAGACGCTGGTGAGTTGGTCGCCGATGGCGCGGTGAATGAGCGCGGCCGCCACGGCCGAATCCACCCCCCCGCTCAGGCCGAGAACGACACGGCCGTTGCCCACCTGTGCCCGAATCGCCGCCACCTGCTCCTCGATAAAATTGGCGGGAGTCCAATCGGCATGGCAACCGCAAATGGTATGCACAAAATTGCTCAACAGTTGCGTGCCCTGCTCGGTGTGGACGACTTCGGGGTGGAATTGGACGGTGTAGTAGCGGCGTTGCTCATCGGCGGCGGCCGCAAACGGGGCGTTGTCGCTGTGGGCGATGGGGCGGAAGTGGGGGGCTAACGCCTCCACCTTGTCGCCATGACTCATCCAGACAGGCAAGCCCTCAGCGCTGTGGGGCATGTGGGCGAAGAGGGGGTGGTCGGGCGAGTCGAGGTGGAGCAGGGCACGGCCGTACTCCCGCGCTTGGCTACTCGCCACACGGCCACCCAACTTGTGCGCCAACAACTGCATCCCGTAGCAGATGCCCAGCACAGGCAAGCCGCTCTCGAGGACATAATCGGGCAGGGTGGGCGCACCCTCATCATAAACGCTGTTGGGGCCACCACTCAGAATAAACCCCTTGGGGTTGTGGCTCAGGATTTTGGCGGCGGGGGTGCGCCATGAGTAAAGTTCGCAATACACATTGGCCTCGCGCACCCGGCGGGCAATGAGTTGGCTGTACTGGGAACCGTAGTCGAGGACAATGATGGTATCGTGCATTTGGATTGGCTGATTGCGGATTGCGGATTGGTGATTGCGGATTGGTGATTGCGGATTGGGCGAGTCCGTCTGAGGCCATTGTGGTGTGAAGTAGCCCTTATTCACTACTCACTAACCACTAGCCACTGACCACTACCCACTGTATTCTACCCCTTGCGCCAAATTTCACAATTGCTTGACGCTGTTGTATGCGGTACTTTATAATTCGTTCAGAAATTATTGAAAGTTGTAAATTTTGCCCGTTGTGCTTGTCTCAACGGTTTATGGCTGGCAGTGAAACGTAAAAAGTAAGAAGTAAAAGGTAAAAAGTGGTGTGCAGACACGCCACCTTTCACTTTTCACCTTTCACTTTTAACTGTTCCCTCCCCACAAGGATAATCCAATGAAATTACCATCGCTGAAAGAAGCATTTGCGGCCGTGGAAGAGCGGCTCATGGCCGTTGTCGAAACCGATGTTCTCACTTTAGAAGAAGCGAGCCAACACATTATTTCCTCGGGGGGCAAGCGGGTACGGCCGCAATTGCTCCTCCTCTCCTACGCCGCCTGCGGGGGCACAACCCCCATGCAGGCGGTAGATTTGGCGGCGGCCGTCGAAATGGTGCACACGGCCACCCTCGTCCACGACGATATTAACGACCACAGCGACTTTCGCCGGGGTAAGATGGCTGTTCACAAACGGTGGGGGCGCACCTTTGCCCTGCTGGCGGGCGATTTCCTCTTCACCAAAGTGTACGAGTTGATGGCTCCCTACGGCAATCCGTTTAACGTGATGATGGCCGATGCGTGTGTGAAGCTGGTGGAAGGGGAGACGTTGCAAGCCCACGCCGCCAAAACGGGCGAGATTGACCGCGAAACATACAAGAAAATCATCGCCCGCAAAACGGCCAGTTTGTTCGAGGTGGGGGCGCGGATGGGAGCCGCTTTTGCAGGGGCAACCGAAGCCACGGTGGAGGCGTTCCGCCAATATGGCTACAACTTGGGTATGGCCTTCCAAATTGTGGATGACATCCTCGATGTGATTGGCGACCCTGAGGCGTTGGGCAAGCCCGTGGGGCTTGATGTGGCTCAAAATCGGGGGGTGATGGTGGCCGAGGGGGGCGTAGCGGTGATGGGCGGCAATGGGCACACGGCCGTGGCCGAACTGCCCGACGAAGACCCCGTCAAACGCATGATGATACGGATGCGCGAATCGGGGGCGATTGAGTTGGCGCGGATGCAAGCGATTGAGTTGGCTGAACGGGCACGGGAAGCGTTGTCGGCCGTGCCCGCCTCCCCCGCCAAGGAAGAATTGCTGGGGCTGGTGGATTTGGTGGTTGACCGAACGATGTAGATGGGGGGAGAAGTTAAAAGTAAAAAGTAAAAGGTGAAAAGTGAGTGGTGTCTAACCACTCACTTTTTATTTTTTGCTTTTCACGTTTTACTCTACAAATACTTCCACCTGATCGCCCATTTCGTTTTTCATCTCCATGACTTTGCCGTGCTGGCCCGTTTGGGCCGCTTGTTGAATGGAGGTGACGAAGGTTTGGTACTCTTTGTCGCTGATGTCGGGGGCAAAGCGGGCGCCCATCTTTAGGCCAACATTGACTAGCCCAAGAGGGATGTTGATGTTGACCTTTTTTTTGCCCGTTTGGCCATCGGTGATAATGACGTGGAGCCAGCGGGGGCGTACCTCGGCCGTGGCGCGGCCTGCTTTGGCGGTTGGTTCGCCACTGGGCTGGTTCAGGGCGCGGAGGAGTTGCGCCCCATCGGCCGCGCTAATTTTGCCCTGTTCAATCATCCGTAAAATCTGCATTCTTTCATCAGACATAGGTTTACTCGTGTAGTGGAACTATTCAGGGGGCTTAAGATAGAGTGTAGAGATAGAGATAGAGGATTTTTTAGTCGGCCAAACTACCACGTTCCCCTCTATCTCTATCTCCTATCTCTATCAGATTGCCGTTTAATTTAGGTCTAGCCGCATGAAGAGAAGTGTTTGGTGGGCGGTGAGCCGTGCCTCGCTGAATAGATTGTGGGCGGTGGCATCGGCCGTGGGGTGGGGGAGGGAGATGTTGGCACGGCCGAGGTAGCGCAATCGGCGCAGGAGTTTGGCCAGCAACGGCCGTGTGGCGCGTTCTTGCCAATCGGGGTGCAGGCGGAGTTTGAGGGTGTGGGGTCTGGCCCATTCCGATTTGATTTGCGCCAGCCCAATTAATTCGTGGGAGGGGGTGACGGCCGCCCAATTTTCGGACGAGGTTCCCAGCAGAAAATCTTGCCACCAATTGCGCCAACTCCGCTTATACAGGTCTGGCTTGAGCAGAGAGGGTACGCCAAATTCACGGCCGAGGATGCGCGTATCGAGAGCATACGCTTCCCGCCATTGTTCCGCCCCCAACGGCTGAATGGTAAATCCCTCAAATTCATCGGGGTTGCGGCGCAAGGGGGGCATGCTTAAGCGAGGGGGGTAGCCATCCTCGGCGTTGCGCCATGTGGTCACGGCTCCCATGTGGTCAAACCCCAACGCTTCGTACAGGTGAATCGCCCCTATATTTTTTTCATCTACTTGCAAAAAGAGGCTTTGTTCATGGTGCTGGCGTGCCCACTGGATAGTCTCTTCCATGAGCCGATAGGCGATGCCTTGCCGCCGAAAATTGGGGTGAACGCCGACGTTGGCAATAAAATAATAGCCCGTGGTGTTGGTGGGAATGAAGGAGACATTGGCCACGATACGGCCGTTTTCCTCCCACACAAACCCCGGCGGGTGTATGGCTTGTCCCTTGAGCCGATTGACCAACGCCCCATACCCAAATTCGGGCACAAGTTGGTAATAGTTGTGGGCACGGCGCAGGGGCAAATCAAAAGCCACAGCGAGTAACTCTACAACTTGGGAGGTATCCCGGTGCAGTTTAATCGGCCGTGGGCCAGTTGTATTCTGCTTGGCGCGGGTGGGCAAAGCAACCATGACGAGGTAATTGTGAGTGGAAATTTCGTCCCTGATATTTGAGTCCCCCCCCAGAGCAAATTGCCCATGAAATCATTCATGGGCAATCTGGGAAAGTTATTCTATTGTAACCTAACTTAGGTTAGAGAGAAGGGAGAAGGGGGAAGAGAAAAGAGGAACGCAGTGGATTCACCAACTATGTACCCTTCTATTGTGTAAAGGATGCCTCTACTCGAGTAAGTAGTGAGTAGTGAGTAGTAAGTAGTAAGTAGTTCCCCACTATTTACTACTTACTACTCACTACTTACTACTCACTTTTCATCCTTGAGTGTGCAATCAATCACCTACGCATCTATCTCTATCTCGCCCCTCTATCTTTGTGGCCTATTCAATAGCTTTAAGCAACACATTGGCCTCTTCGACGGAGATGACCCCTTTTTCGAGCATTTCCAAGATTTTCATCTGCGCGGCCGCGACGTTTTGTGGGTTGGGGGCGGCCGGAGCGGTTGGGGCGGAGACGACTGACCCCATGGGCGGGATGGGGGGGACAGGAGAAATGGGTGGGACAGGGGGAACAGGAGGGATACGGGGAGTCATCGGCCGACGAGCCATCTTCTCTTCTGCCCGGCGCATCGCTTCTTCCGTCTTCTGCATCGCTTTTTCAATCGCTCTTTCAGTGCGGAGGGCGATGTCTTCGCCGTATTGGGGGCCAAACTTGGTCTCTAATTTTTGGGAGAGTTTGGCCATCCCTTGTCCAATTTGGGAGCTAATGCGTTCGCCTAAGTGCCCTAATTCGGCCCCTAAACTGCCCAAATCGAAGTGGAAATCCACATCAAAATCGAAATCGCTTTCCCCTTCGGCTTGGCGGCCTTTGAGGATGATGCGTTGTTCGCTTTGGATGAGCAGATGGGTTTCGCCTTCGCCAATACGGCCGCTTAAGGTGGTCATCCCATTTTCTTCCATGCGATGTTCCTCGTCTAAGCTGATTTTGGAGACGATTTGCGGTGCGGTGGCGGTGAGCAGAAGCGGGGCATTGGCTGGCCAACGCAAAATGACATCGCCGTCGGCCTTGAGGGAGTGCTTGCCTGCCGAAAGGGCATCATAGAGGCGAATATCGCCCGCCGCATGGCCAATTTGCACCACCCCCGCGATATTTTTCAGGTTGACATCCCGTTGGCTAGAGCCAATGGTGACTCCTTCGTTAACGGTGTTGAGGCTAATATCGCCCTGACCATCTTCGACACTGACAGCGCCGTTGATATTACGGCCGCGCAAATCGCCATGCAGGGTCTTGATTTGCAAGCCGCCACTGTTGCGGATGTTGATGTCGCCGTTGACGTTGCCGACTTGCACGGCGCCGTCTAAATCACGGCCGATAAAACTGCCATATACTTCCTGCACATGAATAGAATGACCGCTTTTGCAGATGAGTTCGCCGTGAACCTGCATCACATCAATGTGCCCGTGCACCCCTTTAATGGTGGCACTGCCAGAGCTTTGGTGGATGAGCAGTTGGCTTTGTTCGGGGACGAGGAGGATGAGATTGGCGTAACCACTGACGGTAATGACATCGGCGGCGTCGGGCTTGGCCTCGGCCGTGACTTGGTCATCACCCTTCACAATAACATGCGGCTCGAGGTGTGCCTTGACGATTAATTCGCCGTAGCACTCGGTGACAATAATTTGGGGGGCTTTACCTGTGGGAAAACTTTTTTTCATGGGATTCACCTCTGGGGATTTTCGATTTGGGATTGGGGATTTTGGATTGGGCGGAGGAGATAGTGGGTATAGGCAGAGATAGAGGAATCCTTGGTAGGCTGGCCAACTACGTCCCCCTCTATCTCTATCTCTCTTCTCTATCTTCTCTACCCTTGGCGAAGGCGTTCGGCCGCTTCTTGGGCCGTGATTTCGCCCGCCGAGACTTTGGCCAGCAGTTCGCGCCGCAGGTCATCGGCCATTGCGGGGCGGGCAGGGGGGGCAGGTGGGGTGGGGGGTGTCACATAGCTATAGCTGTAAGCAGGTGGGGTGAGTGGGGCGGGCGGGGCCATTTCACGGCCGAGGGCTTCCACCACCTCCTGCAAACGGGAACGCACGGCCGGGTAAGAAAGCCCCAACTCTTGCTCCACACGGTTAATTTTGCCTTCACAGACCAGAAACACTTCCACAAAACGAAGTTGTTCGGCCGTGAGCTTGTGCAACATGCCCAGCGAAAATTGCCCTTCGATGCTTGTTTGGCAGTGGTGGCAGTGCAATTTCGTGGCAGTTAGCTGGTTATGACAGACAGGGCAAGTACTTGGAATAGGGTGCATTGAGTCGCCTCTTGAGTGGTGAAAAGTGGTGAAAAGTGAAATGTGAAATGTGGTCAGTTCTGTCCCTTTCACTTTTTATTTCTTACTTTTGACTTGTTTTTCCTTTCCCACCCAACCCAAAGACAACGGTCGGCCGTTTGAGTACTCTAACTACGTTGTCCAATTGGGGGGTGGGCAGGAAATTAAGTTAATTGATATATGTAGGATAATATAAAAAAATTAACTCAGTGTCAAGTATTTTTTAGAAAAAGGCTGTTTTCTCAAAGAATTTCATTGATTAGGCCAAAAATCACCTTTTGCCCCTCTCTTTCTCCCTACCTTTTCCTGTTTGACCAATAAATCTTTGGTTTAGATTTTTTCTAACCACGGAGAGCGCAGAGGGCGTGGAGTTTTTGCGGGGAATTTCGCGGCGTTCTCCGCGCCTCCGCGGTTCAATACCTGTCGTCATCAGCCCATTTTTTATTCGCGCAGGCTCAAAAAGGCGACATAGGCCATACCCGCGCTGGCAAAACTCAGGAGGAAGAGTGCCCCCCAGTACCCTTGCCAAACAGCCACGGCGAGGGTCACGGCCGCATACACTGCCAGCCCTATCTCCACCAACACAATCCAATCAAACGGCAAGCGATAGCCATCCAAGGTGCGCGGTTGCTGGGGCTGGTCGGCCGCTTCCGCTTGCCCTTTGGGCGTGCGGGCAAACGGGTGCTCCCGCTGGAGCCAAACCTGCCCAATGGCACGGGTGATGGCTGGTGCTAACCCCACCGTAATGAGCATCAGCGTCGGAAAGTGGCGCAATCGCCGCCGCCAATCGGGGTAGATAAGCTGTTGGGCGAGAATAAACAGAATGGGTTGCCCAAGTCCTGCCAAACTAAGCAAAGTCAGCTCTGGGGGGAGCGGATAATTGAGCCAAAGCAGGGGAAGTTGCAAGAGCAAAATAGCCAGCAAGCAAGGATGGGCAAAATAGCCCGCCATAGACAAAATGGCATACAAACGGCCGAGCGGCCGTTGATGCTTATCCCGCGCAATTTGCCAGCCAAATTTTTGCAGGCATTGCACTGCACCCTTCGCCCAGCGGGCTTGCTGGTTTTTATAAGCCATCATACTCGTCGGCAACTCCCCCGGCGTGACCAGTTGCGGCAAAAATTGGAAATCCCAGCCCCGCAAAACGGCGCGGGTGCTCAGGCACAAATCTTCGCAAACTGTATCTGCTTGCCACCCCCCTGCGTCTTGGATGCAGACGCTCCGCCAAATGCCAGCCGTGCCATTAAATTTGGGGAAAAAGCGGGCGCGATGGCGCACTTGTTGGTCGAGCATAAAATGCTTATCCATCGCAATCGCTTGCGCGGCCGTCAGCGGCGAACTTTCGGCGTTGTGATGTCCCCAACGGGTTTGGACTACGCCTAAGCGGGGCTGAGCCACAAAATAGGGGATGGTGTGGCGCAAAAAATCGCTCGGGGGCATAAAATCAGCATCGAAAATGGCGATGAATTCACCGTGGGCCACGGCCGTGGCCTCAGCCAACGCCCCCGCCTTGTACCCCTGCCGATTGCCCCTGTGCAACAACTGAATGTTCACCCCTTGGGCTTGGTAATGGGAAACTCGCTCGGCCGCTTGTTGGGTCGTCTCATCGCTGGAATCATCCACCACCTGAATTTGGAGCCGTTCGGCGGGGTAGTTGATTTGCACGGCCGAATCAATCAGTTGATTCACCACATAACGCTCGTTGTAGATGGGTAACTGCACCGTCACCCACGGCATATCCATGCCAAAGGGCAAGGCGGGCGGGGCTTCCTCGGCATGGCGATGCTTCCAATAAAACCAGAGGGTTATAAACCCCAACAGCCCAAAAGTGGTCACACCCAATAGGGCGATGGCATAAATAATGAGTAAGAAGGTAATCATAAAGGAGGAGGGTAAATGATGGGGAGAGGGCTGGCGACGCTAGAGAGGCACAAAAACGAGGGTCGTCTCATGTGCGTCTCAGGATGGGGGATAGAGTGCAGAGATAGGGGTAGAGGGGGTACATGGTGGGCTAAACCTCTACATTTCCTCTATTATGTAAAGACTTCCTCTACTAGAGTAAGTAGTAAATAGTAAGTAGTTCCCTACTATTTACTACTCACTACTCACTTTTCATCTGTGAGTGTACGACAAATCCCATACTCAACTATCTCTATCTCCCGTCCCTATCTCACAAATCATGGGAGGTGGGGGTTGAATTCCAACTGCATCGGCGGCCGTGAAGGTAATTTTTGAGCCTGTAATGCCCAGAAATGAGTTGTGGATTGGGGAAAATATAGCACAAGCGTCGTAGCGCAATCTATTGCACCACGACATCCACGGTTAAATTAGGGGCACTATCTATGGGTTTCGGCAAAAGCAGTTGTTGTGGCGAAGGCTCCCAGTTGCACACCAGCCACATTTCTCCCCCACCCAAATAGGCAAACCAAACGAGTCGCCAGTGGCTAAAAACCATTCCTAAATAAAATGATAAGCGTGTGGGGGGGAGAGAACAGTGCTTGGATTGAGCCTAAATTTACAAACCATTCACGCATTTGTCAATGATAGGCGGTTTGCTCTTGCTTGCTTTCCTTGAAACAGTTCCCCCAACAGCGTTATAATGCCTTTGTGAACATAAATTTTTTCGACCACACCTCCAATAACAAACCCGCCCTCCGCGAAGATGTTCGCATCCTCGACCTGCGCTGGGAGCTTTCCCCCGAAAAGCGGCGTATTGCCCTTGAGTTCGAGCTAACCCCTTTCATCGAACGGCCGTCCATCGAAATTTATATCAGCAACGGCCGTGGCCAAAAAGCGGGTGCCCTCACCGTCATCGAAACACTCGACCACACCATCAGTCTCGTCGTGCACCTGCGCGATGCGGAACCAACCGATCCGTATACCCTCAAAGCGGCCGTTTACTACACCTCCATCGAACAAGGCAAACGCCAAATCGTCCACACCAAAACCATCACCTTCACGGTTGCATAAGCTGGTCAGTAGTCAGCATTTCAGCTAGTCAGCCTTAGCTCTCTTCTCTCTTCTCCCCCATGTCCACCAACTCACTCATCGGCCGCACCATTGGCAAGTACAAAATCGTTCAACACCTCGGCCGAGGTGGTATGGCGGAGGTGTACAAGGCGTACCACGAAAACCTCGACCGACACGTCGCCATTAAGCTAATGCACCCCTTCTTGGCCGACGACAAGGAGTTTTTGGCCCGCTTTAAGCGCGAAGCACGGGCGATGGCGGCCATCAGCCACCCCAACATCATTGATGTCTTTGATTTCGATGTCGAAGGAGACACCTATTACATCGTTATGGAGTACATCAGCGGGGGCACGCTCAAAGAACTCATCGAGCAATTGGCCGCCAATGGGCAACGCATGGAGCTTTCCCGCGCCATCCAACTCATCCTCGAATTGGCCGATGCGCTCACGTTTGCCCACAGTCGGGGCATGTTGCACCGCGATATTAAACCCGCCAACATCATGCTCAACGAGCGGGATTCGGCCATCTTAACCGATTTTGGCATTGCCAAAATGATGTCTGGCCCCTCCCACACCGCCACAGGAGCCATGATTGGCACACCCGCCTACATGTCGCCAGAGCAAGGTTTGGGCCAGCCGGGCGACGAGCGCAGTGATTTGTACTCACTCGGGGTGCTCTTTTACCAACTGGTAACGGGGAAATTGCCCTATGATGCCGATACCCCGCTGGCGGTAGTTCTCAAGCATGTCAATGAGCCATTGCCCGACCCGCGCACGCTCAACCCCAATTTACCCACCGCTTTTGAGGATATTTTGTTCAAGGCGTTGGCCAAAAAGCCCGCCGACCGCTACAGCAGTGTCCATGAATTTGCCCGCGAATTGCGCCAAGCGGTGCGCCGTTCCACTGTTGATTTGGGCACAGCTTTGCCCGCCGCACTTTTGCAGGACAAGCCCACCCCCTTGCCCAGCCAAACGGCCAGCAGTGCGGGCATCCAAACGGCCGTTAAAAACGATGATGGCACGCTGGTGGCCAACCCCTTCGAGGCGACCATGGTAGCTAGTGGGGGGGATGCCACCCAATTTGCCCCTGCTGGCGGAGCCACGGCCGTTTTCCCCACCCCAACGGCGCCTCCCGCTGGCCGTCGCTGGCTTCCGTGGGCGATTGGCCTCATCATCTTGCTCGTCCTTGGGGCGGGTGGAATTTTCGCCCTTGGGGGGGACGATGTGACCCCCACCCCAACCAGCACCGCCGAAATCATTGCGGCTAACAGCACCGACACGCCCGAAGCAGACGATACGGCCGTGCCCACCCCCGCTGAACAAGCCACCCCCACCGAACCCCTAGACCTTGTGGGAACTCAAGTGGCGGCCTTTAATGCCACCCTAACCGCCCAAGCACCCACCACCACGCCCACCTTCACCCCCTCGCCCACGGCCAGCACCACCCCCACCCCCTCGCCAACCATTGACCCCACGCAGGCGTTTTTGGATGGCTGTACCACGGGCTATGAGCTGGTGCGCGCCTATGTCGGCCGCACCACGACCAACATTTTTGCGGCCGTGGGGACCACCACCAGCCTGAATCTCGTCCTCAAAAACACGGGCACATGCCCCCTTGAAGCGGGTTTGGCAATTAGCTACCTCGAGGGAGAAGAGTTTAACTTAGCCAACAACGCCACGGGCATTACCCTGACGGAAACCCTGCTGGCCGAGGAAGAGGTCACGCTGACGGTGCAGTTCACCGCCCCCACTCGTTCGGGCACTTACGAGACGACATGGCAACTGGCCACGGCCGAGGGCGACCCCATCGGCGAGCCAATTGAGTTTGCCATCCAAGCCTTTGTGCCCGCCACCGCCACGCCCACCCAGCCCCCAGCAACCGCCACCCCGGCCGTCTCCGCCACCCCCACCGTGGGCACGGTCAACGTTGATTTCAACGTCTTCATCACCAATTGCGAATACCCCGGCGGTGGCTCTGAGTGGCGTTGCCAGATGAACATTACCCCATTTGGCGGCGCAGGAAGCCAATACACCATCTTTGTCTTTGACAGCGAACCGCCCGCCCGCTATGTCGGCGGCAACCAAACCCATTTTATTACTGCCCGCCGCTGTGCCGCATGGATACACGAAGTAAAAGTACAGGATGAGGCATCGGGCGCACAGAAGACCAAAAACATTTTCTTCGACCCCACCACGCAAGCCCTCTTCCGGGCCCCCCCCGCCGAGCAGGGGAGGGGGGGGAGGGGGGGGAGCCCAACCCGGCCGCCGGGCCCTGCCCGCCAAGGTTGGGAGGCGCAATTTCAATTGATGGCGGCCGAGCAAGATGATGTTTTGACAGTGCCCCATTTGGGATGAAGAGGGGGTCGTAAGCGATTTGACTTTGGTTAATCTTGACCCAACCGTGGGCGGTGAAACCAAAAAACACGGCCGTTCTTATTCTCTCGCGACGAAATGAATCGCCATATCGCGACAGTTCACCCTGACCACCGGGCCTACCCGCCCTGTAATTTAAGTCAGGAGGACAGATAGTATTAGACCAATGCGGCGGTAAACGACGGTTGGTCGCAGACTCGGTCATGTGGAAACGGCCGTGCAAGAAGCTGTTTTGGCGTGGCGGAGCGTTTAGCAAGTAAGTGGGGGGGGCCCCCCGGCATAACGGGCGCACGGTGATAATGCCAATCAGTTCGCCCTCTTCCACCACAGGCAACCCCCCAAATTTGTGTTGCGCCATTAAGCCCGCCACTTCATAAATAGGGGTGTCGGGTTGCACAGTGCGGGGTGAGGGGGTCATACATTGCCCCACAGTTACCCCTTCGATAAAGTGTAACCGCTCAAGGGGTTGCACCTGCACCAAGGGGGAGTTGACCGCTAAACGCAAATCTCTATCGGTGATAATGCCCACCAAACGGCCGTTCTCATCCAACACAGGGAATTGGCGGCGATTGGTGCGATTCATCAACACAATAACTTCTTTAATCGTTGTGGTAGGTGTGACAGTATCAGGGTCACACGTCATTAAATCTTGGACGGTTAACATGACATCTCCTTTGGGGATGGTAAATAGTGGTTGGTATTGTTTAATGAATACCAGATTGGAGGGCGGTGAATCCTGTGGCAAATGTCATGTTTTTGGCGGCCAATGCTCATTGGCCTCGGCAGACGGGCGCAAGGCAAGACGGCCGTCCCTCTCCCCCATCCGCCAGCCGCCCAATTTGGCCGGGGGTGAGTTCGGCCGTTTGCCCAGCTAGCGGCCACACCCCACCCGTGGCAGGATGGGTCAGCATGAGGGCAAAATCATATTCCCCCAAGGCCAACGGCCGCTCCACCAAAAAGAAAATCTGTTCCGCTAAAACCTCTTCCGCAGGGTAGCTTTGCTCCCCCACCACCTGCCCATCCACCACCAATTGCACCACGTATTCCCCCGTTTGTGGATAAAGCGGCAAATAGGGGGAGAGGCGCAACAGTGGTGCGCCCACATCGGCCACCACCCCTTGCACATACGCTGTTTGGGCGATGGGCGGCCGCCACGGCAAGTCGTTGGTCAGGATTTGGAGGAGCAGAACCAGCCCCAGCATGGCGAAGGCGGGCAAAAAGTTTTGCCACGTCAGCGCATTAAAAATGCGGCGGGATTCGAGCCAATTCGATTCTTCGGCCTTCACATCGGCCGCCAACGCCGTATCAAATTCGTTGGGGGGGAGCCACACGGCCGAGATGGGCACATTGGCATAGGCGCGTTTGAGGCGGGGCGGCCGTTCCCGCGTCAGCCGTTGCTCCGCCCACACGTTGCCCTCCCGGTGGGTGCAATCATCGGGTGGGCAACCAACGAGGCGCACTTCGGCCGCGCCCTGTTCCAGCGCATAGGTCAGCACATCGGGTGGGACAGTGCCCGCACAGGGCACGGCAATGACTTCGATAAGGCCGTGGGTGGCCACAACACCCTCCACCCGCCGCTCTAAATAGGGCTGGGCGGTTTGGTTGGCATATCGTTCGCAGGTAAAGACAATTTCAATGTCGGCGGGGCCATCGGCGCGGGTCTTGGCGAAGAGGAGGCGTTGCTGGACGGCCGACCACAGCGCATCGGGCGGGGTGTCGCCCAGCGTAATGGCCATATCGGTACAAGAGCCAAGGCAGATGCCACAGGAGACGCACAAGTCGGGGTTGGCCACGGCCAAATACTTGTGCTCGCTCCCCTCGGGCAACTCCGCCATTTGGATGGCTTCGTAGGGGCAGTCGAGGGCACAGCGGGTACAGCCCGTACATTTTTCGTCGAGAACTTGCACGCGAGGCGGCTCTTTTTGGCGGCGCGGCCACCACGGCAAAATAGTCAATCCTCCCCCCACAACGAGCAACGTTCCCCACACCAACCATGCTGTCCACCCTTGGGTGGGCAGGTAAAACAAGAAAATGGGGTCAAATGTCACCCAATCGGGCAGTTGCAGGGGGTTGGCACGCATGGCCAAGCCCGCTGGGAAGAGGGCGGAACCGAGCACCAGCACGGCCGTCATGCCCACCAGCCACGGCGTGTCGGGGAACCATTTCGGCCGACTGAGCCGCTTGATGTGGTACCAGAAAAAGAGGGCGGTGATGAGGAAGAGCAGGACGTGAACGATGAGGATGAGGAAGAAGAACTGCCAGCTCTCCCCCGCCTCCAAGCGCACCAGCCACGCCTGCATCGCCTCGCCCCAAGGGGTGGGCAGGGCGGCCACAAAGCGGCGGGTGATGAGTTGGGCACGGCCGTCCCACACCAACCAATAGCCTGTCACGCCTGCCCCCCACATCAGCCCCAACATGAGGTGGCCCGTGACCCACGCCAACCAGCGGGGGCCGCGAAAGCGCTCCATGAACAACATGCGGATGGCGTGGAAGAAGGTGGTGACGACCAACGCGCCCGAGGCGTAGCGGTGCAGGGCACGGATAAATCGGCCGATGGGTTGCCCCTCTAACCGAGCGACAGAGCTATAGGAAAGCTCGTAGCCGTATTGGGTGAAAATGAACAGGTAAAAACCTGTGGCGGCCACAATAAGCAGGAGGTAGGTAGCAATGGTTCCCGTGTGATAAAACGGGTTGAGTTGGGCGGTGTGGTTGAAACGGTTCAGCGGCCGTTCCAGCCACAGAGCGAACCGTTCCAACGCTTTTGTCCACCACCAGTGGCGGGGAACCCAATGATCTGTGCCAGTGGGGGGTGGGGTGAAAGCGAGGCCTACACAATGGTCGTATGGTACACATGTACTGCTGGGTAGGGCGACGACAGCGGGGTGAGTTTGATTGCACGAGTTTGAAGAGCAATATGGGAGGGATAGCCTTCAGGTGAATTGGACCTGGCGCCCAACCGGTAAAAAAAAAAATTGGGGTCTTTGAGCCTCAAAGGTTTTTACTTTTACTTCTTACTTTTTACTGCGCCTACCCTACCAAACCTTAAAGCCGGGCACAGGATTGTAGTTGCTAATCAACTGCACAAAGACGGGGATGTAGGCGACGAGGATGAGCGCCGCAGTGGCGATGAGCCACGGCCGCCATGTGTCCAGCCACGCGGGCATCTTGGCCAAATCATCTTTGTGGAGAGGTTCCGCCACAGGCATTTCGATTGGCTCTTTGAGCGTTTGCTTGGAGAAAGCGGTGGCGACGATGTTGAAGTAGAACAACAGGCCGCTAACACCCAACGTGAGACCGCCAATCAGCGCATAATTCACCAGCGGGGCCCAATCGGTGGTAGCATAGGGTGCCAAACTGAGGGGCACGCGGCGGGGCACACCGAAGTTTAAGCCCAAGATATGCAGGCCGTTGGACATAATGAGCATCCCCGCGAACCATGTCCATGCTTGCCACAGAGCCAATTTGTTGCTCCACAACGGCTTGTTGAGGATAGAGGGCAACATCCAATAGATGATGCCGAAGAAGGTGAGGGTGACGGCCGAACCCACTGTCAGGTGGAAATGGCCGGGAATCCAGATGGTGTTATGGACTGCCACATTCAAGCTGTAGGAGGCGTTGGTGATACCGCTGATACCACCCAAGGCGAACAAAATCATGGAGAGGTTTTGGGCGGTGAAGGAAGCATCGTTCCACGGCAAGGCGCGTAACCCAGCCGAACAGCCCTTTGCCGCCACGGGCACGGCCGCCTACCTCCAGCGAAGCAACTACCGTAAAAGCGGTAATCATGCTGGGTAGGAAAATGGAAAAGGTGAGGAAGGCATGGACGACTTTCCAGCCTGTGGGCACGCCGGGGTCGGTGTATTGGTGATGGATACCCGTGGGGATTAACACCAAGAAGAGCCAGAAAACGATACGCGCCAATTGGTCGCTGAACAGTTTGCCGCCCGCTTGCTTGGGCATCATGCCGTACCACGAGACATAGACGGGTAGGAGCCAGAAGTAGACGACGGGATGGCCGAAGAACCAGAAGAACGTCCGCGCCAGTTGGGGGTCGGTGCCGCTGGTGAGGCCAAGCGAGAAGGGAATGAGCAGTACGAGCACTTCGGTGGCTACACCAAGGGTGGCGATTTGCCACATGGCCATCGTGACGACGGTGCCCATCGCAATGAGGGGGGTGGTGGTTTTGGGGTTTTCCCGCCGCCAATCCCGATAGGTGAGGAAGATGCCCCAGCCGTGTACCCACGAACCAACCACGAAGAGAGCCAACCCAATGTAGAAGTAGGGGGAGGCTTTCATGGGGGGGTAGAAGGTGAAGAGGACGGTGGCCAAGTTCAGCAGGATGGGCACGGCCGCCAGCAACAGCCCACCCGACATGATGTACGTCCCTGCCCAGTGGAGTTTGGGGTAGGAAGACGGCCGTTTGAGGCTATAGCTCATCGTGTAGATGAAGAAGCCCATGATAAAGAAGGTTGTCCAGACGAGGGCATTTAACACGCCGTGAATGGTCAAACCTTGGTAGTAGCTTTGGATGCCAAGGCTACGCAGGGCGGTGTAATCGAGCAGGCCCGCATGTTCTAGCTTTTGCAAGGGGCCAAAGGAGCCGCCGATGAACAGCGCTCCCATCGCAATGCCGATGTTCCAGAGGGTTAAGCGGTTCTCTGTTTTGTACATGGTTGTCTCCGAGAAAAGTGGCTAGTGATGAGTGGTTAGTGGCTAGTGGTTGGTGGCGGGTTACTAGCCACTAACCACTAACCACTAACCACTTATCTCCACAAAAGTGAAAGCATGACGACGGCTATGACAAGGGCAAGGTAGATGTTGCTATAGCCAAAGAGGGGTAAGGCTGTTTGGCGCACGGGGTTGGCCAGCAAGGCAAGCGTCCGTTTGACCAAGGGGATGGTTCCAAGGCCGATGAGAATGAGGTAGGGCCAATCGAGGCTGGGGGTGATGCCGATGGCAAGGGCGCAAACGGCCGTGAACACCGTATGCAATGCTGTCCAGCGAGCGGCCGCTTGGGGCGAAACTTGGGCGGGCAACATGGGGTAGCCCGCATTGGCGTAATCGTCCCGATAGGCCAAAGCGAGTGCCCAAAAGTGAACGGGGGTCCAGACGAAGACGAGCAGAGCCATGAGCCACACGGCCGGAGCAGACCACATGCCGACGGCCGCGCCGCCACTAATCACCGCGCAACTGCCCGCCGCCCCACCGATGACGATGTTGAGCGAGGTGCGCGGCTTGAGCCAGATGGTGTACACGCCGACGTAGATGGCCGCCCCAGCAAGGAGCCAGAAGGCGAGCCAGCCATAGCCGAACACGGCCGCTAATCCGCTGGCCCCAAAATCATGCCCAGCCCCAGCCAAAGGACGAGGACAGGGTTGGCAATTTGGCCTGTGGCCAACGGCCGTTTGGCTGTCCGCTTCATATAGGTGTCTTTTTCCCGCTCTAAATACTGGTTGATGGCAGAGCCCCACCAGCGGAGAGGGTTCCTGTGAGTGCCAGCAACAACATGCCGCCCAGTGTGGCTTGCCCACCTGATAATACGCCCAAGGCGGCTCCCCCAAAGGCGGAAAGCAACAAGAGCGACACTACGCGCAGTTTGAATAGAGTGACAATCAGTTGGCGGAGTGAGAGGGGGGGAACGGCCGTGTCCAATTCCACCACCACCCCTTTCGTAGCCCAAGTCGTTTCCGTTGCTTGCATGAAAAATCTCCTAGGATTGGCTATAAGCCTTAAGCTATAAGCTAGATGCGGTAAGGGTGAGCTTACGGCTTACGGCTTATGGCTTCCAGTTACTCCACTATAATTTTGCCGAACATGTTGTGGTGCAAAATGCCGCAATACTCGTGGCAGATGAAGGGGTATTCACCTGCAGTATCAAAAGTCACAGTGGCTTTGGAGATTTGGCCGGGGATGACCATGACATTGATATTGGTATTTTGCACTTTAAACCCATGCATCACATCGCCACTGGTCACATAAAAAGTGACAGTGGAGCCGACGGGCACGCGCACTTCGTTGGGTTCCCACTTCCACCCTTTGGTGGCGTAGCCAATGATGTACGCTTCGTATTGGTTGGGGGCCAACATGCGCACGCGGTTCTCGAGTGGCTCGGCAAAGCCATCATAGGCCGTCGCGCCGGGGGTGGTCAGGTGGGCGGGGTTTACCTGCCCTTCGGGGCTGACCAAGTTGATGCTGTAGGCGACACTACTAATAGCCAGCAAAATGGCGAAAACGGCCACCATACCAACGCTTAGATAGATGTACCGCTTTTCGGTTTGGTCTATGTGCATTACCCTACCCCTCCTCGCGAGAGCATGGTGAGGTAGGCACTACCCCACAAAACAACCATCAGCACAATGTACAGGGTCAAGATGACCACTGTGCCCATCGGGGCTTTGTAATTCTTTTTGTCCATCCAAATACCTCCTTTGATAGTGGTTAGTGGTTAGTGATTTGTGGTTAGTGGTTAGTGGTGCCGTATTTCGCTAACCACTAACCACGAATCACTCTTTAATGAGATAACGCATATCGGCCGCTATATCCCCGCCTGTCATGCCGAAGGGGTACATGAGGCGCAGGTAGCCATCTTTGTCGAAGGCCATAATAGCGGCCGTGTGGTCCATGAAATAGCCCGCTTGGCTTCCCTCCACCTCATGTGCTTGGTAAAAAATGCCGTATTGGGCGGCCGAAGCAATCAGCTCTTCATCTGTGCCCACTAGCCCAATAAACCGTTCATCGAATTGGGTGACATATTGTTTGAGCCGAGGCACATCATCCCGCTGAGGGTCTACCGTGACCATGACAACTTGGATTTGGTCGCTGTCCCCGCCGAGTTCGCGCACGGCCGTGCGTAGCTCCAGCAACGTGGCAGGGCAAATATCGGGGCAAGAGGTGTAGCCGAAGAAGAGGAGAACCACCTTACCCCGATAATCGCTCAAACTTACCCGTTCACCTGTGGTAGACATCATTTCAATATCGGGCAACAGCTCGGGCGATTGCAAAGTCATCCCTTTATAAGAAGGTGGCGTTAACCGCCATGACCCATTGGCAAATTGGATGGCCACCCAACCCCCAAACAAACCGACCACCAAAAAGGCAGTGGCCAGAAAAATAAGCCAACGTTTGTGGCGGGTGTTGGCGGTTGTGGTGGTAGAAGACATGAGATTGGTGTGGAAAGCTGACGGCTAAAAGCTATGGGTAACAGACAAATAAGTGTGCCGCTTCGTAGCCAAGAGCGATGAGGCGGCTGTTGTTTTGGTATTCACTGCGCAAAAGGTCGAGGTCGCGAGCGAGGATATCAAGGTCGGGCACGGCCGCACGATATTCGGCGCGGATGATGCCGTTGTCATCTACCAAAACGGCTCGCCCATCAAAATGAACGGGGTCGCCTGTTGCCTCATCGGAAAAATAGAGCTTGAACCCACCCCCCCACCACATAGCGAACGCGCAGGTGGTCGCCTGTGAGATAATGCCACGGGGTGGGGCTAGACACGGCCGTGGGGTAGTCCGCCAAATGGCTGGCAAGGGTTGCGGCCGTGTCGTGCGTGGGAGCCAAGGAAATCGTGACCAGACTAATGGGCAAATCCGCAGGGGTGTTGGCGGTGAGCCATTGGTGCAATTCGTCTAGCTGGGGGGTGGTTTGGGGACAGGTTTCGGCCGTGCATTGACTGTGGCTGAAGGTGTAAAGCGTGAATCGGCCGCGCAAATCCTCACTCGTGAGGCTTTGGTTGTGTTGGTCGGTAAACACATACCCCGGAGCAAGGCGAATGCGAGGCAAAACGGTAATTGGTTGCCACACCCCAAACCAGATGATGAAAATAACGGCTCCACCCAAAACAGCATAAATCAGCCATTCGAGCCAACGGCCGATATGTTTGTTTTTTAGAACAGATGTTGTTGGGGCAGGAACCGAGGTGCTACTCAAGTTAGTGTCTCCAAAATAAATCTAGTGATGCGATTGGCTTCACACGATAACGGGGAATTTTACGTAAACACCCTATGAGCCTGTAGTGACATTTGTCACCAGATAGGTGGGCGGAAATCATTTAGCCGAAAGATAGAGTCGATGGGATTTGTTGCACACTCACGGATGAAAAATGAGTCGTAAATAGCAAATAGCCAATAGTAAGTAGTTCTCCACTACTCACGATTGACTACTAGCTCCTTATTATTTACTCGAGTAGAGGAATATTTTGACCCAAAAAACAACCCGTTATGCTCAGCTCTATCTCTATCTCCTATCCCTATCTCGAAGTACGAGTTGCATAAATTCTCGCTAAGTTGCTCGCTTGCGGCCGAACCCGTTTGTTACAATTATCACATCTCACAAACAAATGGAAGCAACCTGCCTGCGGCCGTGCGTGAGTTTTATCAATGATTCTGGTGCAATTTGTCACTCACATAATACCCCAAATCGGCGATAATCCAAGATTGTGTGCGGCCGTTTGTCGTGCTGTACCCCACACCTATTAACTCATTTAAGGAGATCTCGTAATGAAGAAAATCGTCACCCTTGCCTTACTCTTATTCGCCTTCACACTGGCCGCTTGTGGCGGCAGTGAAACCTCCACCGAATCAAGTGCAGGCCCTGTCACACTTGACTTCCAAGGTCAAGACATCGCCTTTGACAAAACCAGTGCCACCGCCAATGCGGGACAATCTGTCACCGTTAATTTCAGCAATGTCGGTTCGCTGGAACACAACTGGATTCTCGTTTCTCCCGGCGTAGATCCCCTAACCGCCACCCAAGACGATGCGTTAAGTGGGGCTAATTCGGAGATTGTGGCCGCTGGCGCAACCAAAACCTTCACCTTTACCGCTCCCCCGCTGGCGATTACACATTTGTCTGCACCGTTGAAGGGCACGCGGCCGCTGGCATGATTGGAACCCTCACCGTTCAATAACCCCCTACTTCCCTCAGCAAAAGCCACCTCAACACGAGGTGGCTTTTTATTGATTCGCCTACAGGTGAAAAAATAGGGTGCAGAGATAGAGATAGAGGAAGCTTTAGTAGGCAGAGCCACCCAGTCGCCTTCTATCTCTATCTCCCATCTCTATTTTGTTTTTTTGACACAATAAGGTTTCTTGCTATACTTCACCGCTTGCCCAAAATAAACGGGCATCCCCAAACACCCCTTTTACCAACCAATTTAACCACCCAATCTGTAAAGCTGGCGTTTTTGTGCGCCAGAAGGAGAGGCACATGTCTTCAGTACACACCAAACTGGTGGGCGACGAACGCACCATCATCGGCAAACAAGTACGGCAATTGCGCCGTGCTGGCTTAATTCCAGCCGTTCTCTACGGCCATCGCGACCCAATTAGTCTGCAACTCAACGCCCTGCAAACCACCCTTGCCTTGCGTAAAGCAGATGATAACGCCATCGTAGACCTTGAAATTGCGGGCAATGTCTATACCGCTTTGATTCGCCAAATCCAATACCACCCCACCCGGCGGGAAATTACCCACATTGACTTTTTAGAAGTGTCCAAAGACCAAATGGTTGAGGCTGAAGTCCAACTCATTTTGGCTGGACAACTGCCCTTCCCCGAGCGGCTCTCGGGCACGGCGCAAATTTTGCTCCACGCTGTTCAAATCGAAGCCAAACCAGATGATTTGGTCTCCGAAATCGAAGTAGACTTGAGCAAAATGCTCAACCACGAAATGGTTCTCACCGTGGCTGATTTGGTTGCCCCTGCTGGTGTCGTTATCCTCACCGAAGGGGATATTGCGGTGGCCAAGTTTGAATTCGAGCGGGTCGCTACCGCCGAAGATACCACGGCCGCTTAATCCCAACCCCTCATTAACCCCTCAAAAGGCTGAAACGGCTCCCGTTTCAGCCTTTTTTGTTAGCCAAACTGGCAAGAGGTGTGTTTCATTATGAGTTTGGAAAAATTCGTGTAATTCGTGTCTAATTTTTGCCTGCTTCAACTGAAGCGAAACCCACCCATTCGCAATTCGGTGGTAATTGGGGCAAATTACCATTGAATGACCAGCCCCCTCCCGCCATTATGACCAAACACCCCACCCTGACCCTCCTCGCCATATTGCTCTTGGCCGCATGGTTGCGGCTGAGTGGGGTGGTGTGGGATGGCTACCAACATTACCACCCCGACGAGCGGTATATTTCGTGGGTGGCGACGACCATCCAGTGGCCCGCCGATTGGGAAACCGCCCTGCACCCCCACCAGAGCACCCTCAACCCGTTTTACTGGCCCACGGCCGATACCACCACCCGTGTCTCCGTGCCGCGTGGCGAAGCTCGAGCCTATGCCTATGGTCACTTGCCACTCTACATGGGCGTAGCCGCCACGCGCCTTGTCGAAAAAATGGCTCCGTGGGCACAAACATGGTTGCCCGCCGAGGGGTGGCTGGCGGCCGAATTCTTCAACGCCAACGGCCGCTCCGAATTTGACCACCTCACCCTCATCGGCCGTTTGTTGACGGGGTTGGTGGATGTGGGCACGGTGGCGGTGGCGTATTGGCTCGGCCGCCAATTATATGGCACGGCCGTGGGCCTGCTGACGGCCGCCCTGCTGGCCAGCAATGTCATGCACATCCAGTTGGCTCACTTTTTCACCACCGACCCCTACACCACGTTTTTTGTGATGGGCAGTTTGGCGGCCTTGGTGGCGGCCGTGCAGACCCGCCAAAAAATATGGCTCATCGTGGCGGGTGGGGTGGTGGGACTGGCCATTGGCTCCAAATTTAGTGCCATTTTGCTCTTTGTGCCGCTGGCCGTGGGGGTGTGGCTGGTGGTGCGCCGCCGCTGGTGGCTGTGGTTGGGGCTGGCGGGCACGGCCGCCCTCTTCACCTTCGCCCTGACCAATCCCTTTGCCCTATTAGATGCCACTTGCACGGCCGAAACGCCCGCCACCACGCTTTTGGGCGTGGACATTCCTGTCATCAATTGGCGTTTTTGCTATCTGGAAAATGTGGGCGCTCAACGGGCGATGGTCGCTGGGGGAGCCGCCTTCCCCTTTACCCGCCAATATGAAGGCACACGGCCGTTTCTCTATCTGCTCGAGATGCAAGGACGCTGGGGCATGGGCTGGCCACTGTTGTTGGTGGGTTTGGTGGGGTGGGGCTGGCAAATCGGCCGCTTGCTCAGCGTGTGGCGCACTCGGCCGCTGACCCATCTGGAAGAAGCAGAATTGGTGCTTTTGGCGTGGGCAGTGCCCTATTTTCTCTCGACGGGCAACTTTTATGTCAAGTTCATGCGCTACCTGCAACCCATCACCCCCCTACTTGGTGCTGTGGGGGGCATGGGCGGTGTGGCAATTGCGGGGCAAATGGCGGGTGGGGGGCGCGGCCGTTTTACTGGCCAGCACCGCGCTCTATGCCCTCGCCTTCCACGGTATCTACGCCCAACCCCACCCGTGGCTGGTCGCTTCCCAGTGGTTACACGAAAACGCCTCGCCGGGAGCCAAAATCGCCTACGAACGATGGGATGAGGCGTTGCCCAGCACGATAGAGACAGCCGACGGCCGCGTCCTCAACCGCCAACAGTTCGAGAGTGTAGAACTGACGTGGCTCTCGCAGGCAGGGGAACTAGACACGGCCGCCAAATTGCTCCAAAACACGGCCGCTCTGGCTCGCGCCGATTACGTCGTCCTCGCCTCGAATCGGGTCTATGGGGTGGTTCCCCGCCTGCCCACCCTCTACCCCCGCTCCAGCCAATACCACCCCCGCTTGTTCGATGGCTCGCTGGGGTATGAGGTGGTCTTGGTGGCCGACCGCGCCCCGCGTTTGTTGGGCTGGCACTTCACCCCCGATACGTTCTCGGCCGCTGGCCTGACCCCACCCCCAGCAGTGCAAGCGTATTTCGACCAGCGGCGCGGCTTCGCCCTCGGCCGTGCCGACGAGAGTTTTACGGTGTATGACCAACCGCTGACGATTATCTTGGCTAACACGGGGCGGCTCTCGGCCGAGGAGATGGCGGCGATTTTGGAGAAGTAGAAAGTTAAAAAGGCTAAGTTCATTCGTTATAAATGAAGGTTTTTAGGCAAGAGCCAAGAGTAAAAACAAGCCCAACCCCCTTTGCTTTATTGTTCTTTTGCCTTTTTGCAATCAATTTTTATTGCGAAAGGGCAAAAGAGGGAAAGGGCAAAGGGTCTTTAATGTGTTTCGTTGAAAGTAGCCACGCTTTTTACTCAGCACTTTCCACTTTCTACTTTAATGCTATACTTGGCCGCTAAAGCTATGACGAGTTACAACGCAAGCAACAGCAGTTATCCAGTCGCTCCAACAGAGGAGCCACGGCCGCTTATCCCCACATGGGGGATTGTGGTCGGGGTGGTTGTTACCCTTTTATTGATGGGCGGACTGGTGGCCTTGGTCATCTGGTTGGCCAAAAATTACGCAGGCCAAATCGAAGCCATTCGGGATATTTTCATCATCCTGTTTGCCACGGCCGCCTGTAGCACCGTCATCGTCCTCATCATGCTCTTGGTGGCCGTCATCCGGCTCATCAACATGCTTGAGTTTGAGATTAAGCCAATTTTGGAGAAAACAAACGAAACGATTAGCATGGTACAAGGCACAACCACTTTTGTGAGTGCCAATGTGGTCAAGCCCGCCATCACCGCCAGCAGTTATGTAGCGGCCGTGCGCGGAGCCATGCGGGTGCTGTTCGGCAACCCGCGCCGCAATTTGCCCGACTAAAAAGAGTTATTCGTTATTGGTTACTGGTTATTAGCTTGCCGTGTGCAGTTAAGAACGAAGAACGAGTAACCAATAACCCCACCCTCGAGGTTATTATGAGTGAAAATCAAAGCAGTACAGAATTTGGGGCATTTTTAGCAGGTTTTGTCATTGGGGGATTGGTCGGCGCGGCGGCCGCGCTTATCTTGGCCCCCCAATCAGGTGAGCAAACCCGCCACCAAATTATGCAAAAGGGGAGCGACTTGCGTGGTTCGGCCAGCGAATACGGGGCCAATTATCGGGATACCGCAGGCAATTATTTGGCCGAAGCCCGTGCCCGTGCCAGCAGTGCCACCACCCATGCCCAAGAACGTTTTAACATTGTCCTCGACGAAGGAAAGACCAAGCTGGCCGACGCGAAAGAGCGCATTACCCATGCGACCCAACGCGCCCAAGGCGACGATACCCCCCAAGAGGATGCGGAACAAGTCTAAGACTGGCTGATTTTTTCCCTAACAGCCAACTCTTTTCTAAACAAAGCGTCCTCCGACCAGAGGGCGCTTTTTTGTTTACGGCCGTTCACCCCCCGTCCCCTCCCTCGTCCCTTGTCCCTTGTCCCCGTCCCTCATAAGCCCATGTTACGCACAGCCTTTCCCACCATAGACCAAATTGTTGAACTCCTGCCCCCCTCGGCTCCCCCCGATGTGCCCGACCAGTTGCAAGATGCGGATGAATTTGCCCAAGACCTATTGGGCGATGAACGGCGCGAGACAGGTGAATTTTACATTGAACACGACCGTGCCGTAGCCTATGGGGTGGCCGACCTTGGCCTTGATACTGTCTCTATTCAAGCAGGGCTGTTGCACGATACCCTCCGCGCTGAACCGACGGAGACCATCCAACATGAGTTGTTGCGCCGCTTTCCCCCTTTGGTCCATGAGATTGTGACCAAACTGCAAGAGGTGGGGCCGCAATTGAGCCTTGACGAGGCCCGAAGCCCACAAAAAATCGAGAAATTGCGCCGCAGTATCCTTAAAACAGATGAGGCGCGGGTTTTGATGGTTCGCATGGCGGACAGGGTCCAAAACTTGCTGGTGGCGGACAAAATGCCTGAAACCAAGCGGGAGGAGTTGGCGCGTGAATCACGGGAGGTGTATGCGCCCATCGCCAATCGGTTGGGGGTGTGGAAGCTCAAATCACAGTTAGAGGATTTGGCCTTTCGCTTTTTGGAGCCAGAGGCGCACCAAGTGGTGGATGAGTTTGTGCGCCAGCACGAGATGGATGAGTATGGGTTGATAGAGGGGCACAAGGAGGCGATTCGCGAAAGGTTGGCCGAAGCGGAGATTTTGGCCGAGGTCAGCGGCCGTACTAAACACCTCTACTCCATCTACCGCAAAATGGTGCGCAAAAATGTGCCCGTCGAGGAAATTTACGATGTCAACGCGGTGCGGGTCATTATCGAAAGCTCCGAAATACGCTTTTGCTATGAGGTGTTGGGCATTGTCCACAACATGTGGAAACCCATCCCCGAAGAGTTTGATGATTACATCGCCAAGCCCAAACCGAATGGGTATAAGTCGTTGCACACGGCCGTGTACGACGAAACAGGGCGCGTCCTCGAGGTGCAAATCCGCACCCGCGCCATGCACCACGAAGCCGAAAGCGGGGTGGCCAACTACTTTGTCTACAAAGATTACGGGGCCAGAGTGGACAAAGATTTCGCCCTGCGGGTGGCCAAAATGCGGGGCTTGCTGATTGATTTGCGCAACGAGGCCACCGAAGGGTCTGAACCCGCCGAACCGATGGTGAACCTCGACGATTTGAGCCGGCGCATTTATGTGCAAACCCCCAAAGGCGACGACATTGAGCTGGTCGAAGGCTCCACCCCTGTTGATTTTGCCTACCAAGTTCACAGCGAATTGGGGCATCGGTGCCGAGGGGCGCGGGTGAACAAAAAGTTGGTTCCCCTGAATTACGAATTACAAGAAGGGGATGTGGTGGAGATTATCAAGGGGCCAGAGGCACGGCCGAACCGGGATTGGATGAATGAGGATTCGGGCTATGCCCAGCGCAAAAATACGCGGAGCAAAGTGCGCCAATGGTTCCGCATCCACGACCGCGAGACGAACATTCAGCACGGCCGCCAAATGTTGGAGCGGGAATTGCGCCTCATCCGCCCCAAAAATTTGCTGACTATTGAAGATGTAGCCGAGGAACTAAAGGAGCAGGTAGATGATTTGCTGGCCAAAATTGGCTTTGGCGATATTCAACTGAGCCAAGTGATGGGCACGCTGAATCGGTTGAAAGAGGTGAAGCGGCGGGAATTGGAAACGGCCGAAGTACTGGCCGCCGCTGAAGATGAGAAAATCGAGCAGGCTGTGGCGGCCATCCTCACGGCCGCGCCACTCCAGCCCCAAAAAGGGCTGATTATTCAGGGCTTACAGGGATTGCACCACGCCTTTGCCAACTGCTGTAAGCCGATTCCCCCTGAGCCAATTATGGGGTATGTCACACGCGGCCGTGGTGTGACCATCCACAGCAAATCGTGTGAACAGTTCAAGACCCAAGCTCTGAAAGAGCCAGACCGCATTGTCGAAGTTTCGTGGGGGCAGACCAACCCCAACGCCACCTATGAAATCCCTCTGGTGGTGCGGGCCATTCGGATGCCCGATTTGGCGGAGAGTGTGGCCACGATTATCAGCGGCCGTCGCATCAAATTGGTTAAAGTCAAAGGCATCACCGACAAGCGCGGCATTACCACCGTCTATCTCGTCGTCTCCGTCACCAATCTGGATGACCTCAACTGGCTCAAGCAAAAATTGGAAAACATGAGCCAAGTCATCGAAGTGCAACGGCAGAAGTAAGCTAATAGCCATAAGCTGTAAGCTGTAAGCTCAGTTCCTTACTCCCTTACTCTCTTTCTCCTCTGCTCCTCTGCTGCTCTGCTCCCCTGCTCCCTCCCTTATAGGCCAAAAACGCCAAATCTGCTTGGCGAATTATTGGACAGAGTAACCAACTGGTGTTATATTTCGCCGTAATAGTTGACACGTCAACTAGATTGAGACTGCGACGGCTTCCAAACCCATCCATGACCCGCCAAGAAGCAACTTACGAACTCCTCAAAGAGATTTTTCTCTTGTTGGATGATGGCGACCGTCGTCTCCTCAATCGGTTCAATTTGTCAGTGCCCCGCTTTTACACTCTCCTCCACTTAGGAACCTTGCCGGGCATGACACCGAACCAGCTCAGTGAATTGATGTTTTGCGACAAGAGCAACGTCACGCGGCTCATCAAAAACCTCGAACAAGATGGGCATGTGGTGCGACGGCCGCATGAGAACGACGGCCGCTCCGTGCGCCTCTTCCTCACCGAACAAGGCATACGGGTGCGCCAAGAAGCAATGCAGAGCCACCAGCAGTACAACCAACGTCGCTTCACTGCCGAAATACTAGCCGAACTCAACACGTCGCTTGAACATCTCAAAACATGTTTACAAGCTGATTTAGCCCAAGATAGAGATGAGAGATAGAGACAGAGAGTCCGTGCCTGCCAACACACTCTCTACGAATCCCTCTTTGTCCTCTTTTACCCACACAATAGAATGGAGAAGAAAGGTATGTTAAGAAAATCGCTTTCCTTGCTAACTCTGTTAGCCCTGCTCGCGCTTGTGGCGTGCGGTGGAACCACCACCCCCACGGCCGAGCCAGCCCCTGAGGCCACTTCGGCTCCTGTAGAGGAACCCACCGAAGTAGCCGCTGAAGAACCCACGGAAGAGCCTGCTGAAGAACCCACCGAGGAACCTGCTGAAGCAGAATTAACCCTCACCGTCTGGGCAGACGACACCCGTGCGCCAGTTATCGAAGCGCTCGGCGCCCAATTCACCGAAGAATACGGCGTGGGCATCGTTGTCCAACAAGTCGGCTTTGGTGACATCCGCGAGAACTTCACCGTCGCCGCCCCCGCTGGCGAAGGCCCCGACATCATCATCGGTGCCCACGACTGGCTGGGCGAATTGGCTACCAGCGGCTTGCTGGCCGAAATTGACCTCGGCGACAAAGAGGCGGACTTCTCCCCTGCGGCCGTAGACGCATTCCGCTATGACGGCGTGCTGTACGGCTTACCCTACGCCGTCGAAAACGTCGCCTTCTTCTACAACAAAGACCTCATCGAGACCCCCCCCACCACTTGGACAGAAGTTCAAGAATTGGCGGCCGAACTCGAGGCTGAGGGCGTTGTCCAATACGGCTACGTCTTGCAACCCGCCGATGCCTTCCACTTCATGCCCATCCAAACTGCCTTTGGTGGTTATGTGTTCGGCACGAATGAAAATGGCTACGACCCCACTGATGTGGGCTTGGACAGCGAAGGCTCCATCGCCGCCGCCCAATGGCTGGAAGGGATGATTGCCGACGGTCATTTGTCGGCCGACCTCGACTGGGATGCTGTTCATGCTCTGTTTGAGACAGGCGAAGCGGCCATGATGATTACAGGGCCGTGGGCTGTCGCTCGCTTCAAGGAAGCAGGCGTGAACTATGGTATCGCCAACTTGCCCGGCGAAACGCAAGAAAGCTCCCCCTTCTTGGGCGTGCAAGGGTTCATGGTCAGCGCCTTCAGCAAAGACCCCCTCTTGGCCCAAGCGTTCCTGACCGAATTTGTGGCCACCGAAGAAGCGATGACCCAAATTTTCGCCAGTGGCGACCGCCCGCCAGCCCACTTGGCTGTTTTGGAAGGTTGGAAGACCCAGACCTGCTCGCCTTTGGTGCGGCGGGTGTCAACGGCCGGGCGATGCCCGCCATCCCCGAAATGAGTGCCGTTTGGGGTGCATGGGGTGACGCTGTCACACTCATCTTCCAAGCGCAACAACCCGCCGACGAGGCGTTCACCAACGCGGCCGAGCAAGTTCGCAACGCCATTGCTGGCGTTGTGGTTGAGGAAGAGGAAGAGACCGAAGAAGCGGCCGAACCAACTCCTGAACCCACGGCCGAACCAGAAGCCACCGAAGAAGCCGCCACTCCTGTAGACACTGGCTTTGATGTCAACCTGACCATTTGGGCAGACGACACCCGCGCCCCTGTCATTGAAGCGTTGGGCGCCCAATTCTCCGAAGAGTACGGCGTGGGCATTATCGTCCAACAAGTCGGCTTCGGTGACATCCGCGAGAACTTCACCGTCGCCGCCCCCGCTGGCGAAGGCCCCGATATCATCATCGGTGCCCATGACTGGCTGGGCGAATTGGCCACCAGCGGTTTGCTGGCTGAAATGGATTTGGGCGACCTTGCCGAAGATTTTTCGCCTGCGGCCGTAGACGCTTTCCGCTATGACGGTGTGCTGTACGGCTTGCCCTACGCCGTCGAAAACGTCGCCTTCTTCTACAACAAAGACCTCATCGAGACCCCCCCCACCACTTGGACAGAAGTTCAAGAACTGGCGGCCGAACTCGAAGCTGAGGGCGTTGTCCAATACGGCTACGTCCTGCAACCCGCCGATGCCTTCCACTTCATGCCCATCCAAACCGCCTTTGGTGGTTATGTGTTCGGCACGAACGAAAACGGCTACGACCCCACCGATGTGGGCTTGGACAGCGAAGGCTCCATCGCCGCCGCCCAATGGTTGGAAGGCATGATTGCCGACGGTCATTTGTCGGCCGACCTCGACTGGGATGCTGTTCATGCTTTGTTTGAGACAGGCGAAGCGGCCATGATGATTACAGGGCCGTGGGCTGTCGCTCGCTTCAAGGAAGCAGGCGTGAACTACGGTATCGCCAACTTGCCCGGCGAGACCCAAGACAGCGCCCCCTTCTTGGGTGTCCAAGGGTTCATGGTCAGCGCGTTCAGTGCAGATCCCCTCTTGGCGCAAGCGTTCCTGACCGAATTTGTGGCCACCGAAGAAGCGATGACCCAAATTTTCGCCAGCGGCGACCGTCCACCAGCCCACTTGGGTGTGTTGGCTGGCCTGACCGACCCAGACCTGCTCGCCTTTGGTGAGGCTGGGGCAAACGGCCAAGCCATGCCCGCTATCCCTGAAATGAGTGCCGTTTGGGGGGCATGGGGTGATGCAATCACACTCATCTTCCAAGCGCAACAACCCGCCGACGAGGCGTTCACCAATGCGGCCGAGCAAGTTCGCAACGCCATCAACGAATAACAGGTAGCCCTCTAAAAAGGCTAGGAAGAAAAAAAATCTTCCTAGCCTTTTTTTGTAAACTAGGACACAATTTGTATACGTAATTCGTAATTACGTCCCCTCTCTACAACCCCACGTTCTTTCACACTCTTGGAGAGAAAAGATGACCCAATCAACTTCTCTATCGGGAATCGGCTTGCGATTAGGTGTATTGGCCCTTATTGATGCCTTTGCGATTTGGTTTATTTACCAAATCGTGGCACTGGGTGGCAATATCTATATCGCTGGGATGATGGGCTTCATTGCCCTTGGCCTTAACATCATCTTTTTGTCCGATAAGTTATACGCCCTACGCTGGTTTGGCCCCGGTTTGGCACTCATGTTCATGTTGGTGGTTTACCCTGTCGTATTCACCACCTACACCGCCTTTACCAATTATGGCACGGGCAACTTGCTCAATAAGGGGTTGGCCATTAGCCAACTCGAAAGGCTAACCTTTGTGCCCGAAACTGAAGGGGCATACTCATGGACAGCTTTTATGACAGAGGGCGAGGAGTTTATCCTGTGGGTGCAATCCCAAACGGGTGACGAGGCGATTTTAGTTGGCCCCGGCGTGGAATTAAGCCTTGAGGAAGTTGGGGCTGGACCACTGGATGCCGATGGCATTCCCGAATCTATTCCCGGCTATACACGGTTGGCGCGGGGACAAACGCTACGCCATCTTTCGACGTTAGGAGCCATTGGCTTTGGGGATGTGGATGATGCCATCATCGTCCAAAGTATGGATTCGGCCGCCAAAGCCCTACCCCGCTATGTATATGATGAGGCGCGGGATGTGCTGGTAGACCAGCAAACAGGGGTGGAGTACACGCCCCAAAACGGCCGTTTCACCTCCCCCGATGGCCAGCAACTCATCCCCGGCTTCTTTGTGACCATTGGTTGGGAAAACTTCCAACGGCTCTACAACAGCCCTGCTCTCCGTGGCCCTTCCTGCGCGTCTTCATCTGGACATTTGTCTTTGCGGCCATGATTGTCCTCATCACCTTTGTGGCGGGGCTGACCTTGGCCATTATCTTCAATGACCCGTCGCTACCGGGGCGCAAAATCATCCAATCCGCGATGGTTATCCCCTATGCTGTGCCCGCTTTTATCAGTGTGCAGGTGTGGCGCGGGTTGCTCAACCCGAGTTTTGGCATTATCAGCCAAACCATGAACGATTGGTTCGGCACTTCTCCCGATTGGTTTACCGACCCCACATGGGCCAAAGTAGGTATCTTGTTTGTCGGGTTGTGGCTGGGCTTCCCCTACATGTTCCTCATTTGCACAGGGGCCTTGCAATCCATCCCCTCCGATATTTACGAAGCGGCCGAAGTAGATGGCGCCAATGGGTGGCAACGCTTTATGAATATCACCCTGCCCCTGCTGTTGGTGGCCGTAGGGCCGTTGTTGATTGGCTCGTTTGCCTTCAACTTCAATAATTTCACGATTATTGACATTTACAACGAAGGTGGCCCGCCCATTCCCAATTCGCCCACCCCAGCGGGGCATACGGATATTCTGATTACGTATATCTTCCGCTTGGCCTTTGGCGGCGGCCGTGGTGTCGATTACGGTTACGCTTCTGCCATCACCATCGTGATTTTCATCATCTTGGCCATTATCGTCGGCATCCAATTCCGCTCTACCCGCGTCTGGGAGGAGGTATCTGAAAGTGTCTAAGCAAAACACCCCCCACGTCCCACCAACCAGTCTCATTTCATCCAAGCGCAACCAACACCTTGTCTGGCGCGTTGTGCAATACACTGTCGCCGTTTTGGTCATTGCCTACTGTGTTTTCCCCATTGTGTGGATTTTTTCCGCCTCCATTGACCCGCGCAACTCGTTGCAGACAGCCCAACTCATTCCCCCGAATGCCTCGTTCCGCAATTACGAGTTCTTGTTAACCAACACCACCCAACCCTATCTCCGTTGGATGCTGAATTCCATCAAGGTTTCCTCCATCGCCTCGGTGTTGTCGGTTTTCATCACGGCACTCAGTGCCTATGCGTTTTCCCGCTTTCGCTTTGCGGGGCGGCGCACCCTTTTGCTCGTCACCTTCCTGCTTCAAGTATTCCCCTCCTCACTAATGATTGTGGCCATGTTCCTCCTGCTCAAGGATTTTGGCGATGTCGTTCCAGCACTTGGGCTAAACTCCCATGCGGGTCTCATTTTGGTCTACTTGGGCGGGGTGTTGGGCATTAACGTGTGGCTGATGAAGGGCATTTTGGATACGGTTCCCCGCGCTTTGGATGAATCGGCCAAGATTGACGGGGCGACGGATTGGCAGATTTTCTGGCTGGTCATTTTGCCCCTCATTCGGCCGATTATGATTATCATCGCCATCCTGACCTTCGTGGGCACATGGGCCGACTTCCTCCTGCCCCAGATTTTGCTCCAAGACACCCAGCAATTCACGCTGGCCGTGGGTCTCATCATCTTTGCCCGGCAACAATTTGCCCAAAACTGGGGTGTATTTTCCGCAGGCGCACTCATGGGCGCAGTCCCGACGATTATCATCTACCTCTTGGTTCAAGATTACATCGTCAGTGGGTTGACCAGTGGCGCGGTGAAGGGAGAGTAGAGAGTGCTGAGTGCTGAGTGCTGAGTAGCGAATTTCTAATCTCCCCATCTCTTACTCTCTTACTCCCTCCCCAAGGGTCATGCCTAAACCGTGTGACCCTTTTTTTATATCTGAACAATGGTGTATGCCAGATAGAGTGTAGAGATAGAGAAAACTCGATAAGCTAACCGACCACGTTCCCCTCTATCTCTATCTCCTATCTCTATCTAAAGGTGGTTTATGCGCGAAACAATTTTATCTTCGGACAAGCGGTTTTTAGCGGTGATGGGGGTGTTGATTTTGGCCATGTTGTTGGTGGCTATCGTGGCTTCGCAGGTGAGCACGGCCGCTTCCTCCCCTTCCCCCTCATCCACCACCACCCTCTCCACCCGCACCAGCCAACCCTTCGCCCCGACTACCCCCTATCTGAGCAAAGGGCTTTTATTCGACAACGTCACCATCCCCGCTGGGCTAATTTACCAGCGGCGGGGCAAAGAGCGGCTCATTGGCCAAGCGTGGGGCGATGTAGACGGCGACGGCTGGCTCGACCTGTACACCACTGACCATGCGGGAGCCAATCGGCTGTACCAAAACAATGGCCACGGCCGCTTTAGCTTGCACCCGTGGGCGGCCGACGTGAGCTTGCCCAGTGCAGTCAGCAGTGGGGCTGTCTTTGCCGATTACGACAACGACGGCCGTCCCGACCTCCTCGTCCTCAACATCGGCCAAAACAATCTGTTTCGCAACACAGGCGAGGGATTTGAGGACGTGACCGAAACGGCGGGGTTGGCGGCCGACCTTGGCCACGGCAAAACAGCCTCGTGGGGCGATTACGACAACGACGGCCACCTCGATTTGTATATTGCCAACTGGTCTTGCTCGCCCGATTGCGGCCGACCGACCGAGGGCGACCGCGACACGCTCTACCACAACAACGGCGATGGCACGTTTAGCGATGTGACGGTGGCCTTGCTGGGCGGCCGTGACGTGCGCGGAGCGGGCTTTGTGGCCGCTTTTGTAGATTACGACAACGACGGCGACCTCGACATTTACTTGGTCAACGATGAATTCATCAACCCCATTGGCAACATGTTGTGGCGCAACGATGGCGCGGGGTGTGAGGGGTGGTGCTTTACCGAGGTGGGTGAAGAAGCAGGAGCCAACACGCGGGCGATGGGCATGGGGCTGGCCACGGCCGATTACGACAACGACGGCCACCTCGACTTCTACTTCTCCAACGCGGGGCCGATGTTCCTGCTCCACAACCTTGGCGATGGCTCCTTTGCCGATGTTGCGGGCGAGACAGGGGCGCAACTCGGCCGTGACCACATCGGCTGGGGGGCTGTTTTCTTCGATTACGACAACGACGGCTGGCAAGATTTGTACTTGGCCGTCTCCGATTATTTGGGCACAGATGGGCAATTGCCCGCCGACATTCTCCTCCAAAATGATGGCGAAGGGGGGTTCCAGCGCATTTTGCCCCCCGTTTCGGGGCTAGACAAGAGCGGCCGTACCCTTGGCGTGGCCTATGCCGATTACGACAACGATGGCTGGGTGGATTTGGCCGTGGGCCATTTTGATGGCAACTACGAGCTATACCACAACGCGGGGCAAGCGAACGACAACGGCCGCATCGCCGTCCAACTCATCGGCGGCGGCTCCGTGAACCGCGATGCGATTGGGGCGCGGGTGACGCTGGAACTGAGCGACGGCCGTACCCTCCTGCAAGAGGTCAAAGCAGGCTCCAGCCTCGGCGCGGGCGATACGCTCATCCTGCACTTTGGGCTGGGAGACGCGGCCGTGCGCCAACTCCACATCCGCTGGCCCAACGGCGTGGAAGAGACGCATACCAACATCACCAGCAACCAACGCTACACCTTTAGCTACGCGAATAATTAATTGTGAATTGTGAATGGTTAATTGTTAATGGGTATGTTTCATGTCAGTTGAAGGTTGGCCAAAGCTCCCCTCACCCCTAGCCCCTCTCCCAGAGGGAGAGGGGAACCAAGGCTCCCTCTCCCTTTGGGAGAGGGCTGGGGTGAGGGACTGTTCACACCAAAGACAAACTTGTGGATACAAGCCTCAACTGAGATAAAAAATCGGACACGAATTTCACGAATTACACGAATTGCCTCAATTCGTGTAATTCGTGAAATTCGTGTCTAAAAAAACTCACTCCTACCCAAATCTCCACTCAAAAAAAAACATTCACAATTCACAATTACCCATTCACAATTCACAATTCACAATTAACATGCACCACATCACATTTGAACCCGAACGGGACATGAACGAATTTATTTTTGGCCATTTGGCCACGCCCCAGCAGAGGATGGAGTTTGTGCGCCAGCGGCAAACGGGGGTCAAGCACAACTGCCAAATCGAACCACGCGCTCCCCGTGCGGCCGATGCGCCCCTGCTGACCGCCACAGTGGGACTGACACTGCCCATTGACAAGGTAGAGTGCCACATTTTGGAGCCACGGCCGCACATCATCCCCCTTGCGGTCAGCAAAACGCAATGGGATCCGCTCAATTGGCGCTACATGCAATACTGGGAGGCGACCCTGCCCCCCCAGCCCGAGGGAACCACCGTGCGCTACCAAATTTGGGCTTACCCGACCAACGAGGGGGAACCCATCCCCGCCGATGGGGGAGCGACGTTTTCGTATTGGGTGGGCAACCCATCGCCGCCCGATTGGGTGGCCTCGGCCGTGCTATACCAGCTTTTCCCCGATAGGTTTGATGCGGGAAACGGCCGCCCCTTCCACCCCACCACCAGCCTCAACGACATTTTCGGCGGAACCCTGCGCGGCATGATTGACAGGCTTGACTACATCGCCGCGATGGGCTTCACCTGCATCTGGCTCAACCCCTTCTTCCCCGACGACACGCATCATGGCTACCACGCTTACGACTATTTTGGGGTGAACCCGCGCTTGGGCACGGCCGAAGAATTGCGCGAACTGCTCGACAAAGGGCACGCCCTCGGCTTGCGCTTTGTGCTGGATTTTGTGGCCAACCACTGGGGGCACAAACACGCCACCTTCCAACACGCCCTCGCCCACGCCGATAGCCCCTACCACGATTGGTACAATTGGATTGATTGGCCGCACGATTACCACACCTTTTTTGGGGTGATGGAGTTGCCTCAAATCAACACCAACCAGCCCGAGGCGCGGGCGCACCTAATTTCGGCCGCGCTCCACTGGTGCGAATTTGGCTTTGATGGGTTGCGGCTCGATTACGCCCTTGGCCCCAGCCACGACTTTTGGACGGCGTTTCGCGCGGCCGTCAAGCAAGACCGCCCCCATGTGTGGCTCTTTGGCGAGGCGGTTAGCACGCCGGGGGCGATTTTGAGCTATCGCGGCCGTTTTGATGGCTGTCTCGACTTCATTTTGCTCCAAGCCCTGCGCGACACCTTTGCTTTTGGGACGATGGACGTGTGCCGCTTTGAGTCGTTTTTGCGCCAGCACGAGGCGTATTTCCCCACCGATTACCGCTTACCCTCCTTTTTGGATAACCACGACATGAACCGCTTTTTGTGGCTGACCAAAGGGGATGTGCGCCGCCTGAAGCTGGCCGCCCTGTGCCAATTCACGCTGGCGGGGCCGCCCGTGGTCTATTACGGCACCGAGGTGGGGGTGACGCAGGAGCGGGATGTGGTGTACCCCGACGGCCGCCACATTATGGAAGAGAGCCGCCAACCGATGCGCTGGGGCGAGGCGCAAAACGAGGATTTGCGGGAGTTTTACCGCTGGCTGATTGGGTTCCGCAGGGCGCACCCTGTGTTGTGGGAGGGGGAACGCACGGCCGTGCATCTCCACGCCCCCACCCAAACCTATGCTTATCTGCGCCACAATGAGCAGGAGCAGATTGTGGTCGCTTTTAATTTGAGCGAGCAAGAGCAGACATTCACGGCCGTTGGGCAAACGTTCCACCTTGCCCCGCTGGCGGGGGAGGTGCGGGTGGTGGGTGGGGAGTGAAAAGGGAGAAGGGGGGAGTAATAGACACGCCCTTTTGGTTTGTCTAAAGATTAACGCTTTGCTCGTTGCTCTGAAGAATTATTCAAAAATTCCCCGAAGGGTGAAAACAATGTCAATCAAAACAGTTTTGCCAATTAGCCGACTCGAAAAAAGACGACGCCATCGAACAGGCTTTTCTCAGAAGGCCTTTTGAAAAATTTTTAGGATATGACGACCGTCAAAATTCGTCCTAAAGATTCTTTTACACAACTAGGTGGTATGCGGGGAGTAGAAGCGCAATATCGCCCAGATTTTCCAATTTTTGAAAAGGTTAGGGGAAGTCAGATGGGTTTTATGATTCCAAGTCACCAAATGAAAATTTTAATAATATTTTTGCACACGGCGCGGATGGTGTCAACTTTTGAACGGGCAATATGTTGACGAAAAATCCAGTCAGATATTTTGTATTATCAAATGGTGCAAAAACAAGGCTATTTCAATCAGATATTAATGCGCCATTACTTGAACTAAGTTTCAAAGATTTTGTTCAGGGCAATCAATTATTTGAGAAATTCATAAATTACCTTACGCCCAAAAGTTTTGCAAAACCGAAAATGCAAAGCAATATTAGCAAACTTCACAAGCTTGAAAAACACCCGCTGGCGGATGTAAATTCTGCCTTTGCATGGTGTCACCAACACATCTACAAGAAGGATAATATCAGCCAAGCGGCGGCTTTTACCGAATTTGTCAAAGTTATATTTCTAAAACTGTTGTCAGACAGAAAAATTCGAGACAATTACCCCAAATGTCTTAGCCGAAAATGTCATTGATGTTCCTGCTGATGAAGTCCAGTTTTCATTGCGTTGGATTCAAGAACAGGAAAAAAATACGCCAAACCCATTGGACACAATACAATTTCATAACTTCATTAATAGCATGAAAAGCGATATTGAAAGCGGAAAAAGAAAAGAATTTTCTCCGCAGATGAAAAATAAACCTTTCACCTGAAACAATACGTAGCGTTGTTGGGCGAATTGAGAATTTATTTTTTATTCGGAATATAGACATTGACTTAAACGGGGCGTTTGTTTGAAACCTTCTTTAATGCCACTATGCGAGGTAAAGATTTGGGGCAATTTTTTACTCCGCGCAGTGTTGTTGAATTGGGAGTGAAATTGGCTCGCTTACGTGTCAATGTTCCGCTAGATGATGGAAGTTTTCATACTGATATTGTTCTGGACGCTTGCTGTGGGACAGGTGGTTATTTAATCGATGCCTTATCTGATATGTGGAACAAGGTTAGTGCAAATACTTCTTTGGACGATGACGCAAAAAGCAAACTCCGTAAACAGATAGCCAATAATCATATCTTTGGAGTTGATGTAGGACGCGAACCCCCATTAGCCAGAATAGCTAGATTGAATATGTATTTACATGGTGATGGTGGAAGTAGCATTTATCAAGTTGATGTTCTTGATAAAGAAGTATTAGAAAGATACGGATTCACCTGACATGGTGAAAGAAAAGTCTCAAATTCGCAAAGTATTTAAACTGCAAGGCTTTTTTGATGTCGTATTGACAAATCCCATTCGCAAAATCTTATGAAAGAAAAATACTGAGAGGAAAAAAGAATTTTGATGGCTACGAAATTGGCACAAAGCTTGGGGAGAAAACGCCCAGTCTAAAAGTCTAATGTTTATTGAACGTTACCACGACTTATTAAAAGTAGGTGGGCGTTTGATAACAGTAATTGATGATGGAATCCTCAACGGCGAAACTTACAAGTGGTTTGAGATTATATTCGTCAAAAGTTTATTATCCGTGCTGTTGTCTCTCCTTCGGACGCTTTCCAAAGATCAAAAGCAAGAGAAAACTCTTGTTAGTTGCAGAGAAACGTAATCCCGCATTAGCTCAGCCTCAACCACCAGTTTTATGTATGCCCGTGAATATGTGGGAATTGATGACGCATCTCGGCAAAGAACATTACCAATCGACAGAGAAAATCGTATTAGCGCACTGGAAGAAATCGAACAGGCTGGAATAGAATTGCCTGAAATTTCTTTCTGGTAATGGAAATGAAAATATATCGTTCAGGCTAACAGAACAACAATGGACAGGTCTGATGTTAAATCATGCTTTGATGAAGTCTGGGCGTATGGTAGAAACATGGTCTAAAAATGGTATTGAAGTTGTCAGTCTTGATGATTTGGTTTCGCTGAAGGAATTTAGCGATGAAGACATTATTGATACAACTGCATCAGATGATTTAGTTACCTATCTTCGTGTTAAGTATGAAGGGTTTGCAGAAGCAGGCGATGAAATTGTTACATCAGACACCAATTATGACTATTTATACAGAATTCATACAAACGATATAGTCATCTCAAATATTGCCGCTAGTTATGGAAGCGTTGCTATTGTGCCGCCCGAATTAGATGGTTGTGTTGTCACATCTGAATACACTGTATTAAAGTCAAAAGAAGGCGTAGACCCAATTATTGCTTGGCTTTTGTTACGCTCTCCCGAATCAAGGTCTGAAATGTTGCTAACATCAACGGGAATTAGCAGAACTCGTGTGAAATGGGAAATTCTAAAAACTATAAAGTTTCCCAAACCTACACCAGAAATAATTAATCAGGTGGTTTCGCTAACGAATAAGGCAAATGAAGCGGAAAGACTTGTTTTAGAAAATAGAACGAAAGCAAAGGACGCATTAGAATCTCCGTTGAATTTAAACAGTGATGAGGCATGGAAAACATTAAGGGCGTTCAAGCCACCTCGTTAAAAGCAAAAAGCGTGCTAATCTTGCATGGGTGAATAGGGGCTTTCTGGCTCACTTTGCGGTTAACGCAAACCGATACCACAAGAAACTATCCAGATGAGCGACACAAACCAAAAAATATTTGAGGCCATTGTCCAGAAAGAAGGGAGCTTCACCTTTGTCGCCATCCCCTC
>JADJSZ010000027.1 GCA_016711405.1 Candidatus Hadersleviella danica | reverse complement strand
AGTTAATTGAGGGTTTGTGTCTCCTCTATCTCTATCTCGTCTCTATCTTTAACAGCCCTGCATATGCTTTGGTGGAATTTTGCACTTTAAATATGACCATCATGCGGTAAAACAGGTAGCCGTTTCATGTTAGTTTGTGTAGGCTTCGGTCGTGTAAAACTCACAGGCCGTGATTTCGGTCACAATGGGGTTTTTTATTTTTGCTTTTATCCGTTTGGCGCGGGAGAACAGTTGCTTCTATTGTGCGCTGTGGTAGAACACGGCCGAGCGGTAATTGCGTCCCCACATCTGCTCCCTTGCCGTTCAGCGTGGTGGTCGTGGGTGCGCCAGAACACCTCTAACAGGGTTTCGTGTAGCTAACCACACTCCCGTCAAACGTCACTTGAATGACTTCGGTACGGTCGCTGTGCCCGTGCAAACTACCAAGGCTTCTGTAGTTGGGGCTTAACAGCATCGCGCCACCCATGTAGCCCGAAACGACTTTCCCCACGCCATAGTCTTGAAAAATCGCTTCGACGCACCGAAGCACCCTGCGCCGAAAGTTACTAGTTCTTGTTGTTGGGTCATAGTTCCTTGGGTAGGACAAGGGATAGAAGGATACTAGGGATTTAGGGGAGTGTTTCTCTATCTCCATCGTCCCTGTCTATCTCATTCAACTCTTAAAAATATCCTCGCTGTGTTAACCTCCCAAAAAGGGCTGGTCGTAATGCGAGGGCTAGAGGACTTGTTCAGCGGAGACATGTGCCCGAAAGTGGTTCATGTGGCAAAGTGGGGAATTTCTTCGTACATGTATGGGGCTTGAAGGCGATGCTCCGTGCAACACCCGCCGAGGTGGTCATGGGGTTGTCGTTGAAGGCGCGTGTTCAGGCACAACTTTGAGCCATTCCATGCCCAGCTGGAGAGGCAGACGACGCGGTGGACGAGATGACCGTGGGCGGGGTTTCGTTGACCACGTTGAACACCGCGGAACCGATTCCCAGGATGGCTATAGCAACGCAACCGTTGCATCATCCCATCTATCACAAAAAATCTATGGGCACAAAATTAACCAGCGCACCGGGGATACCTATCATGAGAACATCGGGAATTTCCCCCTCCACCCGTGCCGCGACGCGCGCCGCCCCAACGGTGTAACGCCTCGCACACTTGGTACAGGCGGAGTAGCTAATCACTTGGGTGCTGGGCGAGCCGACGATAATGGCGGGCGGTAAATCTTCGCCTCGAGGGTGCCTGTTTTTTGGGCAAATTCCACCACCTGCGTCTCGCCGTGGTGCTTAGACCATCCGTAGAGGGAACGAAAGGCGCTGTCGGGCAGGGCGTGGAACTGTTCGGGAACTGTCTCAAAGCCCGCCCTGTGCTGTAGGCGGTGCTGACGTGTTGGTAGCGGGTGGTGAGCCTCGCCATTGACGGCGAGGGTGAAGCCGAGAATGTTGCGCACGCCCTGAATGTTGATGGCCTTAATCTCGTCCAACTCCCCTTCGGTGAACTTAAAAGTAGCGGCCGAGTGCCACACCTCGGCCAACGGCCGCTCGGTTTCGGCGCGGACTTTACCACTAGTTTGTTCGGTGTCGCGCACATCCCTTTGATGATGTGCAGGTGGCTTAAATCCACAGGGCCGTCAATTTGATTGAGGACTTCGGCCATGCGTTCGGCCGCTGTTCGGCCGCCGCCATCCCGCGCCAACACCAGCACTTCGTACCCTTTTTTGAGATACGCATGGGCAAGATGACACCCCACATAACCAGTGGCTCGGTAATAAAAAACTGCTTGTTGTTCCGCCATTCTGAATTCCTAGAGATAAAGGGTAGAGAGAGACAGTAAAGGTAAAAAGTGAAAAGTAAAAAGTCGGCCGTATCTGACCTTACCTTTTTACTTTTCACTTTTTTACCCAAACGAGATAATCCAGTTGCTAATCCGCAAATACTGTTTTGACACAGTCTATTGTACCTCTATCCCCTCTAAATTTCATCCCTCCCAGATGGGTCTGGCAAAAAGTAACCCAACCTCTGCTTGGAGCCACTGTTGCACCTTCGCTAAGAGATCGGCCGCTTGTTGCGTTTGCCCCAATGCCCGCAACACCTGTATCGCTCGCCCATAGCTCAGGCTGGGGCTAGCGGAACCTTCAATGAAAGAGTGGTTACTCAGCTAAAAAGTGGTGGATGTGGGTGTTGGCGGCCGTTTCATCCCCATTTGCCAATGGATATGATCCAACCCCACCACATTTTCCATGGCACAACGGGGCAAATCCCCGCTAGGTAGCCAGCCAACGCTTGGGTATAGGCCGCCTCGGCCTCTGTCCACATCCCCAACCCCGCATAGGCATGACCAAGACAGACAAGCCCAACTGCTCCACAAACTGTCGGTCATAGAGTTTGGCTAAGCGAATCGTTTCTTGGCCCGCTCTACGGCCTGATGGTATTCCCCACGTACCACATCTAACCGCGCCCATCCCTCTAAGATTGCCATTTGGGTAATTTCATTGTGCAGGGATTGGGCAAGGGTGGTGGCTTGTTGGAATGATGCTTCGGCCTCGGCAAATTTGCCAAATTCGCGGAAGGCATCGCCCAAATTGTTGTAATAGCTGGCGACTGAATACCAATCTTCGAGGGCGAGGGAGATATCTAATGATTTTTGCCAATAGGTGCAGGTGTTTTGGTAACGGCCGTGGCGGATGCTTACCGCACCTAAAAAGCTATAGGCTGACCGTTGCAACCAGAGGTCGGTCAAGCTCTCCGCTAGGGTTGTGACCTCCGCTTCATACTGTTCCTCATAATCGGATAATACCCCTAGCTCGACCAAGCAGGAAATAATTCCTTCCTGATGTTGTTCGGCTCGCGCCAACGCCAATCCTTCTTGATATTTCTGGCTGCTTTCGGGAAAACGGCCTTGGAGGATATACAGTTTGCCCCAATGCAGATGAGTTTGTAATTGCTGGGTGGGGGAGAGTTGTTCGAAGGCGGGGGAGGTGGCTAAGAGGGTGCGCGCTGTGTCGTAATGGCCTAAGCGCAGACATAGGCCAGCATGGGCTAAACGCAAGTCGTGGCTCAGTGATGGTTGGGTGATGTGGGGGCGCGTTTCGCGCAATAGGGCTTCTCCCTCTCGCAATAGCCCCATCATATTATAGAAGCGGGTGAGATTGGGGAGGGCGGCCGTTAGTGCCTCATATTCCCCCTGCGCCACCGCCCAATGCCATGCCCCATAAATGTTTTCCCGTTCAGAACGCAGTTGGTGCAGAGCTGGAAGAGGGCTGAGACCGTGCAAGTCGCTTTCAAGGGTGGTTAGTAAATGAAGATAGTAGCCAGCATGGGCTTGTTCGATGCTCATTTTGTCTTCCATTTTTGCCAGCATGGTCAGGGCAAATTGGCGCACCAGTTCGTGGATGGTGCAGCGCCCCTCCTGTTCTTGGAGCAGGGCGCGGCGCACCAGCAGAGCCATATCCTCGGCCGTAGCCTGCAAAATTTGCTCGGCCGCCTCGGCCGTGCCCCCGCCCCGAAAGAGGGCAAAACCCGCCAAAATGCGCTGTTGGGTAGGGGTGAGCAGGGTGTAGGAGGCAGCCAGCACCGCTTCCATACTGCGATGGCGGGGGGGCAAATCGGGCACGGCCGTCTGCAGGGCGGCCATGTTGCCCGCCACCCGCTCGGCAATTTCGTGGGGGTACATCACCTCCGCCCAGCCTGCGGCCAACTCGAGCGCCAGCGGCCAGCCATCCAGCGTGCGGCAAATGCGCACGAGGTCGGGGGCCACGGCTGGTGTCAGCCGAAAGCCGCTATCCACCCGCTGAATGCGCTCCATGAGCAAGGTGACACTGGGCACGGCCATGTCCCTGTCGTGCTTGGGGATGGGCAGGCCATGAATCTGGCGCACCACCTCCCGCTGTAGCCCAAGTGGGTGGCGCGAGGTGGCCAAGATGGTGAGGGTTGGCACGGCCGTCAGCAAGGCCAAAACGAACTGCGCCATGCGGGGCAAATGCTCCAAGTTGTCCAAAACCAGCAGGTGGGGTTTGCCCGAGAGGTAGCGAATAGCGGCCGTGAGAGCCGTTTCTTCTTGTTTGGTGGACCAGCCACAGCTTTGCACAATCGCTTCAGCCACTGTTTCTTCGTCGTCGGTTTGCACATCGGCTAAGGAGGTGAACCAGACCCCGCCGGGGAATCTGGTGGGGATGGTGTGCCACGGCCGTGCCAAGCGGCGGGCGGCGGCCAGTGCCAACCTCGTTTTGCCCATGCCCCCCAGCCCCTTCAGGGTCAGCAGGCGCTGGTTGGGAGCGACTAACCAGAGGAGCAAGTCGTCTAGCTCGGGTTGGCGGCCGTAAAAAGGGGTCTCTTCGGGGGGCAGGTTGTGGGGGATGGGTGGCGGCGGCGGCAGTTGCCCCAGCCGCAACTGGTTGGCTAGGTGGTGCAATTGGCGCAGGGCGGGGGATGGCTCTAAGCCATCTTCTTGGCGTTGGGTGTGGTAGGTGGTGTATTGGGTGAGGGCGGCCGTGTATTCCCCCTGTGCCACGCACGCTTGGATGAGTTGGTGGTGCGCCTCTTCCCGCTCGGGGTTCAGGGCGAGTTGCTGGCGGGCCAGCTTTTCCATTTGGCGGGGTTGCCCCGCACGGCCGTACAGTTCCGCCAGCCGCGCCAGCCCCAGCAACGCTTGCCGCTGGTATTTGGTGCGCCACTGCTGGAGCCATTCCGCATACAGGTCGTTGAGCAGGTCGAAGCCGAGGAGGAGATTGGCGGGGCAGAGATCCACGGCCGTTTGCAGGGGGGCAAGGGCGGGATAAGGGGTTTCGCTGAGAGGGGTGTGCAGGAACGGTTCCGCTTGGGCATGTGTGCCTCAAACTGGAACACATCGGTTTGGGTGGGGTAGGCGGGGTTCCATTGCAGGGTGTCGTTGGTGGTCAGGAAGAGCGGGTGGCCATCGGCCGTGTCGGGCACGACTTGGCGCAGGCGGAAGAGAACTTGGCGCAGGTTGCGCCGCCCTTGCTCGTCGGTGCTGTCGGGCCAGAGCAGGGTGGAGATGTGGGCGCGGGGTTGGGGGGTGTTCTGCTCTAAGCAGAGATAAGCCACGAGGGCGGCGACGCTTTGGGTGGGAAAGGTGAATGGTTCGTGGTTATGGGTAGCCCGAAAATGGCCAAACAGGGTGAGCGTAAGCATTGATAAATGTGGATGGGGTGATTTTTTGACGCAAAGGGACGCAAAAAGCGCAGGGAACTTCCTCTGCCCCCTCTACATCCCGCGCCTCTGTGTCGGAAAAAGGGAATGGTTACGCGCCAAATATAGCAGGTTTGTAACGCTTTTGTAACGGCCACAAAGATAGAGTGTAGAGATAGAGATAGAGGTGGCACGTGGTTCGCTAAGGGTCTGTATTTCCTCTATCTCTATCTCCCGTCTCTATCTGTATTTATTAAGGAGAAAGAATGATGAAGAAGATCTTGATATTCGTGATGATGATTGTTGCTGGTGGCTTTGGCGGGTTGTGAGGGTGTTGTGCCCGAATCTACCACGGAGATGATTTCGGCCACAGCGGAAGCGGTGGCGGGGCAGGCGGCCGAGGTGGCCGAGCAGGCCATCGCCGAAGTGGAAGAACACACAGCGGGCGAAACCCATGCCGTACATTGGGCTTATGAAGGAGAAGGCGGCCCTGAGAATTGGGACGAACTGGGCTATCCCGACTGTGCAGGGGCGACCCAATCGCCCATCAATCTGGCCAGTGCCACGGGGGCGGATTTGGAGAATATCCAATTTGCCTATGGGGATGCGGCCGTCAAAATGCTCAACAACGGCCACACCATTCAGGTGGACCAAATTGAGGGGAGCCAAGTTGTGATTGGGGGGGAAACCTATTTCTTGAAGCAGTTCCATTTCCATTCCCCCAGTGAACACACCCTGAATGGGGGTGCGTTCCCGATTGAGATGCATTTGGTACATAAGACGGCCGATGAGAGCAAAGCGGCCGTGGTCGGCGTGTTTATTCGGGAAGGTGCTGAAAATGCGGCGTTGGCTTCCGTGTGGGCACATCTGCCAGCCGAAGAGTCGCCCTATGTCCTTGATGAGCATGGGGAAAAGGTTTACACCCCTCAAGACACAGGCGAGAGCATCTCGTTGGCCGCTTTGTTGCCCGCCGAAGCCCTCTTCTTCCGCTATGAAGGTTCTCTGACCACTCCTCCTTGCACCTCAGGCATTTTATGGTCGGTGTTGCAAATGCCGATTGAGATGTCGGCCGAGCAAATTGCCCAATTTACCCGCATTATGGAAGGCAACAATCGGCCGTTGCAAGACCTCAATGCACGCACGTTGCAGGTGGATGAAACGCCATAGCCAAGGAGTCCTGAAACGCAAGTTGTAAGAAACCTCAACGCACTCAAGGAGAATAGCTATCGCACCATAAACTATTTCGGGCATTGCGGCAACGACACCTATTCACACAATCCAGCGCATTTACCTACATAGGAGAGATATGAACGCTAATAAAATCAGATTTATGTTGGGAGTGCTCCTTGCGCTCCTTCTGGCAACGTCACCTTCTTTCGCTTTGTCGTTAAACCAAGCGGCCGAATTTAAGGAAATCAGCGGTGCGCCGCTTCGCATTCAGGTGGGGTCGAATGGCAGTATCCAAGTTTACCACCAGAACCATCCCGCAGATGGCTCTACCTATGGCACGGCCGATAGCGGCTTATTCCTCGCCCTTGGGAGCGATGTTTACGGCCCGAATTTGCCCAACACCAACCCAACTTCGGCCAGCATCACCACCAATCCCTTGACTTTGGTCAGCCATGAAGGGCCAATTGGCTCTGGTTCCATCAGCGATCCCTTTAAGGTGGTTACGAGCCAAACCCTAGCGGGTAGTGGTGCTACCCTTGGTGTGGTGCAAACAGTCTCCTACATCAATGGCAATGACTACTTCCGGCAGGATTGGGCAATTACCAACAATGGCACGAGTGAGACTTGCTTCAAGGCTTATCATGCGGCCGATGTCTACTTTGCGGGGAGCGACACAGGGGCTGGTTACTACAACGCCGCCAGTGGCTCGGTCGGTGGCTACAATGCCGCCCAAGATTGGTTTATGGTGTTTACGCCAGTCACACCTGTGTCTCATTACCAAGAAGGCAGCTATTCAACCGACATCTGGGCCACTGTCCAAGCGGCGGGCGATTTCAAAGACACCATTGTGACCGAGAGTGTGGACAATGGCTTTGGCCTCCAGTGGAATCAATGTGTCCAGCCCGGCCAAACCACAACCATTAGTGACTTGTGGAGCTTTGGCGAAAATGAAGAGAGTGTCATTCCACCCACACCAGAACCAACGGCCGTCCCTGCCCCTCCTCCCCCTGAAGTGTGACTCCTGTGGCGACGTACACATCAACACACCCGATGGCTTGGTCTACGACTTTCAGGAATTTGGCGATTTTCTCCTCTCCCAATCCACTGATGGAAGCGTCGTCCTGCAAGCACGTCAGGAGCGGTGGGCAAGTTACCCAGAACGGCCAGTTTCGGTTAACACGGCCGTGGCCATGTACGTCGGGGGCGACAAACTAGAATTCTACTTAAAACCAGAAACTAGCTTCTATGTCAACGATGTCCTGACCGACCTGCCAACGGATTATGTCTCACTCCCCGCAGGCGGCAGTATTTCGGGGTCTGGCTCTTCGACTGACTTTACCATTTTGTGGCCTGATGGGAATACGGGGGCACGGGTCATCTTACGTAACGATTCCTTGGATATCGGTATCGCCAGATTGGGTGGTTCACTCACCTACGAGGGTGTCCTCGGCAACCTTGATGGCGACCGGATGAACGACATACAAGTCAGAGGCGGTGAGTTGATTACACCACCCGCGAGCCTTGAGCAATTGAAGCTCTTCGGCGATAGTTGGCGGCTTTCGGCCGAGGAGTCCTTGTTCGATGCCCCTCACGGCCGCTGATACCGCTGAAGCCGCAGGGCCACTTACCATCAATGATTTAGACCCTGCGGAAAAAGAAGCGGCGGCAATACCTGCGAGACGGCCAGGTCACTGACCCCTTGCCCTGCACAACTGCACCTATGATGTGGCCGTGACAGGTGACGAAAGTTTTGTCGAAAGTGCCAAAACCTTCCAAGAGGATACGGCCGATATTCCCGATGAAGAGTTTGTAGCGGCCGTGCCCGCTCAGGGCTTGCCCGTTGCCATTCCTTCGGGTGTGGTGTTAGAAATTGGCCAGCAATACGCTGTTCCCGATGCGCCGCACCTTTCCGTTACTTCCAATTCTCCGCCTTCCCCACCGCAACAGAGAGCGGGGCGACGCTCTTGCTTTGCCCCGATTTGGCAACGGCAGGTTTGGTCGGTGTGGGGGACATCTTGACGGAAGAGCAAGCTCTGGCGCAAGGTCTGGTGGCCACGAACGAACCCTGCACGGGGGCATCGGCCGCTGATGCCGAGACGCCCGAAGAGCCAGCTACAACAACTGAGACGACTGAAGAACCAGCCACGACAACCGAGACGACTGAAGAGCCAGAAACCGAAGCGGCTGGTGGTCTGCTGAGTAGCTGTGGCCTTGGCCTCATGCCCTTCTTCATGTTGCTCGGCATGGTTGGCATGGTGTACCGCCGCCCCCGCCGCTTATTGCCCTAAGTAACCCAATAAAAAAGCGACGCACCCTAGTAGTCTGACCGTCAAATTTTGGCGGATGGCGTTTTGTAGGGGTAGGCCTTGTGCCTACCCTCGGAGCCGGGCAACCACAAGGGTTGCCCCTACGAAACGTCCGACAAAACAACTCGGTCAGACTACTAGGTGCGTCGCCCTTCTCTCTCTCCAGAAGGTCAACTTCCTCCACGAAGTTGGCCTTCTATCGTTTCCATGCGGCCTTCCATCGTCGCCGAGTGGCCTTCCATCGTTGCCGAGTGGCCTTCCATCGTTGCCGAGTGGCTTTCCATCGTTGCCGAGTGGCCTTCCATCGTTGCCGAGTGGCCTTCCATCGTTGCCGCGTGGCTTTCCATCGTTGCCAAGCGGCTTTCCATCGTTGCCGCGTGGCCTTCTATCATTGCCGCGTGGCCTTCCATCGTTGCCGCGTGTCCTTCTATCCTTCCCGCGTGGCCTTCCATCGTTGCCGAGTGGCCTTCCATCGTTGCCGAGTGGCCTTCCATCGTTGCCGAGTGGCTTTCCATCGTTGCCGCGTGGCCTTCTATCATTGCCGCGTGGCTTTCCATCGTTGCCGAGTGGCTTTCCATCGTTGCCGCGTGGCTTTCCATCGTTGCCGCGTGGCGTTTAGTCGTTGCCGCGTGGTCGTTTGTCATTGCCGCGTGGCGTTTAGTCGTTGCCGATAAGAATTTGGACACGAATTACACAAATTTTTGCGCCACTACGATAGTTTGGCCAGCACCACATCCGGCGTGAGCGGGAAGCCATCGAACCAAACGCCCGTGGCGGCATGAAGCGCGGCCGTGACCGCTGGCGCATAGGGCAAATAAGGCATCTCCGCCATCCCGCGCACCCCCCACGGCCCCAGCGGGTCTGGCTCCTCCAGCAAAACTGTCTCCACCCGTGCGGGCACATCCTGAATGCCGGGGATGAGATAACTGCTGAGGCGCGGGTTGACAATGTGCCCATCCTTCAGGCGCAATTTTTCGGTGATGGCGTAGCCGTGCGCCTGCACCACACACCCCTCCACCTGCCCTTCGATGAGATTGCGGTTGACGATTTTGCCCACATCGCTGGCGTTAATCACCCGCTCCACCCAAATGTGCCCCGTCTCGATGTCCACGGCCAGCTCCACCGCTTGGGCCACATAGCCATAGGTGAAGTTCGGTTGCCCCTTGCCCGTCGCCTCGTCCAGCATTTCGGTGGCGGGCGGGGTGAAGCGGAAATGGCCACGGGCGGGGCGTTCTTCGTTTTGCCATGCTTGGCGGGCGCGTTCGGCCGCGCCCAAAATGGCATTGCCCGCCATCCATGTCAGCCGCGAAGCAGAGGCGGAGCCAGAATCGCCCGTCTCGGCCGTGTCCGAGTAAATCGTCTCGACCATCTCAAACGGCACCCCAACCGCCTCGGCCGCCATCTGCTTAAAGGCGGTGTGCGCCCCCTGCCCCACATCTGCCCCCGCATGGCGCAAAACCACCCGCTCGATGTCGGCCGTGCCATACAACTCAATCGTCGCTTCGCACCGCTCGGGAAAGCCAAACGAAAAGCCGATGTTCTTGAAGCCACAGGCAAAGCCTCGGCCGCGACGAATGGCGGCGGGATTGGGGGGAAGGGTGTGGAATGCGGATTGCGGATTGTGGATTGCGGATTGGCTGAGTGGCTGACTAGCTGACTGGCTGACAAGCTGATCGCTGACCGCTTCTACCACCTTGCGATGCTCACCCCAGCGGGGAGGGGGGTTTGGATGACCGTTTCGTCGCCGTCGTGGAGGAGGTTGCGGCGGCGGATTTCGATGGGGTCTAGGCCGAGGGCATCGGCCAGCTTGTTCATCTGGCTTTCGGCCACAAACGCCCCTTGGGGGCCGCCAAAGCCGCGAAAGGCGCCGCCGGGGCAGTTGTTGGTGTAAACGGCGATGCTATCCACATGGGCATGGGGGATTTTGTAGGGGCCGCAAACTGTTAGGTGGGCGTTGCCGAGGACTTTGTTGCTGGTGCAGTTGTAACTGCCCGCGTCGAGGATGAGTTCGGTTTGCACGGCCGTCAACCGCCCCTCTTTGGTCGCCCCCCAGCGGGTATGCACCTGCGCGGCGTGCCGCTTGTGGTGGCCGATGATGCTCTCCTCGCGGCTCCACACGATTTGCACGGGGCGCGAAATACCCATCTGGTGCAACCGCTGGGCGGCCAAGGCCAGCACAATTTGGACCGACATATCTTCTCGGCCGCCAAACGCCCCCCCAATGGCGGGGTAAACCACCCGCACCTGCTCCACGGGCAATTTCAGGGCGTGGGCGATGAGGTGCTGGTCTTCGTGCGTCCATTGCCCCGCCACGGCCACGGTGATGCGCCCCGCCTCGTCCACATAGCCCACGCCCGCCTCGGGTTGCAGGTAGGCGTGCTCCTGCATGGGCAACTCGTAGGTGCTTTCGATGATGACCTCGGCCTCGGCCCAGCCCTTGCGCCATGTCCCCTTTGCGGATGCGGTACTGTTTGAGGAGATTGCTCCCGTGCGCTCGGTGCAAAATCACCTCGTCGCGTATCGCCTCGCGGGGGTTGGTTAGGATGGGCAAGGGTTCCCATTCCATTTCGATGAGGTCGCGGGCGCGTTCGGCCGCCCCGGCCGTCTCGGCCACAATCATGGCCACCCTATCCCCTTCCCACAGGCTGATGTCGCTGTCCAGCTTGCTGTCGTTCCAGCCGACCATGACGGGTTGGTCGAAGATGGTCAGTCCGTGTTCGTTGAGGGGGATGTCAGCGGCCGTGAGAACCAGCACTACGCCGGGCACAGCTTCGGCGCGGGTGGTATCCAGCCGCACCAGCCGCGCATGGGGCTGGCCTGTGAAGAGCAGTTTGGCGTGGAGCATTCCCTCGGCTTGGATGTCGCCGGGGTAGGTGGCGTGGCCGGTTACTTTGGCGGCCGCATCTATTTTGGGGGGTGTGGTTCCGAGGGACATAGGGGAATTGTGGATTGGGGAATGGATTGCGGATTGAGTTCGTAGTGGCGGCTTTAGCCGTTACTTGCTTCGAGATAAATGAATTTTGAGGAAAACAATACCCGTTGACCCAAAATAAATTTGTTCCGCCAGAATTTGGCGGCATGGGTCTGGTAACGGCTAAAGCCGCCACTACAAGCCACGACTGAAGTCGTTACGACGAGCCGTGGACGAGCGCTTGGAAGCGGGGGTCTTGGCGGAGGGAGGCGAAGTCGGGGTCTTGTTGTGCCCAAAGACGGTTGCCCGGTGCTTTGGCAATTGCTCGGGCGAGGAGGGTGAGGGCTTCTTCGTGGTTGCCCGCAATAGCCTCAAAGCAGGCGCGGTTGTATTCATTTTCTTTGGCGATCAGGCCACGAGCGATTTCGATGTGCTTTTGGTATTCCACCTCTTGCCCCAGTTGGCGGTACAAGCCCGCTAAGGTGGCATATGTGCCTCCAATTTGTGAATCAAGGGTAATGGCCTGCTGGAAAGCGGCGATGGCCTCCTCATGGCGGCCGAGGTCGCGGTACACAATGCCTAAGTTATGATGGGGAACCGCATAGTGGGAGTCAAGAGCAATAGCTTGTTGGTAAGCAGAGATGGCTTCCTCATGGCGACCGAGGGCACCGTACACATTGCCGAGGTTGCTGTGAGGGTACGCATAGTTGGGGGCAAGGGCGATCGGGTACGCCCATTTGGGGTCAAGGGCAATAGACTGTTGGTAGGCGGAGATGGCTTCCTCATGTCGTTTGGCATCATCTAAAACGGCACCCAACCTATACCACGCCCCCTGTTTTTCTGGTAACCAGCGTACCACCTTGAGCAACAGCCGTTCCGCCTCGGCCGAATAACTGGCAAATCTTTGCCCCTCAGGCCACATCAATTCGCCTGCCACCTCATCCATTGCCTCCCCCAACAGTTCAGCCAGTTTGCTTCCCCCAGCAGGCAACCCTGCTTCCGCTTGCTCTAGCACAACCACGGCACGTTTGTACTCCTTCTGGCGGGTTAACAACACTCCCTTGCGCCACGCCAAAATGGCTTGCCGCTCCGCCTCGCCCCCCTCCATCTAGCCATCTCTTGCTGGCCAGTCGCTCTAGCTCCTGTATGGCGACCGCTTCATCTTCTAGCTCAGGCAAAGATGTTTCGATGGCCAGCAACGCTTTTAGCCGCTTCTTGCCCACGGCCGAAAGCGTTTGTGACCACGCTTGGGCTACTTGGAGCAACCCCCGCCGCGTTGCCCGCCCATAAGCCAACCCCTCCACATAGCGGGGAACCAACCACTCCCAATCCTCCCGTTGCCAAAAATAGGCGCGGGTCAACCCCAACACCGCCTCTTGCCAATCCTCATCCTCCCACCACTCTTCCATCAAGGCATATTGGGTTTGGCATTCATCCAGCCTGTCGCGCCAATAAACTTCTGCCCGCTGGTGCAATTGTTGGATAGTTGGGTCATGGCGGCGGATTTCATCCCGCAAATAAGCCACTACAAATTGGGTGGGGGCATCGTGCAGGCGGCGTTCCCCAAAATGGACAGCGGCGTAATCCCGCTCCAACTGCGCCAGCCGCGCCTCCAAGGAGAGGCCATTGGGTAGCTCGGGAGTCAGCATGGCCCGCAACAGGGGCAAGCGCCCCTCAGCCAGCGCAAGGGCGTACAGGGCGAGCAGATCTTCTTTTTTGCCAGGCCGCATAGAGCAAATACCGCTCGGTCATCGCCTCCACAATCTCGCTGTGGGAAGCACCTGCTTGTTCATCCCCCACAAGGTCGGCCAAGGGAACCCCTTTGCCCCACAGTTCGGCCGCTTGGCCAATGGCCAGCGGAATGCCCCGCGTGGCACGGCCGATGGCTTGCGCTTCCCCTTCGGTCAGCAGGCGGTCGGGCACGGCTTCGGCAAAGTAGCGTTGCACATCGGCCAAAGCCAACTCGCCCACATCGTAGCGGCGCAAGCGGCGGGGGAATTCGTTGGCGTACCCTTGCCAGACATGCTCGCCTGCGCTGAGTTTTGTAGAGGTTGTTACGGCCGCTAATCACCCACAAGGTGTGCGGCCCGGCCGTTTTGATCATCTCCCGCACCCACTCATCGCTGTAATCCACCACCTCATAGGTATCCAAGATGAGGATAAGCGGCTTACTGCGCCCCTGAGCATAGCCTTGCTGCTTGTTGCTCAGGGCGGCCAAATCTCGGCCGAGGGCTTGGGCTAACGCTTCGTGGGGAGAGGTAAACAGTCTAAACTGCTCGGGCTTGAGCTTGCGTTGCAACTTGTCGGTGGCGGCTTGCCTTATTTTGGCCACCCCACCCGCCCCAAACTCTACGCTCAGGTCGAAACCTTGCTTGAGCCATGCTTCGCCTGAATCTCCCAAGGCGGGTACGGCCGTGCGAATGATTTTGGTCAGCACCGTTGTGCCCAAACCGCTCAGCTTACGCCCCATTTCATCCCCATCCCCCGTGCTGGAAAGCGCTTTTCTGCTTCTTGCTCCACCTCATGCAGTTGGGCTTTCACTTGCTGGTACTGGGTGAAGGCCTTGTCGCCCCACTCTTTAGCCGCTTGCTTATAAAATAGCTCCAAAACTGTGTCGGGGCTGATTTGCTCCCGCGCCACTTGCAAAGCGGGGACGCGCCGCCGTTGCTCTTCCCAATCCACCCGCAAAATTTGGAACGCCCCAGCAAATGGCTCTTCCTCGCTGGCTATCGCCTCAAAGCGTTGGCTGAGGCTGGTCTTGCCAATGCCGCCATCGCCGTAGAGCAAAAAGATGGCGGGCAGGGTTTCGTCATCACGGTTGGGCTGGAGCATGTCACGCAGGGCATAGCGCATGTCCTCCTGCTCGGTCACACGGCCGACAAAAAGCTGGCCGTTTGGCGTATAAATCAGTTCTGGTTGTTGGCTGGGCATGGGAACCTCCGCGAGAGTGAGTAAGAGAGAAAGGGAGAAGGGATGAGCTTACGGCTTATGGCTTACGGCTTATAGCTTATAGCTTGCGGCTATCAAACCAATTTTCCACCGCCAGCCCTGTAAAAACGGCAAAATCGGCCGTGTTGCGCGTCACCAGCGTCAGGCGATGCACGGCCGCAATCGCCGCAATCTGCCCATCTGGATAACTCGGCGGCCGTCCCACCCCCACCAACCGCGCCCGCTCACGGGCAAACCACTCGGCCGCTAACTCATCATACGGCAAAATGGGAAAATGCGGCCGTACAGTCTGCTCAATAAAATACCCCACCCGCTCCTTCCGCCGCGATTCAGGCAACCGCTGATACCCATACAACAACTCATGCCAACTCACTGAAGCCAACGCCATTTGGCCTCGGTAACGGCCGAGCATCTCGACCACCCGTGGATTGGCGGGCACATTTTCAGTTTCCGAAACGATATTTGTATCGAGCAAGTAGATTACTCCTCCCATACATTCACCTCTGGTCCAGTGTATGTTTTATCCCGCACATCGGCCCAAATATCCTCCTCAATATCCATCGGCTCATCCTGCCATATGGCCTGATACTGCCTGTATGCTTCCATGAAGTCAGGCTTGGCTGGGGGGATAGCCAACTGCTCATACACCTCCAGCGAGAGAATCACCGCCACAGGTTCCCCCCGCCGCGTCACCCGCACAGGCTCCGACCCCGTTTCCACCTGATGAATGAGCGCGGCAAACTTATCCCGCGCCTCCGCAATCGAATAGGTTGTTGTCGTCATGGT
>JADJSZ010000026.1 GCA_016711405.1 Candidatus Hadersleviella danica | reverse complement strand
CGGCCGTAGGCGGCCATGCCAATAGTTCTCGCCAATCCAAAAAATGATTGACATAACTAAAATTGGCTCCATCGGCCACCTTATCAATTTGCACATAACCCGTTTCAGCCAAGGCGGGAAGCCAGAAGAAGGCGGTCAGAAGAAGGCCAAGTGAGAGAGCGATTGCGGAATGGGGAATGCGGAATGCGGATTGCGAATTGACTGACCGACTGAGAGACTGACCGACTGAAAGACTGACCGACTGAGAGACTCCCCCATAACGAATAACGAATAACGAATAACCGATTAACACAGGCGTGCCGATGAGGGCGGTGATGTTGTGGCTGAGGAGGAGGGCTGAGTAGGCGAGGGTGAGCCACGGCCAGCGGCGGGGGTGCGCGGCCGTGTGTTGCACCAACCACAAGCACATCACCAGCCACGCCAGCCCCCACAGTTCGGCAAGGGCGGCGCGGTGGTGCAGGTTGAGTAGGGTGTAGGGGGCGTAGAGCAGGGCGAGCGCGGCCGTCATCCCACCCCGCTCCCCCCACCGTTCATGGCCGAGTTGGTACGCGCCGACACCCATCACCCCAAGGGCGAGGGCGTAGCTGGCGGCCACGGCCGTGGGCAAACCCAGCCCCACCCAGCGGAACGGCAGGGCGATGTAATAGCTAAACGGGGCGTAATAGTTGAAGAGGGGGAAGCCGTAGCCCAAGCCCAAATCGGGCAACCAGCGGGGGAAAATATCGCCCGTGGCGATGGCTCTCTCGAGGGCGGCAACCCGATAAAAGTGGAGCAAGCCATCCCCTTGCCACGGCACATGGCCGCGCAAGAGGGGTTGGATGGCCAGTAGGGGCAGAAGAAGAATGCGGAACGCGGAATGGGGAATGCGGAATGACAATTGGCTGACTAGCTGATTTGCTGACCGGCTTATTCTACAGGTGGCAAGGCCCACAGTTCGGGACGGCCGAGTTGGGCGGGGAGCGCACGGCCGAGGAAGCCCATCCCTACCCATGAGAGATAGAGCAAAGTGCGGCCGGCGTGCCATGCTGTGCGGTCTGTGCCAAAGCCCGATTCGCCGAGGGCGGCCAGCCGGGCGGGCACGGTGGGCGTGTCGTAGCTCTCGCCAAGCAGGGCGTAGGTGGTGGCCGCTTCGTCCCCTTGCCGATCCTCGAGGGCAGATAAGGCCGTTTCCACTTGGCTGGTTTCTAGCCCCAGCACCCCCAAATAGCGGTCGAGGGTGTGAATGGCGGCGCGGGTCGGCCGTGCCATGGCCACGATGGCGATAAACGACCAGACGGTCATGCCCAAGCCAATCGTCACCACCCCGCTGACACTGCCGAGGTGAATTCTATCGGCCAAGAGGATGCTGGTGAGGACAAGGCCGATGAGGTTTAGGATGAGGGCGACCCACACGCCTCGCCGACGGCCGCCCGCTTGAATTGCTTCGGCGCGGCGGGCAAGGTGGAAGGCGAGTACATCGGGCGACAAATCGCGGAACCACCCCGCAGGCACAATGACTTCATCGCTCCCCGGCAGGCCGACGATGCCGCCTGTGAAGGCGCGTGTTTCGCTTTCCACCACCAGAATATCGGGCAAATTCAACCCCCATTGGTCGAGTTGCGCCGCTTGGGGCGTTAAATCGTGGCTGACGAGGGGCAAACCTGCCACCCATTGGGCCACATTTTTTTGCACCAGCACCAGCAGGAACATGAGCAAGCCGGCCGTGAAAACAAAGGGCAAAAAGCTGAGCGAACGGCCGACGAACATCAGCACCAACGCCGCCAAGACAAAAATAACGCTCTGCACGGCCACGCCACGGCCCCATTTGAGCCAAAAATCGAGAAACGCAGGGGGATTGTCGCCATATTCGTGGGGCAAAATGGCAGCGCCGAACAAATCAAACGGGAGTTGGATGAGGGCATAGACCAGTGCCACCAACAGAAGGCTTTGGAGTTCGAGCGAAAAGTGGGTGGGCTGGGTGGGGAGCAGGGCGGGCAGGCGGAGGAGCAAGGCGAGGAGGGTGAGGCCAATGAGGCTGGCCATGCCGCTCATGCCAAGCCACAAACGGGCGCGGGCGTAGGTCATGTGTGGTACTCCAAGGGGCAGGAAATGTAACGAATTAGGTGGGCAAGAAGATAGAGGGTAGGGATAGAGATAGAGGAAACACAATAGACCGATGAACTATGTTTGCTTCTATCTCTATCTCTGGTCTCTATCTCTGAAATTTAGCACATCGGCGGCCGTGAGGGTACGGCCGTGTGCCCATGCGGCCGTGAATGGGGCGGTGGGCATTCGCTCTTGCAATTTCGCCACCCATGTGGCGGTCAGCCGCTGAAACAGTGCTGTGGGTGTGTGCGCCAAGCGGTGGTGGGTGATAAAAGAAAGCATTTGCACCGCCGCTTCTTCTTCGCCCACGGCCGCTTTCTCGGCCGCCAGTGCCAGCACCACCCACAAGGTTACCACCGTATCGGGCACGACTTGCTGATTATTGCGCAAAATATAATCCAAATCGGCTGCTAATTGCTCGTGCGCCACCCCCAGCAAGCGGTTGACGATGACCCGCAACAGGCGAATGTTCAATTGCATAGTGATATTTTGAGCCGTCTCATCCGCCTTGACCAACGCTTGTTGCACGGCCGACCAATTCTCGGCCGCTACATTGAGCAAAATGGGCAGGAAACGAGCCGTGTTCTGGATGCCCGGATTTTGCACATCTTTGGCAAGGGCTTGCAGCTCGGCCGCAATGCGCTCTGCCTCTTCCTGCTCGCCCAAATCCAGCGCCAACCAACCCAAATCCATGAGGTAATAGATGATTAAGTGGGGCGTACTCAGTTGGCGATAAATCGCCACTGTCTCGGTCAGCATGGCCCGCGCCTTGGCATAATTGGCATAATGGGCAAACTCCACCCACCCCAAATTGCCCAGCGAAATAGCAATTCGTTGGACATTGCCCGTGCGGCGGGCAATCTCTAACGACGCTTGCGTATACTGTTTGGCCTGCTCAATCTCCCCTAAAAAGGTATACGAATAGCCCAAATTGTGCAGAACATAGCACTCAAATACCAACTGTCCCGTTGCCCGAGCCAACGCCAAGGCTTCTTGCATCACCGCAATGGCGCGTTCGGGGTTGCGCTGGCGTTCGATGTGAAGGTAGAAGGCACTAATCAACCAACTGATTAAATCGGGTGGGGTGCCATGTTCCCGCGCCCACGCCAAACCCTGTTCAATTTCGGCAGGGCCGTGGGCGTTGGCAAAAAAGAAGCTGGACTGGAGGCGATAGAAGAGCCACGGGGTTGTTTCGGCCGTGAACGTCTTCATGGCAAGGGTGAACAAAACATACCCTTCTTGTAAGCGACTGCGGCTGTAGAGAAACACATCGAGCGTGATACGCGCCAAATTAATGAGTTCGGCATCCCCATTTTCCACGGCCGCAAGCCACGCCGCCCGCACATTCTCAAAATCCTGCTCGATATCCGCCTTAACGGCCACTTGGTCTGGCCCCTGAATCGTATCCTGTCGTTGGGCAAGGGCACGCAAATAATAGTCGCTGTGGGTGCGGCGCACGGCCGCTTCCTCGCCCATCGCCTGCAATTGTTCGGCCCCAAATTGGCGCAATAGCTCGTGCAGGGCAAACCGCCCCGTGGCCGCATCTCGGCCGACCAGCGATTTGTTGACCAACTTGGTCAGCAGACGCAAATTAGTCTGCCCCACGCTTTGCGCGGCCGTGCGGCTAAACCCGCCCCGAAAAACCGAGAGCCGGGCAAATGCGGCCTGCTCCTCGGCCGTGAGCAGTTGCCACGAATAGCCAAACACCCCGCGCATACTCCGTTGCCGCTCGGGCAAATCGCGCAAATCGCTCTCCAAAAAGTCAAGGCTTTGGCTCATCTCCTCCGCAATTTCGGCCGGGGCAAGCGTGTCCACCCATGCGGCTGATAACAAAATGGCCAGCGGCATCCCTTCCACCATGCGACAAATGCGAGCAATATAACGCAAATCGGCCGCCTGCAAGTCAAAATCCACCCGCACCCGTTGGGCGCTTTGCAAAAAGAGTTGCACCGCACTGTAGGTCAGCGCATCGGCCGGGGTTTCCCAATCGGGGAACTCCATGCCGCCAATGGTTAAGACTGTTTCGCCCGTCAAGTTCAGCCGTTCGCGGGAGGTGGCCATTAATTTGACCTCTGGCGCGGCTCTGCAAAATCGCTTGCACCAAGCCACTGCCCCCAGCAAATGCTCAAAATTATCCATAATGAGCAGGAGTTTTTTGGGCTGTAGATGGGTCAACAATTGCCCTTGGAGGTCGTGGGGGCCAATAAATTGGAAGCCAATGGCTTCGGCCACGGCCGTGACCATCGCCTCGGGGTTGGCCAGCGGGGCCAGCGACACCAAGTAGATGCCCCCCCATACGGCCGTGGGGTCTTTGGCCTGTGCCAGCCCATACTCGAGGGATAAGCGGCTTTTGCCCATGCCGCCGGGGGCCAAAATGGTGATGAGACGCACGGCCGTTTCCCCCATCAGCCGCGATAATTCGGCCAACTCGGCTTGCCGCCCCACAAAGGGGGTTGTTTGTTGGGGCAAGTTGTGGGGCACAGCGTGCGGGGTGGGGGCGATTTGGCTCAGGGGGGTGTGGGGGCTGATGCGGGGTGCGGTAGGGGTGTTTTGCCCCGTTGGGGTGGGCGTGCCCTGCTGATGGCTCTGCAAAATCTGCTCCAACTCGGCCGCGACGAGGCGAATGGAGGGGATGCGGCCGTTGCGCTCCTTGACCAACATGCGGTAAAGCAAATCATTCAGCGCTTCGCCCGCTTCGGGCAAAACGGCCAGCAAATCGGGAATGGGGTCGTGCAGGATGGCATGAAGGGTGGCGACGGGGTGTTCGCCTTGGAACGGCCGCTTGCCCGTCAACATCTCATAGAGCAACACACCAAAGCTCCAAATGTCGGCCCGCTCGTCCAAACTGTGCCCCAAACACGCCTCGGGGCACAAATAGGCCACCGTGCCCACAATGGCTCCCGTTTGGGTCAGGTCTGAATCCCACCCTAGCCGAGCCACGCCAAAATCGGTCAGGCGGGGCGTGCCGTCGGCCGCGATGAGGACATTGGCGGGTTTCAGGTCGCGGTGGATGATGCCCAAGCGGTGGGCGCGGGTCAGCGCATCGGCCAAATCGAGGGCAAGGGTGAGAGCACGGCCGATGGGCAAGGCTCCCTGCCGGGTCAACATCTCTTGCAGGTTGCCCCCTTCGATGTATTCGAGGATGAGGTAAAAACGGCCGTCCTCCTCCACCGCATCCCACATTTTAACAATGTTGGGGTGGTTGAGTTGGCGCAGGGCCTCCCCTTCGCGGCGAAAACGAGCCACCAATTCGCTGTTGCCCCCGATTAGCTCGGGCTTGAGTTCTTTGATGGCCACGGCCGTGCCCATCTGCTCGTCCCGCCCAGCATAAACGATGCCCATAGCCCCATGCCCAATTTGTTCTTGTCGCTGGTATCGCTGGCCAATTGTGTACATGGTCGGTATCGTCTCAAGAAAGGGGGGCTATGTTCAATAGGCTTTTGGTTTACGGGCAGGCGGTGTAGGTTACAAATTACAGGTTACAGGTGATAGCATAGCGACACTTGTAACCTGTAACCCAATTACAGTGGCATTTCTTGCCGTAAAACTTCGGTGAGCAGGGCAATACACGCTTCCACATCGCGGCTGTCCACCGTTTCGCTTTGGGAGTGGACGTAGCGGCAGGGGATGGAAATGCACCCTGCGGCCGAGCCGGGGCCAGCGATTTGCATGGCGCGGGCATCGGTTGTGCCCCCCGCCAGTACTTCGATTTGGTGGGCGATGTTGGCCTCGGCCGCCCGTTTTTTCATCAGCCGCACCAGCCCCACATGGCTAATCATGCCTGCATCTTTGGCTTTGATGGCCGCGCCAGCCCCCAGTTCGACGGCCATTTCCACCCCTTCGTGCATATCGCCCGTCAGGGTCACATCGAGGGCGATGCCCACATCGGGGGTGAGGGCGTTGGCGGCCGTTTGCGCCCCGCGCACGCCCACCTCTTCTTGGGTGCTGAACACAAAATAAACTTCGTGGGGCGTGCCCGTTGCGGCCAGCCGTTTGAGTGTTTCGATGGCCACGACACAGCCAATGCGGTCGTCCATCGCTTTGCTGGTTAAGCGGGTTCCTTGGGCGAAGAAGTCGCGCTGGAACACGGCCGCATCTCCTACCCCCACAGGACAATCTGCTTTGCTGGTCGCGCCCACATCAATGTAATGCTTGTCCAGCCCTGAAACGGCCGTGGCATTGGTGTTGCGGTCGCCATAAACCACCCCTATCGTGCCGTTCTCGAACAGCACCCGGTTGCCCGAAAGGGTGCGGGCACCCACCCCACCGATATTGGTGAAGCGCAAATACCCTTTGTCGGTGATGTGCGTCACCATGACCCCAATTTCGTCCATGTGGGCGGCTATCATCACTTTCAGCCCCGAGCCATCCCCTTTTTTATGGACAATTAAATTGCCCATTGGGTCGGTGGTGATGTTATCGGCATATGCTTCGATTTCGGCGCGAATAATGTCGCGCACGTTGCCCTCAAACCCCGAAGGGCCGTAGGTGGTGACAAGTTTTTCGATAAGGTCGTTCATAGTGGGTTAGTGGGGAGTGGTTAGTGGCTAGTGGGGCAAGATAGAGTGTAGAGATAGAGATAGAAGGTCTCTGGTCGCCTCTACTTCTCTCTACGCATTTATTTTCCAGACAAGTTCCCGCAAGGCAGTGTCTACCAGTTGGCGGGTGTGGGCGAAGTCTTGCAGGTTAATCATGGTGTGGGGGCTGTGCAGATAACGGCCGGGCACGCTGACCGAAAGTACGGCCGTGCCGCCTGCCGCTCGTTGCAAGCTCCCCGCATTGGTTCCGCCCGCACCGGGGCGACGGATTTGCACAGGAATGTCGTGGGCTTCGGCCGTTTTTAGGAAATGGCGCACAAGGCGGGGGTCTTGGATGGTGCCCGAATCCATCACATACAGGGCTGGGCCAGCCCCGAGGCGCACATTGGGGCTTTCGTCGTTTTTGTTGGGCAAATCATAGGCGGGGGTGCAATCGAGGGCAATGGCCACATCGGGCTGGATGGCGGCCGAGGCCGTAATTGCCCCACGCAGACCCAACTCCTCTTGCACGGTAAACGAGGCATAGAAATCAAATGGGAACCGTTCGCCGCGCAACAGTTCGATGAGAATGGCGCACCCTGCTCGGTCATCGAACGCTTTGCCGACGGCCACATCCCCCCATTCTTCGTAGGTGGAGAGAAAGGTGGCGCGTTCGCCCGGTTTGGCTTTGCCGAGGGCGTTGTCTTTGCTGGATGCGCCAATGTCTATCCGCATACTGTCCCGCTCCACCACCTTGGTATATTGGCCACCTTTCAGGAGGTGTACCGGCCGTGCGCCAATCACGCCGGGGAGCTTTTTGGGGCCAACTTGCACCACTTTGCCGAGCAGAACGCGGTCATCCAGCCCGCCCACGCCCTCAAAGCGAAAGGTTCCATAACTATCCGCTTCGATGAGAATGAGGCCGATCTCGTCCATGTGGGCATCTACCAGCACTTTGAGCGGGGATGCGCCCGTGCCTTTTTTGTGGGCAATCAGGTTGCCCATCGGGTCTACATGCCAGCTATCTACATGCTCTTGGATGAGGTCACGGATGAGCAAGCGCACTTCTTTTTCGTCGCCCGAAACGCCGACGGCTTCGGTGAGTTGTTGGAGGAGAGTGTTCATGGAATTTTGGATTTTCGATTTTGGATTTGCGATTGGGGCTGACTAGCTGAGTCGCTGAAATGCTGATTAGCTCATCAATTCTTCTTGCAGTTTACCAATGGTTTCGCCATTGAGTTGGCTAATGTATTGGGCGAGGAGTCGGCCGCTTCGCTCCACGTCCTTGGTGTGGATGCTCTCGACCATGGTGTGCATATAACGCAGGGGATGCCGACAATGCCCGTGGGAATGCCGCTGTGAGCGATTTGCATGGTGTAGGCATCGGTGCCGCCACCACGGGCGGCGTATTCGTTTTGGGTTTTCATCTCGAGAGATTCGGCCGCTTTTTTCAGCCCCGCCACCACACCGGGGTGAACATCGGGGGCGTGGCTGATGGTCGGGCCATCGCCCAAAATAAAGCTGTTGGGGTCGCTGGTGCTGGGGCCTTGGCCAAAGGTCACATCCACAGCGATAGCTAGTTCGGGGTGGTAGCGGTAGGCGGTAGTGGCCGCGCCGAGCAGGCGAGTTTCTTCTTGGCAACTGGCCAATACAATCACATCCCAGAGGTGGGGTTGGTGTTGCAAGTTCTCGAGGGCAATGGTCACGGCCGCCACCGAAACCCGATTGTCCAGCGCCTTACCTGTGATATTGCTCCCATTTAGTTGGCGCAGGGGCTGGTGGAAGCTAATCGCATCGCCAATCGAAACTTGCTTGCTCAGTTCGGCAAAGGGCAAGCCTGTATCTACCACCAATGTTTCATAATCGTAGGCGTTGTCTTGCTTGTCGGCGGGCAACATGCTGGCGGGCAGTGCCCCGAGCAGGCCGGGGATGTTGCGACGGCCGTGAACCATGACGCGCTGGTTGGCCAACTGGCGCACATCCACCCCGCCGAGGTTGACCACGCGCAAAAAGCCGTGGCCGTTGTTGTCCAAGATGTTGGTCACCATCAGCCCCAATTCGTCCATGTGGGCGGCGATGAGGATGCGCGGCCGTTTGCCACCTTCAGGGAGGTTGCCACGGCCGTATTTAATCCCCACCAAACTGCCCACATGGTCTTGGTGCAATTCATCCACCAGCGGTTCCCAAATCTCGTGGATAATGGCGGCTATATCCCCCTCAAAGCCCGATGGGCCGGGGGTTTCGGTGAGCGTTTTGATGAGGTCGAAGGTGTTCATGATTTTGGATTGCGGATTTTAGATTGCGGATTGGCGCACTTTCCCACTCAGCACTTAGCACTCAGCACTCCCTACCCCTCTGGTGTGGCGGTAGGTGGTTCGGGGGTGAAGGTGGCGGTGACGATGCCGACAACAGGTGTTTCGGTAGGTGGTTCGGCCGTGGGTGTTTCGGTGGGTGGTTCGAGCGTGGGCGTTTCAGTGGGAGTCACCGTGATGCCAACGGTGCTGGTGGGTGTGGGTGTGCCCGTTTCGGTGGCCGTAGCTGTGAGGGTGGGTGTTCCCGTGGTTGTGCCTGTGCCAGTCGGGGATGGGGATGGGGTCAAGGTGGTTGTGCCAGTGGCAGTGGCGGGTGGCGTGGCACTGTTGGTCGGACTGGGGACAGGAGGGGTGTTGAATTGGATGGGGGTCGGCCGTAGGGTGGGGGTGGGCGGCCGTGTTCCTGAACTGGTCGCGGTGGCTCCTGTGGTAGGCGAAGCGGGCGCACTGACAGTGTTGTTGGGCACGACAGTCGCCGCAGGGGTGTTAGTCGCCCCCTCTTCCACCACGAGTGTAACACCGGGTTCAACAGCGGCCGTGGGTAGTGGCGCAATGCGATACAAATAGATCCCGCCACAGTAACAGGGCAAGGTAAGCAAAATAATGCTGATTAAGAGGGTGTAGGTTCGCCGCCGCTTTTTTGCAAACTCAGTGCTAGACATTCCCTCATAATAATCTAGGCGAGGGAAATTGCCAAAAAGGGGTTTGAGAGGGGGTATTTATCATTGGTCATTTGTCATTGGCTCACAAATTGCATGACCTTATTTGCTCATTGTTCATTGTCTATCCCCATCTCCCGCCTTGCGCTACAATCATATCTATGGAATTCGCTGGCACTGTCACCGTCAAACAGCCCCGCACCAAGGTGTGGACGTTTTTGCTCACCCCCGAACTCGTGACCCGTTGCGTGCCCAACCTCGGCCGCTGGGAGGCCACGGCCGCGCAAATGTTCACGGCCGAGTTTATCTTTCGCTGGGGCGAAAAAAGCGTGCTGTTCAACAGCGAACTCAGTTGGCTCGATTTAGAAACGGCCAGCCGCGCCCAAATGCACGTCATCGGCCACTCTGCGCACAGCAGTTTCCACGCCACCACCCACATGGCTCTGACCGAAATTTTCAGCGACATGACCCAAATTCAGTGGGCGGTACAAGCGGGCATGGCGGGCAAATTGGCGGAATTCCCCGCCCCCTTCCTTAAAACGGCCGCCCTCATCGGCATCAACAAATTTTTCAACAATGTCAAACAAGCGTTGGAATAGGTTATTTGTCATTTGTCATTTACTCCCAGCCCACAGCCGCCCATTCACGATTCACAATTAACCATTCACAATTCACAATTCCCATGCATTTTTCCACCACCCACACCATCCCCCAAGCCAGCCCTGCCCAAGTGTGGGGTTGGTTGTTCGAGACGAACTATTTGTTAGCGGCCGTGCCGAGTTGCCAACAAGTCATCTGGCTCAAGCCCAACGAGCAAGTGCGCTTGGTTATCCAGCGGCGACTAGGGCCGCTGGAATCGTTGCGCCTGTGGTGCGACATCATCCTAACTGAGCAACAAGCCCCACACCAGTATGCGTATGAGGTGGTGGTGCGGACGAGTGGCGAGGTGGAAACGGCTGTGGGCCACGGCCGCCTTGAACTAATCGTCGTGGGGCAAGATGTGCAACTGCACCATGAATTAGAATGGGAAGCGACAGGGGTTTTGGCGAGTGTGGGGGAGACGTTGTTGGAGACGCAAACACGCGCCCTGTTGCGTCAAGCACTGGCCGTGTTGGAAACGGCCGTGCAAACAGGCCAACAACCCATCCCCCTTGTCCCTCGTCTGGCCCCCCCCACGCGGCCGTGGGAGCCAATTTTGCTGGGTGTGGGCGCGGCCGTGGCCGCTTTGCTCCTCGTGCTTGTGGGCTGGCAAATCGGCCGCCGCTGGCGCAAAACGCGCCGCTAATTTCTCACCGCAGAGGTGCGGCTGAAAAAGGCTTTATTGCAAAAGGGCAAAGAGCAAAAAGGCAAAATTACTCGAGAAAAATTCGTGTAATTCGTGTAATTCGTGTCTAAAAACCTTTTTCCAATAAGCGAAAAATTGCCTTTACGTTTTCTGCAGTGACAAAAGATTGGTGCGCGAACCAACTCCCCTCAATCCAAAATCCCCAATCTAAAATCCCAAATCCCCTCACTCTCCCACAACCCACGAAAACCCACCGATTCCTTCGCTGGCCACGGTAATCACATCGCCTGTGTGGACGGGGCCAACGCCCGCAGGTGTGCCTGTGTAGATGAGGTCGCCGGGGCGCAACCGCCACACTTGCCCAAGGGTGGCAATCAAGGTGGCGATGGGAAAAATCATCAGGGCGGTATGCCCCTGCTGGCGCAATTCCCCGTTGATGTGGCAGGTGTAGTGCAGGTCGGTCAGGTCGAAGGCGGCCGTGAACGGCACAAACTCCCCAATCGGCGCACTCCCCTCAAACGATTTGCTCAATTCCCACGGGTGCCCTTTTTGGCGCAGTTTGGTCTGCACATCGCGTAGGGTCATATCCAACCCCAACGACAAGCCCGAGATGAAGCTGGGGGCTTCTTCGGCCGAGGCCACATGCCCCTCACGGCCGATTTGGATGACCAATTCCGCCTCTTGGTGCAATTCGCGGCCGTGGTGCGGGAACGGGATGGGTTCCCCCACGGGCAACAAACAGGCCGTCGGCTTCATAAAAATCAGCGGTTCGCTGTTCAACTCATTGCCCAGTTCTTGTACATGGGCGACATAGTTTTGGCCAATACAGAAGATTCGTGTAGACATAGGATTGGGGGGGACTTGGGACTGGGGACTTGGGACTTGGGAGTCGTTTGTCGCTCGTCCCTAGTCCTCCTGTCCCTTGTCCTCACTAAACAACATCCAGCATCTGCATCAATGCCGTTTCGACTGATTTGAGGGCGAGGGCCATGCCATGACCCGTGAAGCCGACGCAGTAGGTGACGCGGGGTAGGCTTTCCAATTGGCCAATGAGCGGCAGGGCGTTGTCGGTGAAGCCCATTGTGCCCGCCCAGCGATGGGCAATGGGCACGGCCGCTAACTCGGGAAAGTGCCGCGCCGTAAACGCCTCCAAATCCGCCTGAATATCGGCCGTGGTCTCTTCCTCATAATGCCCCCCCTCGCTGGCAAAATTGGTGTGCCGCCCGCCGCCAATCAACCAACGGCCGTAACCCGGCTGGCTCGGTTCGGGGATTTGTTGGAAGTAGTAATAGCCGTGGTGGGCACTGCCACCCCGCTCCAACACCAGCGGGGCGGGTTCGGACACATAAATTTGCCCTCGTGTGGGCATCACCCGCTCCTCGAATTCGGGGAACAGTTGGGGGGTGTAGGCGTTGGTGGCCACAAACACATTTTTGCAGGTGATGGTTGCTCGGCCGCTGTGGACGACCATCATGCGCCCCGTTTCGCTGGGTTCCACGGCCGTGACAGGCGAGTAAGTCACCACCTTGGCCCCGCTGGCCTTAATCAGTGCCAGCACCAATTCGGCCGAGTGAACCGTGGCATCTTCAGTCGTCTCGAGGGCGGCCGTAAAGCCACGGCCGAGGGGGTCATGGTCGTAATAGGTGACAGGCAACTCGTCTTCGGCCATGAGCACGGCCGCTTCGGCCAGTTCGGCCGCTTCCTCGGCTGTGGTTGCCCATTGCCAATGGCCACAGCGGCGCACCGTCACCCCCAGCCGTTCAGCAAGGCGGATGGTCGTCTCCCGATTGCGAATGGTGAATTGCCACAGTTCGCGGGCGCGAAAACGGCCGTACATCTGCACCGCCCGCGCATAATTGCCACCAATACCCGCCACCACCATGCCCGCATTGCGCCCCGTCGCCCCTAAGGCAGGCTCCCGCGCCTCGACAATGACGCTTTCGATGCCCGCCCGTTGGAGCAAGTAGGCCGCACTCGCCCCCGCAATGCCGCCCCCAATAATGCACACTTCGGTGCGGATTTCTTCAATAGAAGAGCCATCCCTCACAGGGGCGGGGCTGGGCAGGTTGGTGGTGTGTTGCCAGTAGGAAATAGACATGGGCTTAGGAATTGGGGATTGGTGAATGCGGATTGCGGATGGGGAACTACTCACTAACCACTAGCCACTCCCCACTAACCACTTTATTGGCTAACTGGCCACAGCCCGCATCAATATCAATGCCGCGCCGTTGGCGGACGGTGCTGGGCAGGCCGTATTGGGCGAGGATGGCTTGGAAGGCGCGGACGCGCTCGGGTTGGCTGGGTTGGCCTGCGTAACCAGCGGTGGGGTTAAGCGGGATGAGGTTGATATGGGCGGTTTGGTCTTGCAGGAGACGGCCGAGTTCGTGCGCTTGCTCGGCCGTGTCGTTTTCCCCTTCGATGAGTGCCCACTCGAAGAAGATGCGCCGGCGGAGAGCGGCCGTGTAATAGCGACACGCCGCCAACAAGTCGGCCAGCGGCCACTTTTTGGCGGGCGGCACAAGCGCTTGCCGCTGGGCATCGGTCGCCCCGTGGAGCGAGACGGCCAAATTGACCCGCCGCCCCTCATCCGCCATGCGCCGAATGGCATGGGGCAAGCCCACCGTGCTTAGCGTGATGTGGCGCGGAGCGATGGCCAATCCTTTGTGGTCGGTCATGGTTTCGATGGCTTGCATCGTGTTTTCATAGTTGTGCAACGGCTCGCCCATACCCATGAGGACGATATTGCGGAGCGAGGCTCCCCGCTCGGCCAAATAGCGTTGCACAAACAGCACTTGCCCCACAATTTCGCCAGCGGTGAGGTGGCGCGTGAAGCCCATCTGCCCTGTGGCGCAAAAAACGCACCCCATTGCGCACCCTGCTTGGGTGCTGATACAGGCGGTGTAGCGGCGGGTCTGTTCGGGCAACTCCCGCCGCGCCTCAAAACGCATAATCACCGTTTCAATGGCTTGGCCATCGGCGAGGTTGAGCAGGAATTTGTGGGTGTAGCCGTCGCTACTGTGCTGGGTGAGGCGGGGGGTGAGGTGGACGAGGCGGGCTTCGGCCGTGAGTTTCTCCCGCAACGCAGGGCGCAACTCGGTCAACTCGCTCAGGTGGGTGATGTGCTCTCGATAAAGGCCGCGCCACAGTTGGTCGGCATGGGTGCGGCCGAATCCCCACCCCGCCAGCAGTTGCTCTAGCTGGGGCTGGCTTAAATCGTACAGGTTAAGGGGATACTGTGGCATAATGTTATTGTAGCTGGTAAAAAGTGATAAGTAAAAATGGTTTTGGCGGTGCGAGAGAAGGGTGGCACAGACGGTTTTACCCCCCAAACACATTGGTCTGTGCCAAATTTAATGGTTGTACCTGCCCAGTACAAATGGGGGGATCAGCGGCCGCAAACCAGCTTTTACCAGAGGTAACGACCCCTCTTTCGCTCATTTTCCACCTTCCCATTTGAGTGACATTTCAGGGGCATTTTGGAGCCGCCTCTGGGTGCATCTTGATTCTTTAGGGCGGATAGTTATAATAATCAGTTAGTGGTTCGCATTTCATGCGGCCGACAGGCATACCAACGCCCAAATCTAAACTCTACGGTCACGATTTTCCCTGCTCTTCTTAATTTAGAAATACGACAGGTTTGACCCAGCCCCATGAAAACAGTTCATACCATAAACTGCTCTGGTTTATGAGGGCACAAATAATCGTCACCGTAACAGTAAGGCAGTGCAACTTTGGCTAACCAATTCGCGCATACGATTATACCTTGGCTCATGGGGGGATTAGGCTCACTGATTCTCTTAGCGGCTGGCCAAACCATTCGGTTTTGGCGGGAATCAAAGCGCTCCCCCTATTACTTTCTCAGGCGGCAAGCCGAGCAAAACATGCAGAGTTATTCTCTGGCAACGCTCGGCCTCATGGTGACAACTCTCTTTGTCGCTATGTATGTTTTTCAAGGGGCCAGTGATAACATCACCCGCATTGCCCTCATTGAAAACGCCAAACCTGCCCCCACCACGGCCGCCAACGCCGTCAACACCCCCCTCTCCTCCTTAAACAACGAAATCGCCGACACCCCCACCACCCCAGAAGTGGTCATTGTTCGTGGCCTCACTTTCAACAATACGCCCAGCTCAGGTTTGGCCGATGTCGAAGAAACGCTTGAACGAGATGAGCTAGAAGGCGAGACGGCCGACCCCTCCCTCGAACGCGCCGCACCAACCCTCCCTGCTGAATACAACAAATTTGAGCCAACCGCCGAACTCACGGCCGAGACCCGCTTAACCCCCCTCGCTTTTGCCACCGAAGTAGACCTCGATTTACAGGCCACCAACCCCCGTAAATTGTTCACCGAAGGGCGTTTCATGCTCTACGCGACCTTTGAGTATGAGCAAATGGCCGATGGCATGGTTTGGTCTTGGCTTTGGCGCCACGAGGGCGAGGTGATTAACGGGGGCAATGAAATTTGGCAATATGGCAATGAAGGCCCCGGCTACGTTTACCTGAAACCTCCCACAGGTTTCCAACCGGGGGAATACGTTGTCGAAATTTGGGTTAATAATGAATTGCTCACCCAAGGTGATTTCTTCATTACGACCGATGTGGCCGCTCAATAAATCATTTAACGGCCGACTCACCCTCCTCTAAAACAAAATCCAGCCCCCAAGGCTGGATTTTTTTATGCGCCACCCTGTTTCCGGCGCAATTATGCTACAATTCCCGCCCATGATGAACCAAAAAGCAACTTGGCAACAAATGAGTATCGTTTATGTGGTCGCGGCCGTTATCCTCGTGCTAGACCAAGCCAGCAAATGGTGGGTCGAAGCGACTATTCCCGGTGGTGGTGTGGTTTACCCCATTGCCAGCATTGGGCAGTACTTCAACTTTTTACACGCCTATAACACGGGTGCCGCTTTTGGTACTTTTAGAGGTTCGGGCTGGGTCTTTTCAACTGTCGCGGTTATCGTCATCGGGTTCATCATTTATTTTAATACCCAGCTACCCGCCCAAGCTCGCTTGGCCCGGTGGGCATTGGGGTTGATGATGGGTGGAGCGGCCGGCAATAACTTGATAGACCGCTTTCGCCTCGGCCATGTGACCGATTTTATTCATATTAACTTACGGCCGCTCGTCGAAAACTACCCCCGCCTCGATTTTGCAATTCTCGATTGGCCCATTTTCAACATCGCCGATATGGCCATTGTCAGTGGGGTAATTACGATGGTGGTACTGATGTGGCGCGAAGAGCAGTTTGCGGCCGAGCAACAAGCCACTCTGCCCCCGCCCCCCCCGCCACCTGTCTACAATTTTGCCCAACCCGGCTGGAGTCAGCTCCCTGCGCCCACCACCCCCGCCACGGCCGAGGATACGCGCTTGGTACGGTTCACCTTGCTGGGTGTGGTGGTGTGGACGGCCGCGCTCATCCTCAGCCTCGGCTTGGCCTTGCGGGTCTTAATCGGCCGTCGTCGCCGCTAATCCCCAACCCAATGGGCTGGTTTGCAAAAGTGGGTCATAACGGCCCACTTTTTGTTTTCTTGGCTTGACCCATTATTCATCTTGCTCTTATAATTGAGCTAGACAGACTAGACAGAATCTGAGCGTAGACTAAGCAAACGGTGAAACAATTTTCACAGTGGAGGTTATGATGGTAAAAAGCTGGCAATTACAAGACGCAAAAAATAGATTTAGCCAAGTGGTCAACGAGGCGTTGGCCGTTGGCCCCCAAGTTGTCACAAGGCATGGCTCACAAGCGGTGGTCATTCTCTCCTATGAAGATTACAGGCGGTTAACAGCCAACTACACCCACTCATCCTTGGTAGATTTTTTTCGCACCTCGCCTTTGGCCACGGCCGACCTCGACCTGACCCGCGACACCACCCCCTTGCGGGAGGGCTTTGTCCTTGAACCGTAAATTTCTTTTGCACATGCGCCCATGAACTACCTCCTCGATACCTGCGTCGTTTCCGAATTGGTGGCACGCCAGCCCAACCCACAGGTCGTGGCATGGATGCACGGGCTGGCGGATGAGCAGGTTTACCTCAGCACCATTACCATTGGCGAAATTCAGAAAGGCATCCACAAATTGGGTGATGTGCCCCGCCGGGAGGGGTTGCAAAGCTGGCTCGAAGATGATTTATTGACCCGTTTCCACGGCCGCATCCTCTCCCCCACCCTGCCCGTCATGCTGGCATGGGGCAAATTGTGCGCCGAACTGGGGCAAATGGGACGGCCGCTCCCCGCCATAGACTCCCTCATCGCCGCCATCGCCCTGCACCACAACCTCCCCCTCGCCACCCGCAACGAAATTGACTTCGCCCACACCGGTGTAACCCTCATCAACCCGTGGAATTAGCTATCAGCAGTTAGCTTTCAGCTATCAGCTTCTCCCCTGCCCCTCTGCTCCCCTGCTCCCCATGCCTTATTTGCCCGGCGAAACCATCTCCAAACGCTACCGCATCCACAGCTTGCTCGGCCGAGGGGCGCATGGCGCTGTTTACAGGGTGTGGGACACGGCCGACCAGCGAGAATACGCCCTCAAAGAGTACCTGCGCGACGACGAAGCCATCCGCCAACTATGGCCGCGCCAATTTCGCCGCTTGGCTGGCCTGCGCCACCCCCAACTGCCCGCATGGCGCGACCATTTCCGGGTGGAAGGGGTCGGGCATTACCTTGTCAGCGATTTTGTGGCGGGAGCCAGCCTGCAAGAGCTACTCGACCAATACGGCCTTTGCCGCCCGAGCGGGCGGTGGCATGGTTGCAATCGGCCGCCGACCCGCTCACCTATCTGCACGGCCAAGGGGTGTTCCACCTCAACCTGAAACCCGCCAATTTGCGCCTTAGTCCTGCGGGAGAGCTGTTTGTGGTAGATACGGGCTTGCCCGAGTTGGGTGTGCCCGTGGGGGTGGAGGGATTTGCCCCACCCGAGCAGAGGCGGCAACAAGATGCCACGGCCGCCAGCGACATTTACAGCCTCGGGGCGACGCTTTACGCCTTGCTGACCAACCAACCACCCTCAGCCGCGCTCAAGCGGGAGAGCGGGCTGGCCACGCTCACCTCCGCCCGCGAACTGAACCCCGACACCCCGCCCTATCTGGCCTTGGTGGCCAACCGCGCCCTTAGTTTGCAACCGGCCGCCCGCTACGAAAAGGTGGCTGATTTTGCCCATGCGTTGAATAACCCACTGGGGGTGACGGCCGCTCAAACCCCATCCACCCCCACAACAGGCCGCCGCACGGCCGATCCCACCCTCGCCCCGTGGCCACAACCGAGCGCAGGCAAACCCCGCCGCACCATGCCCACCCGCACCATCTGGGGCCTGACGGTAGTTCTGCTCATCTTGGTCATCGCCGTGGTCAGCCTGAGCCTGCTCGACCGCGAAGAGTTGGTGGGTGGTAGCCCCGATGCGGCCACAGCCACCGTTCAATCCCAAGTGCTGGCCGTGCTGACGGGCATTGCCCCGACCCGCACGCCCATCCCGCCCGCCACTGTGCCGCCCACTCCCACCCCTGCCCCACTGATTAGCCAAACGGGGATGCGAATGCTCTACATGCCCGGCGGGGTGTTTCGCTTGGGCAATGACGACGGCGACCCCGACGAAAAACCCTCCCAATTGGTCACGCTTGACCCCTATTTTATTGATGAGACAGAGGTGACGAACGCCCAATATGCCCAATGTGTGGATGCGGGCGTGTGCCGTTTGCCCGGCAATTTGGGGGCTTCTTACCACCCAACTTATTACGGCACGGCCGAATACGCCAATTACCCCGTCTTGTTTGTAGATTGGTATGGGGCGGATACCTTTTGCCGCTGGCGCGATGCCCGCCTGCCGAGCGAGGCGGAATGGGAGCGAGCGGCCGGCTACAGCCCCACCCAGCTCCAGCGCACCCTTTTTCCGTGGGGGGATGCGTTTGATGGCACGCGGCTGAACTTTTGCGATGCCAATTGCTCCCGCGAGGGGGGGGATGGCACTGTGGACGATGGCCACCGCGACACTGCCCCTGTGACCAGTTATGCCAACGGCCGTTCGCCCATCGGCACGTATAACATGCTGGGCAATGTGGCCGAGTGGGTGAACGATTGGTATGAACGGGATTATTATGAGACGGCCTCGCAATCTAATCCACGCGGGCCAGCGGAAGGTGAGTATAAGGTGTTGCGGGGTGGCTCGTGGTTTTCGTTGGTGGAGGAGCTGACGGTGAGCCAGCGCACCTTTTTTGACCCGGCCGTGAGCCGAGCCACGATTGGGTTTCGCTGTGCGGCCGATGTGCAGTAGGGAGAGAGGAGAACGTCGTCATTCAGCTTCCGAAAACCCCTCTCTCTATTCTTGTTACTTTACAAATCAAGCCAATGCTTAAGTGAGGCTCTCAATAAGGCTTGGTCGGCCGATGTAATTTGCCCAATGCGCTTGAGGCATAGGCTGGCATGGATTGTGTAGACCCCTCGTTTAACAGCCGAAGGAACATTTAGCCCTGCTGGTTGCCAATCGTTTAAGACAAATTCACCCGCCATTAGCGAGTGGGTACGGCTGGTGAGCGGAACAATCATCAAATCCTGAGATGAATGTGGCGCATTGACCACAATGGCAGGGCGTACCTTAGAGCCTGCCAAGTCTGAAAACGGGTATTGGATGAGAACGATGTTACCCTTCAAGTAATTCAGCATAAACATCATCCTCTTCATTGTCCCAGATGTCTATCAGGGATGATTGACTGGCTTGTAGCCAAAATCTCATTTCATCTTCTGTGAGAAATGTGACCAAGAGCCGTTGGCCTGCTTGGAGTGGGATGGGTTCCAGTAGCCTGATTTGTCCCTTTTCCACAACTGCTTGGACGGTTGTCAGCATATTTTTTCTCCATTTGCTTGGGCGAATGATTTGGAGGGATTATAGCATAGAACAAGTCCTCCCTCTCCCCTCTCTTCCTCCCTCCCTCATCACCCTTGCCGCGCCACAATGCGGGGCCAGATGTGGTGGGCGAAGGCGAACACGGCCGCCAATTCCCCCAGCCGCCCCGCAAATATGAGCCAATCGGTGCGGAACCACCCCGCTAACCAGACCAAAATGATGCCGCCGTTGAGCAGGAACAGGGCGGCATACGCGCCCGCCTCGTTGCCCCTGTTGGGAGCCTTCCAGAAGCGGGGCACAATCCAAAAAGCGGTTCCCAACACCAAATTCAGCACCCAACCCCAGAGCAAGCTCTCGATATGCCACGGCAACAGCCACCAAAAATTGGCCGTAGGGGCAATCCCCTTGCCCGCCAACATAATGGCGCCGAAGGTACTCCCCAACATGAGGTGGGTAAAAGCAAGGCGGATGAACCATTGGGAGAGTTTGGGCATGGTGAGTAGTGGTTAGTGGCTAGTGATTAGTGGTTAGTGCGTCATTTCCCCTCTGCTCCTCCGCTCCTCCGCTCCTCTGCCTTGCTCCGTCAACCACCACGATATCTATCCTTGATACGCGGCCATGCGAGGAGGGTGAAGAGGGTGATGCCGAGCCATTGGGACACGGCCGAGACCAACAACAGCCAACCCCAGCCATCGGTGAGCACATTACTAGGCAATGGCTCTGCCGCCACGCGCAACCACAGCCCGCCGTTGAGCAGGCCGTAGGAGAGCCAGCCCATCCACAAACGGCCGCGCGGCCGTGCCTTGCTCTCGATGGGGAACATCCAATAAATGACCCCAAAAATCATTTGCGTAACCCAGCCGACGAGGAAGAGGTGGAAGTAGACGGGGCCGAAGCCGCGCAAGGCGGGCAGGGCGGGCACGGCCGCTGGGGCAACTTGCGCCACGCCGATGATTAAGGCGGCGATGAGGTGGATGAAGCCTGTTTTGATAAACCAGCGGGTGAGGGAAGGCATGGGGATTGCGGAAATGGGAGGGAGGGAAGGTGATGAGGAAGATTGGGTGGGCCTGACAGATTTTTGCTTAGCGGTGCTGATAGCCCCACCACAGGAAGCCAAAACCACCCCTCTGGAGGGGACCGAGGGTAGCCGCCGTACCAAAAGAAGGGGAGGGTAACTCCCAGGAGATAGCCAGATGAGGCCAGCGCCCCCCCCCCCCCCGGCGCCCGGGGCGGGGGCGGGGGGGGCGGGGGGCCCCCGCCCAAAACGGGGGGGGCGCCCCGCGCCCCGGCCGCCCCCCCCCGCCGCGCGCGGGCGAGGCGCCGAGGGGGCGCGCGGGCGCGGCGGCGGGGGGGAGGGCCGGGGCCCCCCCCCGCCCGGCGGCGGGGGGGGGGCGGGGGGAAACCGGGGGAAGGGAAGGGGGCGGCTTTTGGTGTTCCTTCTTGCACCCCTTTTTAAGATAGACTAGGTTTTATGCCTCAACGACCTATTGCCCTGACGATTACGCCCGATGTATGTGAGATTGTTGGCCGTTGTGCCCTATTTCAGGGGCTGGAGACGGCCGTGTGCCAACTTATTGTCCATGCAGGGCATATTTATGAGATGCACCAAGGGGAGATTTTATTGTATCAAGAGGAACCTGCCGAAACATTTTATATTGTGCTGGAGGGGCATGTGAAGCTGTTGCAGACGACGGCCGAGGGTCACCAAATTGCGGTGAGCTATGTGGGGCAAGGTGGGGGGATTGGCATTATTGTGGCGCTGAGCCACAGTGAGTACCCCGTGACGGCCGAGGTGGTGCAAGACGGCCGTCTGATTGCGTGGGGACAGCAAACCATCCAAGAACTGATGCTCCAACATCCCCGCCTTGCGGTGAATGGATTGCGCATGTTAGCCAATTATTTTGTGGGGTTGCAAAAACAGCTTCAAGAGCTGACCACGGAGCGGGTGGAGCGACGGGTGGCGCGGGCGTTGTTGCGCTTGGTGCGCCAAACGGGGCGCAAGGTGGAGGAGGGGATTTTGATTGATGTGCCGCTTTCGCGCCAAGATTTGGCGGAGATGACGGGCACGACGTTGTTTACGGTGAGCCGTATTCTGAAGGGGTGGGAGCAGAACGGGATTGTGTTGCCCGAGCGGGAGCGGGTGACGGTGTGCCTGCCGCATCAGTTGGTGCTGATTGCGGAGGATTTGCCGCAGGGAGGAGAGGGTAACCCCGAACTGGTTTCTTTTGACGCAGAGTCGCAGGGACGCAAAGGGCGCAGGGGGTTATTACCCCTTTGCGTTCTCTGCGTCCTTGCGTCCTTTGCGTCTAATCTCGGCTTATTTTTCCCCTGTCAACATTTCGAGGAGCATGAGGACGGCCGTTTGGGCGGTGATGCTGTGGGGCAGGTTGGGGGCCATGTAGACCCATGTGCCGGCCGTGGCAGGGTGGCTGTCCTCTCCCAAGGTGATAATCGCCTCGCCGCTGAGGAAGTGCAGGACAGCGGGGTGGCTACTGGTGTGCTGGGATAGCTCTTGGCCGGGGGCGAAGTGGAACAACACGGGCTTGATGTGCGGCGTGCGGGCCAGCGTGGTGCTGACAATGGTATCGGCCGAGGGGGAATCGGCCGTGAGGGGGATTTGGGTAATTTGGTACATAAGCCTGTCAGTCTATCAGTCGGTCAGTCTTTCAGTCAATTGGCTGACGAGCTGATAGACTGAGAGACTGAGCGACTCTAAGCGGTGTAACACGGCCGCATCTTGCACGGTGCAGAAGGGGGAGATGGGGCAACCGGGGCAGACGATGTGCAACTGTTGGAAGAGTTGCACCGTCGCGGGCCAGCGGGCCATTACGTCTTGCACTGTCATGCGGGAGATTTCTTCGGCCGTGGGCATGGAGGGGAAGTGGTTTGTAGTAACGACTTTCGTCGTTCAACGGCTAAAGCCGTTACGACGAACATTACTCGTGGATGGAACGAATGTAGGCGATGATGTCTAGGATTTGAGCATCGCTGAGAGCGGGGTTGCCGCCTTTGGGAGGCATGTCTATGCCTGTGGTGTTGGCGGGGTCGCCCGAGGGACGGCCAGTTTTGATGAAAGTCAAGAATTCATCGTCGCTCATGCTAGGGGTGAATTCCCCTGTGGTTAAGTCTTTGCCCACGCCAGTGATGCCTTTGGCATCGGCGCCGTGGCAACTGGAACAACTGGCACTAAAGAGCGTTTGTCCGCTGGCGGGGTCGCCAACGGGCAGGGAGGCGGCCGTGGGTGGGGCGGCCGTGGGCTGGCTCTGCTCGCTCACGGCCAGAGTATCGCTGCCGCGCCGCCGCAAGCGGCCAGCGCGAGGATGAGCAAGAGGGTATAAAGGATGGTCTTGTACATAGGGTTCTCCAAATGTGTGGGATTAGGATTGAGGCCAACAAATAGGCAAAAATAATGGCAGAAAAGGTCTTGGCAACGGCGGAAGAGGTCTTAGGAACGACAGAGGAAGTCTTAGGAACGACAGAGGAAGTCTTAGGAACGACGGAGGAAGTCTTAGGAACGACTGAGGAAGTCCAAGGAACGACTGAGGAAGTCTTAGGAACGACAGAGGAAGTCTTAGGAACGACAGAGGAAGTCTTAGGAACGACGGAGGAAGTCTTAGGAACGACGGAGGAAGTCTTAGGAACGACGGAGGAAGTCTTAGGAACGACGGAGGAAGTCTTAGGAACGGCGAAGAAGGTCAATTGTTAGGCATGTAGGCCGATTTAAGGGAGCCATTGGCCACGGCCGCTTGTAATTCGGCCAGCGTAGTCATCATCCCGCCGCTTGCTTGCACATAAAGACGGGCATCTTCGGCTGTGGCAAAGGCCACAATCCCCCAACCCATCGGCGTGTTTAGATTGGATTGAGTCACAAACGTCGCTGTTTCTGCCCGTGCCCATGCTTCGCTGTGCAAATCGTGCACCCAGTAAGCGTGGACGGCTTCGCCCATGCGCTGGTCGTAAACGAGCATGTCCCCAATGTCATCGAAGAGACGCGCATCGCCTGCGCTGGTCACATAGGCCGCCGCAAAGCGGGGGTCGCTGATAATCATGCCGCACTCGACGCACACATCTTCCCCATACACAATCTCGGGCGGCGTTTCAAGGTCGGGGGCACGGCCGCAGGCGAGTTGGAGGAGGGTGAGAACGATAAGGAGGAAAAGCAGAGGAAGAGAGGAGCGGAGGCGCAGAGGAGAGGCCCCTCGCCGCCCTTGCCTGCGCAACATTTTTTCATAGCGCACCTCGGCGGGTGAAGAGACGATGCGTTAATAAGAGGGGGAGGCTGGCCCAGATGATGAGCAGGATGGTGAGAAGGGGGAGCAAGGTGGTTCCGTATTGGCGCACGGCGTAAATGCCTGCTGGCCCCATCATTTCGAGGCCGTTGCGGAAGTTGTAGATGGCAGCCGTCTTAAATAGTTGCAGGGGATTGAGAAAAGAGAGCCACAGCAGGGTGTCGGCCGAGAAGTGTAGAACAACGGCCGTGCCCATCAGCCCCAAATCACCCACAAAGACGAGGATAAGCCACAGGAAGAGGGCGATGCCGACGGCCGTGGCCGCTTTTTCAACGGCCGCCGCCACCACAAAACCAAGGCTCAGGCTGACCACGGCCAGCAAAAAGGCCAAACCAACCAGCCACAAATAGGTCGTTACGTCGCTCATGCCCCCATAAACGGCAATCAATGTCCCCGTCAGGCCAAACCCAAGGGTTAAAGCGGCCATCAGAGCAATGGCCAACCCGAGAAACTTGCCCAAGAGCAGTTCTTTGGGATTAATGGGCTGTGCCAATAGATAAAGGAGCGTGCCGTTCTCTCTTTCGCTGGTTAAACCCAATGCGCCCAGGGTGAGACCCATTAAAGGAACGATGAGCAAGATAAGATTGACGAGGCTGGCTCCTGTACGGCCGAAGCCCGCCAAGCCGTAGTGCCCCATCCCCGCCAGCGAAAACCACGCCAGCGCAAGGGATAAGATGGCAAAAGCGATGGTGTAGAGCAGAAACCATTGGTTCCGCCGCGCATCGCGCAGTTCTTTTTGGATGAGGATGAAGATAGTTTGGATGTCCATGATGGGAGGGGGGTGAAAAGTGAAAAGTGAAAAGTGAAAAGTGGTCGTCTACCTTTTATTTTTTACTTTTCACGTTTTACTTTTTACTGAACCAATGCCGTCGGATGGCAATCCGCCACTAGTTTGCCGTCGGCCATGTGCAAAACGCGGTCGGCGAGGGCAATAATTTCCTCGTAGCGGTGGGTGGAGAAGATGATGGTCTTGCCTTGGTGCTTGAGTTCTTGCAAAAGAGCGAGAAAGTCGGTGCGAGCGGCCGTGTCGAGGCTGGCCGTTGGTTCATCGAGCAACAAAATGGGCGGGTCGGCCAATAAAGCGAGGGCGAGGGCTAATCTTTGCTTCAGCCCGCCCGATAAATCGCCGACGGGTTTGTGGAGATGCGGCCGTAAGGCCAAACGGTCGAGGTGTTGCTCGGTGGCGGCCGTAATCCCCCCAACTTCTTCAGTCGCGCATAAAAATGGAGCGTCTCATCCACCCGCAAATCATCGTGAAAGGTGAGGTGTTGGGGCACGAAGCCCACTTTGAGCCGGGCTTGCTTCCCTTCGCGGCGCACATCATGGCCATCTACAATTACCTGCCCTTCAAAGGGGATGAGGTGAATGAGACAGCGCAACGCCGTTGTTTTGCCTGCGCCGTTGGCTCCCCATAATCCCACCGCTTGTCCGGGGGGAATGTCGAAGGAGAGATTATCCACGGCCGTTAGTCGGCCGAATTTCTTGGTGAGGTGGTGTGCGTCGAGCATGGTGGTTAGTGGTTAGTGGCTAGTGGTTAGTGAAGGTGAAAGTAAAGTGAGTGGTGAAAAGTGGTGACTACTTTACCTTTTACTTTTACTTTTCACTCCAAACGGGTTGGGGCCACCGCCGCCTGCCTTTTGGGCGATGGGTTTGAGCCACGGCCAGCTCATCAGCACGGCCGAGGTGATTAAAAGAAAAGCCAGCACCCACACAGCATTGGATTGGGGCGGGGCGGGCAAGATGGGTGTGCCGGTGGGCACGATGGGTTGCATCAGGGGGAAGTCGTCTATTAGTTTGGCTTGCGGCCGTACAATGGGGAACGCTTTGGCCGCAAAATCCACGGCGTTGGCACTGGGGCTGTAGACAAACAGCCGCAATTCGGGGTTGTTTTCCAACAGGGTCTCAAAGAGCCGTTCGGCGCGGTAGGGGATGTCCCCTCGGCCGTCGCCGTCCGCATCAAAGCCCGCGTAATCGCTCCAATAATTGCCACGGCCGTTGACATGCCACTCATTGGCCGCCATCGCCCCGCCCCCCTGTATAGCCACTTGCTCTTGGTTTTCCACAAAACTGTTGCCGCTAAATTGGTTGTGCCGCACGGAGGGCATCAGGGCGAGGCCAATATCGTTGTAACCAAAGACATTGCCGCTAAAAATGCCCACACTGCCCACCGCCATCGGTGTGCCATCTAAATGTGCCCCCACCCGGTTATCTAAAAAGGGTTATCTACCACCACGGCATCGTCCATCTCTTTCAGCCCCAAGCCAAAGCCGCTGGGACCGCAATTGCTGGCGATGGTGTTGCGCTCGACGGTTAACCGCTGGCTATACATGAGAAATGCACCAACCGAATTGTGGTAAAGCAGGTTCTCGGTAATCAAAGCGTCGTCGCAGAACATAAAATGGAGGCCGTAGCGGCTGTCGGTGATTTCGTTACCGCGCAAAACCAAGTTGGAGGAATACCAGAGGACGACATCGCGGCCGTGCAGAACCCGATTCCCCTCCAGCACGACATCATTGCTGTACCAAACCCGAATCGAATCCCCCCGCCGCGCCACATCCAATTGGGTCATGCCCACCACCGTGTTACCCCGCACAATGCTCCCTTCGGCGTGGTGCAGGCTAATCCCAAACAGCACATTTTCCAGCCGATTGTTGACAATCATCGCACGGGGGGCGTTGGCCAAAATGCCCGTGCTTTCTTGGTCGAGCGATGTGCCGCTGTTGCGAATCATTAGCCCTTCCACATGCACATCGGGGGCGTTGATGACGAGGACATGGCCACGGCCGTCCCCATCCAACACAGGCCACCCTTCCCCAATCAGGGTGATGGACTTCTCAATGACAAAGGAGCCTGTGTAAATGCCGCTGGGCAGTTCAATGACCTCCCCATCTTGGGCTTGGGCGAGTAAGCTGGCCAAGTCGGTGGTTTGGGCGGCCGTGGGAACGGTCGTGCCCAGCCACAACAAGGCGAGGAGGAGGATGTGGGGGAGGTGTTTCATGGGGATTGCGGATTGGGGAATGGGGATTGCGGATTGAAGCACTCAGCACTCAGCACTCAGCACTTTCTACTCAGCACTCTTTTCTACGAGTGGTTTGTACGCCTTGCGATGGAAGTAGAGGCCAGTGAGGATGAGGATGGAAGCGGCCGTGGCCAGATACAAGCCCCAGTCGGCGCGGGCGGTGGTGCTGAATTGGGCAATCATGCCTGTGCCCAAGATGGGGGGCACGAATGGTTTGATGCTACTGCTGAGCGCGGCCGTAGGGTCTAAATTCATCCCAAAGTGGCGCATCCACAAATACATATCGAGCAAGAAGACGGGGGGGACGGTCGCTGATGGGATGGCCAGCACAGCCGCCCATTTGGTGTGGACGAAGACGGCCGCTAGTACCAGCAAGGCCAAGGCAGAGATGGCCAGCACGCTAAAACGGCGCTCGAGTTGGGCCGCCTCGCCCAACGGCCGCATCCCAATGTAATGGTTCAGCCCATCAATCTCGGCCACATCCCCCTCCATGCTGTTCACCGACACCCAAACCGTCAAACCTTTGGGATATTGCGGCGCGTTCAGCGTCATATTCCAGTAGGGCACAAACATCGAGGCGATGAGACACAAAGCGGCGGCCGTGAACAGCAAGCTGGGCAGGCGGTAAGGCCATCTTGCCCCCTTGCTGGGCACTCGCGGGCCGAAGAAAGATTGAAGTTTGGTGTTCATGGGATTAACCGGCCGTAAGCCGTAAGCTGTAAGCCATAAACAATTCGCTTACGGCTTACGGCTTATAGCTTATGGCGAATCTATGGCTCAACAGTAAAGTAACCAACCATCTCCAGATGGAGGGCGGAGCAGAATTCGGTGCAGTAGTAGGTGAAGACCCCGCTTTCGGTGGCGGTGAACTCAAAGGTGGTTGTCTCGCCGGGTTCCAAGCTCAGTTGGATGTTGTAGCCGGGGAGCGAGAAGCCGTGCGTGGCGTCATAGGCGCGTTCCGTATTGGTAATGTGCCAAATCACATGGTCGCCTTGCTGGATTTCGATGGGTTCGGGCGTGTAATGGCTTCGCACGGCCGTCATCCAAATCTCCACATTGTTGCCATCCCGCACAATGCGCTCCTCACCCACCTTGGGCGCGTCTGGGTCTACCTGTTGGTGGCGGGGATCCCAACCCACCTCAGGGTACACTTCCCACGGATTCAACTTGTCCGCCTTGATAATTTGGGCGTAGTGGGGTTCGCCAATGCCCATCGGCATGTCGTAGAGCAGTTGCATCGTGTCGCCCGTGCCCGCAATATCTATCAACTGGAAGTTTTGGGGCAACAACGGCCCCACATTGGTGAACCGGTCTATGGCCCACTTGTTCAGGGCGACGAGATAGCCCCCATCGGGGCTAACAGTGTCCCCTTCGGCCGCCGCCAAGTGGCCAATGTTGTATTGGACGGGTTGCTTGCTCACCAACGACCACCCTTCTTCGGGGTGTTTATCCGCATAGGGGCCGCCCAGTGCCCAACGGGCCACGGCCGATTCCAAGAACAGGCTGGTGTAGGCGTACCCTTGCGCATCAAACTGGGTGTGCAACGGCCCCAAGCCCAGTTCAACTTGCGCTTCCATCACCTCATCAAAGTTCAGGATGGGCACGCCGTAGGGGTCGGCCGTGAAGTTGCCACCCGCAATCGCCTCTTGGATTTTGGCAAAGCTGTAGACCGTTACATGCGGGTCGAGCTTGCCCGCCACCACCAAGAAGTCGCCGCCGGGGGTCACATCCACGCCGTGCGGGCTTTTTGGCTCGGGGGCAAAGTAGAGCAGACCTTCGGCGATGGACGTATCGAGCATAATCACATCAAAGCCGTTGATTTCGGTGGTTTGGCCACTGGCGGCCACTTCGGCCGCCTTATCTAGGTTGATGATGTGCATGTAATCCATATCCCGCTGGGATACGCCCGCCTCGAATGGTGGGTTGCCCTTCTCAATGCCGCCCGTGGCCATTTCGGTGTTGATGGAGTTGCAGAACACCCATCCATCGCTGACCAATTTGCCCGCGTCGCACAAATCTTGCCAATAGGGGGGCAATTCCATCGCAAACGATTCCTCGACGAGGATACGGCCGCTCTCCCGGTCGAACTTCCAAAACGTGACCATGCCCCGGTATTCCGCTTCGTACTCTTCAATGGGAGCATACTCTTGGCCAAGTGGGGCGGCATATTGCCCGCCTTCCACAATCCATTCCGTGTCGGGTGTTACCATCGAACCGCCGTGGTCGCTCATGGCGATGGGATTTTTGACGATTTGCTTGGTCTCAAAGTCGCGCAAATCCACCACGGCCACGCGGGCGTGCGCTTTGTCGTTGACAAACACAAATTGGCCGTCGTAATCGCCAGCCGTTTCGCTCAGAGCAGGGTGATGGGTGTCGCCCCACAGAACCGTTTGGGTCTCGTTGGGCTGGCCTTCAGCCAAAATCTCCATGCTATCGCGCGAGCCATAGCCCCAGCCTTGCCACGGCTCGGGGGTGAACACGCCAATGCTCTTGAGGATGCGCATGGAGGGCAAGCCGACCAAAATGAGTTGCCCGCCATGCCCGCCCGAGGCGAACATGATGTAGTCGTCGTGTCGGCCGCTGGGCATGTAAGTTTTCAGCGCGGCCGTGATGTCGTCGGGGGTCAGGCCGCGTGCGGCGGCAATATCGGCCGCGTTGCTGGCAAGGTCAGCTTCGCCAGCCGTGTCGGTGGATGGGGTCGCCGTGGAGCCATCATCGCGGCAACTGGCAATGGCCGCCACGAGCAAAGCCAGCAAGGCCAGCATCCACCAGCGGGAAGAAATAGGGGGTTTTGAGGGGGGAGCATCATGAGGATCTCCTGTGAAGTTGATCTATTGGTCTATTGGTTTATTGGTAAGTGGTGTATTGGGTGCTTGATAGACCAATTACTTACAAATAACCAGTTAAACATTTCTTCCAACTCTACAGGAGTATGTGGCTCCCTTCTTTGCGCTGGCGCAAAGAAGCGGAGCAAATGGGTGGGCAATTTGGCTTTGGCTTTGTTTGGCATAGTTCAAGCCATCTTTACAATTTCGGACGAGGGACTGGGGACGAGGGACTGGAGGTCACATGCGCCCCAAGTTCCTTGTCCCCAGTCAAAATTTGTAAAGTTGCTCTCTCGCAATTGGCTAGGCGGCCGTTGTTTTACGCGCTACATATGCTTTGCCAGTAAGGTATATGTTACATTTTTCACAAACACCCCTTCCCCATTCCCCATTCACAATTAATCGTTCACCATTCACAATTCCCATGCCCCCATCCCCCACCCAGCCCGTTTTGCGGCTCGAAAAAATAACCAAGAGCTTCCAAGAAGGGGAGCGCACCCGCACCGTCTTACAAGAAGTCACGGCCGAATTTGAACACGGCCAATTCGTCGTTCTGCTCGGCCCCAGCGGGAGCGGCAAAAGCACCCTGCTCAACCTTGCCTGTGGCATTGAGGAGCCGACCAGTGGGGAGGTGATTGTAGACGGCCGTGCCATCACCCGCTTCCGCGACCGCGAACGCACCCTCTACCGGCGCGACCACATCGGCTTCATTTTCCAATTCTTCAACCTCATTCCCACCCTCACCGTGCTGGAAAATGTAATTTTGCCGCAGGAGTTGGCGGGCAAATCAGCGGCCGAGGTCACGCCCAACGCCCTCGCCCTGCTGGGTAAGGTGGGGCTGGCCGACCGGCGCGACACCTTCCCCGACAAGCTCTCGGGCGGCGAACAACAGCGGGTGGCCATCGCCCGCGCCCTTGCCCACAACCCCATGCTCATCCTCGCCGATGAGCCAACGGGCAACCTCGACGAAAAAACAGGGCAAATCGTCCTCGAACTTCTGCTCACGCTGACCCGCGACATGGGCAAAACGCTGATTATGGCCACGCACAGCCCCGATATTGCCCACTTGGCAGACAGGGTGGTGGTGGTGGATAACGGCCGTTTGGTAGAGCGGGGCAGAGGAGCAGAGGAGCAGGGGAGCAGAGGCGACTAACCCTTTTCACTTCTCACTTTTTACATTTCACTCCTCTCTCTTCTCTCTTCTCTCTTCTCTCTTCTTCTTCCCCATGCACGACCTCCCCCTCTGGCGCACAAGCTGGCGGCGTATCAAAAGACGGCCGTTTCAGTACATCCTCTTCATCCTCGGCGTGGCCATCGGCGTAGCCATGATGGTCTCCATAGACTTGGCCAACGGCTCCGCCACCCGCGCCTTCGCCCTCTCCACCGATGCCGTCACAGGCAAAGCCACCCATCGCCTCATCGGCGGGGGCGAGACGCTGGACGAGCAAATTTACATCAATTTGCGCCGCCAACTCGGCTACCAAACGGCCGCGCCCGTCGTCGAAGGGTATGTCTCGGCCGTGGACATGGGCAACACCCCCCTGCGCCTCGTCGGCCTAGACCCCTTCGCCGAACCACCCTTCCGCAGTTATTTAGCTAGTGACACGGCCGCCGATGGCCCCCTCACCGCCTTCCTCACCCAGCCCAACAGCATCATCATCTCCGCCAACGCGGCCGAAAGATACGGCCTCGCCCTTGGCCAACCCCTCACTCTCGATGTGGCAGGGGCACAACGCACCATGACCATCGTTGGCTTGTTGGCCAGCGACGACAGCGGCGACGCGCTCAACGATTTGCTCTTGGCCGATGTGTCCACAGCCCAAGAGGTGTTGGGGTTGGGCGGCCGTCTCAGCCACATAGACCTCATCATCGAAACGCCCACCCAACTGGCCCAAGTGGAGGCCTTTTTGCCCACGGGGATACGGCTGGAAAGCACGGCCGCCAGCCTGAACAGCATCCAGCAAATGACGGCCGCCTTTGAGCTAAACCTAACCGCCCTCAGCTTGCTCGCTCTCGTGGTGGGCATGTTCCTCATCTACAACACCGTCACCTTCAGCGTCGTCCAGCGGCGGCCGATGTTTGGCATTTTGCGCTGTTTGGGGGTCACAGGCCAGCAACTGTTTCGGCTGATTATGGCCGAAGCGGTTCTGCTCAGTTTGGTGGGGAGCACCCTCGGGCTGGTGTTGGGGGTTCTGCTCGGCCGTGGCCTCGTCGGCCTCATCACCCAAACCATCAACGACTTTTACTTCGTCGTCAATGTGCGCGATGTGGCCGTGCCCCCGTGGTCGCTGGCCAAAGGGGTCATTTTTGGGGTGACGGCCGCCATTTTGGCCAGCCTGCCCCCCGCCCTCGAAGCCCGCAACACGCCCCCCAACACAGGCTTGCGCCGCTCCGTGCTGGAGAGCAAAGTCACCAAATTACTGCCCTACTTGCTCGTCGGCTGGCTCATTTTGGGGCTGATTGGCGTGGGCTTGTTGGCGGTTGGCGGTGGGCTTGTGCCCGCCTTTGCGGGGTTGTTCGCCATCTTGTTTGCCTTTGCCCTGCTCACCCCGCCCGCCACAGTTTGGCTGATGCGGGCGTTGGTACGGCCGTTGGGCGCACTGGCAGGAGCCATCGGCCGCATGGCCCCCCGCGACATCGTGCGCTCACTCAGCCGCACCTCCATCGCCATCGCCGCCCTAATGACGGCCGTCTCGGTCATCGTCGGCGTGTCCATTATGATTGGCTCCTTCCGCCAAACCGTCGTGGATTGGCTCAACGCCACCTTGCAGGCCGATATTTACATCTCCCCCCCCACCCTCACCGCCAGCCGGGTAGATGGGGCGTTGCAAGATGAGGTGGTGGCCGAATTATTGGCGTGGCCGGGCATCGCCAGCTCCTCCACCGCCCGCACCGTGCGCGTGCAAGTGCCCGCCTTCGGCCGTGAGGTGGGTCTGGTGGCGGTTAGCGGCGATATGACGGAAGGGCAACGGCCGACAGTGTGGACATCCGCCCCCGAGGGGGATGTGTGGGCACAGGTTTTGCGCGGCGAAGGCATTATCATCTCCGAGCCGTTGCTCATCAAAGAAAACTTGGGCATCCCGCCCGCCCCACTCACCCTGCTGACCAATGCTGGGGAGCAAACCTTCCCCGTGCTGGCCGTCTTTTACGATTACGCCTCCGACCAAGGCACGATTTGGATGGGGCGCGAGGCGTATGTGGCGGGCTGGGGGGATGAGGCGACCTCGACGGTGGCTTTGTACATGGCCGAGGGGGTGGATGTGGAGGCGACCGTGGCGGCCATGCAGGCGCAATTTGCGGGGCGGCAAGATTTAATCGTCCGCTCCAATCAATCGTTGCGCCAAAATTCGCTAGAAATTTTTGATAGAACGTTTGCCATCACGGCCGCTCTGCGCCTGCTGGCCACCATCGTCGCCTTCATCGGCGTGCTCAGTGCGCTGATGAGCCTCCAGCTCGAGCGTTCCCGCGAGTTGGGTATGTTACGCGCCACGGGCATGACCATTGGCCAGTTGTGGCGGCTCACTTTGCTGGAAACGGGTTTGATGGGGGGTGTGGCGGGGGTGTTGGCCATGCCCACGGGCTATGCGTTGGCGTGGGTGCTTATCTATGTCATCAATGTGCGCTCGTTTGGCTGGACATTGCAGATGTATTTGCAACCGAGCTATTTTTTGCAGGCGTTTGCGGTGGCACTAACGGCCGCGCTCCTCGCCGCTATTTATCCCTCGTTCCGCCTCGGCCAAATGGTCATCGCCACGGCCGTGCGAAGCGAGTAAGGGCGTAAGTGACACTTTTTACAATCATAATCTGGCTTTTTGTTTATTGGTTTAGTGGTGTATTGAGGTATTTTAATACACCACTAAACCAATAGACTTATAAACCAGTGTCAAATAACAGTTTATGGCCGTTGTGAGTATATAATCGGGCAAAGAGCCGAGGAGAATTGCTGATGGATGCAATGGTCACCCTAGAACTGCCCCGCCGTTTAATCAATACCGCCCGCATTACCACCGATGAATTGAAGGTGGAGTTAGCCGTCCACCTTTACCAAACGCGCCGTTTGGGCATCGGCCACGCCCGCGAGTTGGCCAGCTTGTCTTTGTGGGAGTTTCGCCAATTGCTGGCTTCGCGCCACATTGCGCCCCACTATGAGGTGGAAGATTTAGCGGCCGATATGGAGACATGGGCGGAGTTGGATAATTTATGATTGTGGTCAGCAACACCTCCCCCCTCACCAATTTGGCGGCGATTGGTCAATTTGCGCTGTTACACGATTTATTTGGCCACCTCCATGTGCCAACGGCCGTGGTGCATGAGCTTGCGGCGGGTGGAAAATCATGGCCGGGGTCGGCCGAAGTTGCTTCGGCAACATGGATAACCACTCACCCCATCCACAACCAAACCGTTGTGGATGTTTTGCGCCTTGATTTAGATTGGGGGGAAGCGGAAGCCCTCGCCTTGGCCATCCAACTAAAAGCAGATTTGGTTTTGCTCGACGAGCAAACCGCCCGTTATGCCGCCCAATACCTCAATCTGCGAGTGATGGGTGTTGTGGGATTGTTGGTACGGGCCAAAACAATTGGCTTATTGCCCCGCATCCACCCTCAGTTGGATGCGTTGCGCGAGCAAGCGGGCTTTTATCTCAGCGAGGCGGTTTACCGAGAAGCCTTGCGTTTGGCAAACGAGTAGATGTCTAAAACAAAAATCCTTCTTCCCTTCCTCTTGCTTCTGGCTACGGCCGTTGCCGCGTGGTTTTGGCTTTGGCCAACCCCACCCGCAACCCTTGCCGCCAACACCTCCCTCACCAGCTACCTCATCGAAGAAACGGCCGAGGGCTTTGCCCAAGCTCTTGAGCCAACACCGCTCACCTTCCCCCGCGATTTTGGCTCCCACGATGAATACCAAACCGAGTGGTGGTACTACACGGGCAATTTGGCCACGGCCGACGGCCGCGAATTTGGCTACCAGTTCACCATCTTTCGCCGTGCCCTTGCCCCACCCAGCCCCGAGACAGCGGCCTCTGCCTCCACATGGCGCACCAACCAGCTTTATTTCGCCCACTTTGCCCTGAGCGATGTGGCGGCCGACCAGTTTTACGCCTTCGAGCGGTTCAGCCGAGGGGCGGCGGGGTTGGCAGGGGCCACGGCCGAACCTTACGCCGTTTGGATTGAAGATTGGGGTGTGGCCGAACAGGCGGATGGCTCCATTCACCTGCAAGCGGAGCAAACGGGGGTGGCCTTGGACTTGGTGTTGAGCCAAACACGGCCGCCCATCTTGCACGGCCGCAACGGCCTGAGCCAAAAGGGCACTGCTCCCGGCAACGCTTCCTATTACTATTCGCAAATCAACCAAACCAGCGTGGGCACCATTACGGTGGACGGCCAAAGCTACGCCGTGGCGGGGCATAGCTGGAAAGACCACGAATACAGCACCAGTGCGTTGGAAGAGGGGGCGGTGGGTTGGGATTGGTTCTCGCTCCAACTGGACAATGACGACCAGAACGCGCTCATGCTGTTCCAAATTCGGCGGGCAGATGGCTCCATTCAGGCGCAATCGGGCGGCAGTTGGGTCACGGCCGACAACGAAGTGATCCACCTTGAGGCGGATGAGATGCAAATTGAGGTGGGGGAGACGTGGACAAGCCCCGTTTCGGGCGCGACTTACCCGGCCGAATGGCTTATTCGCGTGCCTCGTTTGGGGTTGGAATTGGAGGGGCGGCCGTTGATGGCCAATCAAGAACTAAATGTTTCGACCACCTATTGGGAAGGGGCGGTGCGCTTCACAGGAACCCTCAATGGCCAGCCCGTCACGGCGACAGGGTATGTGGAAATGACGGGCTATGAAGGGAGATAGAGAAGAGAGAGAGGAGAGGAGAGAAGAGGGGAAGAGGGAATTTTTCCTCTTCTCTCTTTCCTCTTCTCTCTTCTACTCCGCCACTTTAACCCCCGCATGAAACAGATACCCCTCGGCCAATTGGGTGGCGATTTGGGGGATGAGCAGGCGCATGTTCTCGGTGTAGGTGTCGGGCCACAACTGTTGCAGTTGGGTGCGCGCATTTTCGTTGACATGCACATAGTCGGCATGGTCTATCAGAATCATGGCCACATCCCCCATGTGTTCGGTTATGGCAAACAAATAATGGTCACCATCTTCTTGTTTGGATTCCAGATAATCGCCTATCTGTTCCTCCAAATCCACCTCAAATAAAGCCCATGCCAGTGGGCCATCGAGGAGGAGCGCCTTGGCAAGGCTTTGGACAATTTTATCCATAGGACTCTAACACCTCGTCGGTGCGTGTATCGCGCCGCACGGTGATCCAGCGGCGGCAACCGTAGGTGTGGAACCAGCGTTCGAGGTTCTCCCCCTCGGGGTTGGCGCGCATAAAAGCGCGGTCTAAATCCCGCGCATCAGGGTCGGTGATGTAGTCTGGGACGACGGGAATCTCGCCGTAGACAAACTCTTGCAACGGCCGTCGGCCGCAGTGGGGGCAGGAGAGGTGGAGGGACATAACTGGTGTATTTGTTTATTGGTTTATTGGTATATGAGGTGATAAATATACCACTAACAAATAGACCAATACACTTTCCTCTAATGCGTGCCCGCCGAGCCACGGTCGGCGAGGGTGCGGTCGGCCGCGAAACGGCCGAGGCTGAACGGGGCAATGAGTTCGGGGGTTTCGCCTGTCGCAATCAACTGCGCCATCTGCTCCCCCCCTGCGGGAATCGCCTTAAAGCCCCACGTCCCCCATCCTGTCGTGATGAGAAACCCATCCACCTCGGTTTTACCCATGATGGGCGAATAGTCGGGACTCATATCGCACACGCCCGTCCATTGGCGCAAAACGCGCAAATTGCGCAGGAAGGGGAGCAAGGTCATGGCGCGGAAGGAGCAACTCTGCAAAAAGTGGTCGCCCGAAGCGTAGGAGTAGCTCGGTTGTGGGTCAATCTCTGCCCCAATGAGCATTTCGCCCCGCGCCGTTTGGGAAGCGTAGAAGAGGAGCGAGGTGGAGGCGACAATCGCGTCAAAGTTCATCTCGTAATGGTTGGTGACATACGCTTGCAAGGGGTGGGTGCGGATGGGCAGGCGCAAGCCAGCCATGTTGCCCAAACTGGTGACATGCCCCCCCACGGCCGAGACCACCACCCCCGCCCCAATCCGCCCCTGCGTCGTTTCCACGCCCACCACACGGCCGTTTTCTTTAACCAGACCTGTCACGGCCGTGTTTTGGTGAACATGCACCCCGCGCTTCATCGCCCCTTCGGCCAAGGCCCACACCACGCGGTCGTGCCGTGCGGTGGCTCCCGCAGGGTGGTAGGAGCCGCCCAAAATGGGCCACACACCCGCCCCGTCCAAATCCAATTGCGGGCAAATTTCGGCGATTTCTTTGCGGCCGACGTATTCTGTCCGTGCCCCAAACTTGGTGTTGATTTCAGCACGGGCGCGTTCGGCGCGCACGGCCGCTTCGGTGTGCGCCAGCCACAGCAACCCCTTTTCCTTGTGCATGATCCAGCGGTCGGTTTCCTGCTCTAACGTGGCGTAAAGCTCCACACTGCGCTGGTAAAAGCGCACCGCCTCGGGAATGCCGTAGTTGGCGCGAATGACGGTGGTGTTGCGCCCCGAATTGCCCGAACCGATGTATTTGCGCTCCAAGACGGCCACATTGGTAATCCCGTGGCGGGTGGCCAAATAATAGGCCGTGGCCAGCCCGTGCCCCCCACCGCCCACAATGACGACATCGTAGGTGGCTTTGGGTTCTGTCCATGTCAGGGCCACTTTTTGTTCGACAAATTCGTTCATGTGAAAGTTAGACCTTTGGGCAAATTACCAAATAATGGGTAATACATTGGAGGCTAAAATCTCTGCGTCTTTTGTGACCATTTCAATCGTTTCACCCAAATCTTGAAGGTAAAGCCCTGTGCTAACAATGAACCTGTCGTGTAATTCAGGGATTTTTAATCCTTCTGAGGTCATGCTTCGTTTGAATACATCCAAGGTAAGGGGAAAAATTTCGATACGTGAATCGGCATAAATGCGCGTCACAAATTGATTCGCATCAGGAATGGTTGTTCGACCTCTTTCGATGATGATAGTCGCTTCTGCTAAGGCAATGAGCGGGAGAACGAATTGACTCTCACGATTCATCAAGATATTTTTGGCATTTTGCCCCAAACGGCTATTGCCTTCTAGAAACCAGATTAACGCATGGGTATCCAGCAGATATTTATGCGCCATTTAACTCCTCCTCACTCGGATGCCATTCAGCTATGGCAAAATCCTCCCATGTAGACATCTTTAATTCATCCCCACCAAATTCGCCAAAATGGAGGGGTTGAGAAGGTGAGATGGGCAAAGGTGGAACAAGGGTTTGGATGATCTTTTGGACAAGGCGCAAACGATATTCTGGCGAAAGTTGTTTCGCTTCACGCAGGATTTTATCAACAGCATAAGTATCTGCTAACATTTTATACCTCCTCGTCTTTTGCTTTTCCCATTTCGTTTCTAGCTAATTTTGCTCGATTAAGAGGCTTACGTCACGGCCGTTCTCTCCACATCATACTTCTCATACACCTTGTTGGCCACGAGGTTGCGCAGGCGCATGACGGCCGTGTGCAAATCCACAAACGTGGTGTAGAGCGGGGCAATGCCCAACCGCAAATTATCGGGGGCGCGAAAATCGGGCAAGACGTGGGTATCGTGGATGAAGGCTTGGTTGATGCGCCACCCCTCATCGTGCCCAATCGAGATATGGGAACCGCGCCGTGCCCCTTCAGTGGGGGAGTTGAGCCGAAAGCCGAGCGGAGCCAGAAATTCGTGGTAGAGAGCAATCAGATATTCCGTTTGTTGGACGGACTTTTGGCGCAATTTGGCCATGCCCGCCTCCAGAACAATGTTGACCCCGACATCCACGGCCGCTAATCCCAAAATGGGCGGTGTGCCCACCATAAAACGGCGAATCCCGGCCGTGGGCTGGTAGTCTAGCCCAAAATCGAACATGTTTTGTTGCCCAAACCAGCCCGCAATGGGGTTGCGCAACTGCTCCTGCAAACTGCGGCGCACATACAAAAAGGCGGGCGCACCGGGGCCGCCATTCAGATATTTATAAGTGCAACCAACGGCCATATCCACTTTGGCCTCGGTCACGTTGATGGGCACGGAGCCGACGGAGTGGCTGAAATCCCACAGGGTTAAGGCTCCCGCATCGCGGGCGGCGGCCGACACGGCCGCTAAATCATAGGTGTAGCCGCTCTTAAAGACGGTGTGGGAGAGGCTGAGTAGGGCGGTGCGCTCGTTGAGCGCGGCCGATATGTCGGCCACAGGGCCGTGGATTTGGTCGGCCGAATGCACCACCCGCACCGTGCGGCCGGGGGCTTGCTGGGCAATCCCCTGCAAAATGTACACATCGGAAGGGAAGTTGAGGTCGTCGGTGATGATTTGGGGGCGGTTGGGGCGGGCGAGCACGGCCGCCAAAGCCAGTTTGTACAGGTTCACCGAGGTGGAATCCCCCACAATGACCTCGCCCGGCTGGGCGCCAATCAGTTGGCCGATTTTGTCGCCCACCTTTTGCGCCATCTCAAACCAGCCCTCGTTCCACCCCCGAATGAGCCGGTCGCCCCACTCTTTTTCCACCAAATCTTGCAGGCGGGTCATGGTGGCGCGGGGCAAACGGCCGAGTGAGTTGCCATCCAAATAAATCAATTCGGGGTCACGTGAGACGAATTTATCCCGAAAATGTGCCAAATCATCTTTGGCATCGAGGGCGTAAGCGGAGGAAGCGTCGAGGTTGGCCATGAGGGAGGATAGTGGTTAGTGGCTAGTGATTAGTGAGTAAGTAGTGAATAGTGACGGCACTACTCACTATTTACTATTCGCTACTTACAACGTTCTCAGCACGGCCCGCACTGGACTCCCATCCCCAGTGGCGATTTTGAGGGGGAAGGCGGAGAGTTCGTAGAGGCCATCGGGGGCGAGGCGCAAATCTAGCCCTTCCATGATGTAGATGTTGTTGCGGAGCATGGCGTGGTGGCCGGGCAGGGTTTGGCTCTGGGAATCGTCCATCGAGGGGGCATCGGCGCCGTACAAGATGATGCCGTGTTGGCCGAGAAAATCGGCCAGTTCGGGGCTGGGGTGGACGAAATCGGGGTAAAAGTGGCCGTGGTCGCGTTCGGCGTGGCGGGAGTTGACCAGCAGGCGGGGGGCACGGCCGAGTTCTACATTGGCAAAATCGGCGGGAAACAACGGCCCCACCTCTTTGGCCACGGTGACGACTTGGGCTGGCCCCCAATAGACCTCCAGCGGAGCCGATTCCATCGTGTGCCCATCAATGGCAAAATGGCTGGGGGCATCCACATGCGTGCCCATGTGGGCGCTGACATGAATGGTGGTCAGGTTGACCGTGTCGCCATCGGCCAAGCGCAGTTTTTGTTGCAACACAAAGGGGGAGTCGCCCGTCCAAACGGCCGTGGCGGGGGATAAGGTGCGGGAAATGTCAATGTAGGTCATGGCGGGAAAGTATAGCTTGGGAATTGTGAATTGTGAATTGTGAATGGGTGGGGTCCCCCCCCGGGGGGGGACAAAACAACCCCCCAAAAACAACAAAAAACCGACAGAGAATAGTGCCCCCCCGCCCCCCTTGGGGGTAAAAACCAAAAAACCCCCCCCCAAAAAACACCCCCCCCGGGAATTGTGAATGATGGGGAAACGGTGGGTGTAGCTATGATAAAATGTCATTTGTCATTGGTCATTGGTCATTAGTCCGTTGTCCCTTGTCCTCAGTCCTCCCGTCCTATGAAAAAATCATTTTTCCTCCTTGCATTGCCTTGGTTTTTGCTGTTTGGGGCGGCCGTGTGGGTGCAAACCAGCCCTGTGGCCAGCCAAATCAACCCCACCAGCGCCTCTTACCTGCCCTACATCGAACGCGCCCTGCCCACACCTACTTTTACTCCTTCGCCCACGCCATCGCCCACCCCCACGCCTACGGCCACCCCGTCCGGGGCGATGGTGGAGATGCGCGGCTTGTGGATTACCCGCTTCGACTGGACGGTGTTTAACCAACCCGCCAGCCCCGCCAAAATAGATGAGATGGTGGACAATGCCGCCTACGCGGGCTTTAACGTCATCTTCTTTCAGGTGCGGGGCACGGCCGATGCCTATTACACCCCCGGCCTCGAGCCGTGGGCACAGCGCATTTCGGGCGGAACCCTCGGCCAAGCGCCCGACCCGTATTGGGATCCTCTGCAACGGCTTATTGAACGGGCGCACGCAAATGGGATTCAGGTTCATGCGTATGTCAATGTATACCCCCTGTGGGATTGCGGCACAACCCCGTCAGCGGCCGCCTCGCCCCAACATTTGTACTACAAAGTGCGCGATTACCACGGCCAAACCAACGGCCATCTCAACGGCGTGCAATGGGCGGGGCAGACGGGCACGCAATGTAGTAGCTATCTTCGCACCAGCCCCGCCTCTATTTTTGTGGATGACCACCTGATGGCTGTGGCCAACGATTTGGCCAGCCGCTACGATTTGGACGGCCTGCACCTCGACCACATCCGCTATGGCGGCTCCAACGCCTCCTGCGACCCCGTGAGCATGTTTTATTGGGGTGGTAGCTGTTTTGGGGCGGGCTATGCCGATTGGCAACGGCAACAGGTCAATGGCACGGTGCGCCGTTTTTATGATGATGTGATTGCCCAACACCCCGACATGCTGTTTTCGGCCGCTGTCTGGCCCATCCACATAGACAAGTGGGGTTGGGGAGCCACGCAAGGCTACCACAGCTATTACCAAGATTCTAAAGCGTGGCAAGCAGGTGGCTACATAGATGCCATCATGCCCATGATTTACCCCAGCAATTTCGATACGGATACGTTTTGGACGCTGGAAAAGTGGCGCACACTCGTGCAAGATTTTATGGGTGAATCCAGCGGCCGTTGGGTCATCCCCGGCATTGGCACGGGCTACAGCGACTTTGCCCAAATCGAAGCGCGGATTAACTCGGCCCGCGAATTTGGCACGGCCGGCCACGCCCTCTTCTCCTACGGCGATTTATACCGCTTGGGCTACTTCGACGATTTAGCCAACGGCCCCTACGCCCAACCCGCCACCATTCCAGATACCCCGTGGCGGTAGGGGAGTTATTCGTTATTGGTTATTCGTTAGTTGGGTTGGTGGGTGCAAACGCCTCGGGTCCTAACGAATAACCCAATAACGAATAACCAGTAACCAGTAACCCAATAACTCACCCCGATATGGTAAAATCCCCCCTATGCGTATTTTAGGCATTGACCCCGGTACAGCGACGACAGGTTATGGCGTGATAGACAGCGACGAGGGCGAGTTGCGCGTCGTTACGTATGGTGTCATCACCACCCCAGCCAATTGGGAGATGCCCCATCGTTTGGTGTGGATTTACGACGAGTTGTGCAAAATTGTGCAGGAATATCGGCCGGACACGGCCGCCATCGAACAGCTCTTCTTCGGCAAAAACGTCACCACCGCCCTTACCGTTGGCCAAGCGCGGGGCGTGTTGCTCCTCGCCCTTGCCCACGCCCACCTGCCCATCGCCGAATACCCCCCCATGAAAATCAAAGAAGCCATCACGGGCTATGGCAACGCCGACAAGCCCCAAATGCAAATGATGGTTCGCCAACTCCTCAACCTCGAAGAGACCCCCCGCCCCGACGACGCGGCCGACGGCCTCGCCATTGCCATTACCCATGCCCAATACATGCGCTATGAGGCGTTGGTCGCGTAGCGGGATTGCGGAATGGGGAATGCGGATTGCGGAACTAACCACTAGCCACTAACCACTAACCACTATGATTACCAATATCAGCGGCACACTTCTCAAAACAGGCTCCGATTTTGTCATTATCAACGTTGGCGGGGTGGGGTTGCGCGTCTACGTGCCGCGCATGGTGTTGGAGGATGTCAACCTCGGCCGACCCATTCACCTGCACACCCACTTTTTGGTGCGGGAGGATAACATGGCCCTCTATGGCTTTGAGCAAGAGGACGAGCTAACCCTCTTTGAGGTGTTGCTGGGGGTGAACGGGGTTGGCCCCAAAGTCGCCTTGGCCATTCTCTCCACGCTCAGCCCCGAATTGCTGAAGAGTGCCATTTTGCGAGAGGAGACGGCCGTGCTCCAGCGCGTGCCGGGCATTGGCAAAAAGACGGCCGAGCGGGTCATGTTCCACCTGCGCGACAAGCTCGATTTCAGCGGGGCAGGCGGGGCGGCGGCCGTGCCCCTTATCGCCGACACCGATGCCGAAGTGATAGATTTCCTAACTGCCCTTGGCTTTAGCATTGTGGAAGCACAAGCCGCCCTGCAAAAGCTCCCCCGCGAGATTAAAAGCGTGGAAGACCGGGTGCAAGCGGCTCTCAATCGGCCTCATGGCCGAGGGTAGGAGTTCTGAGTGTAATTGAATTGAAGCAAAGTCGCTTAGATGCAATTAACTTGCTCAGCTCTCCCGAACTTCGTCTTTGCTCCTTTTCATGGCTTTGTGTTAAATAAACGCCTGATATTTCCAGCATCTCCTGTCCCAGCAATCCGCATTCCCCATTCCGCAATCCCCCCATCCCATGAAAATTCTCGACATTATTGCCCACAAACGAGACGGCCGCGAACTGACCACGGCCGAAATCCGCTGGTTTATCGAGGCGTACACGGCCGAGCAAATCCCCGACTACCAAGCCTCCGCCCTCTGCATGGCCATCTACCTGCAAGGCATGAGCCGGCGCGAAACAGTGGATTTAACGCTGGCCATGGCCGCCTCGGGCGAGCAGTTGGATTTGCACGACACCATCCCCTTCGCCATAGACAAACATTCCAGCGGCGGCGTGGGCGATAAAACCACGCTGGTGGTGCAACCCCTCGTCGCCGCGTGCGGCATTCCCGTGGCCAAGATGAGCGGCCGTGGCCTCGGCTTTACGGGCGGCACACTCGACAAGATGGAAGCCATCACGGGCTGGCGGTTCGACATGGATTTGGCGCAGTTTAAGCGGCAAGTGCGCGAGATTGGGCTTGTGTTGGCGGGGCAAACGGCCGCGCTCGCCCCGGCCGACGGCAAGCTCTACGCCCTGCGCGATGTGACTGCCACCGTTTCCAGCATCCCGCTCATTGCCGCCTCCATCATGTCCAAAAAGCTCGCTTCGGGGGCAGATGCCATCGTGCTGGATGTGAAAGTGGGCAGTGGGGCGTTTATGAAAACGGTAGCCGAGGCGCGGGAACTCGCCCAGCGCATGGTGGATATTGGCCACGATGCGGGGCGGCAAACAGTGGCCTTGCTCTCCGATATGAACCAGCCGCTCGGCTACGCCATCGGCAATGCGCTGGAGGTGCGCGAGGCCATCGAAACCCTGCACCCCGACGGCACGCCGCCGCCCGATTTTTGGGCGCATTGTGTGGAGGTGGGGGCGCACATGCTCCTGCTGGCTGAGGCCGTGGATTCGCTGGAGGAGGCGCACGGCCGTCTCGCCGAAGCGCGGGACAGCGGCCGTGCCCTTGCCAAGTTTCGGGCGATGGTCGCCGCGCAAGGGGGGGATGTGGCGCAGGTGGATGACCCCGATTTGCTCCCCCGTGCGCCGCATGTGGCGGCCGTTGCCGCCCCCCGCACGGGCTATGTGTCCGCCATCGAAACAGATGGGGTGGGCATTGCCGCCATGAACCTTGGCGCGGGGCGGGCCAAGAAGGGCGACCCGATTGATTACGCCGTCGGGTTCCATTTGCCGCTCAAAATTGGGGATAAGATCGAGGAAGGGCAACCCATCGCCACGATACACGCCCGCACGGCCGCCCAAATCCCTTCCGCCACGGCCGAATTGCTGTCTGCGCTCACATGGAGCGACGAGCCAGTTCCCCCTATGCCCCATTCACACGGCACGGTGGAGAGTCAGAAGTGATTAGTGGCGAGTGGTTAGTGGTTAGTGGGATTAGAGGCTATCATCGTCCCTCCCCAGTCCCCAATGCTCGCCTCACTCACGCGAGGGGCAGAGGTGGTTGAGGGGACAGGTGGCACAGGCGGGGGCATGGGTATGGCACTGTGCGCGGCCGTGGCGTTGCAACAAATAACCCGTTTCCAGCCACAGATTGGGGGGGATGGTTTGGAGGAGGTCGTTTTCGACTTTGACCACATTTCGGCCGTCGCTCCACCCCAGCCGATTGGCCACCCGTTGGGTGTGAATCTCCACCGCAATGCCAATTGGCTCGTTGAATAACTCCCCCATAATCAGGTTGGCTCCCTTGCGTGATAATCCCGGTAGTTGGGTCAGGTCATATCCATTGCGGGGCAATTCGCCCTCATAATGCTCTTCTAAAATGCGGCAACTTTCTTGGATGTAGCGTGCTTTGTGGCGGAAAAAGGCGAGGGGGTAGACTCGCCGCGCCAAATCTTGCCGCCGTGCTTGCAAATATGCGGCCGTATCCCCATAAGCCGCAAAAAGAGCGGGGGTGAGGGCATTGACTTGCTCGGCCGTGTTTTGGGATAGCAAAATGGTGGCCACCAATAATTCCAACGCGGTTTTGTAATGGAGTTCGCAGTGCAGGGGGGGGTAATACGGCCGTAAACAAGCCAGCACCTCGGCCGCCCTTTTTTCCCCACCGTAAATTGAAGCAGAAAGCAGATGTTCTTCAAACATTTTCATAAAAAGCTTTTCTAATTTTTTTGTATGTCTACTGTGGCTACTTAGGCCATGCCCCTCTTCTCGATTACCCCGTTTATGGTGAAAACCACGACCTTAATTTTTCGATGTTTTGCTCAGTTTGTTTGGTTGTCAATCCGAAGTCATCACATGCTTCAGTCTAACCTGAAAAAGAGGGGGTTAGCGGGTAATTGGTCATGGAAGTGCTATCCATGTTCTGCTGGGGCAGGTGCTTTTGTGTGCCAAAACGGGGTACTCGGTGGTATTAAGGCCGTTGCCGAAAAATAATTATCCAAACAGGTTAAAACGAGACACGAATTTCACTAATTTTTCGAATTTCACGAAATCGATTCGAGAAAATTCGTGTCTAAAACTCTTTCCCCAGCAAGATAGTTAAATTTGGGGAATGGCCTAAATAAAAATAGCACCTGTTTAGGTGCTATCGTATCCCAAAAAGAGATGTGTCGAGCCGTATTGCATGCACCCCTACATGACAACCCCACCTACGGCCGCACGGCCGCGACCAACTCCGCCAACTGCTCGGGGTGATAGGCGGCCACGGCCGTTTGCCACGCCACAGGGGGAATGCGCTCCACCAGCGCGGCCAGCGCCAGTTCCCATGCCACATCGGTGGCGGGGTGCTGGCGCACAAAGGCAACAGCCCGCGCAAGGAGCCATTCAGGCCACTGCTCCTGCTCCCGTTGCGCCAAGCGGAGCAACGCCTCGAGGGCAGTGGGCATGAATTGGATGGCCGAAGCTGTTTCTAGGCTGGCCATCAGGTGGGCAAATGCGGCCGACTCATGGCCGAGAGCGGCGGCCGTGGTTCCCAAATGAAGCTCCGTAATGGCCATGCCCCGTCTATCCCCCATCTGTTCACACAAATGACGCGCCTCGTGGTACAGCCGCTGGGCTTCGCCATACGCCAACTGCTCTTGCGCCAAATTGCCCAGCCGCACCGCAAAAAGTGCCCGCCACCACGGGTCGTGAAGCCGCTCCGCTTGCTCCAAACCCGCCTCATAATGGCTTTTGGCCTCGGCCAATTGCCCCAGTTGGCGTACCAAGTTGCCCAGCCGATGATGCCCATAAGCCAGTCCCGCCACATCCCCCAATCGTTCACACAGAGCGAGATTGTCGCGGTAGATGGTTTGGGCACGGCCGTAATCCCCTTCGCGCTCGGCCAAACGCCCCAAAACGGCAAGGGCAATGGCCATTTCGCGCTGGTTGCCCATCTCCTCGGCCAAGGCCAAGCCCCGTTGGGCCAGCGCCTCACTTTCGGCCACGGCCCCCATATCGAGCCGCACAAAAGCGAAACTGGTTAAACAAATAGAAAGTCCGGGGCTAAACCCTATTTCTTCGTAGAGGGCGATGGCGGTGTGGTAATACCCTTCCGCTTGTTCATAGAGACCTTGGCTATAGGCGACGGTGCCGAGGTGTTTGTGGACGAAGCCTGCCCAGCGGGGATATGTTTCGAGCAAGGTCAGGCTCTCCAACAAGGTGGCTTGGGCTTCGGCCAATTGCCCTGTGCGCTCTTGGCAATAGCCCAGCCAACTGAGCAAACGGCCGCGCAACACCCCCGGTGCGCTGGCGGGCAGGGCGGCCACTGTCTCGCTGAACCATGTCAGGCCGTCAAATGTCCACCCTTTGGCCTCGAAGAAGAGTGCCAAACTCTCGATGGCGCCTTCGAGCAAGGGCCACGCCTCTTGTTGCACCCCCCACTGCCATGCGGCGCGAAACTCTTGCAATCTGGGGGCGATGGCTTGCAGGGCGGCGGGCAAATCGGCTCCGTTGAGGAGCGGTTCTTGGGTGGCTAAAAAGTGGAGATGATAACGGCCGTGGTTGGCCGCCACGGCCGCCAATTCCCCACGCTCTTCTAATTTGTCGTAGGCAAACTGGCGCACCATGGCCAGCAACTCGGACCTGCCTTCGCCCTGTGGTTGCACCAGCGATTTGCGGGCGAGTTGGCCGAGCAGGGCGGGGGTGGCATGGGCAATTTTGGCGGCGGCGGCCGTCTCAAATGGCTGGCGGAAGAGAGCCAGCCCCGCCAAAGCGGCTTGTTCCTCGGCCGTGAGCAGGTTCCACGAATAATCGAAGGTGGCCGTTAGACTGCGGTGACGGGTGGGTATATCGCGCCAGCGGCTGGTGAGATTGGCGAGGGTGTGTTGGATTTCGGCCGCGATGCGCTGGATGGGCTGTTGGGGCAACAAGGCGGCGGCCAGCTCGATGGCCAGCGGCAACCCTTCGACGGCGTGGCAGATTTGTTGCACGGCCGTGGCCACTTCTCCTTGGTACACAAAACCAGCTTGGCTCCGCTGGGCGCACTGCGCAAACAGCCGCCCGGCGGGGTCGGCCGTGTCGGCCAGCGGCAAGCCCGCAAGGGGCACAATTTGCTCTTCGGGCAAGCCCAGTGGCTCGCGGGAGGTGACGAGGAGGGTGACATCGGGTGCGGCCGTGAGCAGTTGCGCCACCAAACTAGCCCCCTCGGCCGCCAGATGCTCCAAGTTGTCCAAGATGAGGAGCATTTCCTGCTCGCGCAGGTGGGCGAGGAGTTGGGGCAGGGCAGGGGCACTGCTTTGCAAAGGCACATCGAGTTGGGTGGCCAAGCTGGTGGGCAAATAGGCGTGGTCTTCCACCCCCGCAAGGGCAATAAAGTGGATGCCATTGAGGTATTCCCCCTGTCGGCCGTCGGCCACATGGGTGGCCAGCCGCGTTTTGCCACTGCCCCCCAGCCCCACAATGGAGATGAGCCTTGTGGTGGGCTGGTCGAGCAAGGTTTCGAGGGTGGCGAGTTCGGGTTCGCGGCCAATGAAGGGGGTGGGTGGGCTGGGCAGGTGGTGGGGGATGGGTTGCCGCGCCAACCGAATGCGGTCGTTGAGTCGGATGGTTTCGGCCGTGGGGGGAATGCCCATCTCTTCGGCCAACAAGTGGCGGAAGTTTTGGTAGTGCAACAGGGCGGCGTTGCGCTGGCCAGCGCGGGCAAACAGGCGCAGGAGCAGGCGCACGGCCGTTTCGTTGAATGGGTCGAGTTGCAGAGCGAGGCGGCCGTGTTGAATCCCCAGCTCGTATTGCCGCCGATACAGCCCTTCTTCGGCCAACTTTAGGTGGGCTTGGTGGGCGTTGTGGCGCAATCGTTCGCGCCAGACGGCCGCCCATTCCTCAAGGCCATGGCTCTCGCGGGCGAACACGCCTTCTAAAAAATCGCCCCTGTAAAGCTCGATGACGGCGGCCAATTGGGAGGAGGTGGTGGGCGCGGCCGTTTGCTGGGCAAAAGCCAGCGCATCTACCCAAATGGGCAAGGCGGGGTTAATTCCGATGGTTTGCCTGTCCGCTAAGACATAAGGCTTAACTTCATCGGGCAGTTGGGCGAGGAGGGAGCGCAAATTGCTGAGGACTTGCTTGCGGGGGCGGCCGTCCCACAGAAAATCAGCCAGTTCTTCGCGGGAATGGGGGTTGGGGTTGAGGGCGAGATAAGCGAGGAACAGCTCGGCGCGAGTGGAGGGAAAGCGCAGGGGGGGAGGAGAGGATGTGCCAAGGGTGGTGGTTAACCCACCGAGAAGCCGCAGGGAAAGGATGTCGGACATAAGCTATAGGCCATAAGCCGTAAGCTGTAAGCTGTCGCCGAATGCTTACGGCTTATAGCTTACGGCTTATGGCTGTTTTTCAGAGCGATTCCAAAGCGTTTGGTTTGGTATTGTAGTCCTAAGGTGATGTAGCGCTTAATGCTACACCCTAGGAAGCGCATTTTCAAAAAAGAGGAAACGAAAGGGGATTGGAAATTCGTTGCCATTTGCCACTGCTCATTGGTTTCTAAGGCCCCGAAGGAGAGTTTATGAGGCTAGAGCAAGGACTGACGTATCAATCTTTCCTTCTGCGCTTGTGGCGCGACAGCGCAGAACGGCCGTGGCGGGCATCCTTGCTAGACCCGCACACAGAACAAGTGCGCCATTTTGCCACCGTGCGCGAAATGCTCCATTTTTTGGAGGAATGGAGTGGGGAACAGGGAGTGAATACAGTGGTTAGTGATTAGTGGTTAGTGGCTAGAGAACCACTAACCACTAACCACTTAATAAATCAGGAGACAAGAAATGGCCAAAATAACTGAAGTGACGCGGACGAGTTGGGGGCAACGGTTGTTGAATTCGGTGGTGGGGGTGTTGTTTGGTTTTGGGTTGTTTTTCTGTAGCTTTGGGCTGATTTGGTACAACGAGGGTCGGCCGAATATGGCCGATGTCGCGGCCGATAGCGTGGCCATCACCACGGCCAGCGTGGACAACAGCACCGACGGCCAGATGGTGGCCGCTACGGGTGTGTTGCAAGCGGCCGAACCCATTGGCGACCCCCTCGGCTTGCGCCCCGGCGCTTACCTCGCCCTGAACCGCGAGGTGCAGATGTATGCGTGGGTGGAAGAGAGCAAAAGCAATACCGAAACGAACACAGGGGGTAGCCAGACAACGACAACTGAATACACCTATGAGAAGGAGTGGGTTTTTAGCCCTGCCGATTCGGATAATTTTAAGGAGCCACGGGGGCACAGTAACCCCTCTTCCATGCCTTATGAGCAGGCTGAATTTCTGTCCACGGCCGCCCAAATCGGCGCTTACGGGCTAGATTTAAAGCAATTGGCGCTCCCCTCGGCCGAAACAGTGGCGCTGAACAGTGCCAATGTGGTGGACGATACGCGCTTGGTCATTGCGGGGGATTACCTCTTTGAGGGGAGTGGTTCGCTCAACTCGCCCGAGGTGGGGGATGTGCGGATTCGGTACACGGCCGTGCCCAGCGGCATCAATGCCACGGTGTTTGGCCAGCAGGAAGGCGGCCGTATCGTGCCCTATTGGCACAAGGGCGACAATATCCTCTACCAAGTGCATGAAGGGAGCCGCGCCGATGGTTTGGCCGCTATAGAATCGGCCTATCGTGCCAGTTTGTGGGGCTTGCGAATTGGTAGCTTTTTCGCCATGTGGATGGGGCTGATGCTGATTGTTGGCCCTGTGACCACCTTTTTGGATGTGTTGCCCATCTTGGGGCGGCTCGGCCGTGGCATGATTGGTGTCATCGCCTTTGGGGTGGCCTTTGTGTTCTGGTTCGTAGCCACGTTGCTATCCGCCCTATTGCAAAGCATTTGGGGTCTCATCTTGGCCTTTGTGATTGTCGCTGGCCTCGCTTACTTCTTCATCCAACGGCAGAAGAAGGGTGAGGGGAAACTCGCGGGGAGTGAGTTGTAAGAAGTAAAAAGTAAATAGAAGAAGTAAAAGAGGTGTCGCTGGTGATTGAAAGCTAATAGCTAATAGCTAATAGCTAAAACCGACCGCTGAAAGTTCAAACAGGAGAACATGATGTCTAAAGGTATTTGGAAAGTTTTGACCCTCTTAACTCTGTTGTTTTTGGTGGCGTGTGGGGGAGGGGATGAGGAGCCAACGGCCGTGCCTGCCACCACCGCGCCGACGGCCGTCCCAACGGCCGTGCCCCCCACGGCCGTGCCCGACCCCACCGCTGGCTTTGTCCAGCTCGAGAGCGAAACACTGGCTTTGACCATCTCCCACCCCGCCGACTGGGTGGCTGAAGCAGATGATACCAGTGGCTCCATCTTGCTTGCTTCCGATGCGGCGTTGCTCGCGGCCGACCCCGGAGACATTGCCGAAGGTGGTGTCGTCACGCTCTTGGCTTCTACGGTTGAGGAAATGTCCTTCATGGTTACGGATGGCTCGGCCAGTAACCCCGTGGACGTGGCTAAAACGTTTGGCTCGTTCTTCTTTGCCGAAGGAGCAGAAGGCGAGGCGAGCATGGTCGCCGCAGGTGAACCAACGGCCGCCACCGTGGCTGGGCAAACAGGAGCCGTGCAAAACTACTCGGGCACAACCGAGACAGGCGTGGCGATTGGCGGCAATCTCTATGCCATCGTCCAAGGCGAGCGCGTCATCATCTTGCTGACGGCCGTGGCCAGTGACAGCCAAGCCGCCCTGAACCCTGTCGTCGAAGCGATGGTCAACAGTATTTCGATTGGCGAATTGCCCGTGGCCGCCGAACCCACGGCCGAACCGACAACCGAAGCCGTGGCCGAACCCACGGCCGAGCCAGAAGTGGTTGAAGAACCTGCCGCCGTGGTGGGCAACCCGGCCGTGGCACCTGCTCCAGAAGCCACCACCACCGTTTGGCCATCTGGTGCTTACATCTTCAGCAATGCCAACCCTGCCCGTGAAGCGGCCATCTACAATGGCCAAATCTGGACAGTCAGCCCCGGTGGGTTGGTTGCTTATGATATGGCGACGGGAAGCGGCCGTAAATACACCCCGCTGGATGGCTTGCCCGACATTGGCACCTTCAGCGTCGAAGTTTGCCCTGTCAACGGTGTAGACAGGCTCATTGTGGGCACGCGCCGGGGGTTGGTTCTGTACGATGACGCGACCGACGGCTGGGAGAGCGGCGCGGCGATTGGTTTCGACATTGACACAGGTATTTTCGACATGGCTTGTGATGCGGCCAACAACCGCCTCTTGCTCGACCACGACGATGTCTCGATTCTCGACCTTGCCACAGGCACGCTGACCTCCTACACCGAGGATGACAATGGGCTGGCGTGGTTCTCCACCGTGGAGCTGATACCGATTGGCACCGATGTGTGGGCGACCACCAATTATCGCGGGGCTTCTCAAATTGCGGCCGATGGCACAGTGACCGTCTACAGCGAAGCCAACGCCAACACCCCCGACGACAGCATCTCCGATGTGGCCCAAGCCCCTGATGGCACCTTCTGGTTTGCCGCCAGCGATGGCCTCTTCCAACGCCAAAGCAACGGCGAATATGTCGCCTTTACTCGCGACAACAGTGCCGCCATCTCCTATTTTGGCCCCAGCCACATCGAATTTGCCCCCAACGGTGATATGTGGCTCGGTTTCACCTCGGACATTTGCCGCTTTGACCCCGCCACAGGTGACTGCTTCGATAACTACAGCACCTATAGCGACCCCAATTTGCCCGCCCAAAGCCGCATCTCTGGCCTAAAGCTGGATGCGGATGGCAACCCCTATGTGGCGCTCGACAATGGGGTGGCGCATTTTGATGGCACGGCATGGACGAGTTACCAATTGGCTGGCGAAGCTCCTTATAACTTCTTCAGTGGGTTGCACCAAACCAGCGACGGCACCATCTGGGTCTGGGGCGAAACGTTGCTCCGCACGGATGTGGATGTGACGGCTTGGACACCTTTGGCCGATGTGTACCCCAATGATATGGTGGAAGCGGCCGATGGCACGCTCTGGTTTGCCACCAGCTCGGGCATTCAACTGTTCGATGGCCAACGGCTGACCAAATATGACCGCTACGCCGAGAACCCTGTCATTTTGCCCATCACCTATAATGCGATAGAGTTGGACAGCGACGGCCGTGTTTACGTCGGCGGCGATGGGGGGTATGTCATCATTGAAGGCGAAGACATTACCAATGTGGGCGAAACCGAAGGGTGGGACAGTGGCAACATCCGTGATTTGCTCTTTGCCGATGGGGTTATGTATGCCGCCACCACCGAAGGGTTGCTCCAATTGGAGGGCGAAACATGGACAGTTCTGCTCGATGAGACGTATGTCGAACTGCCCAGCAAATACATTGCCGCCCTTGCGCTTTACCCCGATGGTGCCATTGTGCTGGGCACGGGCACTGGCTTGGCCTATTACCAAGATGGGGCGGTTCGCAAAGACCCCGTTGTGACAGGCTCCATCAGCGATATTGCTGTGTTGCCCTCGGGCGAGGTGTATGTGACAGCTTTCCGCACCAATAGCTTCTTCGGCTCTGGTGGGGATGATAACAATGGCCTGTTTTACTACAACGGCGTAGATGCGTGGTCTATGCGCTATACGGTGGCGGAGGGCTTGCCCATGGAGAGTTTCCGCGCCGTAATGGTGGACAATGCAGGCGCAGTTTGGGTAGCGACTGGTGATAGCGGTCTGGGTGGTGGTTTGTTCCGCCTTGTGCCGTAGAGGTTTTAAGCCGTAAGCCTTAAGCCATAAGCTGAAAGCTGGAAGCAAACCTGACAAGTCGAAATGGCTTGTCAGGTTTGTTTTTTGGGGCAAACGGCCGTGCAAATTTCACTTTTCCTGTAAACTACGGCTATACATGGTTTCTAATTAGTGTTATATTCACACTTATTGGCGTTGCCATGTCTTTATCGTCTTTGTGTCGCCCATGCCTGTGGTTTTGCACGGCCGTTGGGGCACAAAATTATTTTCCCATGGAGGATAAAATGATCGCACGTATGAAATCTGTTTGGAGTATGGCTGGGTTGCTGGCCGTGCTCGCCCTGTTCCTCGTCGCTTGTGGCGGCGCGGCCGAACCCACCCCCGTCCCCCTGCAAGCGTACACCGATACAGAGTTCGGTTTTGCGCTGGAATACCCCACCACTTGGGTGCAAGGGACTTCTGAAGATGGCATGGTCGAGTTCAAGTCGGCGGCCGATGTTCAGTTAGACCTCGAATACGATGGCGGGAGCCTCATCCAAGTGATGACCCTCCCCACCTTCTTGTTTGAGGATACCGACCCAACCGCCATTATGAACGAGTTCAAAGGGGACATGTTGGCGGGGATGCAAGAAGAGGATGATGAGGCCAAGGTTGTGGAAGATGTCACGGCCGTGACGGTGAACAACAACCCCGCCGCCAAGTTGATTCTCGAGGCCCAACAAGGTTCCATCCAAGCTCGGGCCGAGGTGTATATTATCGTGCAAGGGGAAACGGCCGCGCTGGTCATGGCCGCCTACCCTGCCAGTGAAGCCGAAGACTACCAAGCCCTTGTGGGGCGGGTGGTCAACACCTTCTCCTTCGTCGCCGTGGCTGAATAAGTCGCGCGAAGTAAGAAGTAAGAAGTAAAAAGTGGGGTGCGAGGATATTCCTCGCACCCCACTTTTTTTGTCCCCAGTCCCTGTAGGGGTTCCCCTACCAGACCACTAACCACTAACCACTGCCCCCCACCACCTGTTCATACACGGCCAAGGTGGCCGCCATTGTCTTTTCCCACGTAAATTCGCGGGCGCGGGCGGTGCCCTTGGCGCGTAAATCGGCCGCTAAATTTTCCTGTATCAGGGTTGCAATGATGGCGCCGCCCAGTTGTCGCTCGTCGTCGGGGTCTACAGCCATCGCCGCATCGCCCACCACCTCTTCGATGCCGGGCGCGGCCGTGGTGACAACAGGCACGTTACAAGCCATTGCCTCCAGCGGCGGGAAGCCAAACCCCTCATACCGACTGGGGAACACAAAACATTCGGCCGAGCGATAAATCACGGGCTTGTCCGCCTCCTCCACGTAGCCAATCCAACGCACCATTTTGGTGAGACCCAGCTTTTCGATATACGCCTCGTAATCGGGGAATTGGGGGGGAGAGACGGCTGGCTTGGTTCCCGCCAACACCAGCGGGTAATCTTCGCCCATCGCTTGGGCGACATAGGTGTAGGCCAGCAACAGTTGGGCGATGTTTTTGTGGAGGGCATAGCCACCCAAATACAGCACATAGCTATCGGGCAACTTGTATTTTTGGCGGATGGCCATATCGAGCAAAAAGTTGTCGTTGGGGGTGAATTCACTGCCCACGCCCAAATAAATGGGGCTGACCAGCGTTTCGGGCACGCCCAGCAGGCGCACAATGTCCGCTTGGCTGGCGCGGGAATCGGTGATGATGTGGGTGGCTCCCCGTGCGCTGGCGGAGACGAGGGCGTTGTAGAGGCGGCTGGCGGCCGTGTTTTGGTAAGCGGGCACCAGCAGAGGAATCACATCATGAATGGTGACGACGAGGGGGATGGCCGAGCGCAAGGGTGCGCCCCAGTAGGGCACATGGGCTACATCGGCCGCGATGGCGCGACAAGCGCGGGGGAATTGCACCTGCTCGAAGAACACTTTGCCCACATGCCCCGCCCGTATGGCCACGGGGTGGATTTTGACACTGGGAGGGACATCGGCGAGGGGGAGTGGCGGCCGTGTGGGGCCACACCAGCGTAATCTCCAAATCAGACACATAGCGGTTGAAATGGTAGACGAGTTGGCGCAAGTACTGGCCGCTCCCCGTATGGGGCTGGTTCCAAAAATAGGCGTTCAGGGCGAGGTGCATAATTGTGAATGGTGAATGGTGAAGTTTTAATTGTGAATGGGACGGACAAACCAGCAACTAACCACGAATAACCAGTAACCAATACGTTTCCTTCTCATACATGAACATCCAACATGGCGGGGATGTCCATTTCTTTGACGCAGGTGTAGGGGGAGAGCTGGATGAGACAGCGGACGATGGCGACCATATCGGCCAAGGGGATGCAATCGGGTTGGGCACGGCCGGCCGCTTCTGCCCCAGCCGCCAGCGGGGTGCTGGTGTTCAGCGAGCCGGGGTTGAGGCAAGTGACGGCCACATGGTCGGCACGAAGGTTTTCGCGCAGGGCGTGAGCCACGCCGCGCAAGCCGAATTTGGAGGCGTTGTAGGCCACTTCGGGGGCGCGGACGTTTTCCAGCCCGGAGGTGGAGCCGATGAGGATGATTTTGCCGCTGGCAGATTGGCGCACGTTGGGCACGAGGGCGTGGAGGCAGTGGACGGCCGACAACAAGTTGACGGTGAGGATGCGCTGGTTTTCGGCGGCCGTGACCGCCTCGAACTGGTAGCGGGAGCTAAAGGCGCTGTTTTCCCAGATGCCCGCGTTGTAAATGAGCACGTCGAGGGGGGTGTTGCCCAAGGCACGGCCGATTTCGTCGGCGGCCGTCTCTTGCGCCAAGTCTACTTGCAACCAATGGCGGGTGATGCCATCGGCCGCTTCTAACTGGCGCGGTCGGCCGCGTGAGACGAGCCAAACTGTATCCCCAACCTGCGGCACGCCTTCGGCCAAACCTGCTCCCAATCCCCTGCTTGCGCCAAAAATGATGATGTTCGTCATTTGTCATTTGTCCTTCGCCATTGTTCATTGCTCTTTTCATTTTGCAGAAGTTGTGCCCAAAGCGTGAGCGTGGTTTGCTCAAACTCCTGTTGCCCTGTGGCCAATTGCGCTTCTAATTCACGTTGCCGTGTCGTTAATTCTGCTTCTTTGCGAACAAACTGCTCCTTAATCGCTTTGAGCCGTGGTTCTGGTTCGCCTTGGTAAGATGGGTCTTGCCAAGGGAGTTGGAGATTGAGGGTGAGACGAAACGGCCGCCCCGCTTGTTGGCACAATGTTTTGGCTTCGGCTATTGCTTGGCTCATTTGTTGGCGGATTTGGTCGAATTCAGCCCAATCAAATGAAAGTGCCCCCCAATTTAAGCCGATATTCCCCGAAAACGAATCAACCAATGCTGGCTCCGTGGTGGCAAGGGAGGAGTGCCCGAAGCCGCTTAAAACGTGGCGGCAAGCGCGTGCGGCTTGCTGAATGGCGTGTAATTCGGCCGTATGTTTCGCTTGAATGGTCGGCCAATCTGCCACATGGGCCATTTGGTGGGGGAAGTGGTTGATTAAAAGATGGGCCATTTGGTGCAAGAGTTGGGCGCATTCCTCATCAACAGTGCCATATAAAAAGAGCGTTTCTTCCTTTTCGAGCCGTTCTTGCTCGAATAATTGGCGCGGTTTGGATTCGGCCGTTTGCTGAATCGCCTCATCCAACACCGCCAACTCGTTCAGGAGCGTTTCCCGTGCCTGCCACTCCGCTTTGGCCAGTGCATACGTCTCATTCAGTTTGCTTACCACTTGGGGGTCAATCATGTCTAAAACCCTTCGGATTGGCACGTAAATAAGGGGAGCAAATCTGTTTTTTTAACGCAAAGACGCTAAGGCGCAAAGACGCAAAGGGTTCAGGAGTTTCTTTGCGTCTTTGCATCTTTGCGACTTGGCGTTGAAAGAAGGCCATCTCATTCCATTTGTTCAGATTAAAAACTTGGCGTTCCTTGACACTTTACCATGCCAGCCATTTTTTAGGGGTGATGGCGACCAACCAATCGTATTCGCCATCGGGAATGCCCCAATTGTATTTGCGCTGGAAGATGGCGCACACGGCCGCTGGCCACTCGCCTTCGATAACGGCCGCTTGCCCTTCGCAAATGGCCGTCTTGGAGCCATCTTCTAAGGCCAGCGAGACAAACGGATTGGCGAGCAAGTTTTGCGCCTTAACGGTTTGGGATTGGATGCAAAGGTAGAGTTGCCCTTCGTGCCACGCAAACCAAGTGGGGACGAGGTGCGGCCGTGGGGGCAAATCGCCCCCCTGCGGCCGAATGGTGGCGACCCAAATGTTGGCTTCGCTTTCAAGGCGGGGGATGAGGTGGGAGGGGGGCATGGGGAGGTACTCGTTACAAGTTGCAGGTTACAAGTTACAAGTCGCTCCACCACCTGTAACTTGTAACTTGCAACCTTTGCTTTAAGCGTATAAATCTTGTTCCGCAGGGCGGATTAGATCGGCCGCACGGCCGTTTTGGGGGGGCAGGCACAGGCCGCGCAGGTGGACGATGGGGGTGGCTTCGGCCGCTTGCCCCATGAGCAGGCTGGCCGCGCTGGCGATTTCGTCGGCCGTGCCCACGGTGGTGTGGCGGAGGGTGTAGCCATACAAATCGGTTTCGCCGCGCCTGTCCCACAGGGCGGGGATGCCCGCCACGCCAATGGCCACGCCGACGGTGCCTTGTCGAAAGGGGCGGCCGTGGCTATCGGTAATGACAATGCCCACGGCTGTGCCTGTCGCCTCGAAAAGGCGTTGACGCAAATCGGCCGCGCTTTGGTCGGGGTCTTCGGGGAGCAACAGCACCCATTCTTGGGCGGGGTCTTGTTGCACATTGGAGCGGTCTATGCCCGCATTGGCCGAGACAAAGCCGAGCCGATGGCGCACCACCAACACCCCTTTGCCGTGGCGGGAGACGGCCGTGCTTTCGCTCAAAATCAGCTCCACCAAACGGGGGTCTTTGTCCACCTCGGCCGCCACCGCTTGCGCCCGTGCGCTGGGGGTGATGCTTTCTAAATTGACCAGCCGCCCCTCTGCTTTGGAGACGATTTTCTGCGCCAGCACCAGCACATCGCCCGCTTGCAGGCGCAAGTCGGCCGTGGCCAGCCCCGCTAACACCAGCGACAATAAATCGTCCCCTGCCTGCACGTGGGGAATATGGGGGAGAGGGGTGAGGATGAGCATATAGGGTTATTCGTTATTGGTTATTCGTTATTCGTTACTGGTTGTTTGTTATTGGCGAGTGTACCCAATTCCCCAATGGCTCACAAGAAACGGTGGGGGTAAGATTGGGGTGGTCATTTGCATTGGTCATTGGTCATTGGTCATTGGTCATTGGTCATTTGAGTTTGCGCGGCCGTCTATCGTTTCCTACTGCGTTTTTATCATTTCCTACTGCGTTTTTATCATTTCTCACTGCGTTTCTGTCGTTTCTCACTGTGTTTCTGTCATTTCTTATTGCGTTTTTGTCATTTCTTACTGCGTTTCTGTCGTTTCTCACTGCGTTTCTGTCGTTTCCCACTGCGTTTTTGTCGTTTCTTACTGCGTTTCTATCATTCACCATTAACAATTAACCATTCCCAATTCACAATTATGTACCCCTTCCTCCAACTCGGCCCTGTGGCCATTCCGACGAAACCGTTTTTATATTTGCTGGGCATTTGGTGGGGGCTGAGCGTGTTAGAATGGTTTGCGGCGCGGCGGGGTTTGCCAGCGGCGCGGGTGCATCAGACGGCCGTCATTGCCGTCGCGGCCGGCTTCATCACCGCCCGTTTGGCCTTTGTGGCCCAAAATTGGGCCAGCTACGCGGGGCAATGGCTGGGGCTGATTTGGCCCTTGCACGAGGGGTATTTGCCCGTGGCGGGCTGGGTCGGCGCGGCCGTCGCCCTGCTCTTCGCCCTCCGCGCCACCCAACTCTCCCCCGCCGAGGTGGGGGATGCGGCCGTGCCGACTTTGCTCAGTTGGGTGGCCATCCACTCCTTGGCCGATGGGCTGGCTGGCCCCGGCCGTGGGCAAGCCAGCAACTGGCTCTTCGCCCAACACCCCATCCAACTGTATGAGATGCTCTGGGTGGGGCTGGTGGCGTGGGTGTGGTGGCGGCTCCATGCCCGGCAACCGTTTGCGGGATGGGGGCTGGCCGTGGCCACGGCCGGGGTTGCCTTCGGCCGTCTGCTCCTCACCCCCCTCCGCGCCGATTTGCTCCTGACTGCGGGGGGTTGGTCGGTGGCGCAGATGGCCTATTTGGCGGTCATGTCGGCCGCGCTCATCTGGCTGGCCGTTCGCTCCCCCTCGTCGCCGAACGAAATCCCTTCGTAGGGGCAACCCTTGTGGTTGCCCTGCTTGATGGGTAGGCACTTGATGGGTAGGCACAAGGCCTACCCCTACTAACTAACCACTAGCCACTAACCACTAACCACTAACCCATGACCCCCAACGACCTCCGCCAACTCCCCTGCTACCACCGCCTGACCATCCCCTACAGCTATTTAGATGGCATGGGACACATGAACATCCAGTATTACTTGGCGATGGGCAGTGACTCCGCCACAACCATGCTCAATCGGTTTGGCATGACCCCCAGCTACATGTTGAACGAACGGGGCGGGGTGTTTTTGCTGGCGCAGCACACGCGCTACTTGGCCGAAATTCATGTCGGGCAAGAGATAGCGGTCTACACGCGGCTCATCGGCCGTAGCCAAAAACGGCTCCACTTCATCCAATTTTTGATGAACGAAACAACCGACCAATTGGCGGCGACCATCGAGGGGGTGAACTCCCATGCGAATTTGGATACGCGGCGCACCACGCCCTATCCGGAGGTGTTAACGGCCGTGATAGACCCTCTCCTCGCCGCCCACCAAGCCCTGCCGTGGACGGCTCCCCTCTGTGGCATCATCAGCAGTTAGTCTTTCAGTCGGTCAGTCTTTCAGTCGGTGCGCATCCCTACTAGACGACCAAACTTCCCCCCACATCGAGCGGCAAAACCCATACCCGGCTGGCCAACCCCGCACGGCCGAAAGCGGCCTGTGCCGCCGCGCCAATGGCGTGATGGCCTTGCGGGGCAAAGGCGATAATGCTCGGCCCCGCCCCGCTAATGGCCACGGCCGAAGCCCCCGCCTCGCCAGCGGCCGTAAACGCCTCCGCCATGCCCGGCACGAGCGGGATGCGGTACGGCTGGTGGATTTTGTCCTGCATGGCCACCCCCAGCTTGGCATAATCCCCCAATTCGAGGGCGCGAATGACCAAGGGGGTGCGCGCCAAATTAAAAATCGCATCGGCACGGGAGATGTGGGTGGGCAGGGCGGCGCGGGCGGTGCTGGTCAGCAACTCAAAATCGGGCAGGATGATGACCACTTCGAGCGGTTTGATGGGGATTTGCTCGATATGGAGCGGCCGTGACCCCATCGGCACCAGCACCAAGCCCCCAAACAGGGCGGGGGCGACGTTATCAGGGTGGCCTTCCATTTCGGTGGCCAGTTCTAAAATTTCGGCTTTGGATAGGCCACCTTCTAAGAGGGCGTTGGCTCCCAGCAAGCCCGCGACCACGGCCGTGGAACTGCTCCCCAGCCCGCTGGCGGCGGGCACGTAGTTGGTTTGGCGCACCCACAGGGGGGCAACGGCCGCCCCAAGGCCAAGGCCAGCCGTTCGGCCGCTTGGATGACCAAATTGCTGGCATCGCGGGGGACGAGTTCGGCCGCTTCGCCCTCGACTTCGATGGTGAGCGGGGTGAGTGGGTCGGCCGTGGCGAACACAAACTCGTTGTACAGCCCCAAAGCCATCCCTAAACAGTCGAACCCCGGCCCCAAATTGGCCGACGTTGCGGGTACTACCACTTTCACTGGTTGCATAATAAGTTTTGGGAGTGTTTCATCTCAGTTGAGGTAGGTTGTAGGGGCAACCCTTGTGGTTGCCCTAGATGTTGGTTTAATGGAGATTTTGGGTAGGCACAAGGCCTACCCCTACTCAAATGAACCAAACCCATAAGTTTTGTCGGTTAATCAGAGGGGGGAGTTTGCTTCTCTTCCAATAGCTCTTCCATCTCGTTGCTGAGGCTGTTGAGGGCGGCCAGCATTTGTTTGCTGAAGGCCATCTGCTTGGCGGCGAGCTGTTGCACATAGAAGATGACGAGCATATGCACGGCCGTGCGGAGCCGGTTGATGAGCGGCCCGAAAATGGGCACGGCCGATTTTTGCACATGGAGCGTCACCTGCATCTGGTCATAGAGCATGGTGGCTTGGTAGAGGTGCTCATAAAATTCGGGCGCCAATTGATTGCCCCGCAAGCGCGGCTGGGGGGCATCGCCACCCAATTGGCTTTGCCGCTGGGCCAATATCTCGGCCCGAATTTGTTGCATGATTTCTTCGACGTTAACAGACATGGGGGGTTGTAAATTGTGAATTGGGAATGGTTAATTGTGAATTGTGAATGGCGCTACTGATTTTTTAGCTGGTCGAATTTTTGTCTAATGCCAGCCAAAATAGCGGGGGAACTGGTCATAATGCGGTGGTTTTTAGGGTAATAAGTAGCCCACAGTTCCATGAATTTAGCCATAATTTCCTCGGTCGAAAAGCGGCCGACAAATTTTCGCACGCACTCCTCGCCATAGGCTTGTAGCTCATGATTTTTGGTTTGCAAAACTCGTTGCCCCGTCACCAGAAAATCAGTCGCTAAGTTGGTGGCAAAAGGAACCCAGATATTGTGCAAAGGCGATGAGGTCGGTGTTGGTTCCTAACAAATTCCCTTGGGCTAATTGTTCGTAGGCTTGGATATAGGTGGCTTTGGTTAGGACAAAAATATCCGGCCGTAGAAAACCAGCTGGGTTATTTTCTAAAATGGTTTCCATCGTATATTGAAGATTTTTAACGGCCGTTTCTAAATCCGTATCTGGTTTTTCAAAGCCAGAGATATTAAAAACAATTTGCTCTATCTCCTCTAAAACTGGTTCAGAAACATCATCTAAAACAAGTAATAAATCAATATCAGGCAAAGAATAAAACATATCTAATGCCTTAAAAGGGGATTGGCAAGGGGCGCAATACTCATCAAAATTGCCGCGCGGGTGTTCGCGCACACAAGCGGGGCAAGCCCAATTATGCTGAAGATTTTGCGCTTTGGCGTACATTTCCCCAAAAAAGCGGTCATATTCAGGAATATGTTTGTGGGGAATATCTAAGACATAATAAGGATAACCAGAGCCAATAATTAGCTCGTAGCCTGTAAAATTTTGGGCCAGCAAATTGCCCCAATGGATAGATTGGGCCAAAGCAAATTCAGACGTAGCTGGGTGCTTGAAATATGCAGGGAGCAGGCTTAAATAGTGGAGCAATTTATCTTTAGCAAACCCTTTGTGGTTGTATTGGGCATACCAAGTGGGGGGAACGGCCGACATAGATTTACTCACTCTTTGTTAGGGTTTCCCGCAGGGAAATTGCCTGTATTTAAGCCAACGGTGGCAATAGATTCCCCGCCATCTATGGTAAAAATTTGCCCTGTCACAAAACTGTTTTCCAAAATATAAAAAATGGTTTGGGTAATATGGCTGGGCGAGCCTTGCTTTTTAAGGGGAATGGCTTGGACACGCCATGCTAAATACTCGGGGGAGCGGGATTCGGCGGGCAGAACAACCCCCGGCGAAATGCCATTTACCCGAATATGAGGCGCTAACTCTAAAGAAGCCATTTTGGTGAATTCAGCCAAAGATTTTTTGGCCAATAAATAGGCTGAATAATGATATTGATTGAAGCCTATTTTGTTGTCAATAATGTTAATAATGTTGCCTGTTTGGCATACTTTGGCAAAGGCTTGGGTCAAAAAGAAGGGCGCACGCAGGTTCGTCGCCATTTGGGTATCAAAAATTTCGGGGGAAGTCTCTAAGATAGAGGTTTGTTTGTAGCTAGAGGCACTATTAATGAGAACGCCTAAATGGGGAAATTTTCTTTTCACATTTTGGACTAGCATTTCTAGCCCTTCTACATGGGCTAAATTGTGTTGGAAAAGCTCGCATTGTACTTGATAGCTTCTGATTAACTCGGCCGTTTCGGCCGCGGCCGTCTCAGATGAGTTGTAGTGCAAGGCAATATCAAACCCCTGCTGTGCTAAATCTAAGGCAATGGCTCGCCCTAAACGGACAGCCCCGCCAGTAATCAACACGGCCGGTTTCACAAATTGTTCTGTTTGAGACATCATACTTTTTTACTCCCCCACATAAATTAAATGGGTGTCTACCTGTTTAGAAAGGGTGATGGGTGATTTTCCGATGACAATCGTCTGCATAAATAGCTCAATACCCTCTGGTAAAACAGGTGGGGGCAAAGAAACTTCTATATTCAAAAAATAAAGGAGTTCAAGGAGGGTTTTGCTGAGATAAGATTCCTGCGGGATGAGATGCTTTTCGACGCGGGTTTCTTCTGGGTCTAGGGCAAATAAAATATCTAAATCAATCGTTCTGCTTTGCTTCTTTTTGTCTACATCGTCTCTATTACGCCCCATTGTTGTCTCTATCTGGTTAAATTCTGATTTTAGATCGAATTCATTTTCAGGCGAATAAAGGCAAACTGTAAAATTAAGAAAATTACTGCCCGCGACACCCCCCGATGGCTCTGTTTCAATAATGCGGCTTAGATGTAGTTGGGGAGCTAAATCAAACAAATGGTGCAATGCCCCAATAACATTTTGGTGTGGATTGATATTACTGCCTATGCTGACAAAATATTTGTGCATTTTGCTGGATTTCTTGAATTTTATTCATGCTCCACCACGATTTTGGAATTATACCCCAGCCATTCTAAATCTAAAAAATCGTGGTTAGTGAGTCATATTTCATTCCGCAATCCCCATTCCGCAATCCGCAATCCCCTAATTTTCCGCATCCGCTGGCTTCACCAAATCCACAAATGTGCCCAGTGTGGTGGTGTAACTAATGCGGAGCCGCTTCCACTCATAGCGTTCCTCAAAATTGTGCCATTTTCCCCCTTGCGTGGTCACGGCCCCCCAAAAATCGAGTTGCTCGAGTATTTCAATCGTCTCCTCGTTGTAACGGCCGGCGGGGTAACACAAAAAGCGGGGAGCATAGCCAATATGGGCGGCCAAAGTCTCTTGCGCCCCCAAAATCTGGTAAATCTGCCCATCCCACCCCAGCGTGGACAAATCGGGGTGGGTTTTGGTGTGCGGTTCCATGCGGTGGCCAGCGGCCGACATCTCCTCAATCATCGCCCAATTCATGTGGTTGGGATTCCCCCCATCCACATATTCGGTAATGATAAAAAACGTGCCCTTAAAGCCAAACTCCTCCAAAATGGGATACACCACCTCATACGCATCAATATAGCCATCGTCAAAGGTCAAGATGACGGGTTTGGGGGGCAGTTCCGTTTTGTTGGTGATGGCTAAACTGACATCATACAAATCAATTGGACTGTAGCCATAGTCAGCGAGATACTGCATTTGGGCGCGAAAATCGTCTGGCTCTAGCGAGAGGTTGATGCGGACTTGGCTGGCATCTTCGGGGGGGGAGCTGACATAGTGGTACATCAGAATGGGCACGCGCACGGTGCGACTGATAACGCCATTGGGGGTAGGCAGAGCCAAGGGCAAGGGCGAGGTGGCTGTGGGCAGGGGTGTTTCGGTGGCGGTGGGCAGAGCGGTTAGCGTGGGGAATGGGGTTTGGGTAGGGGTGCTACTGGGCAGGGGCACGGCCGTCAACGTCGGAATGGGGGTTAGGGTGCTGTAGCGGGTGGGCACGGCCGAGGGGGTGTAAGTGGGCAAATAAACCAAGGGTTCCACGGCCGTGGGGGTCATCGTCGGCCGAGCCAATTCCGCCACCACCACAGGGGTAGCCATCGGCCGTGCGGCCGACGACAAAGCACGGCTCAGCCCCCATGTCAGGCTGAGACAAGCAACGAGAATAAAAACCATGCGTCGGTGAAGCATTGGGAAAGCTGAAGGAGGAATTAACAATGAGCAATGAGCAATGAACAAAGGGGTGTTGGTTAATGCCAGTCAATGACAAATGACAAACAACCCATACCCAACTCCTTATTATATTTGCCCGAACCACCGTACCCTAATAGAGCTTACACGATGCTCATGTTGGGCAGGCATTGGAGCGTTCGGCCGCCATTTGCTATACTCGGCTCCATCGTAGAAAATTGTAACCACATTTCTATCCCCTTACCCAACGCTTTTCCCACAAATCCGCACATCCTCCTACCCGCTCCGCTTCTCCCTAGCAACCAATCCCTGCCCAGCGTGTTTTAACCATGCAGAACAGGCTGGCAACCCTTTCACCCTGTATAAACCCGCATGAATGAACTTGACGAACAGCAATTGGTAGCCCAAGCCAAGCACGACAAAGAAGCCTTTGGCCAGCTTTACGAGCGTTATGTAGACCGCATTTATAGCTATGTCTATTACCGCATGGGCGATTCGGCCGAGGCCGAAGACCTGACCGCCAAAATTTTCATGCGCGCCATGAAGCACATCGCCACCTACACCGACCAAGGCGTGCCCTTCTCCGCATGGCTCTACCGCATCGCCCGCAACTTGGTGGCCAATTGGCACCGCGATAGGCAACGGCGGCGCACCATCGCCCTCGACGACATTGCCCATTGGCATGTCGGCGGCGAAAACCCCGAAATGGTGGCGCAATGGAACGAAGACCGTCACGTCCTCTTAACCGCCCTCAACCGCTTGCCCGCCGACCGCCAAGAGTTGCTCATTCTCAAATTTGTAGACAGGCTTTCAAACACCGAAATTGGGGAAATTATGGGGCGCAGTGAGGGGGCGATTAAATCGCTGTACCATCGCACCTTGCTCGCCCTGCGCGAAGAGATGGCCGAATTGCCCCCCACGGCCGCCGACGACCTCGACCCTGACCCCACCGCTCTCCCCCTCTACACCCAATTAACAATTCACAATTAACAATTCACCCCCCTTCCTCCCCATCTACCTCAGGAGAAACAAATCATGCGTATTGTAATGGACGATGCAGGCGATGTCCCTGCCGACTATATTGCCAAGCACAACATTCACGTCATGCCCATCAACGTCATGTTTGGCACCGAAGAGTTCCTCTCGGGCGTGACCATGAACCACAAAGAGTTCTACGCCAAAGTGCGTACCGTCACCGATGCCAACTTCCCCAAAACATCCCAGCCCACGCCCCATCAGTTTATCGAGGCGTATGAAAAGATGATTGCCGAAGGGGAAACCGAGTTTGTGACGATTACCATCAGCGAAAAGCTGAGTGGCACTAATGGCTCGGCCGTGAGGGCGCACCGGGAATTGGCGGGCAAAGCCACCTTCCACCTTGTGGATTCCCAAGCTGGGGCTGGCGCGTTTGGCTTCCAAGTGATGGAAGCGGCGCGTTTGGCGGCCGAGAGAGCCACGGCCGCCCAAATCCTTGCCCGCATTGACGAGGTCAAGAAAAAGACCACCACCATCTTTATGATTGACAACCTCGAGTACGCCGTGCGCGGCGGCCGGGTCAGCGCGTGGCGTTCTACTGTCGCCTCCCTGCTCAAAATCAAGCCAATTATGAAGCTGGAAGACGGCCGTGTGGTCGAAGACAGCAAAGTGCGAAGCCACAAAAAGGCCATCACCTACTTGGTGGATTACGCCAAACAGCGCGTCGGCAACAAACCCGTGCGCGTCTTTGTCGAATACGGCGGCGATGCCAGCTATGGCGAAGCCCTCCGCACCGAAGTCAAAGCGGGTCTGAACATCCAAGAACTTCATTTCATGGATTTGTGCCTGCCCGTGGCTATCAACATGGGGCCGGGGGCGTTGGCGCTCATCGTCCTAGAGGCGTAGCTGTTTAGATGCGTTTGAGGTGCGAGCCAGACCTTCGAGGGTTTAGAAACCTTGGCGGTCTGGCTCGCTCTTTTGGCAACATTGTGCTGATTGGGAGCGGCTCCCCCCGATTTTCAGGTCAATTAGAGGTGTTTGCCCCTCACCAAACACGGGAGAGGTTGGCAGGGTGCTTGTTCTTGTGGCCTGCATCAATCGGGAAACGGGGTAAATCTTTGGGCCGCGACGCGGGTTATATTAAAGTAGTCTTGGCTGGTGGCATTTTGTTTATGGGTGTATTCGTGTATTGGTGTACTTTAAGACACCAATAGACCCATAAACGAATACACCCGCATCAACTACCGTTATGAGGATATTTCCCATACCCATCCATGAGCAACTACTTTTCCCCCCATCCCGATGACGCGCTGATTGAAAATGTGCTGGCCATGCAGGCCAATGCGCTCAACCAAGGGCGGGACACGACTGAGTGGCTAATTGCCCAGTTTTCGGCCGAGGCTTCGCCCCAAACGGCCGAGCAACTCATCGCCCTCCTCTACCTTGCCCAGCAACTCAAGCGCACCCTTGTGCCCTTGCCCGCCCCCGCCCGGCTAACCCAACCCCCCAGCCCACGCCCGACAACGGCCGTTCCCCCACCCATTCGCCCCTCGCGCCCCACCAAATGGATTTGGGCGGCCGTCGCCTCTCTCCTCGCTGGCCTCGCGGGCATCTTCCTCTGGCGGCACACCCGCATGGTATAGGGTCAATTGTCATTGGCATTCTGCCCTCCTCCGCAATCCCCAATCCAAAATCCGCAATCCAAAATCCCATGTCCAACACACTCGGCCTCCTCCTCGCCTTCACCTATATTTTCGCCATCATCGGCACGGCCGAACTGTTGCGCCGCCAGCGGGGCTACAGCACCGATTTCACGCGCAAAGTCGTCCACATCGGCGTGGGGATGATGAGTTGGTTCCTGCCCTTTTTGTTCGACAACCCGTGGCCGTTTGTGGCCGCCTCGGCCGTGTTTGTCCTCATCAACTTCTTGGATTGGCGGTATGGCTTCTTTTTGGCGATGGCCAGCAAAGACCGCCACAACTTGGGGACTGTCTATTTCCCCATTGCGGCGGCCGTCGTCGCCCTTATTTTTTGGGAGCAACCACCGCTCATGGTAGCCGCGCTGATGCCTTTGACATGGGGGGATGGGCTGGCGCCTGTGGTCGGCCGAGCTTACGGCCGCCACCCCTACACCGTTTTCGGCCACACCCGCACCTACCAAGGCTCGCTCGGCTTTTTTGTGGGCGGCTTGCTGTTCACATGGCTGGCGCTGTGGCTCATGCCGGGTGGCCCCGACATTTCACCGCTTATGGCTCTCAGCGCGGCCGTGGTCATCAGCCTCGCCACCAGCCTCACCGAAGCTGTGTCGGTGTGGGGGCTGGATAATCTGACAATTACGGCCGTGGCCATTCTCATTCTCCAACTCTGGCCTTTTTAAGGGCGTTTGCTTCGTTCCCTTCTCACCCCCGCCCCTTTTCGGAGAGAGCCACCCTCCCCCTTCATAACAAAAGCGCATCGGTCGGCAAACGATTGCCCATTCGTTGATAAACGATTGCCCATTCGTTGACGAACGATTGCCCATTCGTTGGCAAACGATTGCCCATTCGTTGAAGTGCCCACTGTTTGCCAAAAGGTACGTACTTGTTTGCCAAAAGGTACGTACTTGTTTGCCAAAAGGTACGTACTTATTTACCAAAAGATGCGGACTAATCAAACGATTAGTCCGTACCTTTTTGGCAACAAGCTAAGGAAGCCCTTCCACAACCTACGCAACGGTTAAAACAAGAGACAGGCTGCCTCTCCAATAGCCTCCCATAAAAAAAGCCGCTGATTCAAGGATCAGCGGCTTTTTTCGGCCGTGTGTGTGGAATTTGTTATTCGTTATTCGTGACTGGTTATTGGGTTGCTCGATTAACCAATGCCCCCCCCGCCCTCCCGGCCGGGCCGGGGGGGGGGGGGGCCCCCCCCCCCCCCGGGACCCCCCCCCTAACCCAATAACCAAGAACCCAGTAACGGGTACCCCTCTTACTGCACCTTCGCCTCGCCCCACACCGCCTCAAACTCCTCTACAAAAAAGCTGGCAAAATCAGTGTCATACACAATGACGACGTTCTCATCATTGCTGTTTTCGGCGTTGCCCGAGAAGTTATAGGAGCCAAAAATCACAATCGAGCGGTCAATAATAATCACCTTGTGGTGCAAAATGCGCGGGTTGCCATCTTGCCGCACTTGCAGGTTGTCTAGCTCCGCCTCGAGCATGACGGGGTAATAGCTGTATTGGGTTTCGGAGCCTGTCGTCTCGAATACGCCCCGAATGGCAATGCCTTCGTCGGCGCGTTCCAACATTGCGTCGCCAATCGTCTCTTGGGTAAAGGAGAAGGCCATGAACAAGATTTCTTGCTCGGCCGAGCCGATAATTTCGGCCAGCCGCCCACTGGGCTTGTCCTCGGCCGTGAAATAATTCTCGAAGGGCACGCCCTCAATGGTTAACTCGGCCGTCGTATTGCGCGGCGAAGTCGTGCCAAAAGCACTGTCGCCAAACATTTCCTCAAACTCGGTGGTGTAATTGCGGGCCAACGCGGCCGATTCGATGCGCACCAAATTGTTGTTGTTGCAATACGCATCATTGGTCGTGTAATTCATCGAACCCGTCCACACAACACGCTCATCACTGACCATGAACTTGTTGTGCATAAAGGCGGAGCGGCTATCGCCCACCACGCTCATGCCATTGCGGCGCAGGCGGTTAATGGTCGCGGCGGCTGTGTGCTCATCATCCACCACCACCCGCACCGTCACGCCACGCTCCTCTAGTTCAATCAGGGCGTTGATAATCGGCTCGGCGTTTAGCTCAAAGACGGCCACATCTAAGCTGGCCGTGGTGGTGGCCAGTATCTGTTCGGCAAACATCTCATCCATGCCGCCCACGCGCTCCTCTTCGGGGGGGCAAGTGGGGTTGGTAAAGTAAATGTCGTACCATTCGCCGCCGCCACCTTGGCTGGCCACGGGAATATCTTGTGGGGCATCTGAGGGGGTATCACCCTCTTCTACCTCGAGTACTTCCGAAAAATCTACGCCGAAGACATAGCCTCCGCAGAGCAGGGCTAAGACGAGCAAGATGCCGCCAATGCCAAGGCTCGAACCGCCCGATTTGCTGGTTGTCTGTTTCTTTTTGGCCATAAGGGTTAGGGGGAGAGGGAGAGAGTAAGAGAGTAAAAGAAGGGGAGAGAAAGGGATTAGGAACGGCCGCGTAGCCAGTCCCAGAGGTTCTGCCATGCAGGTTCATTTGCTTCAGTTGCTTCGGCTACTTCGGCTTCGGGTGCTGGGGGGGCTTCGGCCGTGTCCTCTACCTTAGGTTCGGCCGTGGTTTCGGTGGGGGCGGTGTCCAACACGGCCATCAGCGAGTCAAACGTTTCGGCGGGGGTGTGCTGGTCGGCCGCTTCGCGCTGGGCGATGGTTTGTAGCTCATCGGCCGTGGGCAAGGCCAAACTCTGCCACAAAGCCAACTGCTTGCTGAGGGCACCGAGGGCGTTGCGCGTTTGCGCTTCGCTCGGCTCCAGCGGGGTGGTGGGGTGTTCCACCAGTTCGTTCACTTGGCGCATCACCCGCGAGACGGCCGTGACCGCCTCTTCCATCAGCGGCGTGGCTTCTTCATCGGGGAGTGTTTCGGTGCGGGCCACAAAGGCACTGAGCCGCGCCAATCCCCAATCAATAAGCTGTTGCGCTTGGGTGTCGTCCAGCGCATTCCGCAAGGCGCTGTTGTCCAAAATCGCTTCGGCGACATAACGGTTGCGCCGCCGCAAGGCGGCTGGGTCTGCTTTTTGTTCGCTCATAGGAGTGCTGAGTGCTGAGTGACAAATGCAATACGAGTGACGAAGTACGAAGTTAAAATTAGGCTTTGCGCCTTTAATTCGTCCTTTGTTCGCGCCCCTGCGGCCGTAGCGTTGTCCATCTAGGCCGACATAGTTGTCGTACAAATCGGCCGTCAGGCAGGAGTGGACGGGCAAAATGGTGAGCACATCCCCCACGCGGATGTGCCCTAGCAAGGCGGGGTCGGCGACGGTGAGTGTACCATGTTCTTGGCTGAGTGCGGTGAGGGCGGCCGTGGGCACGGCCGCTCCAAACGGCGACTGGAGCGTGGAATCGGCCAAGTAGCCGTAGACGACGCGGCCGTTGGCCTCCACCAACTGCTCTTTGCCAAAATGCACCGCCCCGCCATACAACATCACTTGTTGCCGCTGGGGGTACAGGGCAATGACAGGGCAGGCCACGGCCACGGCGATTTCCTCGCTGGCGCAAACCCCAATTTGGGCTTGCATCAAATCATAAAAGACAAAGTTGCCGGGGCGCAACTCGGCCACGCCCGCCCAATCATCCAAGGCGGTGGCGGTGGGGGTGTCCCCTATCGAGATGGGGCAAGTAGGCCATCCTTGCCCCAGCACAAATTGTTGCACAGCTTGCATGCGGCCGAGCGTTTCCTCATGGACGGCCGTTAACTCTGCCTTGCTCCGGGCGCGGTAGCTGTGCCCTGCATGGGTCAGCACCCCCGCCCACTGCAAATCGGGCGCCGAGCGCAGGTGGTCTAAGATGGCGGAGATGGCGGCCGTGTCCTCGTGCCACACCCCCGTGCGGCCGTAGCCTGTGTCCACCTCCAGCCAAATCTGCACAGGATGGGCGACTTGTTGGGCGAGAATGGCGGCCGTGGTGGGGTTTTCGACCAGCAACCCGAGCTTCAACCGCTGGGCGAGGGCGTTGATTTTGTCTATCTCGCGCACATTGGCGGGGATGGCCACGGTGATGTCTTGCCAACCCGCCTCGGCAAAGTAAAGGGCCATATCGAGCGAGGAGACGGTGATGTGGCGCACGCCGTGGGCATGAAAGAGCTGGCCAATCGCGGCCGATTGGTGGGTCTTAAAGTGCGGCCGTAGCACGACCCTAGCGGCGGCCGTTTTGGCCACCATGCGCTGAATGTTGCGCTCTACTTGGGCGATATTGACCAGCAAAGTTGGGCGAGTGATGGCAGAAAGCATAGTGAGTTATCTCATTCCTATCTATTACGCACATTATTTGTACTGGAGAGGCAAAGCCCAATTTTTATTACAAAGGCGCAAAGAAGCAAAGACGCAAAGGGTTTCCTTTTGATTGGCTCTCGAGTTCAAAAAACCATCTTAGGGCTGAAAGCCCGTCTCATACCAGCCTAGAGTGAAGCTCTAGAAGGTAATCCAACCCCCTAATTAGTCTAGCATGTGCAAATGAAGATTGCGATGAGGATATAATCCCCCCATGATTCTCGTTACAGGTGGTACAGGGTTTGTCGGCCGTTCGCTCTTGCGGGCGTTGGCTGTGCGCGGGTTAGAGGCGCGGCCGTATGATGGCCAACTGAACGCGCCCTACAGCTTGCGCCAGCAGTTGCAAGGGGTGGAAACTGTCATTCATCTGGCCAGCGCGGAGCGGAACGGCCGTGTCCGCCGCCTGCACCAAGTGGATGTGGAGGGTTCGACCCGTTTGCTGGAAGAGGCGGAACGAGCCAACATCAACCATTTCATCTACCTAAGCCATTTGGCGGCCGACCCCAACACCTATTACCCCGCTTTTCGCGCCAAAGGGCAGGTGGAGCAACGATTGCGCGATAGCAAATTGCCAACCACCATTTTGCGGTCGGCCACCCTCTTTGGGCGCGATGACCATTTTTTGCACACCATTGCTTCGTTGGCGTATTGGAGTTGGCCCTTTGTGTGGCTTCCCGATGCGGGTTCGGCGTTGTTTCAACCGTTGTGGGTGGAGGATTTGGTGCGCTGTTTGGTGGCTATCAGCGACCCGCTCGACTTGCAGGGGTATCGCGGCCAAACGTTAACGGCCGCTGGGGGGGAGCGGCTCCATTACCGCGAAATTGTGGCGCAGGTGTTAGAAACTTCGGGCATGTCCCGTTGGCCGTTGCCCATTCGGGTGCCTTTGGTGCGGGTGGCCACGCGCTTGCTGTTTAGCTGGCATTATCGGCCGCCCATCACCAGCTTTTTTATTGATAAGTTGGCCGTGCCCGAAATTGCTGATTTGGAGGTTGTCCCGCGCACGTTTGGTTTTCGGCCGAGCCGCCTAAGCCAACACCTGACGACTTTGCGCCAGCCGGGCTTGGCGCGGCGCGTCTTTCGGTAGGAGAAGATAGAGGGTAGAGATAGTTGTATGAGGGGGGCACCTTAGGATGGCAGAGTAAGTAGTGCCCCCTATCTCTATCTCTCGTCTCTATCCCCTGAGTAGTCTATCTTCTTTTGGCTTGCATCCCTACGGGGTTGAGGGTGGGGGGCATGGGCGGCCGTTGGCGCACCCGGCTGGAGCGGATGGGTGGCGCGGTGGGCATAGGTTGGTTGGCCACAGGGCGGGGCGCAACGGGTTGCGGCCGTGTTTGGGCTTGTGGCTGTGGCTGGGGTTGTTGTTGGAGGATGGGTTGTGGGGTGCGGGAGGGTTGCGGCCGTGCTACACCCCCAAATAGATTCTCACTGGCCACCGAAAGCGCGCCAATGAACAAGATGCGCGTCAGCCAGACCAAAGCGGCCACAAAAATCGGTACAATTTGCAATAACTGCTCGCGGCTCAATACCTCGTTGCCAAAGCTGTGTTCCAGCAAGGTAAGCGAAACAGCCCACCACGTCATCATCGCGTTCATGGTCGCCCCCAACAGCCATGCCCCCATCAAATACCACACTTCAATCGGCTCGTCCTTGCCCGTTTGCGGGGTGAAAAGGTGGGCCAGCCCCGCAAAATCGATAGCGCAAAAGGCAACGGCCAAAATAGTCGCCCAGCGCAACCCCACAAAGTTCACATCACCCAATAAATTGGCCAAGGCGTATTGCGTGGTATCAAAATTAAACAGTTCAAAAGCGACCAGAGCCACCACAAGCACAAGGCCAATGATGGTGCGGCGGGAAACATTGAACAGTGGTTGCCACCTGAGCGGCTGGTTATCTTCTCCTTGGGTGAACATTTTCCTCTCCTTGGCTCCGTCAAAAAAACCGATGTCCTCTTTCTGCTATCTCCAGTTGGGGATAGCAGAAATTAAAACATATGTTCTATTTTCCGTCAAGAGAAGAACAGAGCCAATTGTGAAGAAAACGAGCAAATTGGATTGGGGCAGGATTTGGGGGAATGGGCAGGTTATAGGTTACAAGTTACAGGTGATGGAGCGACCTGTAACTTGTAACCTCCAACCTATCTAACGAAACGCGAGGCTACCCGCAGGCTCTCCCAACCTACAAATTCATCTCGACAAATTTGCCTGTGACCATAAAAATGACCCGTTCGGCGATATTGGTCACACGGTCGCCAATGCGCTCGAGGTTGTGCCCCATCCAGAGCATGTAGGTGGGGGCGGTGACACCGAGTTGGATGCGGACATCCCCTTCCATGTCGGCCATGACAGCTTCGGCAAATTGGCTGTATTGCTTATCGAGTTTGTTGTCGCGCTCAATGAGGGTTGCGGCCGCGACAGGATCTTTGGCAATAAAGGCTTGTACACTACTGCGAATCATTTTGCGGGCACGTTTGGCCATCTTTGGCAATTGGTGCAAGAGCGGGGTAATGTCTTGCTCGGCCACATTGATGCGGTTGAGCAGTTTGGCTATCCCTTCGGCGTGGTCGCCAATGCGCTCCAGTTCGGTGGCAATGTGGATGGCGGCGATGACGTGGCGCAAATCGGTGGCGGCTGGTTGCTGGGTGGCAATGATGCGCAGGCACTCTTCTTCTATCTCGTAGCGCAATTGGTTGATGTGGTCATCGCCAACCATGACTTGTTGGGCAAGGGTTTTGTCGCGGTTGGCCACGGCCGTCATCGCATATTCCAACGCCTCTTCAACCATATTGGCCAATTTGAGGAGGTCATCATTGAGCTTGGCTAAATCTTTATCGAGCAGGGTGCGGCTGGTGGTAGGCATGTCGTTATTTTTTCCTCAGTTGGTAAACAAGAGCAAGGGCACGGTTCTCGTTCTTTCAATAAAAAGGCGGCATGGTTCAAGCTATCTTTACAATTTCGGACGGAGGACTGAGGACTTGGGACAGGAGGTCACAAACGTCCCAAGTCCCTTGTCCCTAGTCGAAATTTGTAAAGATGCTTTCTTGAGAGCCATGAACCATGCCAAAAAGGCTAACCAAATTCTTGCTTGCGATGGCGCATGAGGATGGATTGTACCACACCAATAGCCAGAAAGAGGGTGACGAGCGAGCTACCGCCATAACTGACAAAGGGCAAGGTGAGACCTGTGACAGGCAGGAGGCGCACATTCATACCCACAGAAACGACTGTTTGGAAGAAGAGAAAACCCGCAATGCCGATGCAGGTATAACGGCCGGCGGGGTCTGGGGTGAGCGCGGCCGCACGCAAGATGCGAAACAAGATAAAGCCCAGCAGAATTAAGACAAAGGCAGACCCCAAAAAGAAGCCCATCTCCTCTGTAATCATGGAAAAAATGAAGTCGGTGTGTTGCACCCGCAAAAAGCCAAGTTGGCTTTGGGTTCCATTAAAGTACCCTTTCCCCCACCACCCCCCCGAGCCAACACTAATCACAGCTTGGTCTACGTTAAAGGCTTGGTCGGGGTCGGAGGAGGGGTCTATAAATGTGGTAATGCGGTTGAGTTGATAGGGACGCAGGAAGGGCAAAACGACCAACAAGCTGACGATGCCCGTGCCAGCCAAGACCAAAAAATGGCTCAGGGGCAACCCCGCCATGACCATAATGACAAACCAGATGACGGTGTACAAAATGGTCATGCCCAAATTGGGCTGGATGAAGATGAGGAACATGGGGAAGCCAAAGTAGACGAGGGTGAGCAGGGTGTTGCGGAATTCGCCCATTTGCCGCTCACGGCTGGCTAAAAATTGGCTAAAGGAGAGGGTGAGGAAGACACGGCCGAGTTCCGAAGGCTGAATCTCAATCGGGCCAAAGGGAATCCAACGCTGGGCGGTGTTATTGGCCACCCCCAAAATGAGAACTAAGAGAAGCAGAACAATCAGGGCGGCGTAAATATACCAATGGACCGAGGTGAGGTAGCGGTAATCCACGGCCGCAATGACCACCATGATGACCACCCCCGCAAGGCCAAAAATCAATTGGCGAATCTCATACCCCACAAAGTTGGGTTCGCCTGTGATGGCACTGCGAATCATCAGCACGCCGTAACCCGTCAGGAGGATAACGGCCGCGGCCAAATAAACATCAAAATAGCGCCAAATAGAAATGCGTTGTTGCATAGGAGTGGGTGGGAGTTAATCGTTATTCGTGTGGGGTACTTTTACTCCTCTCTACCACTAGAGGCAAAAACCCTCATAAAGCATCAAGCCTCTGCTGGGGCAGAGGCTTGACTAATAAGAGCCGCAGTAACGACCTCGCAGGTCTGGCCACGTTTAACGGCGCGAATTGGGTTGGAGCGGAATTTGAGCCACGAGACGGCTTTGGTTGGCCGTTTGGTCAAGGTTCACCTCCACCGTGTCGGGGTCAATGGCCAAATGTTGGGCGATAACCGCCACAATATCGTCCTTGATTTTTTCCAACAAGCCGGGCGAAATGTCACTGCGGTCGTGCGTCAGCACCATTTGCAACCGCGCCTTAGCCAAATTGCTACTCGTCTCTTCTTTCGCGCCAAATAATTTATTGAGCCAGTTCATATGTCTCTCCAAGCAAGAGCAAGTCGTTACTGGTTATTGGTTATTCGTTACTGGGTGTTGGTTCGAGTAACCAATAACGAATAACCAGTAACGAATAACCTCTAATGCCCCTTACAAACTATTCATCCACACCTTCAGCCGCGTGAACAAATTCGTCTTGGCCGTTAAATCTAAAAATGGGACGGTGTGCCCCTCCACGCGCAGGGCGATATTGCGAAATGCTTGCCCTGCCACACTGCCATTGTTATCCAAAGCCAAGGGGGAGCCACGATTCGAGGAAACCAAGACGCTCTCCTCTTCGGGAACGACCCCAATGACTTCGATGGCCAAAATTTCAACCACATCTTCAATGGAGAGCATATCTCCCCGTGCCACCATATCGGGCTTGAGCCGGTTGAGGATGAGGTAGCCGGGGCCTTTCATCTCTGCCTCGAGCAGGCCGATGATGCGGTCGGCATCGCGCACGGCCGAGACCTCGGGGTTGGTCACAATCAGCACTTGGTCGGCTGGGGCGACGGCGTTTTGGAAGCCCCGCTCAATACCAGCCGGCGAATCAATGATGATGTAATCAAACTCCTCCCGCAACTGGTCACACAACAAGACCATATCGGAAGGACTAACCGCCATTTTATCTCGCGTTTGGGCGGCTGGGATGAGGTACAAGTCGTGGTGACGCTTGTCTTTTATCATCGCTTGGCGCAATTTGCACCGCCCCTCGATGACATCCACCAAATCGTAGACGATGCGGTTTTCTAAGCCCATCACCACATCTAAATTCCGCAGGCCAATATCCGCATCAATAGAAACGACTTTGCGGCCGAGCATGGCCAGCGCCGTAGACAAATTGGCCGTGACCGTCGTCTTGCCCACGCCACCTTTACCCGAAGTGATTGTTACCACTTTTCCTGTCATCAATCGCTCCTTAAGGAGAAGAGAGAAGAGAGTAGAGAGAAGAGATATGAGAAATGTCTAAGAGCATTTTTTCTCTTCTCTCTACTCTCGTCTCTTTCTCACTTCCACGCTTCAGCAATAATCTGGTTATCTCGTATCATGGCCATTTCGGGCACGGGGGTGCGACGGCCGCTTTTGGGGGTAATCGTAATCTGGTCGGCGATGCGCAGTTGGGTGGGCGAGAGATCCAGCGCACACACCTTGGCGGCGCGGTTGCCCAAAGCCCCCGCATGGACAAGCCCCCGGAGCTTGCCCCACACCAACACATCCCCCTGCGCCACAACTTCGGCACCGGGGTTCACATCGCCAAAAATGACAATATCCCCTTCATAATAAATGGCTCGCCCCGAACGCAATGTCTCTTTGAGGAGAAGCGCGTTGGCAGGCAAGCCGTCGGCTTCGCTGGGGCGGGCCGGGGCGGGTTCGGGACGGCCGTTGCCCTGCAAATCCATCATGCTTCCCGGCAGGCGGGTGGCCAAACCCAAGTTTCGCGCCGCCTCGCGGGTCGTTTCGCGGCTGGATAGCACCGCCCACAACACCATGCCGTTGTTGGCGAATAGCTCTTGGTAAGCGACGAGCCGCTCATAGGTGAGGGTTCGGCCGCCGACTTCTAATACCACCCGACTCCCGCGCAAAAAATCTCGCTTGGCCGTGACCTCGGCCGAAAATTCTGCCCACAAAGCCGCCTCGTCGGGCAAACTGCTCAACGTGACGAGCAAACCATCGCGGATGCCCTTAATGGTGGTGTGGTGGGTGGCATTTTCAACCATTTTCAGTGCGGGGTATTACAACAAAACTCAGTATTGTTGTAATGATACAACAGAAAGGGGTCAATGGCAATAGGGGAGGCAAAAGGCAAAAGGGGATGCGGTATCGTTGGGCACTGCTCCCGTGGCTTAGCCCTAAGCTTCCTCCACCAGCACCCCATCCACCAACCGCCACACCTTCGTCGCCACCCGTTCCACAAACCAGCGGTCGTGCGAAACGGCCAAAATGGTGCCTGCAAAGTGGCGATACGCCTCCTCCAACTGCTCCAAACTGGGCAAATCAAGGTGGTTTGTCGGTTCATCCAGCAAGAGCAAATTCGCTTTTTGGGCGGTCAGGCGAGCCAGTTGGAGCTTTTGTCGTTGCCCTTGGCTCAGGCTGGCCACCGTTTGCCATACCTCATCCCCCGCAAACAAAGCCGAGCGGTGCAACGCTTGGCGCAACTCGCTTTCCGAGCCAGTGGTCACTTGGCTGAACGACTCTAGCACCGTGTGGGCGGGGTCGAGTTGCGCTTGTTCTTGGTCCAAATAGCCAATCATGGCGCGGGGGGCAAGGGTGATGGTTCCCGCATCGGCCGCCAATTCCCCCAGCACCAGCTTGAGCAGGGTAGATTTGCCCGTGCCGTTGGGCGCGACGAGCACCACGCGGTCGCCGTTGTAAATGGTGGCCGTCAGGTGGTGGATGAGCGGCCGTGCCCCGAACGACTTGCTCACCCCGTTAAAGCGGATGACCTCTTGGCTGGCCAATTCGGCGGGGGCAAAGTGGGGGTTCACCGTCCAACGGCCGAGGGGCTGTTCGATGGCTTGCGCCTCGAGGTCGGCCAGCCGGTGCTTGGCATCGCGAATGGCGGCCGAGGCTGTTTTTTCGGCCGTGGCCACCTTCGCTTTGTAGAGGAGCTTATCCCCATCTGAGGGGGCACGGCCGCCCCCCCGCGCAAACGCCTGTTGACGCACCAATTGGCGCAACCGCTTTATCTCCTCCTGTTGCGCCTCGTACAAGGCCACCTGCTTTTGGAACAGCCGTTCCCGCTCTTGCAGGTAAAAATCGTAATTGCCGTGATACAGGGTGATTTCTCGCTGGCGGGGGTGCAATTCGGCGATGACGTTGACCACCCGATTGAGAAAATAGCGGTCGTGGGAGATGAGCAAAATGCTCCCCTTGTAGGTGGCCAAGGTGGTTTCCAGCCACGCCAACGCCTCAAAATCGAGGTGGTTGGTTGGCTCGTCGAGGAGGAGCAAGGCGGGGGCTTGCAGGAGCAGACCCGCCAAGGCCACCCGCCGCCGTTCGCCGCCGCTGAGGCTGGCCAACGGCCGTGTCCGCTCTAACTCGGCCAAGTTCAGCCCCGCCAACACCTCATCCAGCCGATAATCCAAATCGTAGCCGCCCCGCCGCTCAAATTGCTCTTGGGTGTGGCCGTAGCGGGTCAGCAACTCGTCCAGTGCGGAGCCAGCGGCCGTGCCCATCTCCGCTTCCATCTCGGCCAAGGTGCGGCCGAGTTGGTCTAAATCCCCCACCGCCCGCGCCAAATAATCTTGCACGGTTAGCCCTTCTTCGAGGATGTTTTCTTGGGGCAAGTAGCCCACGGCCGCCTCAGGGTCGAACGAGATTTGGCCACTGTCGGCCGTTAGTTCCCCCACCAAAATCTTGAACAGCGTGGATTTGCCCGCGCCGTTTTCGCCGACCAAAGCCATGCGCTCCCCCTCGTTCAGGGCGAGCGAGACCTCGTTGAGGACTAATTTGGCTCCAAACTGTTTGGTGATGGCTTGGGCTTGAAGAAGGGACATAGGTCGGCTGGAGCTTGGGAACTGGAGACAAAACTAGCCCAAAAAGAGCAAAATCGCAAAAACCTTTAGAACCAGCCCTATCTTCTACCCTCTCCACCCATCCCTCGTTATAATTCCCCCCTATGGCAACCATCTTCAGCAAACTACGTACCCTCCTGAAAGCAAATCTGCACGACTTGTTCGATAAAGCTCTGCAAAAAGACGACCTGAGCATTTACGACGAGTACATCCGCCAAGCGGAACGAGAAGTAGCCGAATTTGTCTCCGCCCTTGTGCCCATGAAGGCCAGCGTGCGCGAGACCAAGCGGCGGCGCGAGGCCTTGGCCACCAAAGCGGCGCAATTTGATTTGGCCGTGGACCACTTCCTCAAAGCAGGCCAGCGCACCCAAGCCCAAGTTACCCTCAAGCAGTTTCAATCAACCATGAGTTTGATTGAGACGTATGACAACACCTTGGCGCGGCAAATTGCGGGGCTGGAAAAGATGGAGGATGTGCGCATTAAGTTGGAGGGGCGGCTGGCCATCGCCAAACAAGAGCGGGAAGAGTTGGCCAGCTTGTTGCAAATGGCCAAAGCGCGGGAGGTTTCGACCAAGGCGTTGCGTTCGCTGGATGATTTGATGGGGCAAGGGGATACTGATGTAGCTCAAGCGGCCGAAAACATCCGCCGCCGCCTCGACCATGCCGATTCGGCGTGGGAAGTGCAAACCAGCAGTTTAGACCAACAGCTCGACACCGCCCTCAGCGATCTCGAGGTAGATGCCGAACTGGCCGAACGGATGGCCCGACTGGGCATCTAATGATTGCGGAATGTGGAATGGGGATTGCGGAATGAACGGCCGCAATCCGCAATCCGCGTTCCCCATTCCCCATTCCCATCATGCGCCTCGCCCTTGTCCACGATTGGCTTAACCAGATTGGCGGGGCGGAAGATGTGCTGGAAACATTGGTGCGCATGTTTCCCGAGGCGCCACTGTATACCTCGCTTTACTGGCGGGAGGGGATGCCCGACCATTGGCGCGAGTGGGACATTCGCACGGGGTTTATAGACAAGCTCCCGCTGGCGCGGCGCAAACAACAACTTTACCTGCCGCTCTACCCCTTCGCTTTTGAACAATTTGATTTGCGAGGCTACGACGTGGTGGTCAGCAACAAGAGCGGCTTTTGCCACGGCATCATCACCCAGCCCGAGACGGTGCATATTTGCTACTGCCTCACCCCCACCCGCTATGTGTGGCGTTACCACCAATATGCGGAACAGGAGCAGTTGGGGCGGCTGACCAAACTGGGGTTGGCTCCCTTTTTAACATTTTTGCGCCAATGGGATAGATTGGCGGCCGACCGCGTGGACCATTTCGTAGCCATTTCGGAGGTGGTACGGCGGCGAATCGCCAAAGTGTATCGGCGCGAGGCGGTTATTATCCACCCACCCGTGGATACCCAGCGCTTTGCGCCCGTGGAACCCCATCAAGTAGAAGATTACTATTTTTTTGTGGGGCGGCTGGTTCCCTACAGGCGGCTGGACGTGTTGATTGAGGCGTTTAATGCGTTGGGACGGCCGCTGGTCATCGCTGGAAGCGGCCGTGACCGAGAGCGCCTGGAAGCACTGGCCAAGCCCAACGTCACCTTTCTCGGCCGTGTCTCCGACGAAGAGTTGCCGCGCTGGTTGGCCCATTGTCGCGCCTTTCTGTGGCCGGGCGAAGAGGATTTTGGCATCGCCCCCGTGCAGGCGATGGCGGCCGGACGACCCGTCATTGCCTATGCGGCGGGTGGCGCACTGGACATTGTGACCCCCCGCACGGGCGCGTTTTTCCACGAGCAAACGGCTGAAGCGATTCAAGCGGCCGTGCTGGGGTTTGACACGGCCACGGCCGACCCCGCCCACATCCGCGCCCATGCGGAGCAGTTTGATACGGCCGTGTTTGAGCGCAAATTAAACGATTTTATTGAAGAAAAGTGCTGAGTGCTAAGTCCTGAGTGCTGAGTACGCACACAGCCTACTCAGGACTTAGCACTCAGCACTTTCAACTCATTTATGGAACTCCGAACTCTCTTAGCCCTCTTCCGCCGGCGGTGGTTGGTGGCGGTCATCCCCGCGGCCGTGGTCGCCCTTGTCGCCCTGCTGACCTACAGCCCGCCCCCCACCACCTACAACTCAGGGGTGCGCTTTTTGGTGGGGCAAGCCCCCACCCCCGCCACCCTGCAAGAAGATGAAGAGCGGTATTACAACTGGCTGGCCTCTGAATACATCGTCAATGGGCTGGCGGATTGGGTGCGGGGCAACAAATTCGGGGAGCTGGTCAGCCAAGAGTTGGCCGCGCAAGGGGTGGAAGTGCCGCCCTATGAGATTGGCGTGGCGGCCGATAACACCCGCAGTCTCTTTCTCATCTCGATAAACCACGGCGACCCCGAAAAATTAGCGGCCATTATGGAGGCGACGATTGCCGTCATACTGGCCGAAAATGGGCAAGCGTTGCCCCAGTTGGGGGGGCAATCGGCCGTGCTCACCCAACTCGACACCCCCACCGTGAACCCCATCGGCCAAGGGCTGACCAGCCAACTGCAACTCCCCTTGCGGCTGGCCATCGCTCTCGTGGTGGGCATCGCCCTCGCCTTCTCAGCCGAATACCTCGACCCACGCATCTACGGCCGTGACGATGTGGATGTGGTGTGGCTGGGGGAAATACCGAGGAGCCGTAAGCTGTAAGCTATAAGCCGTAAGCTAGGTGCTGTAGGTGTAAGGTTACGGCTTACGGCTAGAGAGGATTTATGGAACTTAGTGATTATTTTCGCATTTTACGCCAGCGGGGCTGGTTGATGATTTTGCTGGCCGTGTTAACGGCCGGAGCCACCTTTGGCTACAGCAAAATGCAAACGCCTGTGTACGAAAGCACCTTGCGCTTGCTCGTCTCCCCTTCCCGCACCGATTTTGGCCAAGCGCAAGCGGCCAAAGTGCTCATGCGGGGCTATACACAGTGGATGTATAGCGGTTTGCGGGCGCAAACGGTCATCAACGTATTGCAATTGGATATGACCCCCGGCCAACTGATGGGCAACACGGCCGTGGCGGCCGACGATTCCAGCTTCATCATTACGATGGAGGTGGCCAACACCGACCCCGATTTGGCCAACGACATCGCCCGCACATGGGGGGATTTGCTCATTCAGTGGCAAGAGGCGAACAACGCCCAGCTCCGCAAAGAAGACCGCATCGGCATTGAGCCAGTGGACAACCCCCAAGTGGGGCTGAAAAGCCCGCGCACGAACATCAACACGGCCGCTGGCTTCATCTTCGGCGCCCTCCTCGGCCTCATTCTCATCTTCCTACTCGAATGGATTGAATCGGGCATCATGCGCCGCACCGAAGATGTGGAGCGGTATTTGGAAGTGCCGGTTGTGGGTACAATCCCTAACCAATAGATTGCTCGTGTATTGGTAGATTGGTGTAGTGGTGTATTAAAGTACACGAGTACACCAATAGACGAATACACCAATATACCTTCTTATGTCTCTCATCACCCTCACCAACCCCCGCTCCCCAGTGAGCGAAGCGTACCGCACGTTGCGGACGAATTTGTCGTTTTACAGCTTGGACAACTCCCTGCACACGCTGGTTGTCACCTCGCCTGCGCCCGAGGAGGGCGCGGCCGAAACGGCCGCCAATCTCGCCGTGACGATGGCGCAGAGCGGCAAGCGCACCATCTTGGTCGAATGCGATTTGCGACGGCCGAGTTTGCACACCCTCTTCAACCTCTCGGCCGAGCCGGGGCTGACCAACACCCTGTTGGGCCAGCAAGAGAGCGTGCCGTTGCAACAAACGGCCGTCGAAAACCTCGTCCTGCTCACCAGCGGGGCACAGCCCCCCAACCCAGCCGATTTGCTCGGCTCGCGGCGTATGGATGGGCTGATTGAGCAGTTGCGCCAGCAAGCGGATATTGTCATTTTCCATGCGCCCCCTGTGGCGGCCGTGACCGATGCCACCGTCCTCGGCTCCAAAGTAGACGGCGTTCTGCTGGTCATCCAAGCGGGCAAAACCCGGCGCGATCACGCCCAAAAAGCGAAAGAAATTTTGGCCAAAGCCAACGTGCGCCTCATCGGCGCTACCCTCACCAACGCCCCTCAAGATAGCTCGATGGGCAATTATTATTAAAGCCTGTCAGTCTATCAGTCTATCAGCAAGTGACTGACAGACTGACAGACTGACAGACTGAGACTGATAGACTAAAAAGCTGAGAGGCTACTATGAAAGGACTAATTCTAAGCGGCGGTAAGGGCACACGGCTCTATCCGCTGACTTATACCAAAGCAAAACAACTGATTCCTGTGGCCAACAAGCCCGTGTTGGTGCGCGTCATCGAAGCGATACGAGATGCGGGCATTACCGAGATTGGGATTGTGACGGGGGACACCGAACCCGAAATTCGGGAGGCCATCGGCCGTGGCGGCCGTTGGGGGGTCGAAGTGACCTACATTCCCCAACCCCAACCGCTGGGGCTGGCCCATGCTGTCAAAATCTCGGCCGACTTTTTGGGCGACGACAAATTCGTCATGTTCTTGGGCGACAACGTCATCGAGGGGGGCATCAGCCCGCTCATCGAAGAGTTTGCCCACAGCGATTGGAACAGCCAAATTGTGCTGACCCGCATCGAGAACCCACAACAATACGGCGTGGTCGAACTAAATGACAAGGGGGACATTATCCGCCTTGTCGAAAAGCCCAAAGAGCCGCCGAGTGACTTGGCTTTGGTCGGCATTTATATGTTCGACAACCACATTATGCGGGCGGTGAACGAAATTGCCCCTTCCGCGCGGGGCGAATTGGAGATTACGGATGCCATCCAATGGTTGGTGACGAATGGGTACAAGGTACGGCCGTACATCCACCGGGGCTGGTGGATTGATACGGGTCGCCCCGACGACATGCTCGAGGCCAACGATTACGCTCTCGAGGAGTTGGAGCATGTGGTGGATGGTTATGTGGATCGCGATAGTTCGGTGGACAAGCGGGTGACGATTGAGAAGGGGGCGGAGGTGATCAACAGCGTGGTGCGGGGGCCTTCGATTATCGGCCGTGGCAGTCGCATCATCAACAGCTATGTGGGGCCGTTTACGAGCATTTACCACAATGTGACCATCGAAAACAGCGAGATTGAGCATTCGATGGTGCTGGAAAATAGCGTGGTGCGGGATATTCAGGGGCGCATTCAGGATAGCCTCATCGGCCGTAACGCCGTCGTGGAAAGCTCCCCCACCAAACCCAAAACGCACAAGCTGACGCTGGGGGATTACAGTTCGATTGGGATTCTTTAGGAGATAGAGGGTAGAGATAGAGGGGGGAACGTGGTTGGCTGGCCGATTGCGTTTCCCTCTATCTCTATCTCCCGTCTCTATCTTTAAGGAGATGTGGCTATGTTTGGGGCAATTGTGTTGCGGGATGTGCCCAAGGAAGAGGCACGCATTGATTTGCTGACTTACCCCATTCAAGGGGGCTTCCGTGGCTTTCGGATGGTGCCGCCGGGGGTGCATTACGTGTCTGTGCTGGCGGGAAAGGCGCAGGTGGGGTTTTGGTGTGTGGTACGGCCGAACACGGCCGTCGTCCGCCGCCTCGACTTTGCCACCAACCAATTTGTGGCCGATGACCCCGACACAGAGGCCAACTTCCAGCAAATGGCGCTCAGCGGGAGCATGAACCACGTTCTGCTCGAGTACAACCACACCCATTTTGCCGCATGGTGGCGGCTGGTAGATAAGATTGACACGGCCGATTTTCCTCCCTTGCCCACGGCCGAGGGCGCGGGTTCCCGTTTCGAGCAAGCGCTTGGGTCACACGGCGGCCGTGCCGAGCGGCTCCTCGGCGAAATCCAATACCAATTTGCGACGTGGTTTGTGACCCAGCCCACCGCCCCCGACGAAGCCGCCTTTGCCCGCTGGCGACACCTCGTTTTGGCCTGCTACAACGCGGGCGAGCGGAACATGATCCCCCAACCCGAGTTTTTCCGCCAACTCATCCCCACCTTGCTGGCGCAATTCCACTATTTGCCCGATAGCTGGTTCACGGCCGATTCCTTCCTCGTCGCCCAAGCGAGCTACATGGCCGAAGATATGACCGACAGCGACATTCCCGAACTAGCCACCGCCAGCGAACAGTGGCGCACCTACCTAACCGAACGCACCACCTAACCCCTCATTCCGCAATCCCCATTCCCCATTCCCCAATCATGCGCATTCTTCTCCAACGTGTCTCCCGTGCCAGTGTAACCGTCGAAGGTCGCGTGGTCGGCCGTATCGGCCGTGGCTTTTGTCTGCTGGTCGGCATCACCCACAGCGACACCACGGCCGAGGCGGATTGGCTGGCGGCCAAGGTGGCGGGGTTGCGTGTCTTTGAGGACGCGCTAGGCAAGATGAATCTCGGGCTGGCCGATGTGGACGGGGAGATTTTGGTCGTCTCCCAGTTTACGTTGTATGGGGATGCGGTGAAGGGGCGACGGCCGTCGTTTACGGCCGCGGCTCGCCCCGAACAGGCGGAGCCATTGTGCGATTATTTTTGCGAGCAGTTGCGGGAGATGGGTTTGCAGGTGGCCACAGGCATTTTTGGAGCCGATATGAAGGTGGAAATCCACAATGATGGGCCTGTGACGCTGTGGCTGGAAAAATAAACGGGCGAAGGGGGTGAAAAGAAAACGGCCGTTGGCGATCGCCAACGGCCGTTTTCTTTTCACCCCCTCAATAAATTACATGGCTTCTGCCCGTGCCTTTAGCCCCGCTACAAAATCGGCAAAGGGTTGGGTCATATCGGGCAACGATTTGGCTATTAGGGGCAACAATGGCCCACTAAACGCCTCGGTCAGGGTAAACAAAACCCGCCCATCCGCTTGGGGCGTGAGCGCAAAAGTACGCACCCCCTTGAACAACCCCAACGGCATTCCCCCTGTCCAAACCAGCTTCTGGTTGGGCACAAATTCAGTCACCTTGGCGGGGAAGGCGCGTTTGGGGCTGAGTTTGGTGTAGGCGGTCACTGTTTGCCCAAGGGCAATGGTTCCCTCAATCCGAATCGCCCACGGATCCCACTCGGGGTAATGGGCGGCATCGGTAATAATTTTCCAAATGGTCTCGGGCGCGGCCGAAATATGCGTTTGAGCAGTAAAAGACTTCATTTGATTCTCCTGAAGGCAAAGCTAGAAAACAAACCAACAAACCCTAGTTGCTGGCTATCATAAGCGCATTGGCCTTCCTTGGCGAATTTAGCCCACGGCCGAACAATTTCTGAACAACTGAGCCGAATTGGTATAATCAACGCTCTGCCAATCATTTACCCAGATAGACCTTGCCTCTATCTCTCTCCCCCTCCACCGAAAAATCATGTTACGTTATCTCACCTTACTGACCCCCTTATTGCTCCTTGTCGCTTGTGGGGGGAACCCCACGGCCGAACCCTCTGCCCCGCTGGCAACGGCCGAAGCCACGGCCGTGCCCGAAACGGCCGCCAACATTATGGCGGGCACTACCAGCACCCCCGCCCCCACGGCCGTCCCCCTGCCCACCAGCACCCCCTTGCCCCCACCTGCCACCGCCACGGCCGTGCCCACCGCCACCCCCGACCCCCTACGGCTCATTCCCCACACGCCGCCCGCTGGGCAAAGCGAGCCGTTTGTGCCCTATGGCGCTGTCGAACAGCCCCCCTATGCCGAGAGCAGTTGTAGCGACAAGTACCCCTGCAATGAAGACACGGCCGCATGGGAAGCACGTATCCGCGTGCCCGCAGGATTTTCGGCCGGCTACTTTGCCTATTTAGATGGCCAACAGCCCACCGCCATGGATTTTGGCCCCGACGGCCAACTCTATGTGGCCACCCAAGGGGGCAACATCTTCACCGTGAACGAGGCGGGCGAAGCTACCCTCTTCTTTGAGGGGTTGACTGCCCCCACAGGCATCACCTTTCGCCCCGGAACGAACCAACTCTATATTTCCAGCCGGGTGGTGGAGGATAACGCCAATGGCGAGGCCAATATCAGCGTCTTAGAAGATGGGGTGCTCACTCCGCTCATCACGGGCTTGCCCTGTTGCTATGCCTTTATGCACGGCCCGCACACCATCGTTTTTGATACGGAAGGTTGGGGTTATGTGGGCGTGGGGGCGAAGGCGGACCATGGCGAGATTTTGGGCACGAATGACCGCGCCGAGTTGCAACCGTATGAGGCGGGCATTTTGCGCTTCAGCCCCGACGGCCGTACCGTGGAAAAATACGCCGAGGGGTTGCGCAACCCCTACGGCATTGCCATAGATGCCAACAACCAGCTTTACGCCAACGACAACGGCCCCGATTTTGGCCCGCCCGATGAATTCCATGTGATTGTGCCCGGCGCACACCACGGCTACCCCTATTACGATTGCCCCGTTTGTTTCACCGCCCCCGCAGGGCTGGAGCTTGTGCCAACGGCCTTTGAGTATGCGCCCCACGCCTCGCCCACGGGCATGGTCGCCTATCTGGAAAGCCAATTCCCCAATGCGTACAACAACACCTTTTCCGTCTTGTGGAGCGCTTTTCCCGAGGCGCAACGGGTGGTGCGCCACGGCCCCAATGGCGAAGGGGCGGAGACGTTTGCCACGGGTTTCGCCGCGCCCATTGCCGTCACTGTTGGCCCCGATGGCTCGCTTTATGTGGCCGACTGGGCAACGGGGATTGTGTTTCGCATTGAGTACGGTGGGGAATAAGCCTGCACCATGCAAGACAGGTGCAACCCACCGCTCAAGGGGGTTGCACCTTTTAGTGCCAATCTTGGTATGCCTCGAAAAGGCATTTCATTTTGGGCTTCCAATAATCAGTGGATGAGCCAGAGGTAGCATTCCAGACAGCATCGAAAAACATGTAGTTGAGCGACACCCGGTAATCAGTGCAGAGCATGTCCCAGCTATAGGGCACGCCACGGCCGTTTAACTCATCCTGATAACGACGCAAAAGGTTCTCTTCATGCAAGGCGCGTTGCTCCCGAGACCAAAAAGTGGCCAGCATGTACACAAGGTCATAAGCTGGCAAATTGACACAAGCATCCTGAAAATCTATTAAATAGGCTTGCCCCAACCCTTGGCGAGGGATGAGAAATTGCGACAAATAACAATCACCCTGACTCATGGTCATGCTTTGCCGAGAAGCGAGCCTTGGCTCAATATGGGTTGCAAATAGCTGGGGGAGCCTAGCCAGAACCTCTGTGCCTAAATTCAGCCACTCTGATGGAACTTCGGCATGGAACATCTCGGTAAACTTTGTCCATTCATGGGTGCGCCGTTCGATGTGTTTGGCGTGAAACTGTTCATCTCGATACCACCAGCGCACTTCGGTTGTATCGGGAACGGTGCCGGATTGGGGATGCTCCCAAAATGCCGCATGAAACTGAGCCATACAATCCATGATAGATTCCATCTGATGGATAGGTGGAACACCCTTTACATTTCTTAATTGTTCTCTGGTAACAGGGGGCGTGTGCGTTTCTGAAATATCTTCCAAAACCAAAAAAGAACCCCCACTGTGGGGGTCATATGCCATGCCAAATCGTTGGGGAAGCATGGGCAAATTCATTTTTTGGGCGAAGCGATAGAATTGGATCTCATTTTGCCCGTCGTGTTCTTGGTTTAGCTTTAACAGCAGTTTGGTGGGCAGGGCTGGGGCAGAATCGGCATATATAATATCTAGATGTGTCACCGATGAATTAAAAGCGGGGTTTTGATATTGGGAAAATTGCTTGATTTTTGTCGCTAAAATTTCTTCTAACCAATCTTTTGTTAGGTCTGTGGCGGAGGTAATCATGGCCAAGTTGTTTGGAGTGGGGTGTTGGGCAAAGAGATAAAAGGGGTGTCGTGGCGATTTAGGTTGGTAAATCGCCACGACAAGAGTTGGGTGGGGTTAGCTTAAGGCCTCCACCACATATTGGGGCAGGGCAAAGGCGGCCGTGTGGATGGCTGGATTGTAGTAACGGGTCTGCAAGCCACTTTGTTGGAAGCGGGCTTGCACCGTGGCCAGCGGCAGTTGGCGCAGGGCGGGGTTATCCGTTGCCCAACCCATTGTCATGATGCCGCCAATGTAGGTAGGCACGGCCGCGCCATAGAACGACACATCGGCAAAGAGGGGGCGCAGGCGGTCGGCCGAGTTGCGCACCTCCTCGATTTGCATAAAGCAGACCCCGTTTTGGGTGACAAGCACCCCGCCGGGGGTGAGGCAACGGTGACACCCCGCGTAAAATTCGGGGCTGAACAGCACTTCGCCGGGGCCAATGGGGTCGGTCGAATCGCAAATAATCACATCGTAGCGGTCGGCCGTTTGGCGCACATAATCGAAGCCATCGGCGATGAGGATGCGAGTGCGGGGGTTGTCAAACGCGCCCGCTGAGTGGTTGGGAAAATAAGTGCGGCTCATCTCGATGACTTGTGCGTCAATCTCGACGAGGGTGGCTTGGGTGACGGTGGGGTGGCGCAATACTTCGCGCAAACTGGCACCATCACCGCCGCCAATGATGAGGACGCGCTCGGCCGCGCCGTGCGCCAAAATGGGCACGTGGGCCATCATTTCGTGGTAGATAAACTCATCGTTGGTGGTGGTTTGGATGATGCCATCCAGAGCCATGACACGGCCGTGCATCCTGTTTTCAAAGATGATAAGGTGCTGATGCTCGGTGCGCTGTTCAAACAGCAAATGGTCTATGGTGAAACTTTGGCCATAGCCATCGTACAAAGTTTCAGTATAGACGGGTACAGAAAGGGTCTTGTTCATTCTTCTCGACTACTCCACGGTAGAGTTGCCCCACATTTACCAGTTGGGGGTTAAACGCGGCGCGTAACACAGGGATTGCTTTGTGTGGGTCAGCTTCGCCACACATAAACATGTCAAAGGCGGCAAAGTTGCGCTCGGGCCATGTGTGTACGCTCAGATGAGACTCAGCCAGTACGGCGACACCAGAGATGCCGCCACTTGGGGTAAAGTGGTGCAGGTGGATGTGCAGGAGGGTTGCCCCCGCGTTGGCCACGGCCGAAACCATAGCCGTCTCCATCTGCTCTAAATCGGCCAGATTGGACGCACCCCAGAAATCAACAACCAGATGTGTCCCAGCAAAAATCTTCCCATCGCGGTTAACGAAATGGTCAGGCTGGTTATGCAATTCAACCAACGGCAGGGTAGCACTCCCCCACGCCCCAGCGGGCGCTAAGACTCCCATCTCTCCGATTGGCAATTGCGTCGTCATATGTCGTGGATCCATAAAATCATACATTTATTCTCCGATGTTTACTCCTTATCTAAAAAAGTTGGGTCAGCAGGTTAGTGTGGAGTTCGTGCCTTTCATTTTTACTGTGTTTGCAGGTTACAGGTTACAAGTTACAGGTGGTAAGCGACTGTAACTTGTAACGAAAAAATCGTGGCACGAACCATTTGGGGACAAAAAAAGGAACTGTCCTGCGGCACTTCGCCTACGTGAATTTGCAGGCAATTTAAGACCAATTACAATGAAGTTCCGCCTAGATGCGTTGGGGGCAAAAAACGGAGCCTGAGATGAATCAACTATACGTGAATTTGACCAACGACAAATGACAAATGACCAGTGACACTTCCTTAGGAGCGCAGAAGGTGGCGAATTCGGCCGTGCCTTGGCCGAAGTGGGCTTCGGTGCCGTGGGGGTGTACCCAGCCGAGGAGCCAGTGGTGGTGCTGGCCGTTGTGCCATAAGTCGGCCGTCCAGCCGCACCAATCGGGGTGGGGCGAGGCAATTTGACGGCCGTCGCGCAGTGGCTCCCACTGGAGCCACAGCACGGGGCGGGGTTGTTGGCTGGCCCAACGGCCGATGTTCGCCCCCAACTCGGCGGCCGTTTCCCGAAAATAGGCGGTGATGTAGGTGTTGTAGATGACCAGCGGGGTGTCGCTGGCGGGCAACGCCTCTAAAAAGGCGGGCAAGCCGTCGGGCAGGGTGACGGGGTGCAGGGTGATGGGGGGCACGGCCGTGGCGGCGGCCGTGGTCGCCTCGCGCAAACGTTCCAGCCGCTGGGGCTGGTCCGCCCAAATGAACGACATGAGGGTCAGGGTCGCTTCGCGGCCGTCTAGCACAAAGGGGGATAAATCTACCCCCGTGCGCTGGTGGATGGTGGGGGGATACGGCCGTGTGGGGGGCAAATCGCCGTGGCAGGTGGTGCTGAATTGGGGTGGGTGGCCCAGCCCCACATCGCGCAAGTGGGTTCCAGCGGCCGTGAACAGCCGAAAGTGCCTCTGTTCGGCCACCAAGTTCAGCCCTGCGCTGGCTCCCAAATCGAGCAGTTCCACCGCTGGCCAATGGGTAAAGGAGAGGGGCAACAGCCACGCCAGCCCACGCGCTGTCTCGTTGGTTTGAACCATGTTGTGGTGCATAAATTGGCGCAGGGGGTCGCGCTGGGCCAGAATGGCGGCGCGGAAGAGTTGGGCGAGGCGGCCGGGTTCGTCGTCTATAGGGCGGGGGGGGTGGGCGGCCGTGGCATAGTATTCAGCCAATTCGCGTAGGATTGGTTCGCCCGCCAACACGGCGCGGTGCAAACCCGCCATGAGCAGGAGCGAGACATGGAGCAGGTTTTGGCCGTCGGCCGTCTCGCGGAGCCATGCCACAAGCTCGTCGTCGGGGTCATCTTCGGCCAACCAGTTGGCGATTAGCCCAAAGAGGTGGGCATAGAGCGGGGCGTAGTCGGCCGCAAACTCTGCTTGGCGTTGGAAATGGGTCTGAAGGGTGTTCATAAGATATTTGTTGCGTAAAAGATTTGTTAAGCGAGTGGGGAGTAGGAAGTGGCGAGTGAATAGTGAGTAATTTGACAATGTTACATTAGGCTCATATAGTGGCTTTTGAGGAAAACAAAGGCATGAGCATCAAAGGAAACAAACAAATAGAGATGGAACTAAAAAAACGATTTACTCGATAGTTGTGAATTTTGTTGGATAGAAAATCTGAAGTAAAAAAGAGGATCCAAAATTGCTTCAGGAGAGAACAAAATGCAGTTGCCCATTGTTCAACCAACACCTATCGTTTTGAAATATGGTGACGAATTTCGGTCTTGCTTCAAAGATTGCCGTCAATTCAACCACTTTCGGAATTACTTGACAGGCTTGATGGTATTAGAAAACAAGAGGATGGCCAACATAGCCCGTTGTCTTTTGGAAAGTGCGGATAAAACCAACCTCAGTCGCTTCTTTCAGAATCACCATGGCAACAAAAGCAGATTAATGACCGACGGGTACAGCAAATGAAGGAGGCTGTTAAACATATCGCCGACGACGGGACATGGCACGCCCATAGACGACACCTTGTGTGAACATGCAGGTGATTTGTTCGAATATGTAGCCCGCCATTACCATCATGCCGAAAACCGTTACCCCTTGAGCCATAATTTAGTGACCAGCCATTATGTGTGGCCAAATTCGCTTTCCCTTGATTTCTTAATCTATCGCCGCTATGAAGAACAGACGCGCTGGGAAGAGTTTGTCAAAAACTGCTTCCAGACCGCCAGATTCCAAAGGCCAAGAAGGCGCGCCAACAATTTCTCTAAAGAAGTCGCTCCTCTGTTACTCCTTGATGAAGAGTTCCGCGCCGCACATGAGCAGTTTAAAACCAAAATCACCTTAGCTAAGATATTACTCGAGCAAGCGATTGACCATAACTTGTCTTTTGAGGTCGTTCTTTTCGATGGGTGGTATCTGGCGCAAGAATTTGGCCGCCATTGAGTTAGCCGAAAAGATTGGATCAAGCGTCCTCAAGAAGAATCGCAATTGGAAGTCAACAGCTTTGTTCTGAAAGATGAGGATGGCAAGGTCATTTCTCTGCCTAGTCCGCACATCAAAGTTGAAGAACTAGTCCCACTTATTCCTTCAACAGCATTTCGGCCAATTCAAGTTAAAGACAAAACATATTGGTGCTTTTCACGGAACCTGGCCATTCCCGTGCTGGGGAAGGTTCGTCTCGTTATTTCTTTTGATAACCCACAACTCGAAGGCAATTTTGTCATTTTGATCTCTAATCGTTTGGATTGGAGTGCCGACCATTGTTCAAACCTATCTTCTGCGTTGGCCGATAGAAACCTTTATCAGGACAGCAAAGGTCAGTTAGGGTTGGATGAATATCGTACGTGAACGGCCGAAGCCTTTCAAAACATTGGTGTCTGGTCTTTGTGGCTTATTCTTTCTTACACTTGCATAGCCTTGAACTGTCACACCAAAAGGGCTTGGTGCTTCCCCTCAAAACCATTGGAGAAGTTTGTCGTCAACAAAGTAAGCACTGGTTCAGTCTCTCATCCTTATGGTTCATGAGCTTCTTAATACAGGTGAATCTGTCGATGAGGTTTTTCGCTTACTCTTTGCGAAGCAAGGTGTTTCCACATGACTCTACCTTCTTTTCGAACTTTTCGAACTTTTCGAAATTCACAACTATCGAGTCACTAATACATGATGGCGGAATTAACTCGGTAGTTTCAGTTGTCATTCTGAGAGCCCCCACGGCCGAAGCCGTTCTAAAAAGCGAGAAACAAGCTTGCCCACTCCACTCGTGAATGTCATATTATGCCTCTACGTTTAGACAGTTAAGACCGACTTTGAATTGGTGTCTAAGAACCCGTTTCTGAGAGTGGTTCTGATTATCAACGGTTTTATGAATGGTGCCGCAAGACCCTTTGAGTAGCTTACGCTTGAACCAAGATAATCAGGTCAAACGAATTCAACGTTCAAGAGGCATAAAACGATGAGCACCAAGAAACATCAAACACAGAAGGCCATAGATTTCAATGTTTTAGAGCAGATACAACCAGACGCTGCGGGAATAGATGTCGGGGCATCAGAACTATATGTCTGTGTACCCCTTGGACGTGATGAACAACAAAAAGCTTTAGTACATTCACAGTTGATTTACACCACTTGGCTGATTGGCTGAAGAGTTGCCGCATCAAAACAGTGGCTATGGAATCAACTGGCATCTATTGGTTTCCTCTTTATGACATCCTAGAAAAGCGTGGCTTTGAAGTTTACTTGGTGAACGCACACCACCTTAAAAATGTGTCTGGGCGTAAAACAGATATCTCTGATTGTCAATGGCTGTATCAATTGCACACATACGGTCTGTTGCGCAATTCATTTCATCCAGCCGAAGAAATTCGAGCCGTGCGTGCGTTAGTCCGCCATCGGGATATGTTGATACGGTATCGATCTAGCCATATTCAACATATGCAAAAAGCTTTGGAGCTAATGAATGTACAATTGACTCGTGTACTAAGTGATATTACAGGCGAAACGGGTATGGGCATCATTCGGGCTATCTTGGCTGGTGAAACCGAGCCGCAAACCTTATTACAATACCGTCATGCAGTTGCAAGTGTAGCCCCGAAGATTTTGTAAAAGCACTAACGGGCAACTATCGTCATGAACATCTTTTTGCTTTACAGCAAGCTGTCGAACTGTATGACACCTATGGGCACGAGAAATTATGGCTGTCGATAAAGAAGTGGGAAAAATGTACACTGAGATTCAACCAGTAGAGACGGAAGAAGAGCTATCAGCAACGCCTCCCAACTCTTCACAAAGAAAGCCGCTAAAAATCAAGCTCATTTCGATTTGCCAGCGATTTTATATCGCATTGCGGGCGTTGACTTGACCCAAATAGATGGTATTGATGCGCTAACGGCGCAGACCATTATCACGGAGATTGGCGTTGATATGAGCCACTGGCGTACAGAGAAGCATTTCACCTCTTGGCTGGGTTTATGTCCACAAAATGACATTACAGGCGGTAAGGTTAAGCGTCGTCAGACCAAAAAAACCAACAACCGAGTGGCTACTGCGTTACGTGTAGCGGCACAATCTTTGATACGTAGCCAGAGTGCTTTGGGTGCTTTTTATCGACGTATCAAAGCGCGTCACGGGGCACCTAAAGCGATTGTGGCTACGGCACACCAAATTGGCACGTATCATCTACTACATGTTAAAGAATCGCGTTGACTATGTAGATCAAGGCAGTGATTCTTACAATCAACAACAGCAAGAGAGAGCACTCAAAGCATTGGAAAAACGTGCAGAAAAGTTAGGGTTACGTCTTGAACCCATAACCCCGCACTCGAGTAGTTTTGTGTTAGTTTCTGAGTGAGCGGAGCGAAGAATCCCTAAAAGGTGAGTCGTTTGGGATTCCTCACTTCGTTCGGAATGACAAACTAGCAGGTTATTTGCGCCGCAACGTACTAGCCGTAGCCGAGGAAGACTTGGGGTACGAGGTTAAAAAAAAGATCCCTACCGCATTGCCGAACAAGCACGCACCAGCCATCAGAAAGCAGGCATCCAGTTGAACACAGTGTACGAAGCGTGTGGGATGACCCGCCAAGCGGTCTATCAGCACCGCCGCCGCCAGCAAGAGCGGACGGCGCAAGAAGCGGCCATCTGTACTTGGGTGCGACGCAAGCGGCAGAAGCACCCCCGCATGGGCACCCGCAAGTTGTGGCAGGAAATACAGGGCTGGCTGGCCCAGCAGGGCATTCGCTACGGCCGCGACCGCCTTTTCGAACTTCTGCGACGCGCAGGATTGCTGGTGGAACAATCCCGCCGCTCGCGGCGCACCACCTTTGCGGGCATGTGGCGTTGCCCCAACTTGGTGGCGGGGCTAGGGGGTCACTCGACCCAATCAGGTCTGGGTCAGTGACATCACCTACATCGACACCGAACAGGGTTTTGGCTATCTGGCACTCGTCACCGATGTCTACAGCCGCCGTATCATGGGCTATGATTTCTGCCCCACCCTCGCTGTGGAGGGAGCCTTAAGGGCACTACGGATGGCCTGTTGCACCGCCCAAGGCTCACTGGTGGGGTTAATCCACCACAGCGACCATGGCGTACAGTACACCTGCCATGCCTATCGCCAACTCCTTGGCCAGCACCAGATGCGTTCCAGCATGGGGGAGGTGGGCAATTGTTACGACAATGCTTTAGCCGAACGTGTCAACGGTATTCTTAAACTCGAATACGGTCTCGAATTTCGGTTTGTCTCTTTTGCCCAAGCCGCACAGGCTGTTAAGCAAGCTGTTTGGCTTTACAACCATGAGCGACCTCATTTGTCGCTTGCTTATCGCAAACCGCACGCTGTTTATGTCAATTACTTTGCCAAACAACAGGTGCATTAGCCTATTTTCTTGTAAACGTATTTCAGGACTTGACAATGTATACCATCGCCGTTAAACGAAACTTTGTTGCCCAGCACTTTTTGATTGGGGGGAATTGGGGAGCCGAAAACGAGAAGCATTCGCACCACTATGTCATTGAGCTACAACTAGAAGGAGAGACCTCGACCAGCACGGCTACCTTGTGGATATTGTGGATATTGAGGCGCAATTGGAAAAGCTGGTGGCGTATTACCGCGACCGCACCTTGAACAATCTGCCCGAGTTTGCGGGGCTGAACCCCAGCATTGAGCATTTTAGCCGCATTTTGTGCCATGCCCTCGCCGAACGGATTCGGGCGAATACGTTGGGTGCGGTGACGGTGAAGTTGTGGGAAAACGAGATTGCGTGGGCGAGTTATCGGTTGGAAGTGGCGGCCAGTTAGGGAAGGCCAAGTTTTTAATCGGAACAAATGGATTGAGCAGGTTTTCTTTCAACGCCAAGTCGCGAAGACGCAAAGAAGCTTCTGAACCCTTTGCGTCTTTGCGCCTTTGCGTTAAAAAAACAGATTTGTTCACTTTATTTACTGCTAATCCTGAGGGGAGCCAAACTACCCATCAGCTCCCAGAACCATCTCTAGAACGGTGTGCGCTCCTGCTGTGAGCAGGGCATGGCGCACGGCCGCGCTTGTCTCGGCCGTCACGAGGGCAATCATGTTCCCGCCACGGCCGCCGCCACTTAGTTTGACCCAGTGCCCCGGCTGTGCGAGCCGCCACCACCAGCGCATCGAGTTCGGCCGAGGAGACTGTCATCTCTTGCAAGAGGGTGTGGTTGTCCCACATGAGGCGGCCGAGTGTGGCCGTATCTCCCACGGCCAAGGCGTGCCGTGCTTGCTGGGCGATACGGCCGCAGGCTGAAAACAGCCGATTAAAGTGCGCCCCATCGGCCAGCCATTGGCGGCGCACATCCCCCACCGATTCTTTGGTCGGTGCGGCCACACCCGTGTAGCCAATCAGCAGGGTAATGGGTTGCCCGACGGCAAATGGCTCGAGGGCGGGGGCGGGCAAATCGGAGAGGCCGTGGCGTGGAGCCGCTCTAAAATGTCGGGTGCGGCCGTGGCCAAATCGCGCACAAAGTAAACGGGTTGCTCATAGCTGACGACGGTGTTGTCTATGCCGCTGGGTGTGCCGTGGTGGATGCGCTCCACCTCATGGGTGAGGCGGAAACGGCCGCTGGTGGCCAAATCGGCACGGCCGAGGTGCAAAGCCAAAGCGCGGATGAGGGCGGCGGCGATGGCCACCACTGCCCGCCGCTGGCAGGGAATGGTGCTACTCACGGTGATGGTCAGGTGGCTGAGGGATTGGTCTTGTTCGGCGAGGTGAGTTGGCTGGCAAAGGCGTGGACGGCCGCCGCGAGGATGGGTGGGGCTGGCTTTGTGCCACCACACGTTTTGGCCAAAATCGGCGGCGGCGAGGAGGATGCCAGCGTGGGGCCGGGGTAGATAACGGCCGTGGCGCACTTGCGGCACTGGGGCGGCAATGGCTGGCTGGCCGTAGACCACAGCGTGTTCGCCAAATAAGATAATTTTGCGGGGGCGGAGGCAGTTGTCATGGGAGAAAGGGAGAAAGGGAGAAAGAGGAAGGGAGAAAGAGAGGAAGGGAATTGGAGTGAATTATCTGTTCTAGCTACCTGAAACTTTTTTGAAGTGGTGCAAATCATTCTTTAGCATTCATTTGTTACGGTGTAGGTATGAAAAAACACACACGTAGCAAAAGAAAAAGAACGACTGCACCACAAATACTGTACCACAAATGGTTGAATCAAATGGGTAAACTTGTGCCCGATGAACATCAAGGACGGCTCAAAAGTTTTGTCAAAGCCATGGTCGGCCTCTTTTTGGGGCGAGGAATTCACATGAAGCAAATCGCCTCTAAAATTCCAGGGGAGGCGCAACAAACGAGCAAAGAAAGAACCTTATTGAACCTCTTTGACAACCACCAGATAGACCCTTGGCAATGGTACAAACCACTGGTCATCAAGTTTCTCCACCCTAGCCAGTCGAGGCAATGCTCCCTTACGCCTGCTGATAGATGGCACAAAAAATAGGGAATGGACATCAATTACTCATAGTAACCCTTGCCTATCGTCGGCGTGCCATCCCCTTATGCTGGACATGGGTCAAAGGGAGTCGGGGACACTCCACCGCCGCTGTCCAACGAGCACTCTTGCGCGCCTGCAACCGTTGATTGACCCAGAGGCGAAAGTGGTTGTCTTGGGGGATAGTGAATTTGGTTCCGTCGAGTTGTTGCAACAGTTTGAGGCATGGAACTGGTTTTATGTTCTGCGCCAAAAAGGAGACACTCAATGGCGACCGAGTCAGCGAGACGAATGGCAACGCTTTGATCAGCTTGCTCCCCGAGCGGGATAAAGAGATGGCAAAAAGAGAGTTGCTTCACCAAGAAGCATCAGCACCAGACCAATTTAGTGGCTATTTGGGAACAAGGGCACAAGGAACCATGGCTTTTGACCACAAATTTATCTACCGCACAAGAGGCCAAAATGCACTATAGTCGACGGGCATGGGTTGAGAATTTCTTTGGTGATTGTAAAGGAAACGGATTTGATCTTGAGGAGACCGCCTACAAAACAGTGATCGTTTATCACGATTAACACTGGCCGTTGTTTTTTAATGAGCTGATTTTATCCTTTGGGTCACAGGTCATTAAGAACGGGCAACGGTATCTGGTTGACCGTACTGACCGCCGCGATTTGTCTATTTTTCGTATCGGGATGGATATGATTTACAGGTTATTGACCAATGGTGAGACTATTCAATTGCACCTGAGACCTTATTTTTAAAAAGTTTCAGGTAGCTAGTTATCTGTTTTGGAATTCTGTCCACAAAATATACTGACAACGGTTACAAACTGACAACTATTCCATATCTGCCTCTGGATGCGGAATGAGGTATAGAGAGGCGGCCGCTAATGCAGGCAATAAAACAATGGTCACAACCGTCGGTGCCTCCGCAATGGCGGCCACAATGATAGCGATTGCCCAAAGGATGGCATTAACAATGTGGAATATCTGACGTTTTTTCATTTCTACTTCCTTATCGAGTATCAAAACGGTATCTGGTAACAAGGTTTTCCAATCCACTGGTGAATTGGACTCATGGCCATTGTTCGCCATTTGCCCCACAGAATCAACTGTGGGATTCCCCAGTTTCTCGAGTGCTAAAGTAGAATCTATGGGTTTCCCTAGTGCCAAAACCAACTCCATGCGGGAACTTACCTGAAATTTGGCATAGATATTTTTCAAATGAAATTCAACGGTGCTCACCGAAATGCCCAATGAATGAGCAATGAGCTTATGCTTTTGCCTTGCAAAAGTTGTTCCACAACTTCTTTTTCTCGTTCACTCAATGGGTTACTGGGTATCATCAGATTTTAGTTTCCTTTTAATTGCTCAACTTTGTGCCGCATAATTTTCTCAATTAAATCATAGGGGATGGGTTGATTCAGGGGAAATATGAGATTCCCTTTTGGCCCCTCGTAAGGCGCCACCTCTTTTTTAAGCGGTGAATCGTCTGCGAGGGGTGGGTAAAAGCCAATATGCTTTTTCCATGCGGCAAAATAAACCAGAATGCCCCCTTGCTTAAAGGCGGGCATCTGGTAGCTGATAACTTCTTGTGCCTGTGGGGCGGCCGTGCGGATGGTCAGCCGTATCTTTTCGAGGATTTCTTGAATATCAGGCGTAAATCCTGAAATATAGTCATCTGTATTCAATGGTTTTTTGTTTCCAGTCGTCATGAATTTACCTCTGTGCCATCAGGCTTTCTTTCGGCGTAACGGGCTTTTTCCATTGATAGGGTAATGCCCAGCCCAATAAGGCCAATTGCAAACAGGGTGCGGAAGACAAGAAAGGTCGCTCCGATTTCTTCGCCCCCGAACAAGACAAAGCCAATAAAGCCCATTAACCCAGTGGCGAATGGCAATCCTTGCCAACGATTCAATACGGGCTGACGTAAATTGAGGAGACCAAACCACAGCAAGCCAATGAGCGAGAGCAATAACCCAATAGCGACAAGTACAAACAAATACTCCGCATAAGGGACAGTCATGAAACTGACATGCCCCAAGGCCAGTATGATACCGCCGCCACTAAATAATCGAAGTGCGTTTTTGCCCGCTCGCCCCGTCTGTTGGGAGTAAAACTTATAATAGGCTATATAGCCAACAATAAGAGCCACTTGCCCCAAAATAATCACCACAGAACTCTGCCCAGAAATTATGTCTGGCATCCAATGCCCAAGAAACAGGCGGCTCATTTCATTGAGTTTATTGACAATAAAAAGCACATTGCCCAGCACAAAAGCCGCGCCGCCCCATTGATGGATGCTGTTTCTTGCTATAGCTTTTGTAATCATTGGTTTTTCTTTGGGATGAT
>JADJSZ010000025.1 GCA_016711405.1 Candidatus Hadersleviella danica | reverse complement strand
ATCAGAAATCTCATCCACGGGCGGTTGGCTATACAATCCCGCAATCAGTTGGGTTAGCTCCACCTCCAAATCGCTCTCCACCAACGCATACGCCAGCTTAACTCTATCACCCGCAGGCAATTGGCGAGCGGCCGTAATCGGTTGCTCCACCGCCAGCTCTACTTGTAGGTTGGGGATGGTTAAGGTTGCTGTATTCATCACATCACCTTGCGTTTATGCGGGGCATTATAGCAGGAAGTTAGCAGGGAGGGCAGGTTGTTTGGGCGCCGTGCCCTTGCATCCTACGGCCGTGTCACCTCCGCCAACCGCTCGGCCGCCCATTGGTTGATACTCTGCCCACTCACCCTCGGCCGCCACCGCCACGGCCGCATGAATTTCAGGCGGCACACGCAACATCAATTTTGCCCGAATACGGCTTCTGCGGCGAACGATTTAAGCGGGCACACGTCTCCAAATAATCCTCCACGGCCTCTTCAAACGCCTCCCGCAACTCCCGCACCGACTCCCCATGAAACCCCACCACATCTCGAATCCCCGCAATGTGGCCGATAAAGCATCCATCCTCATCGCTATAAGCTATTTGAGCCGCATACCCCTTGTAGGTCATTGTGTTCATGGTGTTATCCCCACTTGCTCTAAAAATCGGCGTGCATCTCGCACCTGATACGGTTTGGCCTCTTTTTGCGGATGAGGCCGATGAAATGTCGCTACCACGCCATTTAACTCAAATCGCACCCGCGAACCACGCCCCTCAATCAGTTGAGCACCAACCGCTAAGAAAAGAGCTTCAATCTGTTTCCACTCCAAATTAGCAGGAACAGGGGTTCTAAAGATGGCCTCCAGCGTTTTTTGATGACGTGTGTTCATGTGTAGAGCATGATAGCAAATTTCGCTATCACAAACAATGGGATTGAGCTACCAACCGACAGGCTCCTAAACCTTCCGCGGCCAATCCCTTGTACTCCTCCAAAATTTCATCGTGGGTTGCACTATGAGCAAATAACCCCAAAATGTATGCCACGGTCAGCCGCGTTCCACGGATAATGGGCTTGCCCATTATGATGTGTGGATTGTTGGTAATCCGTTCTAGCAATTGTTGGTCAGCTATCATCATGTAGCCTCATCCCATGGGAACAAATGACATGACAAATGACTGGGGTAGGATGCAATCACCTATCCCCGCATCCGCACCTCCAACATCCACTCCCGCACGGCCGTATCCACAAACCCCAAACTCTCCGCCAAATAAATCGAAGGCGCATTGCTCGGATTCACCGCATAGAGCGGCACACGGCCGTGCGCCAACAAATACTCCGCCAGCGTCGCCACCACCCCACGGCCGAACCCCTTCTGCCGATACTCTGGCCGCGTTCGCACCGCAATCTCCCCAAAACGAGGCGAAAGCCAGTTCAGCCCCGCCGCCGCCACGGCCGTCCGTTGCCCATTCACCACCTGCTTCACCACAAAACGGGGCATCTCATGCTCATCCTCCCGCGTCACCAACACATTGATGAGCGGCTTAAACCGCTCGGCGGGCAACGCATAGAGATTGAGCGGCTCCTCGCTTTGTATCTCGCACAGGGCGCGAACAAGGGGTAGATGGGATTCGGGCACGGCCGCAAACGCCTCCTGCCCCGGTGGGAGCGCCTGCATCAGCAACTCTCGGCTCTGCGCCAAATCGTGGATGGGCAAGCGCATCGTCAGCAACGGCCGAAACAAATCAATCCCCGTCCGCGAAATCGTCACAAACCCCTCGGCCCGCTCGGCCGCTGGCGGGCTGGTGACGAGATACGTCTTATCCGCCCCGTGGTGAAACGCATAATAAGCGACCATCGCATCGGCCGCCGACCACTCATCCACCAAATGGCGCATGGATTGTTGCAAAGCAGAAAAAGACATAATAGAAGGGGCGTTATTCGTTAGCGGTAAAAATCGGCCGTTATTGGGGTTTACCGCATTCGTGAAGGGCAAAGTAACGCAAAAGCTAACCCACCCAGATAACCCCCAACCAATAACGGTAACTCCGTAACACCCTAAACCACCTTGCCGGGGTTCAGGATATTCAGCGGGTCAAATGTCGCCTTGATTTGGCGCATGAGTTGCACGGCCGCTTCCCCATGCTCCTGCACCATGTACTTTTGCTTGCCAATGCCCACCCCATGCTCGCCCGTGCAAGTGCCACCCAACGCAATCGCCTTGGCCACCACCAAATCGTTTAATTCTTGGCCGCGTTGCCAACCCGTCGTGTCTTCGCGGGGGAAAAAAGCGGCCGTGTGCATATTCCCATCCCCCGCATGGCCAATAATCCCACAAGCCAGCCCCAACCGCTCAATCTGCTCTGAGGTGTATGCGACCAACACAGGGTATTGCGAAATCGGCACGGCTACATCGGTCAGCAACCACGCATGGCCGGGGAAGCGGCGAATAAACACCTCAAACAACCTGTGCCGCGCCTCCCACAACTTGTTGCGCGATTCCACCCCCAGCCCCGTTTGGTAGCGGATGGCGCCACAATCGCGGCAAATTTCTTCCACCAACAACAACTCTTCCCCCAAACTCGCCTCGCTCGCCCCATGAAACTCCATAAACAAGTTGGGGGCGATGGCAAAATCGAAATCCCCATCGCTACACAACACCCCAATCGAGGTCTCATCGAGCAGTTCCAGCGCGGCCGGGCCAAGCCCACTGCCCATGATGCCAAAGACCGCCTCGGCCGCGTGCTTGGTGCTGGGGAACGCCGCCACCACCGCACTAAAATGTTGCGGCAAGGGAGCCAACTTCAGTGTCGCTTCGGTGATGAGGCCGAGTGTGCCCTCCGAACCTGTGAACAAGTGGGTCAAATCGTACCCGGCCGACTGCTTGACCGAGCGGGAGCCTGTGCGAATGATTTCGCCGCTGGCCAAAACGACCTCCAGTGCCAACACATTGTCCCGCGTGGCCCCATATTTAACCGTGCGACTGCCGGCCGCGTTGTTGGCGATCATCCCGCCGATGCTGGCGTTGGCGCCGGGGTCGGGCGCAAAAAAGAGGCCGTATTGGGCGAGGCTCTTGTTCATGTCTTTGTAGAGGATGCCCGGCTGAACCACGACTTGGAAATCTTGGTCATACACGGCCGTCATCCCATTCATCCGCCCAAAATCCACCACCAATCCCCCCTGCACAGGGATGGGATTGCCCTCCAAACTGCTCCCCGCCCCCCAGCCCACCACAGGCACGCGCTGGTCGCTGGCCCAGCGCAAAATGGCACTCACCTCGGCCGTGGTTACTGGCCAAACCACCGCATCGGGCAGATGGGCGGCGTGGGAAGATTGGTCTTGGGCGTGCAATTGCCTATCCGCCTCGGTCAACGAAAAGCGGTCAGCGGGAAACTGTTGGGAAAGCGCGTGCCAGTTTGTCATCAGGTTTTCTCCTGTATTGGGGAGTGGGTATCGGGCGATTTACAGATTGGGAGATTGCGGGGAAGTATACCAAATCACAGGAGCAAGCGAACAAAAACAACTCTGTCCAAGACCGTCATTCTGTTGCGAAACCATCTCAAAATAAAGAATCTCTCCCTATTCTAATCGAAGGTCAATAAAATATTTTAGGTATTTTCTCTTTAGTTGAAATAATACATTGTTATTAATCACATATAAATCAGAAGAGCTAAACTTTTATTTGCATCATAATTGTACTTTCCATTTTTATAAAAATAATTGGAAATATTGTTACTCTTTGCTCCTTTACGATTACTTCTAGCTTTTCTATGATTACTTCTAACTTTTCTACGATTACTTCTAGCTTCTCTACGATTACTTCTAGCTCCTTTACAATTACTTCTAGCTCCTTTACAATTACTTCTAGCTTCTCTACAATTACTTCTAACTCCTTTAATTACTTCTACTCTACTTCTAGCTCCTCTACAATTACTTCTAGCTTCTCTGTCATTACCTGTGCATTGTCACAGAAGTTGCTTTTACACCCACGGGAGCAATGAACTGCATAAAAAAGCTACCCCCAGCCCTTGGGCTGTGTTACCATATCGGTCGCCCTACCAAACAGGTGCTGGTTCTTTCGTCTTGAGCCAATGGTTACACTCAGGGGATTGACTGCGTGTGGATAAGTAGTAGCTTCGGCTAGGCAAACTCCGCTCGGTTATTTCCCCACCTGCGATTGACAGGTTCAATCACAGAGGCCACACGGTTTGGCGGGGCTTTTTTTTGCCATAAGCTGTAAGCCATAAGCCTGTCAGCTAAGGCCGCAATTCCCCATTCCGCAATCCGCATTCCCCCTTCCGCAATCCTTCCATGTTAGCTTTGTTTCGCAATGACCGCCGTTTCTGGGTACGGCTGTGGACGCTTGTCTTGCCCATCATGGGGCAAAATTTCATCCAAAGCTCCTTGGGGGCGGTGGATGTGTTCATGGTTGGCCAACTCAATGAGACGGCCGTGGCTGGCCTCGGTTTGGCCGACCAACTCTTCTTCCTCTTAATCCTCTTTCTCTTTGGGGTGGGCAGTGGGGCGGCCATTTTCAGCGCCCAAGCGTGGGGCAAGCAAGATTTGCCCCAAATCCACAGCGTCATGGGCATGAGCCTCGTCTTGGCCTTTGTCGGAGCCGTTTTCTTTGCCATCATTTCGCTCGTTTTTCCCGAACAGATTATTGGGCTGTACACCCCCGACACGGCCGTTATCGCCGTCAGTGCCAGCTATTTGCGGGTGGTGGGCTGGAGCTATGTGGCCACGGCCGCTTCCGTCGTCTTCGGCTCCGTCCTGCGGAGCATCGAAGAAGTGCGCCTGCCCTTGGTGGTCAGCTTTTTCTCCTTGGGCTTGAACAGCGTCTTTAACTACCTGCTCATCTTCGGCAAATTTGGCTTCCCCGAACTGGGCGTACAAGGCGCGGCCATTGCCACGGCCGGGGCGCGGTGGGTCGAGTGCCTCATCCTTGTGGGGCTGATTTACCGCTGGCGGTTGCCTGTGGCGGCCAACCTGCGCCAAATGGCGGCCGTCACGCGGCCGTTTGCCAAGCTCTTTTTGCTCACCACCTTGCCCGTCATCGCCACCGAAATCGCATGGTCGGTCGGGCAAACCCTCTACAACGGCTTCTACGCCCGCATCGGCACCGAATCCATCGCCGCCATCAACATCGCCGTCACCATCGAACGGCTGGCCTTCATCGTTTTTATTGCGATGGGTTCGGCCGCCAGTGTCATGATTGGCAACCGGCTAGGGGCGGGCGAAAAAGATAGAGCCATGCTCTATGCCAAGCGGTTTCTCATTTTGCAGTTTGGGCTGGCTTGTATGTTGGGGTTATTTTTGTTCTCTGTCTCGGGTTGGGTTCCGGGGCTGTACAACATTTCGGCCGAGGCGGCCAGCTACACGACGGCCGTGTTGCGCGTCATGAGCGCGGCCGTGCTCATCAAATCAGCCAACCTCATGGCCTTCATCGGCATCATCCGCCCCGGCGGCGACACCCGCGTGGGTTTGCTGATGGATATTGGGCCGCTGTGGCTCTTGGGCGTGCCCCTCGCCTATGTCGGCACGTTCATCTTGGGCTACTCCGTCGTCTGGGTGTACACCCTGTCTGTGGTGGAAGAGGTGGCCAAACTCGGCTTTGCCCTCTGGCGCATCTCCTCCCGCCGCTGGATGAAAGCTGTCGTTTAGGGATGTTACTCGTTATTTGTTACTGGTTATTGGGTAGTGGAACCCCCTTAATAACGAATAACCAATAACCAAGTAACATAACAAAACGGCCGTCTGTGAGGACGGCCGTTTTGAGGCATAAAGACGTGGGGTTTAGGGGAAGAAGCACTAATCCAGAGGCTTCTTTTCAATTTGGATGCGGCACCCGCCATCGCCACAGGCGATGCATTCAATGGGGGTAATGCGGTACTGTTTGCCTTCACTGGCCCACAGAATAGCCCCTTGCAACACACCCACCGCCAAATGGCAGACGGGTTTGTCGGATGTACGGCCGCAACAGAGCGGACAACGCTCGATAATCCAGTACCAATTGTCATCGTCTTTGTCAATCGAGACAACTTGGTCACTGACCGTATTAAAGAATTTGGCGAAGAAATGGAGACCCGTTTCGATGCGTTTGTCCATCGAGCCAATTTTCATGGCCACTTGGGCGGCACGCGCCACACTGCCGAAACTGGTCATCCCGTCTTTGAGCGATTGTTGTCCCGCACGGGTGGCGAATACACGCGCCCCACGCGGCCCATACATATCCCAAAAAGCCTGTTGCAACTTGCCGATTTCGGTAAAGGAGAACTCCTTTTCCATGTTATCGGGGGGGTAGTTGCCGATATATTTTTGCAAGCCCGCCATATTTAGCAAGGCGGCCACACCTTTATCGCCGACAATTTCTTCGGCCGAGGTGAGGATGATTCTAGCCCAACGGTTGGGGTAAAAGTACTTCTGTCCTTCAATGGCGTCCATCTATTACCTCTGATTCAATGATTCTTGCCCACGTCTAAGGTTTGTGTTTGATGCCTTTAACACCCTACCTGACACAATTCTACTAATCTTCTCGAATTGTTGCCACTTTAAGATTGTTTCACGCTGATTTGCCTACGCAATTGTAGCAAGTATTGGCCATAAGAGAAACTTTTACAAGACTTTTTTCTCATTTAGCTGGTCAGCGGGTCAGCTAATCAGCTTGTCAGCCAGTCAGCAGGTCAGCTAATCAGCCAGCCTGTTTTCCCACTGACTACTTTTCTCTTCTCTCTTCTCTTGTCTCTCTTCTTTCTTACCGCACCAACTCCCATGCCAAGTGTTGCAACTCGGGGGCGATGAGCTTTTCCCATGCCAGTTGCACGGCCGCTGGCGACCCCGGTGTGGAGAAGATGACTTTGTTGCGGTACACCCCGGCCGTGGCACGGGAGAGCATCGCCGCCGCCCCCACTTGTTCGTAGCTTAACATGCGGAACAGTTCGCCAAAGCCCGGCAGGCTCTTTTCCAGCCGTCGGCTTAGAGCATCATAGGTGCGGTCGCGGGGGGAGATGCCCGTGCCACCGTTGAAAAGGATAAGCCGGGCGGTGCTAGAGAGCAACTCTTCTAACACGGCTTCAACGGCTTCCACTTCGTCGGGGATGATGTGGTAGGCGACAACGCGGTGGCCTGCGGCCGTGATTTCGCCGCGCAAATAGTGGCCGTTGACGTCCGTTTCGGCCGTGCGTGTGTCGCTCACCGTCACAATGGCCAAATCAATGGCCCCCTGTTCGGCCGCCAACTGGCGATGAAGGTCACTGGATTGCAGGTTTGTCATGGGCTATTTGCTGGGGATTCGTGATGCGGTTCATTATACGCTTTTATGTCAAGATAACCAAAGCGCTACTCCCCACACGGTAGCGGATTGTTGACCAGCAAATACTCAGTCAGAGAGATGTTGTTCTCCTTGAGCAAGTTCGCCATTTCCACCCCCACATAGCGATAATGCCACGGCTCATAGAAAAAGCCCGTCACCCCCTTGCGCTTCGCGGGGGTAGCTCAGGGTGAAGCCGTAGCGGTGGGCATTTTCTAACAGCCATGTCCCCTCAGGCGTTTTAAAAAATAGGTGTGAAATTCCAGCGTGGGTTCAGCCCCTTCCACATATTCATAGAGCGTGGGCGAGCCGAAATCCACCGTTGTGCCCAATTGGTGTTCGCTGTGCCCCGGCCGGGCACTGAGCATGGTGGCGCGTTCAGGTTCCCGCTCCACCCATTTTTGGAAGGCAATCGCTTGCGAGGAGTAACTGCGATAGCCCGAGATGATTTGCGGCCGTAGCCCCCCCGCTTGCATGTCGCCAATCAGCCGTTGCAACGGCTCCACCACGATGGCGCGGATGGTGCTGGGGTAGCCTTTGGTCACGTCGGGGCCAAAAAAGTCGCTCAGGGGCACAATGTCGGGCGGTTCGTAGCGGGCACTGAGGGCGTAGATGCCCGTCACCACCACGAGCAAATCGTCGGGGCTGGGGATGCGGTCGGTGCAGAGCGCGGCCGTGGTGGGCAACGGCGTGGGGCTGGGCGTAAACGTCGGCGCGGGGGTGGGGCTAGACGTGGCCGTGGGGATGGGCGTAGCGGTAAAAGGGGGCGGCTGGGTGGCGGGGAGCGGCGTGGCCGTGCGTGTAATCGTCGGGGGCGCGGTGGGGCTGGCCACGGGTTGGGAGGAAACCGTGGCCAAGGCGACGGCTGTGTCGGCGAGGGGCGCGGGCGATGGGGTTACGGCCGTGGCTGGCGCACACGCCATCAGCCCAAAAAGGGCGAAAAAGAAGGGCAATCGTTTAAACATGGTCAGGAAATAAGGAGCCAAAGAATGAGTGACCCTAGATTATCCCCACCTCTCCCGACATGACTCAATCCTCATCATTCGTTACTCATTTTTTAATGGAATCCGCTCATCCAAAGTGTTAGAATCGCTGGTTGATGTTACAATATAAAACAAAAGTTCTATAAAAAAAGATAGAGATGGGAGATAGAGATAGAGGGGTAACTGGTTGGTGAAGCAACCTGATTGCCTCTATCTCAGTTGGCTAAATAACCATCTCTGCCTCTATCTCTATCTCTACCCTCTATCTTGTCCTATGACCCTCGATAAAATCATCGTGCGCGGGGCGCGCGAACACAACCTCAAAAACATTGATGTCGAAATTCCGCGCAATGGTTAAGCCCGGCCGTCTCCATTGACCAAAAAGGGGTCAGCCACAACCCCCGCTCCACGGTGGGCACCGTGACCGAGGTGTATGACTATTTGCGCCTGCTCTATGCGCGGGCGGGCACGCCCCACTGCCCGCAGTGCGGCCGTCCCGTACGGCCGCAATCGGCCGAGCAAATCGTCGAACAAGTGCAAGCGTTGCCCGACGGCACGCGCATCCAAATTTTGGCTCCCCTGATTAAAGAGCGGAAGGGCAACCACCAAGGGGTGTTCGAGGATGTGCGCAAGGCGGGCTTTGTGCGGGTGCGAGTCAATGGGGAATTGCACCAAGTGGAGGAGCAAATTGAGCTTGACCGGTACAAAAACCACACCATCGAGGCGGTGGTGGATCGGTTGGTGATTAAGCACACGGCCGAGAGCGAGGAAGAGCGCACGTCTGCTCGCACCCGCCTGACCGACTCCATCGAAACCTCGCTGGTGCTGGGGGGCGGCATCGTCATCATTAACGATGTGACCAACCCCGAGGCGGCCGTGGATTTGCTCTACTCCGAACACCTCTACTGCCCCTACGACGGCACCAGCATCCCCGAAATTGAGCCACGCAGTTTTAGCTTTAACACCCCCCACGGAGCCTGCCCCGATTGCCAAGGGCTGGGGGTCAAACGGGTCATTGACCCCGAGATGATAGTCCCCAACCCCGAGTTATCGCTCCAAGAGGGCGCCATCGCCGCATGGCCGACAGACGACAAACAGGGGTATTACTGGCAAATTTTGGAGGCGACCTGCACCCATTTCCAAATCCCGCTGAACAAGCCCTTTGGCACATTAAATAAAGCGCAACAAAAAATTGTGTTGCACGGCAGTAGCCAAGAAGTGGCCGTGGAATATGTAAACCGCGAGGGCGCGAAGCGCATCTACCGCACCAAATTCGAGGGGATTGTCAACAATTTGCAACGCCGCTACAGCGAAACGACCTCCGATTATGTGCGCAACCAAATCGAAGAGTACATGTCGGAACAGCCATGCGAGACGTGCGCTGGCACGCGGCTGAACCCTGTGGCGCGGGCGGTGACGATAGACGGCCGTAACATCGTGGACATCACCCACATGCCCGTCAGTTCCGCCCTCGAGTGGGGGGATATGCTGGCCGACCCAGCCACCACCCCCTTGGCCAACCGCGAGCAGATGATTGCCCACAGCATCCTCAAAGAGATTCGGGAGCGGTTGCGCTTTATGATAGACGTGGGGCTGGATTATTTGACCCTGAACCGTTCGGCGGGTTCGCTCAGTGGGGGGGAGGCGCAACGGATACGTCTGGCCACCCAAATTGGGAGCCAACTGATGGGTGTGTTGTATGTGCTAGACGAGCCAAGCATCGGTTTGCACCAGCGGGACAACGCCCGGCTGATTCGCACCCTGAAGGGGATGCGGGATTTGGGCAACACCGTTCTGGTGGTGGAGCACGACGAAGACACGATGCGGGAATCGGATTGGATTATTGATTTGGGAGGGGGGCAGGGGTGCATGGCGGCCGAATTGTGGCCGAAGGCACCCCCGAACAACTCATGGCGCATGAAACCTCACTGACGGGCGGCTACCTGAGCGGCGCGTTGCGCATCCCCGTGCCCGAGCAGAGGCGCAAGGGCACGGGTGAGGTGATTAAGGTGGTGGGAGCCAGCGAAAACAACCTCAAAAACGTGGATGTCGAAATCCCGCTGGGCAAATTGGTCTGCATTACGGGGGTCAGTGGGAGCGGCAAGAGCACGTTGTTGATGGACATTATCAGCAAGCGGCTGGCGCAGGTGTTTTATAAATCGCGAGTGCGCCCCGGTGCCCACACAAGCATTGAGGGGTTGGGGGCGGTGGACAAATTGGTGGAGATTGACCAGTCGCCCATCGGCCGTACCCCCCGCTCCAACCCCGCCACCTATACGGGCATTTTTGGCCCCCTGCGCGATTTATTTGCCGCCATGAACGAGAGCAAGGTGCGTGGCTACAAGTCGGGGCGGTTTAGCTTTAATGTGAAGGGCGGCCGTTGCGAAGCGTGTGAGGGGCAGGGCGTCAACCGCATCGAGATGCAGTTTTTGCCCGATATTTACGTGCCCTGCGAGGTGTGCCACGGCACGCGCTACAACCGGGAGACGTTGCAGGTTAAATACAAAGGCAAAAATATCTCGGAAGTGTTGGAGATGACCATCGAAGAGGCACTCGAGTTTTTCGACGCGATTGCCCCCATTAAGCGCAAGTTGCAAACGCTGGTGGATGTGGGACTGACCTACATCAAACTGGGCCAACCCGCGCCGACGTTGAGCGGCGGGGAGGCGCAACGGGTCAAACTCGGCCGTGAACTCTCCAAAATTGCCACGGGGCGCACCATCTACATTTTGGATGAGCCATCAGTCGGCTTGCACTCGCACGATGTGGCCAAGCTGATTGTGGCCTTGAACAAGCTGGTGGATAAGGGCAACACGGCCATGATTATCGAGCATAATCTGGACATTATTAAGGTGGCGGATTACATTGTGGATTTGGGGCCAGAGGGTGGGGCACGCGGCGGGCAGATTATTGCCAAGGGCACGCCCGAAGAGGTGGCGCAGAACCCTGCGTCGTATACGGGGGAGTTTTTGCGGCCGTACCTGAATGGGGGAGTGGGGTAGTAATTTGTTACTGGTTATTCGTTATTGGTTTGCCCAAGTGCCATCAATAACGAGTAACCAGTAACGAATAACCCTCTTACACCCTTCTTATTTGTGCTGGCTATTGTTTTCTCTGGTGGGGCGGCGGCCGAATCCCACTTTTAGCACTCTAACCAAAAACCTGACAAAAAACGCTTGACAGTGATAAAAAACCTGTTAAGATTCAACCTGTCTTAGCACTCTCATCACCACAGTGCTAAAAATGCTGAGACACCCCCTCTACGCTTTACAAAACGAAATTACTTTTAGGGGCAATGCACCTGTGCGTTGCACCTGATTTAGATTGGCTCAATACTCATCACAAGGAGAGTAACCATGAATATCAAACCATTAGGTGACCGTTTGGTTGTGGAACCCAAAGAAAAGGAAACCACCACCGCTTCTGGCCTCGTGTTGCCCGACACCGCCTCCGAAAAACCCCAACAGGGGACAGTTTTGGCCATTGGCCCCGGCTTGCGCGACGACGCAGGCAAGCGCATCGCCCTCGATGTGCAAGAGGGCGATGTGGTGCTATTCGCCAAATACGCTGGCACCGAAATCAAACTGGAAGGCAAAAAAGTGCTGATTCTCAAGGAATCGGACGTTCTGGCAATTGTTCAAGGCTAATTAGCTGGTCAGTATTTCAGCCAGTCAGCATTTCAGCTTTTAGCTGACTAGCTGACCCGCTGACTCGCTGACAAGCTCACAGGAGATTCTCAACCATGGCAAAGCAACTTATTTTTTCTGAAGAAGCACGTCGCAAACTCAAGACGGGCATTGACACCCTCGCCAATGCCGTTTCCACCACCCTTGGCCCCAAAGGGCGCAATGTCGCCCTCGACAAGAAATTTGGCGCACCAACCATCACCCATGATGGCGTAACTGTCGCCAAAGAAATCGAGTTGGAAGACCCCTACGAAAACATGGGCGCCCAACTCTTAAAGGAAGCCGCTACCAAAACCAACGACATCGCTGGCGACGGCACCACCACCGCCACCGTTTTGGCTCAAACCATCGTCAACGAAGGTCTGAAGAACGTGGCCGCTGGCGCGAATCCCATGATGCTCAAACAAGGCATCGAAATTGGGGTGGCCGCTCTTTCCAAGCGCATCCGCGACATGGCTGTGCCGATTGACAGCAAAGAGGACATCGCCTCGGTCGCTTCGATTTCGGCGCAAGACCCCAGCATCGGCCGTTTAATTGCCGATGTGATGGATCGCGTCGGCCGTGATGGCGTTATCACCGTCGAAGAATCCCGCTCGCTCGAATTCGAAACCGAATACGTGGAAGGGATGCAATTCGACCGTGGCTACCTCAGCCCCTACTTCATCACCAACAGCGACACGATGGAATCGGTCATCGAAGACCCCTTCATCTTGATTCACGACAAGAAAATCAGCTCCGCCCAAGACCTCATCCCCGTTTTGGAGAAGGTCTTGCAAACAGGCAACCGCAACTTGGTCATCATTGCCGAAGATGTGGATGGCGAGGCTTTGGCCACGCTGGTGCTGAACAAATTGCGTGGCATGATTAACGCGCTGGCCGTAAAAGCCCCCGGCTTTGGCGACCGTCGCAAGGCGATGTTGCAAGACATTGCTACCTTGACAGGCGCAACTGTTGTCACCGAAGAAATGGGCCGCAAGCTCGATTCGGTTACGGTAGCTGATTTGGGTCGGGCGGCCAAGATTGTGGCCACCAAAGACGACACCACCGTGGTGGATGGTGCTGGCGACAGCAACGAAATCAAGGGGCGCGTGGAGCAAATCAAGGTGGAAATCGAGCGTAGCACCTCTGATTACGACCGTGAGAAGCTGCAAGAGCGTCTGGCCAAATTGGCTGGTGGTGTGGCTATCATCCGTGTAGGTGCCGCCACTGAAGTGGAATTGAAAGAAAAGAAACACCGCGTGGAAGATGCCTTGAGCGCCACCCGCGCTGCCGTGGAAGAAGGGATTGTTCCCGGTGGTGGTGTGGCTCTCATCAACGCCCTCTCCGCTTTGGATGGTGTGGAAGTGCCTGCGGGCGACCTGACCACTGGTGTGAATATCCTCCGCCAAGCTCTGCTGGCCCCGATGCGTAAAATCGCTCAAAACGCGGGCCAACATGGCGATGTCATCATCCAAAATGTGGCCAACGCTCAAAAAGCGCAAAACAACCACAACTTGGGCTACGATGTCTTGACAGGCGAATATGTGGACATGATTAAGGCGGGCATTATTGACCCTGCCAAGGTGACTCGTGGCGCGTTGGAAAACGCGGCCAGCATCGCCTCCATGATTTTGACCACCGAAGCGCTCATCACCGATATTCCCAAGGAAGAAGGGATGCCCTCGATGCCCCCCGGCGGTATGATGTAGATTAACGTTACAAGTTACAGGTTACACGTCATTGTGTGGCTTGTGAGTTGTGTGAAAAAGGCTCTTCTGGCAACAGGAGAGCCTTTTTGTTTACAGGGAGGAGGGCAATAGCTGGTTGACACCTACAATGCTTTTGCTACACTCGGCCGTCTTTCTGCCAAATGGGAGGGTTAAGCATTTGGGCTACTTCCCCTACTATTGCATCGCAAAGGATACATGATGTTCAAATTCCATAAACTCTTTTTGGTTGGTCTTGTTGCTTTCGTTGTGGCCGCATTTCAGTTGGCTTGTACCGAGCAACCACGCCTATCAGTGTTCGCCTACCGCCACACAGCTACCTCAACGCGGCGACAGCTTCATCTACCTCAACCGCCACACCTACCCCCACAGCGACAGCAACAGCTACCCCTGTGCCACCGACGAACACACCCACGGCGACGGCTACGGCCACCCCTTCCCCAACCCTCACACCGACAGCCACACCCACCGAAACGGCCGTTGAGCGAGTGGTTGCTTCACAAGCAGGCTTCTCCTTTTTGCCTGCAGGCGATTTTGTAATTGATGTGCAAGCCAATCAGGTGGGCATTGTCAGTGAAGATGACGAAATACTTATCTTTATGGCCACCAACACGACCCCCACAGAAGAATCTTTGCAGGAAATTTTGGAAGGGTTTATCGCCAATGCTGGAGCCAGTATGGGGGAAATCATACCGGGCGAATTTTCCCCGCTGGTGGTAGATGGAACGGAGGGGTTGATGGCGGATGTGACGGGCGAGTTTTTAGGCGAGGCCATGGAAGGGCGTGTTGTGGTCTTTGCCCCGCGCGAGGATTTGACCTTTTTCGCCTTTGGCTTAGCCGTGAATAATCGTTGGCCCGAGGAGGGCTTGCCTGCCTTTGAGGCTATTATTGGCTCGGTTTCGTTTGTGCTAGAGGAAGAAGCGACAGGTGCACCGAACCCGGAGTGGGACAAATTCTAATTTTCCTTTGCCCATCCCTGTAGGCGAGCCTGCGGCCGAATGGCGCGAGATACCTATCATGCCCGAAGCGGTGGCTGGTGAGGAAGGTGAGGGCAGTTATGCCTTTACGGTCAAAGCCTCGGCCGCCGATGTACAACTCTTCTATGAAGAAGAATTGGCTGAATTGGGGTGGAGTTTACTTGCTATTAGCGAAGGGGAAATGAACGCGACCATTATGATTTTTCAGAAAGGGGCAGAAGTTGCCTCTGTGACCACCTTTTTGCTCGATGAAGAGACCATCTATGTCTTTTTAGTGAAGTGATGGAAGCCACTGAGATAGGAGATAGAGAAGAGCGTAATAGGTTATTAGCCAACTAAGAGACCCCTATCTCTATCTCCCATCGCTACACGCCACCCTCAAGATTTGGTATATTGGTAGGAAAATTTATTGCCACCAATCAAGCTGACTGGCTGAAAAGCTGACAGGCTGACAAGCGGAGAGACTACTATGGGTTCTGAACTATTGGAAAAAATGCTCCCCGCCATTGAGCGTATTCCGTGGCCAAACAATTCTGCCATGAGCGAATTGGGGTTGCGGTCGTATGAGATTGCGCTGGATGAGGTGGATGGTTTTCGGGGAGACCCTGCCGTGTATCGTTCGGCGTTGATGACACTTCAGAAGAGTGATTGCCAGCCGTTGGCTTTTGCGGGTGTGGCCTATGTCGTGTTGCACGCGGCGGCCGAAAAAGATGGTTCTTATGTGGAAGAAGGGCTGGAGGAGTGCATGGCATGGCTGGAAAAGGCGCAAGCCATCGCCCCCGATTTGGTGGAGATTAACTTTATCGAGGCGTTGGTGTATGTGTACGGCCGTGAACACGAGAACGCCCGGCTGGTGCTGGATTATTTGCAGGAAAACAGTGAGCCATATTACCGCGTGATGGCGGCCGAGGTGAGCTATGCCCATGCAGTGGGGGATTTAGAGGCGTTGGAGCATTGGGTGGAGCAAGCCAGCGTTCACGCGGCCAATGTGCCCCAGCGGTTGCGCCTGTTATCCAAAATTGCGGATGCGTACACGGCCGCTGGTCAAACCGAAAAAGCCATTGAACAATTCCGCAAAGCGATCCATTTTGACAAAGCGAATGCTGAGTTGTGGCACAAATTGGCCGTGATTTATTGGCGGCAAGAAAATTTTGAGGAGGCTCAGCGGTGTAACCAACAAGTATTGCGCCTCGAGCCGCAAATGCCTGCCGCCCAGAAAATGGCGCAGGCGCTGAAGCAAAAATTAGACCAAGGTGGGGGCGTGTTGGGGAAACTGTTCGGCCGTGGGTAGGGGGGGATTCGTTATTGGTTATTCGTTATTGGGGTGCTGGTCACTGGGAATAACGAAGTAACGAATAACGCTTTTACCGTTGAGCCAAAAACGCCACCACCTGTTCAGCCACTTCGGTGGGGGTGAGGGAACTGGTGTTGAGGTAGAGGTGGGCGTGTTGGCGGGCGTGGGCGAGGCGTTGGTTTTGGAGGAGGTGTCGGCCGCTGTCTATCCCCTGCGGCCGTCGCAAACGCGAAGCGGCCTCATCCACATCCAAATAAACCAACACATCGGGGGCGGTGAGCTTGCGCCACATATCGGGCACATAAGAATGTTCTTGGGCTGGGTTGCGCACATGGCGATAGCCCGCGCTGTGCAACGCCTGTCGCAAGGTACTCTTCCCGGCCGCGCACGGCCCCACAATAGATATTTTGAGTGTTGGATTCGAAGTCATGGTCAGCATTTCAGCTTGTCAGCAGTTCAGCTTATCAAGTTCCCCTCTGCCCCTCCGCTCCTCTGCCCCCCTCTCTTCCTCTATCTCTCAAATCCCCATCTGCCCGCTCAGGCGGCGCACATCGTTCTCCACCTCGGTCGGTTGGGCGAGGATGACGAAGACGCTGACATCGTCGCGGGGACGGCCGTCGTCGAGGGCGAGGGCTTCGGCTAGGAGTGTGTCGGCGTAAAACTGGGGGTTGGTTTCGGCCGCATCTATCAGCCGCTGAATGGTGGCCACATAATCATAGGTTTCTTTGCCGTTGTACTTGCCCGCATGGCGCAAGCCATCGGTAAAAACCACCACCAGTGTGCCCAATTGGATGGGCAACTCGGTGATGAGCGGTTTGGTGCGCCGCCCTGTACCAATGCTGTGTGATGGCTCGTCGAGCAGGGTGATACCCGCCTCGGCCGTGTACAGCACGACAGGAGCCTCGTTGTTGCGCGAGATGACAAACGTTTTGGATTCGACATCTACCGAGACGATGTTGAGGGTGGCGCTGACTTTGCCGCCGCGATAGGTGTAGAGGTAGTCATGGGCGGCGCGAGCGGCCGCGCCATCGCGTACCCCCTCGCCCAGCAGTTGGATGGCCTTGCGGCAAACCAAGTTGCTAATCGCTTTGGCCGATTTGCCGCTTCGCTGGCCATCTACCAGCACAAAAGAGAGGCCCCCGTGCGGCCGTTCCACCATCTCAAACGTGTCGCCACTCTCACTGGTGGCATATTTGCTGGCCTTCGCCATGCCAAAATGAACTTCCATAGTAACGATTCAGGTGGGTAACAACGACTTTAGTCGTAGGCTTGTACTAATGGCTTTAACCGTTCGGGTTGGCCAAATCAAACCGCTTGTTTAGCTCTTACCCCTCCCCAATCCCTCCCCGAAAGGGAGGGCAGATGCTTTTCCTCTTCTGTGGAGAGGGTTTCGCGTAAAACACTACACCACGCTTAAAATGAGTGGTCCATTTTCGGTAATGGCAATAGTGTGCTCATATTGCGCCGAAAGTGAGCCATCCACCGTTTTCACCGTCCAGCCGTCGGGCATTAGTTCAGCCTTGGCCTTGCCCATGTTGACCATTGGCTCGATGGTAAAGACCATGCCCGGTTGCAGGCGGGGGCCGTAGCGGGCGGGGCCGTGGTGGGGAACGGAGAGCGGTTCGTGTAGGGCACGGCCGATGCCATGCCCGCCGTACTCCTGCACCACACTGTAGCCATGCTTTTCGGCATGGGCTTGAATGGCCGCGCCCAACTCCCCCAGCCGACTGTTCACTTTGGCCGCTTGGATGCCCACATACAGGCACTCTTCCGCAACGCGCAAAAAGTCGCGCACGGCCGGCTTCACCTCACCGACGGCATAAGTTACACAAGAATCGCCGCAAAAATCGTGGTAACGCAAGCCAATGTCTATGCCCACAATGTCCCCTTCGCGCAAAATACGGCCGTCGGGAAAGCCGTGGCAAATTTCGCTGTTCACCGAGGCGCAAATGACACCGGGAAAGGGGGGATGGCTGGGTGGACTACCGCGATACCCTTTGTAGAGTGGCAAACCGCCCTGTTCGCGGATATACGCCTCGACCATCTCGTCCACATGGCGTAACACCACACCGGGTTTAATCATCTCCCCAATGCGGGCAAAAGCCTGCGCCACCAATCGATTTGCCTCGCGCATGAGGAGGATTTCGTCGGCCGTTTTGAGGATAAAGCTCTCTTCTTGTCTCTCTTGTCGTTTCCGCTGTAAAAATTTCGATTTACGCATGAGTAAGCTGTCAGCTATCAGCTATCAGCCGTCAGCTAATAACCAATAACCAGTAACGAATAACCAATAAACAAATAGACCAGTACCCAATTATACCCCTCCCTCCCCATCACCCCAACTCCCACCCTTCGCGGATGGCGGCGAGCAGGGCAAGGGCACGGCCGATGAGAGCCTTGTTGGCGGGCAAGTTTGGCCACAAACTGGCTCCCGAAGGGTGGGGCAAGGGGACGACGTAACGGCCGTCTGGCTCCCCGCCAAACTGCGTCACCTGTTTGGCACGGCCGAGGTCAAAATTAAGCGGGTCGGCCGTGAGCGCGGACGGGGGGAAATAGGCGGCCGTGCCAATCAGCTCTTGTAAGGTCGCTTTGGCGGGGTAAAGCAGTTGGATGGCCAACTTGCCCACCAAAATCATCAGGCGGGGGTTGATGAGCCGAATTTCTTGCTCCAGATAGGGGCGGCAGAGGGCTTGTTCGGCGGGGCTGGGCACGCGGTCGCCTTTGCCATTGGGGTGTTTGCCGGGGTAGCACTTGGTCACGGCCGTCATGTAGTGCGTCCCTCGAAACGGGCCCTCTTCCCAGCCCGCCTCCGCCAGCCATGTGAAGAGCCGCTGGCCACTGCTGGCGTTAAACGGCCGTTTGGACACCGCCTCCGTCACTCCCGGTGCTTGCCCAATGAGCAAAACACGCGGGTTGCTCCCCATTGAAAAGACAGCCCCCTGCACAATCTCATGCCCTGCCTCGGCGCACAAACGGCACTGGCGCATCTGGTGGTGGAGGGTAGGGAGGAGCATGGTTACTGGTTATTGGTGTGCTTCATTTGGGTTATAGCTTTGTAGGGGCCTTGTCCTCTTTTTCTGGGGATTTTCCCTCCCCCCCCACCCCCCCGCTTAACCCCCTTCCCGGCCCCCCCCCGCGGGCCCCCCCCCCCCCCCTCCCCCCAACTGAGATGAAACACGCCCATTGGTTCTTGGATTGGTTAGAGAAGTTAGTGAGTGTTGAGTGAGTTAGGCGGTTTGTCGAATCATCACTCCATAAACTAATAGCGATTAACCGCAAACAGCGAATCAATAACGAATAACCAATAACGAGTCACTACTATACTAAGGCTATGTTGAAACGCAAACCGTTTTGGATTCTATCGGCCCTGCTGGTGCTGGGGTTGTGTGGCACATGGGCGGCCGTGATGGCCGAGATTGTGCGCTTTGGGGAGCAAGATGAGGCGCAGGAGGTGGATGCGATTATCGTGCTGGGCGCGGCCGTCTCTCGCGGACGGCCGACGGCCGTCTTCCGCGAACGCATCAACCATGCCCTCTTGCTCTACGACCAAGGCTACGCTGACACAATCATCTTCACGGGCGGGGTTGGCTTTGGGGATGAGATTAGCGAGGCGGCGGCTGCTCGCAACTACGCCATCGAGCGGGGCGTGCCCCCCGAGGCGATTTTGGTGGAGGAAACCTCGACCAGTACACTCGAAAACCTGCTCAATGCCCGCGCCGTAGCGGCCGAGAATGGACACGGCCGTTTTCTCATCGTCAGCACCCCTTCACACATGAAACGCGCCCTGCTCATCGCCAGCGACTTGGGCATGGAAGCGTATTCCTCCCCCACCCGCACTATCCGCTGGATTAGCCCCGTTACCTATTGGCGGTCAGTCGCGCAAGAAGTCGTCAGCATTCTCAACTACCACTTCAACATCCGTGGCGAACTGCCTGACTAAGGGGTAGACTTGGTGGAATTGTGAATTGGGAATGGTTAATTGTTAATTGTGAATGAAGCGACTGACAAGCTGACAGGCTGAAAGACTATGAAAGGCTTCGCAGGGTTTCCCAACGGCAAATTGAAGAGCGTGCCTGTGCCGAGTCTCTTTTTTAGCGACTTATTGCCGATTATTGATAATCTGCCCGAGCTAAAAGTGACCCTCTACGCCTTTTGGGCACTGACCCACAAAGAGGGGGATGTGCGCTATTTGCGGCTGGCCGACTTTATGGGCGATGTGCAACTCCTGCGTGGGCTGGCCGATTCGCCGACCGAAGCGGCCAAGGTGTTACTCGATGCCTTGGAGCGGGCGGTGGCGCGGGGCACGTTTTTGCATGTCACGGTGGGCACGGTCGATGGCAACCTCGACCTCTACTTCATCAACACCGAAAAGGGGCGGGCGGCCGTGGATGGCATTACCCGTGGCGCGTGGCGGCCGACGCTCGACCCCGATGAGGTGGTCAGCGTGTTGGTCGAACGGCCGAATATCTTTGTCCTCTACGAACAAAACATTGGTGCCCTCACGCCCATCATTGCCGATGAGTTGCGCGACGCAGAGCAAAATTACCCCGCCCGTTGGATAGAGGAAGCGATTGAAGCGGCCGTGACGAACAACGTCCGCAAATGGCGCTATGTATTGGGCATTTTAGAGCGGTGGAAAACCGAAGGGAAAGAAGATGCAACGAGTAGCCGAGTTTCTACAACGAGTGCCAAACGCTATCTCTCAGACCAATTCAAAGACATCATCGAGCGATGATGAGGAATTGGAAACGGCCGAGGCACGGCAGGGATACGGCCGTCATGGCGAACCCGATTGCCCCTTTTGCGGCGGGGCGGGCTTTGTCATGCCCGATGTGCCGCCGGGTGATACCCGTTTCGGCCGTGCCACGCCCTGTACCTGCCGCCTGAGGCGGGAAGATGTGCAAAGGCGCAGTAAACTCCTTGCCCTGAGCCAATTGGGACTGTTGCAAGAGTGTACCTTCGAGAATTTTATGGCGGATGGGGTGGGGCTGACCCCTGCCAAACAGCGCAACTTGCGCTTTGTATACGACCAAGTCCGCGCCTATGCCGAGAATCCACAGGGTTGGCTGATTTTGCGCGGGGGGTATGGAGCGGGCAAGACACACTTGGCGGCGGCCGTGGGCAACTCCCAACTGGCCAAAGGGCAACCCGCCCTCTTCGTCAATATGCCCGATTTGCTCGATTATCTTCGCGCCGCCTTCTCCCCCTCCTCCGAACAAGGTTACGACCAACGCTTTGAGGAGATTCGCTCCACCCCCCTGCTCATTTTGGATGATTTTGGGGCGCAAAATAACACCGACTGGGTGCAGGAAAAGCTGTACCAAATTTTTAACTATCGCTACACCGCCCAACTGCCCACTGTGGTGACAACCAACGAGGAACTAGAAGCGATAGATGCCCGCATCCGCTCCCGCCTTGTAGACCCCAGCCTCTCCCAAATTGTGACTTTGCTTGCCCCCGATTATCGGCAAGCAGGCGGGCAACAAGAGCAGTCAGATTTGTCTACGCTGGGCTTGCACATGGACAAGAGCTTTGAGAGCTTTGATTTGCGCGACCACGAGTTGCCCCGCGCCGAATCGAACAATTTGCGGCGGGCGTTTGAGTTGGCCCAAAATTTTGCCACCAGCCCTGAGGGGTGGTTGGTGTTTAACGGGGTGTATGGCAACGGCAAAACCCATTTGGCGGCGGCCATTGCCAATGCGGTGGCGCGGCAAGGGGAATCGGTGCTGTTCATCGTTGTGCCCGACTTGCTAGACCATTTGCGGGCGGCGTTTAACCCAACCAGTGGCACCAGTTATGACAAGCGTTTTGCCGAGGTAAAGGCCACGCCGCTCTTGGTTTTGGATGATTTGGGGACGGAGAGTGCGACACCGTGGGCGCGGGAGAAGCTGTACCAATTGTTTAATTACCGCTACAATGCCCGTCTGCCCACGGTGATAACCACGGCCGTGCCCCCCGACGAACTCGACCCCCGCCTCGCCTCGCGCATGTTAGATGGCGACCGTTGCACCTTCTTTGTGCTGGAGGCTCCCAGCTACCGTGGCGGTGGCAAAACGGGGCGCAAACCGAGGGGGCGCAAGTGAAAAAACGCGGCATGGTGAAAAACCCCCAACCCTTTTTTGGGGGGGGGGGGGGGGGGGGGGGGGGGGGGGACAACGCCCCCCCCCCCCCCCCCCCCCGCCAAAAAAGGGGAAAGGGGGGCCCCCGGAAGCCGGCGCCCCAGCCGAAAAAGCCATGTTGCAGGCTCTGTTCCCGCAACTTCCCCCTCGCCACGGGGTTTCTTTTTACTGATGGTCGCCCCAGCCCTTGACATTCAGGGGGTTGACCCTAAAATTCTACAAGCATTTTGCTAACCCATTCCTTAGGAGGATATTTACAGATGAGTGATATAGCTGACCGAGTTAAAGCCATTGTCGTGGAGTTGCTGGAAGTTAAAGAAGAAGATGTCGTCTTAGAAGCCAACTTCCGCGATGATTTAGAAGCTGATTCGCTGGATTTGGTGGAACTGATTATGCGTTTTGAAGAAGAGTTCGGGGGTGAAATCTCGGACGAAGAAGCACAAACCATTACCACCGTTGGCCAAGCGATAACCTACGTTAGCACCCGGATGGTGAAATAACAACTGAGATGTAAAAAGGGTGGCTCCTTGGCATAAACCCCTTTTGCATTTGAATTCTTGTGCTTTACTTCCCAAAAGCGGTGCGGATGCGACATTGTCGCATCCGCACCGCTTTTTTGTTGCCCACCCCTAATTGTCTTTGTCGGTATGGTTCATGGCTCTGGGAAGAGCGTTTTTACAAATTTCGACAAGGGACTTGGGACTTGGGCCGTTTGTGACTTCGAATCCTTTGTCCCCAGTCCCCCCCCATCCGAAACTGTAAAAATAGCTTGAACCGTGCCTGTTTATCTGTGTACCAGTGGGAGCCAAATTTGGTAGTTTACGGCCGCTTCAAATGGCCCTAACGTGGGTTGGTCGGCCGAGCGGGGGTGGCCGAAAAGTCATGTGCCACTTCCGCCAGCGGCGTGCCTTTGCCCAACACGGCCGAATTTGGGCTGGGTTGGAAGCCTCCTATCTGCCCCCCCACACGCGGCGCAATCAAACCTGCGGGCAGGGAAAAATTAAATGCTTCGGGCGAGACATAGCCGCCCGAGGGAAGCCCATCTACCCAATTGTTGTGCGTAATTTGCCAACTGGTGGGATTGCCAATAATCGCCATACGGCCGTTTGGCTCCTGCACATCTAAAACATTGTTGTGAAGCCGATTATTTGCTGGCGCATTGTAAACCTCGGGGTTCACCGTATCAAACGCCAGTGCATCCTTATGGCTATTGGTGATGAGGTTATAGGCAATTAACACATCCGCATAGGTGTTGGCGGGGTCATTGGGGCTATCGGGATAGTGCCAATAGTTGATGCCATAGCCTGTATTGACCAGCACATTGTTCACAATTTGCACATGGTCAATGTGGGGTTGCTCGGGGCTAGAGCCTTCGTTGGCCATCGTAATGCCATTGGCGGGATAGCTATACCGGTTGTACTCGTCTGTGGTGCTGTAGAGGTAGTTTTCACGCACCACCACATTGATGGCCTTGCTGATGTAGAGGTTGACGCTGAACGTATCGTGGATGATATTGCCCTCCACCAGAACCCCTTCGGCGCGGAGGGCGATAATGCCCTCGCCCCAACTGTCGTGGACATAGTTGTTGCGAAAGACGATGTTGCGCGAGGGAAAACCATCAGCCATGGTGTAACTGGAGATAGCGGCCGCCCAGCCGCGCCCTTGGTTGGCCAGCAGGCCATTTTCATTTTCCAGCACCACCTGCCACACATGGTTGGATTCGAACACGATGCCATCGCCTGCGCCGCCAAGGCCACGGGTGCGAATGTGGTGGACATTGTTGTTGCGCACAGTGATGTAACGGGATTCGTAGACGCTAATCCCCCGCCCCGCCGAGTTGCGTACCTCAAATCCCTCCACCGTAGTGTAGCGGGAATCGGTAATGAAGAGCAGGCTCTCGATGTCGGTCATTATTGCCCCCGTGCCATCTATGATGACTGATTCGCTTTGGTAGGGGCGCACCAAAATGGGGCGAGCGGCCGTGCCTTGGGCAATAATCGTGTCTTTGGGGTAGATGCCGCCGCGCACAAAAACGGTATCGCCCGGCCGTGTTTTGAGGGTGGCATGGCGCAAGGTGCGATAAGGGTTGTCTATGCTCCCCGTGCCACTGGTGTCGTTGCCCGTGGTGGCCACAAAGATGAGGCGCGGGGCGGGGGTGGGGGTGTAGGTGGGGGTGAAAGTGGGTTCGGCCGTGGCTGTTTCCGTGGGGGTGGGCGTTTCGGTCGGAAGTTCGGCCGTGGCCGTTGGGGTGTGCGTTGGCTCTTCGGTCGGGGTAGGGCTAAGCGTCGGGGTTTGGCTGGGCGTTGGGCTGGCCGTTTCGGTAGGGGTAGGTGTGTGTGATGGGGTGGGGGTATGAGAAGGCGTTGGGGTAAACGTCGCCGTGGGCGTGGCCGTTTCGGTTGGTGTCGCCGTCTCCGTCGGTGTTGCTGTTTCGGTGGGCGTGGGTGTCTCAGACGGGGTGGGCGTAATCGAAGGCGTGGCCGTGTTGGTCGGGGTGAGCGTGGGGGGGGTGGGGGTTAGGGTGTGTGTCGGCGTTTGGCTAGGGGTGGGGTATTCGATGGTGTCGGGGTGTGGGTCGGTGTTTGCGTGGGGGTATGGGTGGGCGTATGGGTTGGGGTGTGTGTCGGCGTATGGGTGTGCGTCGGGGTAGGTGTCTGCGTGTGGGTTGGAGTATGAGTCGGTGTGGGTGTATGGGTTGGCGTAGGGGTGTGCGTCGGGGTTGGGGTAGAGGTGTGCGTGGGCGTTGGGGTAAAAGTGGGGGTATTGGTTGGCGTGTGGGTAAGGGTAGGGGTGGCGGTGGGGATGTGGTATTCGACAAAGAGCAACGGCGCCAAATCAGGGTCGCCGTTATAGGCAGTAGCGACACGCTTGCCTGAACCCGTCACGACCACGACTAAAAGGATTGCCACTCGTCCAAGCGGGCCGATTGATGATTTCTTGGATAATGGAGGCGAGGTTGGGGCTTTGGTACAGTTGGTAGCGTGTCCACGCAGGAAGGTTATTCCAACTGACGGAGGCGGCCGTGAGCGGCCGACTCGAGATATTATTGTTCGTGGCTACAAATGCGGGGGGATTATCGGCCGCTTGGGCGCGAAAGAGCAACGACGTTGCCCCAGACGAACTTTCATCGGCCGCAAACTCGATATAGGCGTTGGTGACAATGGCCCCCGGCGGAATGCTCAGGTTGAGAAAACGCATTCCCACGAGTTGGTCGGCTGGTAAATCCGAGTCGTACACCAATTCTAAGTCACTGCTATGCACATTGGTGGAACCTGACGGAATGCGCTCTTCGGCATCGTCATCTCCCACATTGACTCGCCGATAGAGTGTGGCTATATCGGGGGCGGCAAAGCTGGTGGGGGTGGGAGCGGCCGTGACGAATAGGCCAGCCACCGCCAAGAGAGAGCCAAATGTTACCAGTAACCAAGAGCGCCAGTTAAACATAGGATTTGTGGGGGTAGAGGGTGAGCCGAATGCGACCCTATGCTATTTTTGGCGAACTGCAACTCCCCAGTCCTCATTCGCCAAAATTTAACAGGTTATCATCATCCAATACTTCTTTTTTGATTAACCTTTGGGGGGAAATGCTGAGAATTGTAGCCTAATTTACAGCTTGCTAACAAAATTATCCGTTTATTCGCTTACAATAGCCCTTTCCTGCTCTGGACGGCCAGTGACGGTTCCACTTAGGTCGTTGCCAAAAAATAATTATCCAATCAGGTTAAAATCAGACACGAATTGCACGAATTTCACGAAAGAGATTCGAGAAAATTCGTGTCTAAAAACCCTTCACCTTTCAGGATAGTTAAAATTTAGGAATGGCCTTAGTCGTCTGACCATCGAGCAACCACCCCACCGCTCCCTCTATGGAAAACCTCATCAGCCAATTTGGCTACCTTGGTCTCTTTCTGATTACATTGTTGGCCGCTTCTATCGTGCCTTTCTCCAGTGAATTGGTTGTCCTTGCCATGCCCGCTTTGGGCTACAACATCTGGTTGGTTGGTCTTGTGGCCAGCATTGGCAACTACAGCGGTGCAGTCACTGTCTACTACATGGGCAAATTTGGCTCCGATTTCGTCCTCAGTCGCTATGTCACCATCGAACCCGCTAAGTTACAAAAAGCACAAAGTTGGTTTGAGCGGTGGGGGCCAGCCGCTTTGCTCATGTGCTGGGCACCCTTCATTGGCGATGCCCTCTGCCTGATGGCTGGCTCGCTCCATATGAACTTTGGCAAATTCTCACTCTGGGCTTTTCTGGGCAAAGGGGGGCGTTATCTGGCCATGCTGGCCGCATGGGTCTGGCTCGTGGGCTATTAAAGATAGAGGGTAGAGATAGAGATAGAGGAACTATTGGTTGGTTGAACAATCAAGTTCCCCTCTACTATGTAAAAGGCTCGGGAAAAGGGGGAGAAGGGGGGGGGGGGGGGGGCCCCGCCCCCCCCCCCCTCCCCCCTCCCCTCTTTTTTTTTTTTTGGGGGGGGAAGGGGTTTTCCGCCCAACTATCTCTATCTCCCGCCTCTATCTTCTTCCAGATGTCCACTCGCGCACCTGATATTTCGCTACCCGTGCCCTATCCACCTGTATGCCCAAGCCCACGGCCGTGGGCACGTCAATCGTACTGTCCGCATTGAGGACAAAGGGTGGTTCGGCAATATCCTCGCGCCAATACCTGTCCGTGGCCGAAATATCGCCGGGCAGGGTGAAGGCGGGCAAACTGGCAAGGTGGATATTGACGGCACGGCCGACGGCCGTCTCCAGCATCCCCCCACACCACAACTGCACCCCCGCATGTTGGCACAGGGCATGGATGGCCAGCGCGTGGCTCAGCCCCCCCACACGGCCGACCTTCATGTTAATCACTCGGCAGGCGTTTAGCTCCACCGCCATGCGCGCATCGTGCAAGCCGTGGATGCTCTCATCGAGGCAAACGGCCGTTTCGATTTGGGCCTGCAACTTGGCGTGCTCCAAAATATCGTCGTTGGCCAGCGGTTGCTCAATCATCAGCAGATTGTATTTGTCCATCTCCTGAAAGAGCGGCGCATCCGCCAGCACAAAATCGGAATTGGCATCCACCATGAGTGGCACGGTGGGGAATGCCTCCCGCACGGCCGCCAGCGGCTCCAATTCCCAGCCCCGCTTAATTTTGATTTTGACACGGCCGTACCCCTCCCCCACATAAGCCCCCACCTTTGCCACCAACGCCTCTACAGTGGGCTGGATGCCAATACTGACCCCCACTGCGACCTGTTCGCGCACGCCGCCCAGCAAATCTGAAAGCGGTTTTTCTTGCGCTTGGGCAAAGCAGTCCCACAGGGCATTTTCAACGGCCGCTTTGGCCATTTGGTGGCCACGCACCTTGTTGAGCAGGTGAAGCACGGCCGTTGGCTCCTCCAACGACTGCCCCACCACCGCAGGCACCAAATACTCGGTCAGGATGTGCCACGCTGTGCCAATCGTCTCGGGTGAATACCACGGCCCCATCCCCGCCACACACTCCCCCCAACCAACCAACCCATCCGCATACACGGCCACCAAAATGCAATCCCGCTCATGCTTCAAACCCAAACTTGTCTCAAACGGTTGCACAAGGGGCATGGATAAGTGATGAAGTTCAATGCGTTCGATTTTCATTAGCTTTTTTAGGGACAAGGGACAGAGACACCTGCTTCCCCTCCCTTTTCTATTTCTATCTCCCCTACTAAAGCAAAAAGGCCCACTTTTGGTGGGCCTTTTGGCAGGAATAATAATATTTTAAATGGCTTGTTGACTGTGGTTTAGGGAATATCTTTATTCGCCAAACAAGTCACTGCTATCAGCCCCAAACAACCCTGCACCGGGGTCGGGAGGGATGGGAGAGCCCGCGCGTGTGCTGAGAACACCTTCATAAACAATGGCGGGAGCCTCATACACAAATTCTTCGCGGACTTCAAGGGATGGTTGGGTTTGGGGATGTTGAGTCATTTTACCTCTCCTCAATACAGACTAAATAATAACCTGTAGATAAATTATTGATTAGCAATATGGGTATTATGGCTGAAAGAAAAAGTCATGTCAACTTTTTTGGCCAAGGCTGAATAGGGCTAATAGGTACTATCCGTAATCTAACACCTCTGTCTTACAAAAAACCTCTCGCTTCAGGCATGGCCTCTCCTCTGAACGGAGCGTATTTTTTCTTCGCCCATCATCTAGCCACCTTTGGCGCATTATTTTGCAACACAACTGGGACTATCTTGCGACACGATTGGGAATTTGGCCACGGCCGTTTTTCCCTAGCCCACCACCCCATAAGGAGCTAATAGCACTGGCAATTGGGCAAAATCGGGGTGGTCGCCGACGTGGGCGAATTTGTGTTGCCAAAGGATACGGCCGTCTTCGGCCGCCAAAAACAGCCCCGGCATCAGCCACACATCCCCACTTGGCGTGCCATTCATGTGCCCCTTGCTGGCCGCTCGCACCCCACAAGCCAACACACTGGGGCCAAGCGTTTCCATCCAACTGCCCTGTTTAATGCCAAAAGCGTTGTAAAAAGTTTTGTTCGTATCAGAGACTGCACGAGCCTCTGGCCATAGCTTGCGGAAGAATGCCGTGCCCTCGTCCACACCCCCTTGGAAAAATATCAAGATGGGAGGATAGGTGGGGTCAGCGGCCGTGGCTTTCTTCAACTCCGCTACGGTTTCGCGGCAAAAAATTCAGCCAAAGTGGCGCAAAAAGACGAGCAACGTCGGCCGTGAGCCTTGCAACTGGTCGGCCAACGTGCCCAGTTGCAAATTCAGCCCCACAACGGGCTGGGTCAGGAGGGTGGAGGGGATGGTTTTCATAGTGGTGAGTGGTGAGTGGTTAGTGGTTGGTTAGTGAGTAGTGGACGACTACTTACTACTTACTACTTACTGCCTTATACGCCGCCAACGTCTGCTCTCGCGTTACTGCGCGGTCTACCAGCGGGGCGGGGTAATCACGGCCGATGACACATTGTACCCCATGCTGAACTAGCAGGGGCATTGTCCACGGCTCGGCCAGATATTTGGCGGGCACGGCCGCCAATTCGGGAACCCAGCGGCGCGTGTAACGGCCGTCGGGGGCAAACTTTTGCGCTTGGCTGGCGGGGTTGAAGATGCGGAAATAGGGTGCGGCATCCGTACCCGTGCCAGTCGTCCATTGCCAGCCCCCATTGTTGTTGGCTGGGTCGCCATCCAACAACTGTTGCATAAAATAACGCTCCCCCCACCGCCAATCAATCAGCAAATCTTTGACCAGAAACGAAGCCACAACCATTCGCGCCCGATTGTGCATCCAGCCCGTTTCGTTTAATTGGCGCATGGCCGCATCCACAATGGGGTAGCCCGTTTGCCCTGCGCACCATGCCGCAAACTCGTCAGGGTCGTTGCGCCACGCGATTTGGTCATACTCGGGGCGGAAGCTCCCCCCGCGCACATGGGGGAATTGATCCAAAATCTGCAAGTAAAACTCGCGCCAAATCAATTCGCTCAACCATGTCTCGGGGCCGTCGCGCTCCTCTTGCCCCTTGGCACGGCCGATGGCTTGCAGAGCCAATACGGCCGCCTCCCGCGCCGAAACCATCCCCAAACGCAAATAAGGCGAGAGCGATGCAGTGCCGTCCACATCCATGTTGTTGCGCAAAGCGGCATAGTGGCGCAAACCATCCCCATCTGCAAAGGCGTGGAGCCGCGCCCGCCCCGCCGCTTCGCCAGCGGGGAAGAGGGGGCTGGCTAGATTCGATGAGGGCAAACTTGAAGATTGGCTTAATTTTGGGGTGGGAATGCGCTCGGGAATGGGCAGTAAATCGGCCGTGCGGGGCAAGACCAGCGACAACCACCGCTTTTTGTAGGGGGTAAAAACGGTGTACGGCTTGCCATCGTCTTTGTAAACAGCATCCGTCGGCCGTATGGCCACCCCATCGGTCAGGATGAGCGGCAGTTCGGCCGCGATTTGCTTGTCACGCTTTTTGCTGTAAGGGGAAACATCCCGCTGGGCATAGACGGCCGTGGCCCCCGTTTCGGCCAGTAGTTGGCGCAAAAGGGGCAAGGGACGGCCGTGTAACACGAGCAATTGACTCCCCCGCTGGCGCAATGCCTCGTCCAGCAGGCGCAACCCCTCCGCCAAAAACGCCGTTCGCCGCGCACACATGTAGGAAGAGGCCAGCAACGCCTCATCCCAAATAAACACGGGGATGATGGCTTCGCCCTTGGCCAAAGCGGCGTGCAAGGCAGGGTTATCAAACAGGCGCACATCGCGCCGGATCCACCAGATATTTGTGGCCATAGGGAGGGGGGTGAAAAGTGAGAAGTGAAAAGTGGGGTTCGTGGGCAGGTGACTTTTCACCTTTTACCTTTCACTTCTTACCAAGTAAATCCACCAACGCCGCCTCCGCTTGGGGGAATTGGAACTGGTAGCCCGAGGCAAGGAGTTTGTCGGCCGTGGCTCGCTGGCCGTGCAGAACCAAATCCGCCATTTCGCCGAGGGCGAGGCGCAGGGCAAACGAGGGCACGGCCGCGATGGCGGGGCGATTCATCACCTTGCCCAGCACCTTGGCAAATTCCCCATTGCGCAGAACGCCCGGAGCTGTCAAGTTAAACGCTCCTTGGGCAGAGGGGTGGTGGAGCAAATGCAAAATCGCCCCAATTTCGTCCTCGAGGTGAATCCACGGGAACCATTGTTTGCCCGAGCCAAATGGCCCGCCCATAAATAACTTGAAGGGAGTCAGCATTTTGGCCAGTGCGCCCCCCTCGGTGGTCAGCACCACACCTGTGCGGATGGTGACAAGGCGGGTGTGGGCGGTGAGGGGTTCGGCCGCTTGTTCCCATGCCACACACACCTCGGCCGTGAAATCTTGCCCCGGCGCGGCCGTTTCACCTAAAAGCTCATCCCCCCGATTGCCGTAATAACCCACGGCCGACGATTGAATGACCACGGCGGGTTTGTGCGCGGCCGAGGCCACGGCCGCCACCACCGCCTGCCCAGCCAGCACCCGGCTTTCCAAAATCTCTTTTTTGCGGGCGGCCGTCCAGCGTCCTTCGCCAATGTTGGCTCCCGCAAAATTAATGATGGCCGTCTCGGCCGTGATGAGGTCGCCCCAGCCAGCGGCCGTTCTGCCGTCCCAGCCAATTGCTTTGGCGCCAGTGGGTAAGCCCCGCACTTGGGCAGGGTTGCGGCTGAGGATGAGGAGTTCGTGTCCTTCGGCCGTGAGTTTGTCGGTGAGGATGCGGCCGAGCAAGCCCGAACCGCCTGTGATAATAATACGCATGGGGGGTATTGGTTATTCGTTACTGGTTATTGGTTATTGCACTGCGCGAATATGGACAATATATCATTTTGCCAATGCGTTTGTCAAAGATTTGTACAGTTTGCAAACAATCGCATGATGGACGGTAAACGCCATTCTCCCCCTCTCTTCCTCCCTTCCTCTCCCCCTCCCCTCCTACCCCAAGGCCGCCACAACCTGAGCAAGGCGATAACTGTCTTGGAGTTCTTCGTATAGGGCGCGGGCAAGGGCGAGCGGCCGTGTCGCCGCCTCTTTCTCCCCCTGCGCCAAATAGAGCAAGCCCCAATGGTAGTGGTGCATCGCCTGCCCCTGCTTGTTCTCAATCTCCCTGTCAATCCGCAATGCTTCGGTCAGCAAACGCTCCGCCTCGGCCCATTTTTGGTGGTGGGTGGCCAACACGGCCTTGCCGCTCAGAATTTGGGCTTGCTTTTGGGGAGCTTGCATGGCCTCGGCCAGTTGCCACGCTTGCTCATACGTCACGGCCGCTTCGGCCAGCAAATTGCGCCGCGCCTGCTCTTGTCCAATAAGTACCAGCGAAAGGAGCATCCCCCAGCGATTGTCCAGCTTTTGGCAAGTGGCCAACACCTCTTGGTGCATGGCCAAGGCCACATCATATTCCCCCTGCCGCGCATAGACATTGGCTATGTTGCTCTGCAAATTGAGCATAGAATTAACATTGCCCGTCTTTTGGTAGAAAGCCAAACTGCTTTGGTAGGTGGCGAGTGCCTTCGCCAATTCCCCTTGCCGCAAATAGATATTGCCCAAGCTAATTTGGTGCAAGGCCAGCCCCTGATGCCATTGCGCTTGGCGGAAATACCCATCCGCTTGTTCGCGGTAATGAATTGCCTCGGCCAATTGCCCGCGCCGTTCGTAATAGTAGCTCAGGGCATCCAAGGCGGTCGCGAGGGCAAAAACAGAAGGGTGGGATTGGGCCAGCAGGTACGCTTCTCTGGCGTAGGCCAAATCCGCCTCATCTTGGTTGAGACGGCCGTGCCGAAAACTCAAATTCCCCGCCACACTAATGGCATAAAACGTATCATTGAGCTGGCGAAAATAGTGGTACGCCTCGGTGAGCAAAGCGATGCTGGCGTGTTGTTGGTTGAATCGCCATGCGAGCAACCCAAGGCGATACAAGGCCACTGCGCGTAGATGTTCGTGCCCCAGTTCTTGAGCGATGGCCAGCGCATTTTCAGCCAGTCGCTTTCCTTCTTCCGACGACCCGACCACCACATACATAAACCACGCCGCTTGCACCTGCACATAGCCCAGCACCAGCTTTTGGGCGGGCGCTGGCTCGGGCAATGCGGCCAACTGGGTCGCCGCATGGCTGAAGAGCGACAGCCCTTCCGCAAACGTGCCCGCCATTTCGTAATAATCTACCCACGGCTGAATTGCCTCCCCCAACGGCTCCCAGAGGTGTTGGGCCACGGCCGTTTCCCACGCCGCCATCATGTTGTCCAACTCCTGTTGCACGGCCGCCTGCGCCACATGCGGCGCAGACCCCAAAAATTGGGGGCCACAATCGCGCAATTGGGCCAAATAATGCAAGCTGTGTTTCTGCTGGATTTCGCCTGCATCGGCCAGCTTTTCGGCCGCAAACTGGCGGATGAGTTCGTGGAGGGTGTAGCGGCCGTGTGACGTGCGATGCACGAGCGACTTATCCAACAAGACCGCCAATTCCCCCGCCCCCGCTTGGGTAATGGCGAGGCCATCCGCAAGGGCGAATCCGCCCCGAAAGACAGAGAGGCGGGCGAGGAGTTGTTGTTCGGTGGGGGTCAGTTGGCTCCACGACTGCTCGAAGACGACACGCATACTGCGGTGGCGTTCGGGCACATCCCGCAAATTGCTGGCCAGAAAATCGAGATTGCGGCCGATTTCGGCCGCGATTTGGGCGGCATCCATCAGCCGCAATCAGTGTGCGGCCAGCTCAATGGCCAGCGGAATGCCCTGCACCAAACGGCCGATGCGCCCCACAGCCGCTTCATTCTCCACCCCCACCGCAAAACGGGGTTGCACCCGTTGCCCCACCTGCTCGAACAGCCGCACCGCCCCATGCACCTCGGGCTGAGCCGCTTCCCCCTCGGCGGGGAACGACAGCCCCGCCAACACAAAACGCCGCTCAGGGCGGATGTTCAGCGGTTCGCGGGAGGTGACGAGGAGGGTCAGAGAATCGGTGGCGGCGAGCAAATCGGACAAGACGGCCGTGCCTTCGGCCACCAACTGCTCGAAATTATCCAGCACCAGCAAAACCTGTTTGTGGCGCAGATGGGCGGCCAACTGTTGTTGGCTCGTCTGCTGGCTTTGCAAGACCAAGCCCAGCCCTTGCCCAATGGCCAGCACCAATCGTTCGGCCGTCTCCACCCCTTCCAGCGGGATGAAATAGAGGCCATCCGCAAAAACGGGTTGGGCGGCAAGGGTTTGCCCCACGGCCGTGGCCAAGCTCGTTTTGCCCATGCCCCCTGCCCCGTAATGGTCAGCAGGCGGCAGGTTGGCTCGGCCAATTGGGCGGCAATTTGCGCCGTTTCGCCCTCACGGCCGATGAGCGGCTCGAACAAGGTGGGGAAGTGGTGCAACCGTTCGGCCGTGGGCGAAAGCGCGGCCGTTTCTCGTTCTAGCCCCCCCGCCCGAATTTGGGCGAGGAGAGCCTCGGTTTCGGCCGTTGGCTCCACGCCCAACTCATCCTGCAAAATTTGGCGGCAGGTTTGGTACTGGGCGATGGCTTCGGCGCGGCGGCCGTGGCTGGCCAGCAAGCGCATGGCTTGGCGGTGCGCCTCCTCCCGCCACGGCTCGAGGGCAATTTGGGCGTGGGCACACTGGAGGGCTGGCTCCCACGCCCCTTGCGCCTCGTAGGTTTGGGCGAGTTGGTGCAGGGCGGCCAACTGTTGCTGGTACAAATTTTCGCGCTGAATGAGCAACCATTCGTCGAACGGGGGCGCATCGGGCAGGGTTAGCCCCGCTAAAAATTCGCCCCGCTGGGTAAGGGCCACGGCCGCTTGCAGGCGCATGTGGCAGGTGGGGCAATGGGCGAGGGCGGGGTGGGGGTGGCTCCGCACGGCCGCTAGATGGGCGCGGAAGGTGAGGACATCGGCCGTGGTGTGTGCCCCGCGCAGGGCGATGCTCTCGCGGGTGATGGCCAACACAGCTTCGGCCAAGTTCGGTTCGGCCTCGTCTAACGCTTGTTTGAGACGGCCGATGGTTTTGCGCAGGTTTTGCCGCGCCAACTCTTCCGGGCTGGTCAGGCCAGAGCAAGTTGGCCAATGCTTCGCGCCGCAGGGGGGTGTCGGGGTGCAGGGTGAGATAGGCCAGCAGGGCGCGGGTTTTGTCGGTGGGCAGGCGCAGGGGGGACGCGGCCGTGATGGCGCCGAAGAGGGTCAGGGAGAGTTGGGTCATGTGGCTCATTTTACCCGAGGTTGGTGATTTTGGATTTGTGATTTTGGATGGATTTCTCTTTTGAGGTGACTGGCACTTTAGAAGTGCCAGTCACCTGAAAGTAACTATTCAGATAGAGACTGGAGATAGAGATAGAGGAAACATGATAGGCAGAATAATTGAGTTCTCCTCTATCTCTATCTCTACGCTCTATCTGCTCCCACCTGAATAGTCACAAACCCTTTTGACGTTTCTGTGACAACCTTGTCACGTTCTTGTCCCGATAGACGATTAAAGTGTGGGAGTTAGTCATTGGCAAATGATTTGTCCCCCACCAACACCTCATTCAATCCGCAATCCCCATTCCGCATTCCGCAATCCCATGTTGGAAGACACCCCCCCCAACCCCAACTACCGTTCCTACCTCATTCGCCTGTGGCGCGAGAGCGAGGCCGCCCCGTGGCGGGGTTCCCTAACCCATGTCGTGACAGGGGAAATACGCAAATTTGCCACGGCCGAACTCCTCTTTGCCACGTTGCAGGGGGATTGGCCGCAGAAATAATCCACACCCTTCCTTCTAAATCATAAAGCGATGAACACCACTGATTTTGACCAACTCATCCAAGATGCCCTTGCCCACGAATTTACAGGCTGGGATTTCAGCCACCTTGCGGGGCGGTGGCGCGAAGACAACCCCACATGGAGCTATCGCCAAGAAGTGATGGCCGCCGTTGCCGAAGCCACTGCCTTGCTGGATATGGGCACGGGCGGCGGCGAATTCTTGGCCAGTCTCCCCCAACGGCCGCGCCTCACCTGCGCCACCGAAGGGTATGAACCCAATCTGCCCCTTGCCCGCGCCACCCTTGCCCCACTCGGGGTAGAGGTGTCCCCCTTACCCGATGGCGACCAACTCCCCTTTGCCGATGAGATGTTCGACTTGGTTATCAATCGGCACGAGTCGTTTGACCCGTACGAGGTGTATCGCGTGCTGAAACCGAACGGTCGTTTTATCACCCAACAAGTGGGCGGCCGTGACAACATCGGACTGAACGAATGGCTCCAAGACAAGGTGCAGTTGAGCTATGGGACGTGGGATTTGGCCACGGCCGTTCACGGCCTCGCCCAAGCTGGCTTCCATCTTGCCACCCAACGCGAAGAGTTCCCGCTGACCACCTTTAACGACATTGGGGCAGTTGTCTACTACCTCAAGGCCATCCCGTGGCAGGTGGATGGGTTTGAGGTGGAAACCCACGGCCAACAACTGTGGGCGTTGCATGGGCACATCCAAAACAGCGGGTCATTCACCGCTCACAGCCACCGTTTTTATATCGAAGCGACCAAGTAATCAGAGAAACCGCAGACCACGCACTCTCCCCCCCCCCCTTGGCGACCCTGCGAGGTTCCCAACCCATCTTTTTTTAAGGAGAAAAATCATGTCTGAAAACATCACCACCTTTGCCGAACCGATTGCGCCGAGCGCGGGCAGGGGCTTTATCGGCCGTTTCCTCACCAGCCTCCTCATCATCCCCCTGACCATGCTGTTGAGTGCCGCCGCGTGGGGGGCACTGGCCTTCTACACCAACAGCGTCTACATGGTCGCCGCCATCGTCATCGGCTTCGCCGTTTCGTTCGCCGTCACCTACCCCTTCGAGCGCATCGGCTTCTTCTTAGCCTTGTTGCTCTTCTTTCCCGTCGTCTTACTCTCGGCCGCTACCGTCCTCCTTGGCGATTACATCTTCTACGTCCTCGTCATCATCGCCGAAGAAGGGGCAACAGCCAGCGAAGCCATCTACGGCGTGGCCGAAATCTTTGTCGAAGTCGCCCGCCAAGACAGCGCAGGTTCCCTCGTCTTCGGCATCATCGGCGCCGTCATTGGCTTCTACAACGCCGTCCGCAACTGAGAGTAATCAGTGTTCAGTAATCAGTAATCAGTTACGCACCTCACTAGCCACTAACCACTAACCACTAACCACTAACCACTAGGAGAAACCATGAACAATATCCAAATCCAACTCGTCCAAGAAACCTTCGAGCAAGTTAAGCCTATCAGCGATGTGGCGGCCACCCTGTTCTACGAACGGCTGTTTGAGCTAGATGGCTCGCTACGGCCGCTCTTCCCCACCGATTTAAGCACCCAAAAGCAAAAGCTGATGACCACCCTCGCCTTTGCCGTGGCAGGGCTGAACAAGCCCGAAACAATCATCCCCGCCGTGCAACAACTCGGCCGTCGCCATGTCGGCTACGGCGTGCAAGAGAGCCATTACGGCACTGTCGGCGCGGCCTTGTTGTGGACGCTCGGCCAAGGGCTGGGTGGCCAATTCACGGCCGAAGTCGAGGAAGCGTGGACGGCCGTCTACACCGCACTGGCCACCACCATGCAAGAAGCGGCTCGGGAAACGGCCGTGGCCATGTAATCAGCCATGCCTCGCTAAGGAATAACGATTATTCAAGTTGAACATTTCGCTGATTGGAAACAAATTTTTAAAGCAAAAGGGCAAAAGAGCAATAGGGCAAAGATATTTTTGCGAATGAAATTTTCTCGAGTAACTTTGCTTTTTTGTTCTTTTGCCTTTTTGCAATAAGTCTTGATTTTGGCTTAAAAGAACCTTCAACTCACTTGAAATTGTGCAAGTTATTCGCAAGTCATACCCGTCAGGTTAGGAACAGGAAAGGACAACGGCACGGGGGACGAGGAAACCCCTGTGCCATCTATCCAGCTCTTTTTAGCAAGGAAAATATGATGAACCGCAACCAATTTTCACCCCCGAGCTTCGCCCCGCTAAACGTGGCGTTTCTGCTCCTCCTGATTCTCACGGTCAGCCTCGCCTCACGGCCGTTGGCCGCCAAACCCCTGCTGGCTCCCCATACCCTCTTTCTGCCCATTGTCAGCATCCCCGAAGAGCTAGACGCACCCACCGTCGGCTACGCCACGGGCACAGACCGCACCCTCATCCGCTGGTTCTGCTCCAGCGAGTGCGACACCAATTACGAGGTGTATCGCCGCACCAATGGGGGCGCGTACCAGCTTTTGGCGACTGTCGGCCGTGAGACAAACTCGGCCGCCGCCATCCTCGCCCTCAACACCACCGACCCCCGTTGGCCCGACCTGTACGATGAGTTGCTCGACATCTACGCCGAGGAAGCTATCACCGACATGGCCAGTTTGTACGGCCTGTTGGACGAAAACAAACTCATCGCCCAAAAGCTGACCAACGAATACTACCCCGTCGCCCTAATCAACGGCTGGGGCTATTTGGACACCGATTTTGTGGCGGGCACAACCTATGAGTATCGCGTCGTGCGCACGGCCGATGACCACACCCTCGGCGAAGTAAAACTCGTCGCGGGGCAAATCACCCCCTTGCCTGCGCCCCAAAACGTGCAAGCATTACAACTTGACCCCGAGTCGGCCAACGACCTGACCCACGCCAAAGCGGACGATTGGGGGCGGGTGCAAGCCGACCGTCGCTTCCACCATACCGCCTATCTCAAATGGGATGTGGGCAATCCAGCCGCCACCAGCTTCCCATCAGCATGGACGATTGGCTACGACATTTACCGCGCCCCGGCCGACAACAGCGAACCGCTCACCCAAGTGAACGGGGAAATTTCGGTGCAACCCCTGCCCGCTTCGGCTCCCGATGTAGCTGGTTCGGACATGGTGCTAGAAACGGCCGCCGAGAACGATTACCAACTCATCGAACATTTTTACGCCGACCAAACGGCCGAACACGGCGACTACCTCTACCGCGTCGCCCCGCGTGATGCGCTGGCGCAGGTGCGCGAGTGGCCTGAGCAGACGGCCCAATTTAGCGCGGCCGTGCCCGTCACCACCTACGACTTCTTGCCACCCCTGCCACCCCAAAACCCGCAAGCGGTGGTCAACGCCAGCCACACGGCCGTTACCCTCTCGTGGGAAATGCCCGACCCACCCGCCGACCTCGCGGGCTTCCGCATCGAGCGCACCCTGAACTTCCACAACGACATCCCCACGGCCGAATGTGGCGACGAAGCGCTCTGCTGGCTGGAAGTGGCCACCGTCGGCACAAACACCTTCCAATGGATAGACAACGACCCCGACTTAGAACAAGCCCGCTGGTATCGCCTGCAAGCGGTGGATGAATCGGGCAACCGGAGCATGTACACCATGCCCGTCCACGCCACCCTGCACGACATCACCCCGCCGGGGCCGCCCCTGCTCAGTTCGTTCCCCTGTGGGGCAACCCCCAGCGCCCCCAACCCGCCCTTCTGCCTTGTGGCTGATGGCGATGAAGACGATGTGACCCGCTATTTGGTCGGTTGCACCTTCTCGCCCGATAGCGACGAAATCTATCTGGTGGAACGCGCGGCCGAAAACGGCGACATGCCCGCCTTCGCCGTCACCGATTTATACGAGCCACCCTTCCCGCTGGACGAACGTCGCTTGCACGGTGCGGGCGGTAGACGAGATGGGCAACATCTCCGAGCCATCTGCCCCAGCCGTGATTGACGAATGGACGAGCGAACAAACCCCTGAGTTGCCCACGCCTGTCATCACCAGCATCACCACCATTGCGCTGGCCGAGACGGGCGAGGCCACGGCCGCTGTGAAGTGGGAAATGCCCGCTTCGCCGCTCATCGCTTCCTTCTCCCTCGAGCGGGTACGCATCGCCAGCACGGGCAACGTGACCGAAACGATTAACGGCATTGGCCCCGCCGTGCGCACCTACAACGATACACAGGTGTTTGCGGGCGAGCTGTACCAATACACCATCACGGCCGTTCTCAAATTTGGGCTGGCTGAGTTGCCCTCGGAACCCCGCTTTTACAACGCCCTCAACAACGGCCGTCGGCCGCTCGTGCGCTTTGACCTGACCAACATCAGTTGGAGCGGCAATGGCGGTGGCACCACCCTCACGTGGAACTCCTGCCCTGTCGGGTCGCCCGTAGATGGCCAATTCCACTACGCCGTCTTCCGCAGTACCGCCCTCGATGAAGGGTACACGCAAGTGACCCCCATCATTTCCATCTCCACCTGTGCCCCCACCTATGTGGATGCCAGTGCCCAGCACGGCCGCTATTTCTACGCCATCATGGAATTTGACGGCCGTACTGGCGAACCCATCGGCTACACCATCCCCGCCCAGTTCGACGACAGTGGCGACATCCAAACAGGTGGTTACATCCCCGTGGTGGGCAACGATGGCTTGGTGCAAAGCACGCTTTACAACCCCGGTGCGCCGCTCTTCATCCCCAACTGCACCCCCATTAACCCCATTGGCAACGACTTTACCCAACCCCTCTTACTCGGCGATGGCTTTGAGTTGCACAACCTCGTCCTTAACCCGTGGGTGGGCAACAACATCAGCGGCTTTGGCGATTTGCGCGTGGTCAATAACGGCGTTGCCGTCTTTGTGCCCACTATGTTTAGCAACATCACCGTGGCCGATGCCCAAAACCGCGTTTGCACAGGCCAAATCCACACCAACATCATCGCCAACACGGGCGAGCCAATCGTGGTGACACCCGAGGTGGGGCTGGCTTACGAAGTGGCCGAGATTACGGCACGGCCGTTCTTCGCCTCCTTCAACGAAGGCACGGGCAAAGTGCGCTTGCTCATGCCCAACAGCTTGCGCGTGGTAGACGAGAACGGCGAACAACTCGATTCGCTCAACCTCGCTGGCCTCGATTTGCGCATCAACGCCAATCTCGACTTTAGCTTCCAAACCAATCTGGACAACATCGCCAACCACGGCTGTGCCGCTGGCGAAGACCCCATCGTGGCCTTTAGCCTCGAGACAATGCCCACCATTGTTGTACCGACGGGCATCTTGAGTGCCAGCCCCGCTGGGGTAGAAATGGCGGGCAGTTGCATGGATTACGACGAGCGGTACAACCCCGTCTACGCGGCCGGCAACCCCCGCCCGCCCGCCAGCAACCTCAACGCAGGCGACAGCAACGATGGCTTCTTGCGCGGCCGTTACACAGGCATAGTCAGCACCCAAATTAACGCCACGGGTTTGGCGGGTATCTTCCTCAGCAACGCCCCCATGAGCTACGTGGCCAGCTATCCCTTTGGCTTTAGCCTTGAGCTGAACGACACCAAGAGCTTGGTGCTGGCCGATAGCCATATTTCGACAGGCTCGTTGGGTGCGGGCACGGCCGTTTTTGAGTACATCCCCAGCTTTGCCCCCGCCACCCAACCCCAAGTGAAGGTGAATTTCAGCGACCTAATTGTGGATGAGCGGGGCGGGTTGTATGCCACGGTTACGCCCGAGACAGCGGCCGTGGAATGGCTCCTGCCCAACGGTTTTGTCACGGGCCTGCTCCACAGTGAGCTTTACCTTGGCGCTGTGACCAGCAACCAACGGCCGGGGCAAACCATTGACGAAATCGCCACCTCCGCCCTGTGGGCCACCCGCCCCGGCGACCAAATCGAACTCGGGCTGGAAAACCCCGCCACGCTTGAGCCGGGCTTAAACATTCGCCGTGAAGAGCACGGCCTGTTTTGGAAGACCTGCCCCACGGGGTTGGCCAACATGCCCGCCACTGTAGATAGCTACATCCGCCACGGCGGGGTCAGTGACCGCTTCCAAGCCCAAATTGAAACGCCATTTGTGGCCAACATTCATGGCTACGAGGCACTCATTGACAATTTCGACCTTTCCTTCTTGGACAACTACATCTACGCCAGCCACATTACGGGCGATGTGGATCTGCCCTTCCCGGCCGACCTCAACCTGCGCTTCATCTCCATGTGGTTTGGGCTGGATGGCTGTATTGGAGGCGGCGAACTGCTCAATGGGTTCGAGAACATCGCCTATTGGGATGTCAACGTCAACTTCAACCACGCCGTTTTTGCCGATGAAGGCGCGTTGCCCCTGCCCGGCTGGACACGGGTGTTGCGGACGATTGGGGCACTGGAACTGCCGCATGTTTCTCTGCCCAACCAACCCGCCCCCACGCTCCTTGGGGTGCAGGTGGCCTTCCGCCCCGATGGCCAGCCGTATGGAGATGTCATTTTGGACGAGAATCGGCCGGACTTTGAATTGGATGGCTTCCCGCTGTTGCTAACGGGTTTGCGCCTGAGCAACCAAGGGGAAGCGGCCGACTGGGATGCGAACGCCACGGCCGCTACCCCACCCAACATCACCGATTGGAACCAAATGGGCTTTGTCGAACTGCACGGCGCGATTTCCGCCCCCTACTTTGGCCTGTTGGTGCGCGAAACAGGCGCACCGGGCGATTATCCGCACATCCAAATGCAGTTGCACAACGACTATGTGGGCTTTGATGAACAACTGAAAGGGGCGCGGGTCTGGGTTGATTTGGCCATTGTCCAAGTCGTCCATGAGTACGAGAACTTGGTCTATGCCTCGAGTGAATTAGAAGGGCACGGCCTGCTCCTCGGCTGGCGCGAATACCAATTTGTGCCCCAAGTGGCCATTGATTTGCTCTCTTTGCCCGACAGTGCCAAAGTCATCCACTTTGATGCGACGGTGGTTATGGAACCTGAGCATGTCCACTTCTTCATCGGGCAGAGCGCGGGCACGGCCGCTTTCCGGGCGATGGCCGAAGCAATAGGCGGGGCGAACCCCGCTTACCCCGGCGAAGTGTTGACTAACTTGTGGGCAGGCAAGCTCAACATGAATCCCCCGCTCATTGTGGATGAATACCAAGCGGTGGCACAAATGGTTTGGCCCACTTTTGATGAGTTTGCGAACCCTGATTTTCGGATGACGACGGCCGTGCTTAACGAATACGACCGCCAACCCAACCAATCATTGCCCACCAACGACGACTATGTGGTGGATGTGATTCGCGGCACGATTGGGGCAGTGGGCGAAATTGGTGTCGATTTGCACAAAATGCGCGGCCATATCGAAGTAGATGGGCTTGGCCTTGGGATGCAGTTGGAGATGTTCCACATCGTCGCCGCCATCGAAGTCCAATACGAAGATGAACCACACCCCATCCTCACGGGCGACATGGTTAGCTTTATGATTAGCCGCTACGGGGATTACATCCTCGAAGGGGTAGACATTGGCAGTAGCCTCGTCCGCAACGATTTGTCGCTTGACCTAACGGGTTTGTATAACCCCAACACCCAAGCCATCGAAGCTGGCCTAGGCTTGCACAAAGATATTAACCTCGTCCATGACCTTGAAATGTGGAGCATTAGCCTGAACGAGCTAACGGGTGCGGTTGGTTTGGGTTTGGCGGCACGGTTCTGCGCTATATTGGCCTGAACTTGGAAGCGTCGTGGAACTTTGTGCCCTTCAAGGCGGGTGCGTTTGGCGGCCAGATTTTGGCAGGCACGATAGACCCGAGTAGCCCTGTGCTGAACAACCACTTCCCCGATGTGCTGGAACATTTGCACCTTGTGCCGGCCGCGCCGGGCGAGAATGAAGCGGCAACCTTGCTCAAAGGGGCCTATATCCGGCTCTATGGGGATACCACCCAAGGTGATACGGGGGTGGCCAAGGTGTACACCATCAATGGCGGCGTGCGCTATGGCGGCTGGTACTGGTCACAGCAAGGGGGAGACGACCAGTATTTCGGGGCGATTTTGGGCACGTTTGTGCACATGAACTACCTGAAGGTGTTTAGTGCCCGTGGCGACCTGACCTTTACTTATGAGGCCACGCCTGAGGTGTTGCAAATCACGGCCGAGGCATGGCTGGCCGCTGGCATCGGCTCCTGCGAACCCGAGACATGGACATCGTGGGAAGGCCGCTGGTGGAACGACAAATGGTGCTGGAGTGGCGGCGTGACCCAAGCGTGGACGTATGACTACCTCGCCCAAGATTTTGATGTCGTGATGCAGTTTGACGTGGAGTAAGCTGTCAAAAGACCTCGCAGGTCTTCAAGACCTGCGCAGGTCTGTCTAGGAGAACCAGATGATGAACCCCAAAAACAACCCCTTCTGGCTGAGTGTGTTGGCCTTGGCCGTGGTTTGGCTGAGTGCGTTTACCCTGCTGGCCTCCCCTGCCACCACCTCAACGACAACGGCCAGCAACCACGGCCGCATCCTGCTCTTCGTGGCCTACAACGATGTGTGGTGGAGCGAATACAAAGTGACCTACGAGGCGTTGCAGGCGTTGGGTTACGACGTTGACGTGGTCAGTAGTGGGATGGGGGAGGCGTACACCTACGGCGGCCCTGTGGATGGCTCGCTCCAGACCGATTGGGGGCAGTTTGCGGGGCTGTTTGCCACCAACTTTGGCGTGGCGTGGGATGAACAGTTGGACGGCCGTCGCCACAATTCCGCTCGACGGCCGCATCCAAGACATTGCCGACCTGAGCCAATACGACGCGCTGGTTATCCCCGGCGGCCGTGGGGCGATTGCCTACCGCTACGACGGCAGTTATGCCGCGCTTTCGCCGCAAGACGCGCCGGGGACGCATGTGACCACGGCCGCTGAAGTGCAATCTGCGGCCGAAAAGCTGAATGACCTCATCAACGAAGCGTTGGCGACGGGCAAACCCGTGTTGGGGCAATGCCACGCCGCCCCGCTGGTTGCTTTTGCCCGGCGAGATGGCACGACGGGGAGCGGCCACGATGGGCTGGGCATTAGCGTTTTGGCGGGGCAACACGCCACAGGCTACCATTTGGGGGATGGCACGACGGCGGCCGACTATGCCACTTTGGGCATTACCTATTTGGTGAACGAAAAGGTGGTGCTGGATGGCCCCAAGGCTCCCCATTACAGCGGCAACGGCCGTGACATGCTCCTGACAAGCAGGGATTGGTTTGTCGAAACGGTGGCGTATGCCACGAAAACGCTGGACAACATGCTGACCAGCTACCCCAGCCCCGCCGAGCGGACAGCGGCCGTGAGTGTGTTGGTTTTTGGCGGGGATGAACCCGCCCATTACCTGCCCCAAGAGCCAGCCCGCTACACCGATTTGGTGGCTTTGCTGAACGACCCGACCGATGGGCTGAATATCGCGGCCGTGGGCACGAATAACCCGAGCCGACATGACCCTTGCCAACCTGCAAAATTACGATGTTCTGCTCTATTTCCGCCACGACACCATTTCGGAAGCGGGGCAAGAGGCGATTGAGGCGTATGTGGCGGGGGGTGGCGGCTTGGTGGGCATTCATCACGCCATCTACAACCATTTGGGGCAAAAACAGACCCTAATCGAGTTGTTTGGGGGCGAATTGCCCCAGCAAGCGCAACTGAACAACGAGCTATGGCTGGTCTACTCTGGGGAGCAAAACCATTTGCTCAATGTTAACTTGGGCCATTTTGTCTCCAGCTATGGGGCGACTCTTTTGCCGGGCGACCCGAGTGGCACGGCCGATTACACCTCCCCTTTGGGCTTGCCCAACCCGAATTTAGATGGCGACGGCACACGGGGCTATTACCATTTCACCATCCCTGCCAACGATGAGTTGTACACGGGCAACCGTTTTAACGATGGCGTGGTTTTTGGGGATGGGCACAATCAAATCAACAGGCTTTTTGCCAACGACCGTTTCGTGGGTGGTTCGCCCAACCCGAACAACGGGCAATACGATGCGTGGGGCTGGACGAAGCTGTACAACACGGGTGGCAATACGACGGGGCGCATTGTGTACCTCCAGCCGGGGGAAACGGCCGACCGCTCCCTTGCCCAGCCCGCCTATGCCCAAGTGATTAAAAATGGGGTTATCTGGGCTTCGCTGGGCGGGGAAGAGGTGGTAATAACCCCCACCCCGACCGCATCGCCCACGGCCACTTACACCCCCACCCCCGTCTTTTCGGCCACGCTGTCGGTTGTGCCCTCCCAAACGGAGGTGCTGGTGGGCGAAACGGTGGATGTGGTGGTGAGCCTTCAAGTAAACCCCGCTTGCCAATACCCCGTTTTGGAGTTGCAATTGGCGCAAACGAGCAGTGATGGGGCGACATTGGCCTATACCGTGCCGTCTACCAATACAGTCGGCGCACCCGTGACCAATCCATTCACCTACACCCTGACGGCGCTGACGACGGGCACTGTTTCGTTTAACGCCCAAACATATGGCGAACTCAATTGTGGGAGTGGCTGGGTGTGGACGTATGTGAATGGCAGTTCGACGGCCGTTCATATTGTGGATGAGACAATTGTGCCAACCAACCACCTCTATTTGCCCCTTGTGCGCCGAGACGAGTGAGAAACGGCCGCATTTTGTTGTTTGTAGTGCCGGCTTCAGCCGTTACAGGCTTCGCCCTAGATGAATTTTGAGGAAAACAAGACCCGTTGCCCAAAAACAAATGGGTTCCGCCAGAATTTGGAGCGATTGAGTTAGGGAACGGCTAAAGCCGCCACTACAAACGTTAATTGTCGGCCTCATCAATCGGCATATTTTGGAAAAACCATTGACTATTTTGCTCACCGATGGAACCCTATGAACCACAACCATGCCCTGCACCAAATTGAAGCGAACATCCGCGCCGTCGGCCGCCAAGAGCGCACCGTGCTAACCCAAGAGGCGTTCGAGCTGTTCATCTCGCCCAGCGCGGATGAGTGGTTGAGCTTTGCCACGCCGTTGCTGGCCAGCCCTGCGGGTGGCTCGTGGGCCACGGCCGTGGCCGACCTGCAAGCCGCTTTTGCCACCCACGGCCGACGGCCGCGCCTCGAGTACATCGCCGATTTGCACCCCGCCCTTGCCCCCGCCCTCGAAGAAGGGGGGCTGGTGTGCCAGAGCAATAATCCCGTGATGTGGTTGGAGACGGCCGAACTCGCCCCACCGCCCCAGCCGTTCCCGGCCGCCCGCTACCAGCGGCTGACGGCCGAGGACGAACCTCTTTTACGCGCCTACCTGAGCCAACAAAGCATCGCCTTTGGCGGCACAGGCGGCGAAGAATCGCTGGGCTGGTTGCCCACCCTGCAGAGCGGCTTGGCCAAGGGGTGGTGTGGGGGGCGGTGCTGGCGCAGGCGGATGGGTTGGTCTCGGGCGCGGTTATCCAGATGGGCAACGGCTTGGGGGAGTTGGCGGGGGTGTGGACGGCTCCTGAATGGCGCGGCCGTGGGCTGGCTTATGCTGTGTGCCAACAGCTTTTGAGCGAGTACGCGGCTGTTGGCTATGTGGGGTGTTGGCTCTCAGCGGCCGAGGGGGCGCAACGGCTGTATGAAAAGCTCGGTTTTGGGGTGGTGGGCACGCAGTTGAATTATGGCCTAGCCAACTAGACCAAGCAGGTCTTGAAGACCTGCGAAGTCTGGTCAACTAGGAGAGGTGAATGATGTATTTTGACCAACAAGAATACGAAGTGCGACTAGAATGGGGGCTGGCGGGTGTAGAAGCGCTCGCTCCCCACAGTGATGTGATGATTATTGTGGATGTCCTCTCGTTCACAACCTGTGTGGATATTGCCATCGGCCGTGGCGGGGTGGTCTACCCCTACCGAGGCACGGCCGAAGACTTGCCCGAATTCGCCGCCAGCCGAGGAGCGCTCTATGCCGCGCCCAACCGTGCCCAGCAGAGCGGCTTCTCCCTTGCCCCCTCCTCGCTGGTGAACTTGCCTCATGGTACACGGCTCGTTTTGCCCTCGCCCAACGGCTCCAAACTCTCCTTGTCCACGGGCAACGTGCCCACCTTGGCGGGGTCGTTGCGCAATGCCAAAGCGGTGGCGCACATTGCGCGCCAATTTGGCACGCGCATTGGGGTGGTGGCGGCAGGCGAACGGTGGCCCGATGGCAGTTTGCGCCCTGCGCTGGAGGCTTTTCTCGGCGCGGGAGCCATCATTGCCCATATTAACGGCCAGCGCACCCGCTCGCCCGAGGCGGAGGTGGCGATGGCCAGCTTTTGGCATTTGCAAGCGGATTTGCAGGGGGCACTGTTGCGCTGTGGGTCGGGCAAGGAGTTGGTCGGCCGTGGTTTTGCCGAAGATGTGCACCTAGCCGCCCAACTCAACGCCAGTTCTACCGCCCCGATTTTGTCTAATGGGGCTTATCAACAAGTCGGTTCTTAGCTTTTTTTTAGACACGAATGACACGAATTTTGCGAATGAGGTGCGAGAAAATTCGTGTCCAAATGCTTACTCTCTTCATCAATAAGGAAAATGACAAAATGAGTACGATACAAATTAAACGATTGGGTTTAGAGGAGTGGGAATTGGCGGGGCAACTTTTTGGCCTGATGGCGGAAGTATTTGAGGAGGAACGCGCTCCGTTGAGCGCGGAATACCTCGGCCGTCTCCTTCGCCTTGATTGGTTTTGGGCACTGGCCGCCTTTCGGGGAGATGAACTCGTGGGCGGCCTCACCGCCTACGTTTTGCCCCTCACCCGTGTGGAGGCATCGGAGGTGTTTATCTACGATTTGGCGGTGCGGGAAGAGTATCAGCGGCAGGGCATCGGCCGTTTGCTGATGGCGGCCGTGCAGGAACAAGCCCGCGCCGAAGGCATCCCCGACTTGTTTGTGCCCGCCGACAATGAGGATGAGCACGCGATTGATTTTTACCATGCTATTGGCTGGGAAGCATCGGCCGTGACATTTTTTACGGCGGGAAGTGGGTAGCAAGTGAAAGGTGAAAAGTGAGAAGTGAGAAGTGGCGAGTATCCACCTTTCACTTTTTATTTTTCACCTTTCACCTTTAACTCCCCTCTCTGGAGACAACATGAAACAGTTTCTAATAACCATCTTCGCGATGGGTGGCTTTGTGTTGCTATTTGCCAGAACCTAACAGGAGATGCACGATGAAAATCTATTTTATGTTTGTTGCTGGTTTCATTTTGTTGGTGGCGGGACAGGTGGTTGAGTTAGCCACGGCCGCGCCACTGGCCGATACCGTTGGCCTAAATGGGGCGGCCTGTGCTTACCCCACGATTGGGAATGCCCTAGCTGATGCGGCCGAGGGGGATACCCTCTACCTTGCACCCGCTGTGTACAACGAATCGCTGGGGGAGATTGGGCTGGATTTGCACCTGACGGCGGCCACGGCCGATTGCACAGCGGCCGACCCCGAAGCTGACCGCGCCAATTACATAATTAACGGCACGATGTTTGCGGCCGAGGGTGGGGTGGTTCACATTACCGCTGGCCACACAGTCACCTTTACTCGGCTGACCCTGCAAAATGGGCAAGCGACGCGGGGTGGGGTGCTGTATGTGGCGGGGGGAGCGACGGCCGTGTTAGAGCGGAGCGACGTGCGCCTCGGCATAGCCGCCGAGAGCGGCGGGCTGATTTATGTGGCCGAAGGGGGCAACTTGGTCGCCTATCAAGCCTTTTTAGAGGGCGGGAGTGCCGCGACAGGCGGGGGACTGTATCTGTTGGGCAATGCCGAAATGAATTTCACCAATCTATGGGGTTCTTTTGCCAATGTGGGGGGGGGCGTGGCCGTATCGGCCGAGGGGTATTTGGTGTGGCAGAATGGAAACGTGGGCAGTGAAAATGACCCCAACACGGCCAGCAAAGATGGCGGGGGTTTGCACCTGACCAGCTTTGCCACCGTGGAACTATGGGGCACAAACATTCGTGGCAACCAAGCGGGTCGCAATGGGGGGCATTTACGCCCAAGGCCCAGAGGTGTCCATCACTTTGCTGGACAATACCCGCATCTTCCTTAACCATGCGGCCGATAACGGAGGGGGTATTTATGCGGCCGATGACGTTTCCCTTTTGCTGGATGAAGTAAGTTTTGTGGGGGATAACGGGCCAACTTGGGGCAACACGGCCGATATGGGGGCGGGTATTTACGCCGATGGGGTCATTGTCCGTCTGCAAGGAATTCGCGAGTGCAACACAACACGGCCGCTAACGCTGGCGGTGGCATATTCTTGGTGGGTGGAAGCCAATTGCACATGACGGGCGGTCTGATTCGCAACAATATAGCCACCACCAGTTTGGGGGGCGGGGTGTTGGTAGCCGAAGGGGAGGCGTTCTTGGAGGGCGTGACTATCCAAGAGAACGAGGCGGCGTTTGGCGGGGGGGTGGCGCAATTGGGCATTGTGGGCAACAGTGTGGCCATTACCAATTCGCAAGTTATTTCTAACACGGCCGCCCAACATGGCGGTGGGTTGTTCAATTCCAGCCAGCCACTCACTTGGGTAGATACCAATGGGGAATCGCAGTTGGTGGGCAACCATGCGGGGGTTCATGGGGGGGCGGCGTATCAAATAGGGGCTGGGGCGCAACTCATTTTTCTGGCTGACCACGAGGTACTTGGTGCGGCACTGTTGGTGGCGCACAACAGCGCCAACAGCAGTGGTGGGGCGTTTTACAATGAGGATGGCAATTTGGGGTTGGGGGGGAATGTATTGTTGACGCACAATGTGGCCGTGGGGGATGGCGGGGCGGTGTACCAAACAGGGGGCAATTTGGGATTAGGTGGCCTAGAGCAGGGGCGATTGTTTATCGAACACAACGAGGCGTTAAACGGGAGTGGGGGTGGCTTGTATTTAGACAATGTGGGCGTAGGCTTGGCCTTGATGTCCAATACGACTATCCGCCACAATGTGGCCGACAATGGCGGGGGAGGCTTGTATGTGGCCGATAACAGCCAACTCCAATTGCTCAACATCCATCTCCACCACAACCAAGCCCAGCGAGGGGCAGGGCTTTTTGTGTCGCTCTCGCAGGTACACATGGGGCAACATGCCGAGAGTTGCGCCAATGCCCAACTGCCCGCCAACCAGTACTGTTCCGAATTGCGGGGCAATGTGGCGCTGGAGGAAGGGGGGGCGGTGTATGTGGAGTATGCTTCAGAAGTGCTGATTGAGCAGACGGCCGTGGTGAGTAACACGGCCACGGCCGCTGGTGGCCTGTGGAATGATGGTTTGGCCACCCTGCAAATTTACAACAGCTTGTTCACCCACAACAGCGACAAAGCCTTGCTGGTCAACAACAATGCCACATTGGAATTGCACCACACCACCTTTGCTGATAATGATTGGGCGATAGCGGTTAACAACGCAGGGGCGACGGTACACCATAGCAACAACATCATTTGGGGCAATGATTTTGGGGTGGATATTGCGCCGCCCATTTTGGTGGTGGGGTGTTCTATCTCCCAAAATGGGGTGATTGGCGCCAACACCGACCCACTTTTTCACACCACGTTGCGGGGGGATTACCGCTTAGGGGTTGGTTCGCCAGCCATTGATGGTTGTGGGAGTGGGGCTGATGTGGATATGGATGGTGTGCCACGGCCGCAGGGAGCCAACTACGATGCGGGCGCGTTTGAGTCGGGTCGGCCGCTGATTCTCTTCCCCACCGCCCTCGAGGTGGTGGAGGGCGATGCAGGTCTAACTCCGCTCCCCTTTGTGCTCACCTTTTCCGAACCGACCCAGAACGAAGTCGAGTTGGTGGTGGCTACCTTCTCCCAAACAGCTCTTTCGGGGGCCGATTTTGTGCCGTTTACCCAAACCGTCACCATTCCGATGGGCACAATTAGCCACACCATTGCGTTGGAAGTGGTGGGGGATGAGGTGTATGAGGGGAATGAGTTGTTTGTAGTGGAACTAAGCGAGGCGGTGGGGGCGGAGTTGACGGCCGACAATACGCTTGTCACCATGGTGGACGATGACCCTGTGAGTATCACTGTGGCGAATGGCTCGGCCGTGGAGGGAGATGAGGGCACGACGAGTCTCTCGTTTGCCATCACCCTGAGCAATCCGTCGGCGTTTACGACGACGGTGGATTTTGCGACGGGATATGAAGGGGATACGGCCGTAGATGGTGTGGATTATCAGGCGAGCAGTGGCACGGTGATTATTGGGCCGGGGCAAACGGCCGTGGCGCTCAATATCCGCGTGTATGGGGATGCGGAGGAGGAAGCGGACGAAATCTTCACCTTGCGACTCTCCAACCCCAGCGGAGCCACCTTGGTGAATCTACAGGCGATTGGTACGATTGTGGATGATGATGGGGTTAAGGTGATTTTCCTACCCTTGATTAGTCGGTAACATGGAAAAAATAATGAGTTCTGAACCAAAAGAGCAGTGGGTGGTGGTGCCTGTACCGAGTGTCGAAGAAGAAATCGGCCGTTGGCTATGGGCCATGCAAGATGCCCGCCAACGCACCTTACGCGCCATCGTGGATTTCCCGCCCACTTTGGGAGATTGGCGACCCAACGAACAAGAAAGTAGCCTCGGCACATTGCTATACCACATTGCCGATATCGAAGCGGATTACGCCTTGTTCCCTTACCCGACGCGGGATAGACAAGGCCATTTAACGCATGTGCCCGGCTTTGGTTTGGAGGAGCATTTGGAACGGCTGGCTACCGTGCGGGGGCTATTGCTGACCACGCAAATGCCGCTAGTCGCTTGGCGACAAGTGCGGCTGATGGAGCACTATGATGTGACTCCCGAATGGGTATTGCACCATCTGTTGCAACACGAGGCGGAACATCGCAGTCAAATCGGTGCGCTTCGCATTCAGGCAGAACGCCATGAGGCACAGTAGGCATCTAAGGAGATACGCATATGACAACCACCCATATTGTTTTACGTGACGAAAAGCAAGCCAACGATTCACGTTTGCTTGAGGCATCCCTCAATTCCGCTGGCGATGTGGTGATTGAGGGGCGCGATTGGGGGATAGCGTCGAAGCGTTATTGGGGGAGCGGGAATATGAATGGGCATGGACGATTGCCTCGGCCGATGTGCCTGCCTTGCTCAAGGCTCTTGGGGCCACGGGCAATGTGTTGGTGGCTCTGCAAGCGCAGTTCAGCGGCGAGCGGGCGGGGGAACTGGCCGCTTTTCTGCAAACACAGGCCATTCCCACCCAATACTGGTCGCGCCTTGGAGATTAAGATAGGCACGATTCACGACCCTCGAGAGAGCATCTTTACAAATTTTTGTGGCACGACCGGATTGTTTTGGTCGGACGTTTCGTGGGGCACCCTTGTGTTGCCAGCTTTGGGTAGGCCAAGGCCTACCCCTACAGAATGCTATCCGCCAAAATTTGACGGTCAGACTACTAGTCCCTTGTCCCCAGTCCCAAGCCCGAAATTCTAAAGATAACTTGCACAGGCTATTAAGATAAATATGAAACAGTACCTTACCCTTTATTTTGTTTTGGCCTTGGCTCTTGCTGGTTGCGCCGCTCCCAGCGATTTACAACCCCCGACACCCACCCTGCCTGCACCACCCATCACCATTGTGGAGACGGGCCCCTCGGCCGTCCCATCCCCCCCACCGAGAGACACGGCCGAATGCGGGGCGATTCTCACCGCCACAGCTTCTTCCACCAATCTCATCCTTGGCGAAACCATGACGGTGACGGTGACCCATGATAACCGCCAAGGGTGCTACACCATTGGCATTCCCCAATACAGCCTCCGTTTTGTTTCGACCGAACAGGGCACGGCCGTTGATGCGCCAGCCTTTGAGCCAAATAACCCCAAGGCGACCCTCACCGAGGGGCCATCGAGTGTGGCTGTGGGGCAAATGAAAACGGTGGTTTTTGCGTTGGAGGCGTTGCGGAGTGGGGAATTTCTCGTCAACACCCATGTCAGCTATGAATACCGCGGCAGGGGCCGAGCAACAGCCGTGGGTGTGGGGTGGGGATGCGGCACAACCATTGGCCGTGCAAGTGGTGGCCTTTGATATGACCCAACTGCCCGAATGTATTCCCCCTGCCGACCTCGAGAATTTGGGCTACGACTGGCGGGATTGCACCTGACCGAAATGCGAGGAGCGATGGGTGGGCGGCCAGCAATGGGGGCGGGATGGGTGTAACTACCCTGCCCAACCTGTTTTGAGTTAACATCAATACGGGTGAATTGCGCCGCTTTACAGACCGCCCTTTTGCGGATTTCTTGGGGAGACGGTGTCAGAAACGGCCGTGGGGAGACAGATTGCTCAAATACCAAGAGACCATCACCCGTGAGGAGTGGCTGTTTTTTAGTGGAGGCTGCCTCAGTTCAGACAGTTACCTCTTTCTTTATGATGTCACTGGCAGATACCTTTCGCCTTGCCCCTTTAGAAAACAATACCCCACCACTATTCCCTCCCCATGACCCCCTCATCGATTCCCACCGCTCTGCAAGAAAAATTGGCTGTATACATGGGAAACGCAACACGCTGGGCTGGTCGGCCGAGTACGTCTTCCACCTCCACACCCTCAGCCAACCCGCCTACTACCTGAAGGCCAGCCCCGCTTGGGGGTGTGTGCGCGGACGATTTGGCTACAGCCGTATCTGCCCGTGCCACAGGTGACATTATTTTTGGGAGAAGCAACGGCCGGGATTTGCTCTTCTCGGCCGTGCCCGGCAACTGCTGGCAGACCCTTGCCCCCACCGAAGCGTTGGTGCGTAGCCTTGCCCAAACCATGCGGGTGTTGCACGCCATCCCGCTGGAAGAGTGCCCCTTTGATGCCCGGTTGGAGGTGCGCATTGCGGCCGCAACCCCGCCGCACGGAGGCGGGGCTGGTGGATGAGGATGATTTTGACCCGCAACGGTTGGGGCGCACGGCCGCCGATTTGCTGGCCGAACTCTTTGGCGGCGTCGCCCTGTCCACGAAGAGTTGGTCGTCACCCACGGCGATTTCACCTTGGGCAATGTGCTAGCACGGCGAAAGCATCACGGGCTGGATAGATTTGGGGCGGGTGGGGATTGGTGACCGCGCCCAAGATTTGGCATTGGCGGGGGATAGCATCCGCGAGGAGCTTGGCGAGGTGTGGATGCACCGCTTTTTTGCCGAATATGGGGTGGCTTTGGATGAGAACCTTGGACGAATTAGAACTTCAGGCTCCCGGCTCGGGCCTTTGGCTACTTCCCCCCCATTTTTTTGGTACCAACGGGGATGGTTTTCATGGTAAGGATATATTGGTGCAATGTGGTGGTATTAAACCAGGGGTAGACTATTACATCCCTAACAAACACCTACACCCCACTGGGGAAAAGACCTGCTTAGATGGACGTGACTTGTTCGGGGGTAAAGGGTGGCTTATATAACCGCTTATCCCATTGATAACTGCGGAAAAAAATCAATAATAAACCGCATTCGGTCGTTCAGCCGCCCCCAATTGTTGGCCGCACTGCCCGAGAGGGTGTCGGCTCCTGTATCATATTTTTTGTATTATTTCGCGGCAACGGGGTTTTCTAAAGTGAGCAATTCTGGGAAAGTTGATTAAATCGAGTGGGAGCCACCACATCTTCCCTAATTTCATTTCGCGGTGAGGCAAGGTATAGGCCATCATCATGCGTGTGACGGTGCGTAAGACCATATCGCGGAGAAATCTACGGCGCGGTTGGTCACTTTGGCTGGTGAACCAGCTCATTTCTTGTTGGGTGTTGGGATGATGCCTTCGGCGAATTGGTCAAAGGGCACGCCCAGTGCTTTTTCGATGACTGGTTGTAGGCGGCTTTGTTCGTGCAGAGCCAGCAGGATGTTGCCCAAGAAAATTAGCCTGTTTGCCGCTTGTTGTCTATCTCGAAACGGGCTTCGTAAAAGGTGGCTAATGAATCGCGGGAGCCAATCTGCCCCCCGTCCCTCAAAAGAGCCGGGATGAAGTGGCCATCCAAGAATTGGGTAAAGCGGCCGTGGTCTGGGGGCGCGGTCACGGCTAAACTGGTTAATCATGTCCACAAAGGCCACGCCAATTCGCCAAAAATCATCAGGTTGCCGAGGAGAGGAGCAGGCTGATTTGTTCGAGGACACGGCCGAGGACATTTTCGGGCGTGGTCGGTTGGTCGCTATTGGCCAAGACATGGTTGAGATAGAGGAAGGTATCCCCATAACCGCCGAGCGGATGAGGGCAGATTTGAGGGCGCGAGGCAAACTTTCATGCCGGATGGCACGGCCAGCAGTCTTGGAGGCGTAAGTGCCGAAAGCGAACCAGTTGACATTGCGCAAGCGAGAAATTGCCCCAGCATTTCCAGCCGTTTCGTAATACCCTTGGGTGATTTGTGGGTTGCGCAATAAAAGGTTTTTGCTACTGACAATGTTGTCTATTTCTTCTTTGGTGAGGAGAGGGGGGCTGGGGCTGTGGGGAGAGGAGGATGGGCACGGCCGTGGCCGAAACATAGCGCAACCGTACCATGCTCCGCCACATTTTCCCAATCACCAGCTCGTCCCCATCATAAAGGGGTTGGGTGTCGGCAATCGGCACTTTGCCGGCAAAGGGGGCGATTTTGCGCGGTGGGTATAAATTGCACCAGATAATCCGCCCCGCCTATCAGCTTCAAATGTTGGCGAGACATCACCACCGCAGGGATGCACCACATCATTATCGGCTCCCCGCCAATGGTGATTTCATCTTTGGTGACTATTTCGGTGTGGGTCTGCCCCATTGGCAATGGTAATGCTTAGAGCAGGAGGGCAGCATCACAAGGGGGTGTGCGGGGGCTGTTTGGGCTATGGTGGCACTGAGCCACAAGGTCTGGCTCATAATCCGGCCGAGACACCACAACTGTCTCTTCTTGCCATGTTATCTGCAGAAAACCCTTCTGCAATATAGCCAATTTTGTCCCCATTACAGAGGGTGTGGGTGTGTGGCGAATGCGCTCACCATTGACAAACACGCCGTTGCTGCTGTTCAGGTCTTCAATAACAACACCCTATTCCCAGTTGGTTCAGGCGGGGCGTTTTGGAGAGACATAAGGCGGCGTTGATGATAATAATTCGGCCGATTTCACCGCCCAATGGTTATGGGCAGATTGGTTAGGGGAAGCGTGTATCTCTCTCATCTTCGGCACCTTTCTCGACAA
>JADJSZ010000024.1 GCA_016711405.1 Candidatus Hadersleviella danica | reverse complement strand
ACACCACCTCGAACTGCGCTTTGGCAATACCCCCCTGCGCACGGCCGCCAACGGGGTCTCGCTCGTGGCATGGCTCGTCTTTATCAGCTTGTCAGCGTATCAGCTAGTCAGCCAGTCAGCGAATCAGCACTCAGCATCCCCTCTGCCCCTCCGCTCCTCTGCCCCTCTGCTCCTTCTGGCCATCTTTCTTCTCAAAACCACCTACCTCGACCACAGCCAAACCATCTTCCGCCGCACGGCCGAAAATTGGCCGTTGGCGGTCAGTTTTGCGGGGGAGATGCGCCTACTCGAGGTGAGGCTACCCCAAGAGCCAATCCCCGCCGATGAGCAAATTGACATAACGCTGTTTTGGCAAGCCATCCAGCCCACGGCCGAACTCAGCATCGGCGTGCAACTGGTGGATGGGCGCGGGGTGCGCTACGGCCAAAGCGACCACCAGCACCCTGCCAATTTGCCCATCACGCGCTGGTTGCCCGCCCAATACGGCCGTGATGCCCACGCCATAACCCCCTTGCCGGGCACGCCAGCGGGGGTCTACACCCTCGAGTTGGTCGTGTATGGCACGGCCGACGGCCGCCAGCGGGAATGGCTCAACGAGGGCGGCTTGCCCGTGGGGGTGCGCTACCCGCTGGGGCAGGTGGCCATCGCCCCGCCCCGCCAGCCCACGGCCGAGGCAGATTTGCCGCCGCTCGTGCGGCCGTCCCAGCCCACCATCTCGTCCGAGGTGGCGTTGGTGGGGTTTGCGGGGTTGCCCGAAAGTGCGGCCGTGGGAGATGTCATTCCGCTGGTATTATACTGGCAGGCGAAGAAACAGATTGACATAACGCCTGAATTGGTGATGAGTTTGCGCGATGAAACGGGACAGGTCTGGCTCCGTTGGCCAGCCACGGCCGGTGCGCCGCAAGCGGGCTGGGCGGTGGGGCATCGGCCGTGAGGTGCGCCTGCTCACCTTGCCCGCGCTGGGCGAATTGGGAGCGTTGGAAAGTGGGGAATACCAGCTTTATGTCAATGAAACGGCCGTCGCCCCGCTAAACATTGCCGCCCCGACGCGCTTGTTTACGCCACCAGATTGGCCGTTGGTGGAAACGGCCGTGGGCGAAATCGCCACGCTCTACGCCGCGCAAATCAGCCAAACGGCCGAGGCCACCGTGTTGGTTGCGTTGGCGTGGCGGGCGGAAGCCATCACCCCGACGAGTTATACGGTGTTTGTGCAGTTGTTGGGAGCAGATGGACGGCCGTTGGCGCAGAGTGACCGTCTTCCCCAGCATGAGGGGGTGGCACGGCCGACCAATAGCTGGCTCCCCGGCGAATATGTGCTGGATACGCACCAACTCCCCGCGCCTGCGGAGCCGTTCACGGTGCTGGTGGGGCTATACGATGCGGCGACGGGGGTGCGGGTGGGGGAGATACAATTGGAAAATAGCAAAGAGTAAGCCTGACACTCAACCGCATAACAACCTAAAAAAAGCCACCAAAACCCTTCTGGGTAGTTTTTGGGAGCAAAAGTGGGGTATTCGTTACATGTTATTCGTGATTGGGTTATTCGTGACTCGTTTAATCCAATAACCCAGTAAACCAATAACCAGTAACCAATAACCCTGTATGTCCAAAACCTCCCGCCTCCCCGGCTTCTACAAACTCACCACGGCCGAACGCGTCCACGCCGTCGCCGAATGGGCTGGCCTCACCCCCGCCGAGCAACAAATTTTGCTGGCTGGTGGCCTCTCCGCCGAGCAAGCCAGCCACATGATAGAAAACGGCATCGGCACCCATGCCCTCCCCCTCGGCATCGCCGCCAACTTTCTGATTAACGGCCGCCCCTACCTCATCCCCATGGCCGTCGAAGAACCCAGCGTGTTGGCGGCCGTCTCCAACGCCGCCAAAATGATTGGCGACGGCGGCGGCTTCCACACCGAGGCCAGCCAACCCGTCATGATTGGCCAAATCCAACTGCTCGATGTGCCCGATTTGGAAGCGGCCGTGCAAATCATCGAAGCCAACAAACAACTGCTCATGGATTCGGCCGATAGCATCAGCCAAAACATTGTGCGGCGCGGCGGCGGGGCGCGAGACGTAATCGCCCGGCCGTTCCCCCACACCCCCGTCGGCCCCATGCTCATCGTCCACCTGCACTACGATTGCCGCGACGCGATGGGAGCCAACGCGGTCAACACGGCCGTCGAACACCTCGCCCCCCTGCTGGCCGAACTGACAGGCGGCCGAACCAACCTGCGCATCCTCTCCAACCTGACCGACCAGCGCACCGCCACCGCCCGTTGCACAGTGCCTGCTGGCTCGCTGGCGCCCAAAGGGATGGATGGCCGTGAAGTCGCCCAACGCATTGCCGAAGCCAACGCCTTCGCCATCGTAGACCCCTACCGCGCCGCCACCCACAACAAAGGCATTATGAACGGCATAGATGCAGTCTGCATTGCCACGGGCAACGATTGGCGGGCACTGGAGGCGGGCGCACACGCCTACGCCGCCACGGCCAGCCGAGCGGGCAACGGCCAATACTCCGCCCTGACGGATTGGCATATAGACGAAAACGGCGACTTGTTCGGCGAAATTACCTTGCCCCTCTCCGTGGGCATCGTCGGCGGGGCGACCAAAGTCCACCCCACCGCCCAAATCGCCATGAAGATTTTAGATGTGCAAAGCGCGGCCGAATTGGCTCAAGTGATGGCCTGCGTCGGCTTGGCCCAAAATTTGGCCGCCATTCGCGCCCTCGCCACCAACGGCATACAGGCGGGACACATGCGCATGCACGCCCGCCAAGTCGCCCTCGCCGCCGGCGCGGCCGATGGCCACGTCGAGCGCATCGCCCAACAACTTTATCGTGAACAAAACTTCCGCGTCGAAAGGGCGCGGGAGATTCTAGTGGCGAGTGATTAGTGGCGAGTGGTTAGTGGATTGCCTTTCACTAACCACTCGCCACTAGCCACTAACCACTTTTCTGGAGAACTATGAGACCCTACGAACCAACAGATGGCTTGATGAGACCGAATACCTCGGTGGGCATTGTCGGGTATGGGGCGTATGTGCCCCGTTATCGGATTACGGCCGCCGAAATTTCCCGCATGTGGACAGGCGGCAAGGGCGGCGTGCCCATCAAAGAAAAAGCGGTCAATGGACTGGATGAGGATGTCGTCACGATGTCCATCGAGGCCAGCAGAAACGCCCTGAAACGGGCGCAAATTGACCCCCGCGACATTCGCGCCGTGTGGGTGGGGAGCGAAAGCCACCCCTACGCCGTTAAACCGACCAGCACCATGGTGGCCGAGGCGATTGGGGCCGTGCCCAACACCCAAGCGGCCGACTGGGAATTCGCCTGCAAAGCGGGAACCGAAGCGATGCAAGCCTCCATCGGCTTTGTCGGCTCGGGGATGGCCAAATATGCCCTCAGCGTGGGCATGGACACCGCCCAAGGACGGCCGGGGGATGCCCTCGAGTACACGGCCGCCGCAGGGGGCGCGGCCATTTTGATTGGGCGCGGCGAAGAAGCGGCCGTGCTCATCCACAGCTCCTACTCCTTTGTGACCGACACGCCCGACTTTTGGCGGCGGGCGCACGCCGACTACCCCTCCCACGGCGACCGTTTTACGGGCGAACCCGCCTACTTCAAGCACATCATTGGCGCGGCCGAGGCGTTGATGGAAGGGATGGGGCGCACGGCGGCCGATTACCGCTGGGCCGTTTTCCACCAACCCAACGCCAAATTCCCCGAGCGGGTGGCGCAACAATTGGGCTTCACGGCCGAGCAATACGAGCCGGGCTTGCTCAGCCCGCGCATCGGCAACACCTACTCGGGCGCATCCATGATTGGCCTGACGGCGTTGTTGGATGTGGCCCAGCCGGGCGACCGCATTTTGATGGTCAGCTACGGCTCGGGGGCTGGCTCCGATGCGTTCGACCTCGAGGTGACGGAGCGCATCAACGACATTCGCCACCTCGCCCCCACCACCGAAGCGTATATTAGCCAACGCACGGAAATTGATTACGCCACCTATGCCCGTTTCCGGGACAAGTTAAAGATGTAGATAGAGACGGGAGATAGAGATAGAGGACGGCCTGTAGGGGCAACCCTTGTGGTTGCCCTCTGGTCATCGGTTCACCAACATTGAGGGTAGGCACAAGGCCTACCCCTACCAGTACCCCCTCTATCTCTACCTCTACACTCTATCCTTGAGTGCAACCAACACACATTATGACAACCTTAGCAACCATCGCAGGAATTGGCCAAACGGCCGTGGGGGAGCATTGGAGCATCTCCCTGCGCCATTTGGCGTGGCAAGCCATCGAGGCGGCCTTGGACGATGCCGCCACCAATGGGCTGGATGCCCTTAACGAAATTGAAGCTGTCTACGTGGGCAACATGCTGGGCGGGATGAGTAGCCAGCAAGACCACCTCGGCGCCCTCGTGGCCGATTACGCGGGCTTGCGCGGCGTGGAAGCCGTGACCGTGGAAGCGGCCGAGGCTTCGGGCGGGGCGGCCGTGCGCCAAGCGGTGCTGGCCGTGATGAGCGGCCAAATCAAAGTCGCCTTGGCCGTGGGCGTGGAAAAAGCGACCGACCAGACAGGCAGTGCTTCCCTCGCCTCCCAAACCACCAGTTTAGATGCTGATTTTGAAGTGATTCACGGGGCGACCCCAGCGGCGATGGCGGGGCTGATGATGCGCCGCTACATGCACGAATACAGCGTGTCCCTCGAGAACTTTGCGGGGTTCAGCGTCAATGCCCACGCCAACGGGGCGCTGAACGAGCGGGCGATGTACCGCAACAAGCTACGGGCGGACAAGTTCGCAGGTGCGCCGCTGGTGGCAGAACCTGTCAACCTGTTTGATGCCGCGCCTGTGGCGGATGGGGCGGCGGCCGTCATTCTCATCAGCCCCGCCTACGCGGCGGAATTGGGCTTGCGTAACGGGGTGCAGGTGGCTGGCTCTTCCGTAGTCACGGCCGCTTTCTCGCTCCACGACCGCGACGACGTGTTGTGGCTGGAGGCGGTGGCCGAAAGCGGCCGCCGCGCCCTCGCCCAAGCGGGCTTGGCGGCCGACGAGATGAGTTTGGTGGAATTGCACGACAGCTTCACGATTATGTCAACTCTCGCCCTCGAGGCGTTGGGGTTGGCGGAGCGCGGCCGTGGCTGGCAATTGGCGCAAGAGGGGGCGATTGGGCGAGACGGCCGTCTGCCCCTCAGCACCTTTGGCGGCCTGAAAGCGCGGGGCAATCCGCTGGGGGCGACGGGCGTGTACCAGATTGTGGAGGCGGCGTTGCAATTGCGCGGCCAAGCCAATGGCAATCAGGTGGCGAATGCGCACACGGCGTTGGTGCAAAATGTGGGCGGCACGGGCGGCACGGCCGTGACGCATGTGTTGAAGGGGTAGATTATAAGGATTAGCACGTAAATCAACCTGCTTTTTAACGCAAAGGCGCAAAGGCGCAAATAAATTCCTGAACCCTTTGCGTCTTTGCGCCTTTGCGTTAAAGAAAACAGTTTATTAAGGGTAGCAGGCCAAAAAGCGAGCCGTCTCAAAGCCCCAGCGCATGAGCCAATCGGTGTTGCGGTATTCGGCGTAGAGCAAATCCACATCGCGGCCGATTATCTCTAGGTTGGGGGTCATGGTGCGGTATTCTGCGCGCACCATGCGTTACTCATCGGCCAAGACCAAACGCGGGTTAAACTCTAGATCGGCCGTCTCTTCCAACAACTGGAGCTTAAACCCTTGCAAAATATAGGGGTGCGGGGCGGCCGTGCCTGTCAAGTAGAGCCACGGAATGTGGCTGGTGGTAGGGTACGCGGCGAGGTGGTCGGCCAACTGCGCGGCCGTGTCCTGCTCGGGGTTCACCGTTACCGTCACCAATGTCAGGGGCACTTCGGGGGGGATGTTGGCGGTTAGCCATGTGTGTAAATCGGCCAGTTGGGCGGTGGTGTGGGGGCAGGTCGCGGCCGTGCAACCTGTGTGGCTAAAGGTGTACAGCACCAAGCCGCCGCGCAAATCTTCGCTGGTAATGCGTTCGCCTGTGCTGGTGGTGAGCCGAAAGCCGGGCACAAGGCGAACGCGGGGTAACACGGTGATGGGATGCCATATTTTGAGCCACAGCACCAGCAAGGCCACGGCCGTACCTAGCCCAATCACCCCCCATTTGGCCATTTGCCACAGGGGGCGCACCCACGGCCGTGGGTGCGCTGGTGTTTGAATATGGCTATTGGTAGGTGTTTGCATGGCTAGTCGTCTGACCGTGTTATTTTGTTGCCGAGCCACAAAAGCGATAAGGGCAGGCCAACGCATAAAGCCGTTATTTTGCCATAAAAATAAGCCTTTTAGAGGTCAGCTATAGCGGGGATGATTTCTTTGGCAAAGGTTTCGAGCGGGGTGATTTTGTAAACATCGGGCATGTTGAATATGACATGGCTGAATCCCATGGCCGACAGTTTCTTGATACGGCCGATGACGCTGTCTACCGTATCATTGCCAGAGAGATGCACCGTGCCGAGACATGTTTTCTCGATTGTGTCGTAATCACGTCCCAAAGCGTCGCAATGTCCTTTGAGGGTGTCGAGTGCTTTTTGCATGTTTTCCGCACCAACCCAATCACCGATGTTGCAGGCATCGCCATATTGAGCCACCATCCTTAGGGTCTTGGTCGGGCCAGTCCCGCCAATCATGATGCGTGGATGTGGGGTTGAGAGCGGCCGTGGATTGTTGGTGATGGCGGGCGCTGAAACATGCTTACCCGTGAAAGACGTTTCATCGCTCTGCCAAAGTGCCTTGGCCAGTTGCAAATTGTCCTCTAGGTGCTCGAATCGCTCGGCCGTGGAAGGGTAGGGAATGCCATACCCTTGCGCTTCTTCTTCGTACCATGCCGCGCCAATGCCGAGATAAGCACGGCCGCCCGAGAGAATATCGAGGGTGTTGACCATTTTCAGCAAAACGGCGGGATGGCGATAAATAACGCCCGTCACCAATACACCCAGATATGCTTTTTCAGTTAACCCAGCAAAATAGCCGAGTGTGGTGTAACTTTCCAGCATCGGGTCGGTATAAGCTTCGCCGAACATGCCCTTGATTTGATAGTAATGATCCATGACCCAGAGGCTATAAAAGCCTGCTTCTTCGGCCGTGGTCACGATTTCTTTCAATTTGGGGCGGATAGCGGCCGTGCCGCCGGGATACTTGAACGATGGAATTTGTAGTCCAATGTGCATCATTAATCTCCTGTAGGTAGCGAACTTGTGTGACGAGGTGTGGGGGGAGGTCCAAGCCGCCCAGAGGCTCTCTGGGCCCGAACCATCTGAGCTATATCTGCGGCTTCTCCCCATAATATTGGTAATAATTTACCTCGACTAGGCCATTATACAGCTTGCGCACACGGTCGGGGTTGGTGCGTTTGAAATAGTTGGGGAATTGCTTATCGGCCGTAAGAAAGTAAAGTGACCAGCCCTGTTTTTTCTTAAACGTCTGGTCAAAGGCCAAATAAATCTCGTTGAGGTAGCTAAAATCGGCCGTGCGCTCCGCGTAGGGCAACTGGGAGATGAGAATGCCGTACTGCTGGTCAATCCACAAATCCCGCACATCTTTTTGGGCAAACACAATATCATCCGCCACCCGCGCATTGGCGGCGTTGTTTTGGCTGGCTTCAATGGCGGCCGGGTCACGGTCATAGCCGCGCAGTTGCAGGGTTCCCTCGTGGCGGATGGCTTGGCGGGCGGCCCGACGCGCCTCGGTCCACGCGGCCGTGGGCACGGCCGTCCACTCCTCCGAAGCAAAACGCCTGTTCAAGCCCGGTGCCATATTCCGCGCCAGCAAGGCCGCCTCAATCAAAATCGTGCCCGAGCCACACATGGGGTCAATTAACAACCGCTCGGGGTTCCAAAAGCTGAGTTGCACGAGAGCGGCCGCCAATGTCTCGCGCAAGGGCGCGTCGCCAGCTTCTTCGCGGTAACCGCGCAGGTGCAACCCCGCCCCCGAGGTGTCAATGGTTAGGGTGGCCACATCTTTCAGCAGGGCGACTTGGACGGTGTAGGGCACGCCCGTTTCGGCCAGCCAATCCACCCCATAGGCGGCCATCAACCGCTCGGCCACCGCTTTTTTGACGATGCTTTGGCAAGCACGAACACTGCCCAAGGTGGATTTGACCGTTTTGGCTTGCACGTTGAATTGGCCATCGGCGGGAATCCACTTTTCCCACGGCAGGGCTTTGGTTTGTTGAAATAATTCGTCAAAGGTCACGGCCGTGTCTTCGCCCATCTTAAGCAAGACGCGGTCGGCCGAGCGCAACCAGAGGTTGGCGCGGGGAATATCGGCGGCCGTGGCCGTAAATTCGACCTTGCCCTCGGCCGCACGCACCTGCTCAAAGCCCAGTGCCAACAGTTCGCGCTTGACCACCGCTTCTAGTCCAAAGGAAACGGTGGCGATGAGGGTCAGGGGAGAGGAGGGGGGATGGGACATGGGCAGAGGGAGTGAAAGGTGAAAAGTGGAAAGTAAGAAGTGAAAAGTGGGAAGTGCTGAGCAGTTTAATCTGTTTGGGAGATTTAAGCACAAAATGGGGGTTGCCCCAAAACAAAAAGGTGGGGCACTCACGTACCCCACCTTTTACTTCTCACTTCTCACTTTTTATTCTTACAGCGGTTTCACGGCCGTAATCCGCGCACTGAGCAGGCGGGGTTCGGTGAGGGGGATGGTTTGCACATCGGCCAACTCCGTCTCGGGGCGTTTTTGTCGCGCAGGGAGACTTGCTCAAAGCCGATTTCGCGCAGGGTTTGCGCCATAAAGCTGATGGATTCAGCGCCCGCAATACAGCCCGACCACGAGGCCATGTCTGTTTTTGCTCGGCCGAAAATTCCCCTTCGGTGACCATGTCGCTAACCGCCAAACGGCCGCCGGGCTTCAACACCCGCCACGCTTCGCGCAACACGGCTGGCTTGTCGGGGCTGAGGTTGATGACGCAGTTGGAGATAATCACATCCACAAGGCCATCTTCCACAGGCAACGCCTCGATTTGGCCGTGGCGGAACTCGACATTGGGCACACCGAGTTTGGCCTTGTTTTTCTCCGCCTTGGCCAACATAGCGGGGGTCATGTCCACGCCGATGACACGGCCGCTGGTTCCCACCTGCCGCGCCGCCAAAAAGGCATCAATCCCGCCACCCGAACCCAAATCCAGTACCGTTTGTCCCGCCTTTAATTCGGCGATGGAAACAGGGTCGCCACAGCCAAGGGAGAGGGCGGTGACATCGGTGGGCAGGCTTTGCCAATCGTTGGCCTGATACAGGTTGGCGAAGAGGCTGGTGGTGTCTACTTCGATGGTGGCGGTGCCACAACAGCTACTGGTTTCGGCCGTGGGGGAGCAACAGGAAGCGGCCGTGGGGCTGGAAGCGGCCGTCGTTGTCTCCAACGCCTCCGCCAATTGCCCATACCGCTCACGCACAATTTCATGAACTTTTTCTGCAGGAATAAGGGTTGCGACTGACATGTGAATCTCCTTAAATAGATATTGTCTATATGTTTGGGTAAAAAAAGAGGCCTACGGATTTGAGAAAGACGACAACGGGATGAAGCCGGCATTGCCACCATCGCCCATCTCTACTTCCGGGGCAAACACTTGCATAAGCTGGCCACAGCAAAGGGCCACCGCTTGTTGGTTGAGGGCGTAAAACATCTGCTTGCCCTCGCGCCGCACTTCCACCAAACCCGCCTCGCGCAAAATGCTCAGGTGGTGGGAAACAGTGGGCTGGGTCACAGAGCCACCCAATTTGTCTACCACGTCATTCACGCACAGCCACTCACAGCACAGCAAACGCATGATGTGCTGGCGGGTTCCATCGGCAATGGCTTTGGCGAAAATAACAGGGTCATTCATAAACATATTGATGTTTGTCTATAAGTTCAGAATTATAAGGTCATCGGCCGATTTGTCAAGGGGTTTGTCATTCGTCATTCGTTATTTGGCATTCGTCCCCCCGTCCCTCGTCCCCTATCCCCATTGTTCATTGCCAAAAGGCAATGGTAGAATCCACCTGTAACCAAGGACAAAAGACCAAGGACAAAGGACACAGATATGCGAATTGTCGTAGATGCAATGGGTAGCGATAACCATCCCGCCCCCGACGTAGCTGGTGCTGTAGAAGCGGCGCGTGAGTTTGGGGACGAGATTATTTTGGTGGGCGACCAAAAGTTGTTGGAAGCAGAACTAGCCAAACACAACTTAACCAATGCGCGTGTGACGATTAAACACGCCAGCCAAGCGGTGACAATGGAAGACAAGCCGCGTGATGTGGTGCGCGGCAAGCCCGATTCGTCTATGCACGTCGGCATGAATTTGGTGAAGGAGGGCGCGGCCGAGGCCTTTGTCACGGCCGGCAACACAGGCGGAGCCTTGGCCATCGCCATGCTGGGCACATTGCGCCGCTTGCCCAGCATCAAACGCCCGGCCTTGGGCATCCTCTTCCCCACCCCCGGCCATCCTCTGCTCATAGACAACGGTGCCAACACCGATTGTGACCCCGAGAATTTGCTCCAATTTGCCCAGATGGGAAGCATTTACGTGTCCCGCATGAACGGCATCCAGCAACCCCGCATCGCCCTTATCTCTAATGGCGAAGAAGACGGCAAGGGCAACGCACTCATCCAAGCAACCATTCCGCTGTTGCGGGAGAGCGGGCTGAACTACATTGGCAACATCGAACCGAAAGAGTTTTTGCAGGGGCACGCCGATGTGGGGGTGACAGATGGGTTTGTGGGCAATGTGTTGATGAAAACGGTGGAAGCGACGGCCAAAATGTTAATGGAAGCGCTTCGCACCGAGCTAAAAGCGGGCGTACTCAGCAGTTTAGGTGGTTTGCTGGCACGGCCGGCCTTCCGCCGCGTGGGCAAAATCCTAAACCCCGATGAGATTGGGGGAGCGCCATTGTTGGGGGTTAAGGGGGTGGTCATTGTCGCCCACGGCCGTTCCAACGCCTACGCCATGAAACAAGCCATCGGCCAAGCCCGGCGCATTGTCGAAGCGAAAGTGCTGGACGCACTGGCCGAGTTGTAAAGGCGAAATCGCCGCAACCCTATGCTACAATGAGAAGCATGATTGGCGTGTAAATAGAGGAGAACATGATGTCCAACATTCAACCCGCCAACTCCCGCCCCCCCCCCCCTTCCTGGCCGCAAATCCACAAGCGTGGGAGCCACTCCGGGCCCCCCCCTGGGAGCCGCCTCATTTTTGGCAATTCTGGCTAACGGCTCAGCCCTCACCCCCCCCCCCCCCCCCCCCCCCCCCCCCCCCCCCCCCCCCCCCGGAACAGGGAGTTTGACAACGCTTTGCGCCTTCTCACAAATAACCCTCCCCTAAAACCAGATTAGCCATGAGTTCCACCACGGCCGTTTCCCCTCCCTCTCCCTCCCGCCGCCTCACCAAGCCCCAAACGGGATGGCTCCTCCTTGGCTTGGCGGCCGTTCTCTGGCTCATCCACCAAACCACCGACTGGTTCACCAGCTTCCCCGAAAGCTGGAACCTTGGCCTAGCCGCCCCCCTCGACCAATTCCAACGCTGGGTGGTGAGCAACCGTACCAGCCACTGGCTCTTTGCCTATGGCTTCGACCCCCTCAGCGATGGGCTAGATTGGATGATACGCGGGGTGGAAGGGTGGCTTATGTGGTTGCCGTGGCCTGTGTTGGGCGCGGCCGTCTTCCTCCTCGCCCAAAAAATCGCCCATCTACGCACCGCCCTGCTCACCACCACCTGCTTGCTCGCCCTTGGCCTGCTCGGGCTGTGGGATGAGAGCATGATGACCCTCGCCCTCATGCTCGTCTCCGTGTTGGTGGCGGTGGCCATCGGCCTGCCGCTGGGCATCCTCACCGCCAAGAGCGATGGGGTGGAGCGTTGGCTACGGCCGTTGCTCGACGGGATGCAGACCATGCCCACCTTCGTCTACCTCATCCCCGTCGTCCTCTTTTTTGGCGTGGCGCGGGTTCCCAGTCTCATCGCCACCGTCATCTACGCCCTCCCCCCCGTCATTCGCCTCACCAATTTGGGCATTCGCGCCGTAGACGAAGAAATCATCGAGGCGGCGCAATCGTTCGGCTCCACCCCCCGCCAAATTTTGCTCAAAGTGCAACTCCCCCTCGCCCTGCCCACCATCATGGCGGGGGTCAACCAAACCATTATGATGGCTCTCGGCATTGTCGTCATTGCCGCGCTCATTGGGAGCGGTGGGTTGGGCGATGAGGTGCTGAGAGCGTTGCGCCGCCTGCAAGTGGGGCAGGCGCTCGAGGCAGGGCTGGCCATCCTCTTTTTGGCCATTTTGCTGGATCGGCTCAGCTACGCCCTGAGCCAAATCGAGCGGCGGAGCCAACCGACCCATCAGCCATTTCGCTTGTTGCCGCCCCGCTGGGGCAAGTACCCGCTGGCGCGGCGGTTGGAAGAGGGGTTGGATTGGCTCTATGGGGTGTTGGGCTGGCCCGCCCAGTGGGGGGAACGGTGGCTGGGGAAGGGGAGTTATACGGCCGTGACCCTCCTCCTCCTCGCCCTGCTCACGGCCGCTTGCTTCGCCGCCAGCCAATCGGCCCCCGCCCGTTTTGGCGGTGGGCTGGTGTGGAGCGGGCCGCTCATGGAGTTCCCCGCCAGTTGGCGCATCTCGCTTCGGTCGCCTGTGGATGCGGCCGTGGCGTGGGCACAAGTCAACTTGTATGAGTTTGATGTGTGGGGTGGCCTCACCCTTGGCACTGGGCCATTGAGCGATTTTGTGACGCTGTACCTTCTGCGGCCGTTGACCAACTTTCTGCAAAACACCCTCTCGTGGCCTGTCCTCATCCTGCTGGTCACGGCCGCCGCCTACCGCGTGGGCGATGGCAAACTAGCGGCTGGAACCGCATTGAGCATGTTGCTGGTGGGTGGGTTCGGCATGTGGAACTACGCCATGACCACTTTGGCGCAAGTCATCGTCGCGGTGGTGCTGACCATTGTGTTGGGGATTCCGCTGGGCATTTGGGCGGCGCGGAGCGATAGGGCGGCGGCCGTGTTGCGCCCCATTCTCGACTTTTTGCAGACGATTCCCGCGTTTGTCTACCTCGTGCCCGTCATCATGCTCTTCAACACGGGCAGTGTGCCGGGCATTATCGCCTCGGTGCTATACGCCTTGCCGCCCGTCATCCGCCTAACCAATTTGGGCATTCGGCAGGTGGATGGGTCGGCCGTGGAAGCGGCCGTCGCCTTTGGCTCCACCCCCCGCCAACTGCTGGCCAAGGTGCAATGGCCGTTGGCCTTGCCCACCATTATGCTCGGCATCAACCAAACGGTGATGATGGTGCTGGCGATGGTGATTATTGCGGGTCTTATCGGCGGGGCGGGGCTGGGCTTTGAGGTGGTGGCGGGGTTGGCCAACAATCGCTTGGGGCGGGGGCTGGAGGCGGGGCTGGCCATTGTGGTGCTGGCGGTGATTATTGACCGCCTCACCCAAGCATGGGCGGCCGAACGCGGCCGTGCGGCCAATTTGTAGGGCTAGTCGGTATTGAGTTTTCCCCTCTAGGGTTGTTACAATTTGTTACCTACGTGGTCGGACTCCTACGTGGGGGGAACCGTTCCTACGTGGGGGAACCGTTCCTAGTGCCGCCTACGTGGGGGGGAACCGTTCCTACGTGGGGGAACCGTTCCTACGCTCCAGGGGGGAACCGTTCCTACGCGGGGGGAACCGTTCCTACGTGGTCGGAACTCGTTCCTACGCGGTCGGCACCGTTCCTACGTGGTGGATTACCCGTTCCTACGTGGTGGCTACTCATCCCTACGTGGTGAGTATCCGTTCCTACGCAGTGACTCGTCCCTACGTGGGCCCCCATTTCCTCAGTCGGCAAAAGTAGAATCTCCAAGCCAGCCCAACGCCCTATCGCATGAAGTGATATACTTAACCCATGAGCAACATCCTGACCCTGAACCTACCCGCCACAGGCGAACGCCTAGACAAAGCCCTAACCGTCGCCTACCCTGATTTCTCCCGCTCCCAATGGCAAAAACTGCTGGCCGAAGGGCTTGTTACCACGGCCGATGGCCAACCCATCAAACCAAAATTTAAGATAGACGAAACCCTGACCGTCACCGTCGCACTGCCCGAGACGGCCGATACCACGCTGGAAGCCGAAAACATCCCCCTCGACATTTTGTACGAGGACAGCGATTTGCTGGCCATCAACAAACCTGCGGGCCTCGTGGTTCACCCTGCGCTGGGCAACCACACGGGCACGCTGGTCAATGCGTTGCTCTTCTATTGCGGCGATGAGTTTGTGGTGGGCAACGAGCGTCGGCCGGGCATTATTCATCGGCTCGACAAAGACACATCGGGCATTATTTTGGTGGCCAAAAACGACAAGACGCTCGACTTTTTGCAGAAGCAATTCAAGCGGCGCACAGTCAAAAAAGAGTATTTGGCCTTGGTGGAGGGGCGGATTCAGCCCGAGGCGGCTCTTATAGATGCCCCCATCGGCCGTGATGTGCGCCAACGCAAAAAGATGGCCGTCATTCGCCCCGGTGGTTCGGCCACGGCGCGCCCCGCCCAAACCCGCTATGCCATTGAAACACAATATGAGGGATATACACTGGTGCGCTGTTTCCCGCTAACGGGGCGCACACACCAGATTCGGGTGCATTTGGCTTTTGTGGGCTACCCGATTGTGGGGGATACTGTTTACGGCCGTGCCAAACAAACCGTGCGGCTCAAGCGGCACTTCCTCCACGCCGCCCGCATCACCTTCATCCGCCCCAGCGACAAAACCGAAGTGGCTCTGGAAGCCCCCTTGCCCAGCGATTTAACCCACTTGTTGCGGCAATTAGAAGAAGTGTAATTCGTCCCTTGTCCCTTGTCATTGAAACATTTGCCCCACATTGTCATACAACAGCCCCACGGCCAGTAGGATGACAAACAGGGCAAAGAGTTGTCGCAGGCGGTCGGGATGGAGCCGTTTGGCGAGGCGGGTTCCTGTAAAGGCTCCCGCAATGCCCGTGAGGGCAAAAATAGCGATGACCACCACGGTCGCCGTATCAAATTGTTGGCCGTGCAGGTGGCCGAGGAAGCCCGCCAAGCTGTTCATGGTGATGATAATGAGGGAGGTTCCTACAGCTTGAGCCATGGGCAAGCCGACGAGCATGACCAGTGCGGGCACAATCAAAAAGCCCCCGCCCACCCCGAGGAAGCCTGTGAGTACCCCCACGGCCGCGCCACTCAAAATGGTAATTGTCAGCCCCTTAAAGCGGGCTTGGTCGTCGGCCGCCGTTTTTGGCCGAGCATCAAGCCAGCCACAGCTAGCATGAGCAGGGCGAAAAAAATCATCAGCAGATTGGGGGAGACGGCGGCCGACAGGCCCGCCGCCAAATAGGCCGTGCCCATGCCCGAGCCACCAAAGAGCAATGCCACCCGCCAATTGAGTGTGCCATGAAGGCGATGGAAAAAGGCTCCCATCGCGCTGTTCATCCCCACAATCATCAGCGAAGCGACCACGGCCGCTTGCGGGGTTTGCCCCACCACATAAACCAACACAGGCACAGTGAGAATGGAACCACCCCCACCCAACAAACCCAATGCCAACCCAATGGCAAAGCCGAAGAGAGAATCTATGAAGTACATAGGAGTGGTTAGTGGTTAGTGGTTAGTGGCTAGTGGTTAGTGGTTAGTGGTTAGCGGGCCTTTTCTCGCCACTAACCACTAGCCACTTGCCACTTTATTCGACTGGTAACACCTGCGACCACACCTCTTGCCCTTCCTTCAGGTTGGCCACGTTGTGGAGGCCGTGTGCCCGGAGGAGGCTGGTGGCGATTTGGGAGCGGTAGCCGCTGGCGCATTGCAAAACAACTTGGCTGTCGCGGGGGATTTCGGCCAAGTGGCGGGGCAGGTAGCCGAGGGGGATATTTTTGGCCCCGCGAATGTGTTGTTCGGCGTATTCGGTACGGCCGCGCACGTCAATAATGGTCAGCCCATTGAGCGGGAGCCGCTCGGCTAACTCTTGCGCGGTTAGCACGGGCAATGGTTCGCCGCTGGTAACGATTTCGGCCGTGGCTACGCCTGCAATATCATCCACCCCAATCGCCCGCAAACTGGTGACAATCCGTTCGACATCGGCCAAAGTGGGCACAATGAGGTACAAAGGCGTGTTGAAATCCACAAACCAACCGACATAGGTGCTGAATTGGGTGCTGGTGGCGGGGATGCTGACGGTGCCGGGGATGTGTTCCTTCTCGAATTCATTGCGAGGGCGGGCATCTACCACCAGATGGCCAGCGGCCACGGCCGCTTCAATTTCCGGTTTGCCAATCTCGGCTGGGGCGGATAACTCACCCAACAGGGCGGGGCCAACTTTGTTGACCTTTTTCATTTGGGCAAAATAGCGGGGTGGTTCGGGTTGGTCGGCCAACAGCCACGCCACAAATTCGTCCTCATCTTCGATTTGGAAGGCGGGGTTGAACAGCTTTTCGTAGCCCAGTGTGGTGGAGGGGATGGCTCCTAAGGCTTTGCCGCAAGCACTGCCTGCGCCATGGCCGGGCCAAATTTGCAAATAGTCGGGCAGTTGTTTGAACTGTTGCACAACCCCATATTGTTGGCGGGCGCCGATTTCTTTGGTGCCGACCCAGCCAGCCGCTTCTTCGAGCAAATCGGGGCGGCCGATGTCGCCCACAAACAGAAAATCGCCTGTGAAGATGCCCATCGGCTTGTCGGCCCCGGCCGTGTCTGTGACCATGAACACGATATGCTCGAGGGTGTGGCCAGGGGTGTGCATCACCTGCACCCGAATGTTGCCCACCATGAAGGTATCGCCATCGCGCACGGTGATGACATTGGGCGCATCGGCATAGCCGTATTTCCAGTTCTCATCGCCCATGTCGCTCAGGTACATGGTTCCACCTGTTTGGTGGGCCAGTTCCCGGCTCCCGCTGACAAAATCGGCGTGGATGTGGGTTTCGGTGATGTGGGTGATGCGTAAGCCTTCTTTTTGGGCGGCCGAAATATATTCTTGTACATTGCGGGCAGGGTCTACCACCAATGCTTCGCCTGTGGCCACGCACCCAACCATATAAGTTGCTTGGGCCAGTTGTTCGTCGTAAAAGTATTTAAGTAACATGTTGCACCTCGTCAAGGGGCGAGTGGTTAGTGGCTAGTGGCGAGAAATTCGCCCACTAACCACTAGCCACTAGCCACTAATCACTTTTTCATGGGCAAACCTGCCGCACTCCACGACATCATGCCGCCGCTGAGGTTGATAACTTTGTAGCCCGCTTGGGCGAGTTGGCTGGCGGCCATACTACTGCGGGAGCCACTTCGGCAAATGCAGAGGATTTCTTTGTCTTGGGGAATCTCTTTTAAGCGGTTGCTCAACTCGCCCAAGGGGATGAGTTTGGAGCCAGCAATGTGCCCTTGCTTGTACTCTTCGGGCTGGCGTACATCCAGCAAGAAGAGGTTTTTACCTTCGTTTTTAATGCGCTCTTGCGCTTCCACGGCCGATAAAGCGGCCGTGCCCATACCGAAAAGTTGTTTAAAGAAGCTCATAATTTTGGTTACTCGTTATTTGTGATTCGTTATTGAACAGGTAGCCCTTGCGCTTGCCAATCAATGATGCCGCCAAGGTCGTAGAGGTTGTTGTAGCCTGCGCTGGTCAGAATATCGGCCGCTTGGGCACTGCGGTTGCCACTGCGGCAATAGAGGACAACGGGTTGGTCGGTGGGAAATTCGGCCAGTCGCTGAGAAACTTCGTCTACGGGAATGTTAATGGCTCCGGCAATGTGTCCGCTGGCAAATTCCTCGGGGGTTCGCACGTCAATGAGGACGTGTTCGGCCGCTGGTTGCTGGAATTGGGCGACATAGTCTGCGGGGCGGAGGAGTTGCACGGCCGCAGAGGCTGTGTCGCTTTGCCCGCCATTGCGGTTGGCCGCTATCAGCCCCATGACCACCACAGCCAAGATGATGGCCGCGATGAAAATATAAGGGGGTTGTTTTGTTTTGGTGGGGGTACGTTTTTTGGTCATAGGAGTAGTTAGTGATTAGTGATTAGTGGTTAGTGATTAGTGGTTAGTGGTTAGTGGTGATGGACATACTGTAGCTGGTTTGGGGTTGGCAAGTTAGACCGAAATGCTTATGATTGGCATAAGTGAGAGCTTATAGCTATAAGCCATAAGCCGTAAGCTGTTACATTCTCCTCTGCTCCTCTGCTCCTCCGCCCCTCTGCTCCCCCTCTCTTCCCCTCACGCCCCATGCTCGACCTCTACAAACTCCACATCTTCACCCTCGTCGTGCAGGCGGGCAGTTTTAGCGGCGCGGCCGAGCAGTTGTTGCTCTCCCAATCGGCCGTTAGCCAACACATCCAGCAATTAGAAGGGACTTATGGCACAAAGCTGTTTGAGCGGGGGCGGCGGGGGGTCAGTCTCACGGCCGAGGGCAACCTGCTCCACGACTACGCCCAACGCATTTTGCGCCTCGCGGCCGAAGCCGAAAGCGCCATCACCGACGTGCGCCATCTGGCCAGCGGCCAACTCGCCATCGGGGTCACGCCGGGCATTAGCGCCTATTTGTTGCCCGAGATGGTGCAACAATTTCGGGCCAACTTGCCCCATATCAGCGTCACCTTGCACACCGATATTACAGCGCACATTTTGGCCGCCTTGCACAGCGGCCGTTTCGATGTCGGCTTTATCGAAGGGGAACTGGATGGAGCCGAATGGGCACGGCTGGAGGTCATTCCGTGGCGAGATGTAGCACAGGTGGTGGTGGTCGGCCGCAAACACGCATGGTGGGGGCAAAGCCAACTCACCTTGGCCGAACTAAGCCAGCAAGCAATGGTGATGCGCCAGCCCGCCAGCCAAACGCGCAAATGGCTGGATGAGGCGTTGGCCGAGGCGGGGGTACGGCCGCTCATCACGGCTGAGTTCGACAACGTCGAATCCATCAAACGCGCCGTCATTTTGGGCAACTGCATCACCATCTTGCCCCCCTATGCGGTGGAACAGGAGCTAACGCTGGGGCAATTGCAAGCCATCCCGCTGGCAAACGACCCGTTGACGCGGCAGTTGAAGCTGTTGTGGCCGAAACAGGGGTGCTATCGGCCGTGGCCAAAGCGTTTGTGCAACAGGTGGTAGGAGAGGGGTGGGAAGTGAAAAGTGAGAAGTGAAAAATCAAGGATGGGGTGGTGGTTGTGGTATAACAGTAGTGACTACCCTCCCGTTGTAATCTATCATTTCGTTCGTGTCTTTCGTTTTTCGCCAGCCGTTTTGTTACAGGTCACAAGTTAATCGTTATAGGTGGTAAGCACTTTGTAACTTGTAACTTGTAACATGCACCCAGTTACGAAAAACAGCAACCAATTTGTCCCAACCATTCCCTATGTCTGTTGCCCATATTCTTGTCGTAGATGATGAACCCGAAATTGCCGAATCGCTGGCCGATTTTTTGGTGCGCAAAGATTACGCCATCTCCATAGCGGTCACAGGCGAAGAGGCGCGGGACTTTTTAGAAACGGCCGTGCGCCCCGCCCACACCCCCGTCGATTTAGTCCTGCTCGACATGCGGATGCCCCACATGTCGGGGCTAGAGGTATTGCATTGGCTCCGCCAAAACCCCGCCGATGAGTTGCGCTACACGCGGGTCATTATGCTCACGGCCGCGACGGGCAACCGCGAAAAAATCGAAGCCCTGAACGCAGGCGCCGACGATTACATCACCAAACCATACCACCCGCAGGAGCTATTGGCGCGGGTGCAAACCCTGCTCCGCACCCAACAACTCGAGAAGCAACTTCAACAACAGCGGCAACAATTAGCCCATCTCAACCGTGTCAGCAACGAAATAGCGGCCACGCTCGATTTGCGCCGCGTCTTCACCCACGCGGCCGAGGGCATTCGCCTCGTGCTGGGCACGGAAATAGCGGCCGTGTTCATGAAGACACTCAGCAAGGGGAGCTTGCACTGCCAACAGTTGAGCGGCGGGGAAATTTTGGCCGAACAATACCCCGCCATCCCCTACGGCCGTGGCCTCATCGGCCAAACGCTGGATCAGCCCCGCGTCTTTCGCATCAACGATTTAGCGGCCGAACCGCTCTACAACCCCAGCGTAGACACGGCCGCTTCGGCCGAGATTCGCGCCATTTTGGCCGTGCCCATTATCGTGCGCGGCAACAGTTGGGGCGTACTCGCGGCCTTCCGCACCAGCCCCACCCCCTTCTCTGAATTCGCCCTCGATTTGCTCGCCTCCCTTTCCTCCTCGATTAGCGCGGCCATTGAAAACGGTTGGTTGGTGCAAAATTTGCAAGCCCGCCAGCAAGATTTGTTGGATAGCCGCAACACCTTGCAGGCGATGATGGACGGCATTTTGCACCCCATCTACACCATTGGCGCCAATTGGGAATTGCTTTCGGTGAACCAAAACAAGCGCGATGAGTTGGAAAATGAGACGGGGGAACTCGTCGGCCGGGTGTGCTACGCCGCCTTTTCCAGCGCAACACCCCCTGCGAGCATTGCCAAGTGGCCCAAATGCTGGCCGATAAACAGCCCCAAACGTGGGCGGTGCGCTGGCGCGGGGCTGACCAGCAACTGCGCGAATGGGATGTGAACGCTTATCCTGTGCCCGGCCGTGGGGCACAATCCGCCAGTGCGGTTATTGTGTGGCAAGACCGCACCGAGGAACGGCGGCTGGAGCAATCGTTGCTCCAAGCAGGCAAATTGGCCGCCATTGGCCAATTGGCGGCCGGGGTGGCACACGAGATTAACAACCCCCTCACCGCCATCAATGCCAACGCCGAGATGCTCAAAATGTTCATCCCCACCAGCGACGACAATTATCAATCGGTGGATTTAATTCACCGGGCGGGGATTCGGGCGGCCAAGGTGGTGGGTGGCTTGCTCGATTTTGCCCGCGAACAGCAATACACCTTCATTCCGCTGGATATCAACAAATTGGTGGAGCAGGCGTTGGAGTTGGTGACGTATCAGCTCAATGTGGCCCATGTGACGGCCGTGGCTAACTTGGGGCGGGGCTTGCCCCGCGTGGCGGGTAGCTCGGAACACCTCAAGAGCGTTTGGATCAATCTGCTGATTAATGCACGGGATGCGATGCACGAGGCGCATGTGGCCGAACCTGTGGTGACAATTACGACCGAGCTAACCCCAGCGGCCGATTACATTCAAGTAAGCGTGCAAGACAATGGCCCCGGCATTCCCCCCGCCAAAGCGGCGCACATTTTTGAGCCGTTTTACACCACCAAAGCGCCGGGCAAGGGCACAGGTCTTGGCTTGGCCACCTGCCAGCGCATCATCACCCAACATGGTGGCACGATAGAAGCCATCTCTGTCCCCGGCCGAGGGGCGTTGTTTGTGGTGCGCCTGCCCCTGAAATTATCGGCCGCACGGCAAGCACAGGTCTTGGTAGAATAAGGGAGATATTGGTATATTGGTGTATTGGTCTATAGGTCTATTCGTATAAGGGTGTATTAAAATACACAAATAGACCTATAAACGAATAAACGAACAAATTCGCAGGACTGCCCTATGAACTCTGAAGCTACCGTCACCCTGAGTGATGTCATCAAATTGACTTTGCCCTTCAACAGCACCGTCATTGGCCACGCCGACCAGCGGAGCCGGGCTATAAACTGGGCAGTTATTCTGACCGAGTGGGCGCAGGTGCGCGACCAAGTGCAGTTGGGCGATTTGCTCATCGTGCCCGCCAATTTACAAGCGATGACCACAGAAGCGGAACTGCGCGAAAACCTGCACTTGCTGGGCGCCATGAATATTGCGGGCATCATCTTCTTCCGCCCCATTTCCGAAGCGACGGCCAAGGTGGCGAAGAATTTGGATATGCCGCTGGTGCAAGTGCCGGCCGATACCTCCTTGCGCGACATTCAGCGCACCATCTCGGCTCTGCTCCTCGACCGACAAACGCAAGTGACCGAGCGGGGGATGCAACTGTATCGCCAGCTTTCGGAAATGTCGCGGGAGGATCAAGGGCTGAACGCCATGACCGACTTGATGTGCAAAATGACGGGCAAGGTGGTCATTGTGCAGGATAAGCGGCTGGAAATTCAGGCGATGAGTGTGCCCGCCGATAACTCGTTGGATATTGGCAAGCTGACGGAGTTTGTGACCAACCGGGAATTTTTGCCGGCCGTGTTGCAAAATCGCAAAGCGGCGGCCAAGAGCCGCCAAAGCCATTGGCAACACCTGCTCCCCATCGAAAATGTGGCGCGTTTGCTCACCCCCATCGTTTCGGGCGACCGGGCGCGGGGCTATTTGTCGGTCATTGGCGCGGCCGATAGTTTGGACATGCTAGACAAATTGACCACAGAGCATGGTGCAGCCGCGTGTGCGCTGGAAATGGCCAAAGCCAAAGCTGTCAGCGAGGCCAAGAAAGAGTTGCGGGGGGACTTTTTGGAGGGGGTGCTGGCGGGCAAACTGCCCCGCGCTGAAATCGAACGGCTAAAATCCCGCCTCGACCACGACACCGAGCAACCGCATGCGGTATTGGCACTGGCGTGGCAGGGGGAGCGCATACCTTCGGTGCGCCATTTGGAGACGGCCGTAAACTGGATTCTCTCCAGCCACAACCGCCCCGCCCTCGTTCACATCTACGGCGGCACAACGGTGTGCATCTTCCAAACGTTGCGCTCGACCGATACGGATATGAGCACGACCAAGGAGTTTGAGCGACGTTTGCGGGAGCATCTGGCGGCCGAACCCGAGTACAAGGAGAGCCGCTTAATCAGCGGTTTGGCTGGCCCCACCCACACCCTCACCGAGTGGCCCGAGGTGTACCAACACGCTGTGCAAGCGATGAAGTTGGCTCAGCGGTTGCGGCTGAACAATTTGGTGGAGTATGACAGTCTTGGGGTGTACCAACTGCTGACCCAGTTGGATGATATTCCGGCCGTGCACCAGTTTGGGCAACAGGTCATTGGCCCGCTGATTGAGTATGACCGCAAGCACCGCAGTAGCTTGGTGGAGACAATTGCCGCTTATTTTGGCCACCACGGCAACATCAGCCAAACGGCCGAATCGCTCTTCATCCACCGCAATACGCTTCTGTACCGGCTGGAACGCATCCAAGAGCTAACCAAGCACGATTTGGAGCAGGCGGATACGCGCCTTTCGCTCCACCTTGCCCTCAAATTGTGGCAATTGCGGCCAGAGTAAGGTTGTTAGTTGTCCCTCGTTTCGAGTCGCTTTCCCACCATTGTTCAATTTGTGCAACTCACGGCCGTTTTTTTGTGCCATATTTGCTAATTGTGGTTGGTTGATAGTTCAACTATGATTATCTTGAGTTTGCAAAGAGCGCGGCTCATGGGAAGTAGTGGGTTTAGAGGCGGACGTTAAGTCCGCCTCTAACGTTTTCTGGGGGAGAACACGCCCAAATCTTGTTGGTGATAAAATCAAATCGCTTAGAAAATGTGGCATCATCCTAACCACATTTTTTTGTGCATTCGTAACTACTAACCTTGGTTTGACCTACCTCGCCGCCTACGGTGGCTCGGCTATGATAAGGGGTATTTTTTCGTTTGGGCAGTCGCCCAAACGAAAAAATACCCCCTATTTCCAGCGAGGCGTGGCCACAGGCCACGACGAAGCTATTCTCCTATTAGTGACACCGAGTGACACAACTCGAGAGTGTTAGTAGTTACGTGTATTCTACTGTTGCCTTATTTCTGGCCATGCTCCTCACAAACCACTCCCATGAACTTTGTTGCGAAGAAGTGCCGCTCGGCCGTTTGGCGGCCGAATATGGCACGCCTCTCTATGTTTATAGCCACGCTGAACTGAGCGGCCGAGCGCGAACCTATTTGGCAGGCACAGCCCACGCCCATTACGCCATCAAGGCCAACGCCAACTTGCACCTGTTGCGCTTGCTGGCCAGCCACGGCATGGGGGCGGATGTGACCAGTGGCGGGGAGCTTTATTTGGCACTTAAAGCGGGTTTTGCTCCCCAGCAGATTATTTTTTCGGGGGTGGGCAAGACGGCCGCTGAAATTCGCCAAGCCCTGACGGCCGATATTCAAGCCATTCATGTGGAATCGCCCGCCGAACTCGAGTTGGTGGCGCATATTGCGGCCGAATTCGGCCGTCCTGCGCCCATTGGGGTGCGGCTCAACCCCAACATCAACGCCGAAACCCACCCTTACATCAGCACGGGGATGAGCGAGCATAAATTTGGCATTAGCATGGCCGAGGGATTGCCCCTGTTGCGCCATGCTCACACCAGCCCCCACCTCACCCCTGTTGGCATCGCCGCCCATATCGGCTCCCAAATTCGGGATTTGGCCCCCGTTTCGGGAAGCGGCCGTGTTGCTGGCCGATGTGGCGGCCGAACTCCGCACCGCTGGCTTGCCCCTGCGCTATGTCGATGTGGGCGGCGGGTTGGGCATTGATTACCATGCTGACGGCCGTGGCGCACCGAGCATTGGGGAATGGCTGGCGGCCGTCTCTGCCCCTGTGAACGAGGCGGGGTTTGAGTTGGTTGTCGAACCGGGGCGTTCGATTATCGGGCCAGCGGGGTTGCTCCTCACCCAACTCATCCGCACCAAAACACAGGGGGAGAAGCATTTTGCCATTGTAGATGCGGGGATGAGCGATTTAATTCGGCCGACGCTGTATCAGGCGTATCATGAGGTGGTGTGGGTCGGGGGTGGTGCAGGGGAGCAACACTCAGCACTCAGCACCCAGCACTCAGCACTTTTAACTTACGACGTGGTGGGCCCGATTTGTGAGACGGGGGATTTTTTTGGGCGCGGCCGTGTGTTGCCCCGTTTGGCGGAGGGGGATTTGCTGGCGGTTCTCAACGCAGGGGCATATGGGTATGCGATGAGTAGCAATTACAACGGCCGTTTACGCCCTGCCGAGGTGCTGGTGCAAGGTGACCAAGCCACGCTCATTCGCAAGCGGCAGGTGTGGGACGATTTGGGCTAAAAGATAGAGTGGAGAGATAGAGATAGAGAGAACCTCTAGTCAGCCGAATAACCACGTTCCCCTCTATCTCTATCTCTCGCCTCTATCTTATATCTTAAACCAAAACGGCCGTGGAGGGGTTCTCCACGGCCGTTTTGGGGCACGGACACAGGCGGTGCAATTTTGCACCGTCAGACAGGCACGGCCGCGGCCGCGAGAATTTGCTCTTCCGTGTACTGGGTTAGGAGCAAAACCATGCCCCGCTCGCGGTACTCATCACGCAAGGCGTAGGGCAGGGTGTAGTAATTGCCGATGAAGCCCCGGCAAATGGGACTTTCGCAACTGCAAGGAAATGTCGTTGGTTCGCTGAACATAATTGTGCCGTAATCGAAGCTCAATTGTTCCCCAACTTCAATGTCGCGCAGGGCGCGTAAGACGACTTGGTCGCCTGCAAAATAAAGGGCGCAGTTGGGGTCACAGCTATGGTTGACATAATCGTCATAGCTTCCCGTTGGGCCAAGAAAGGTGGTGGGGCTAATTTGTAGATAATGGGTGAAGTCGCTAATTTCGTGCGATTCGTAGCGCACCCCATTAAAGAACATCACAAACTCGCCAGCGGCAAACGGCCGTGTCACGCACACGCCTAAATCTTGCCCCTCATATTCACGGACAATGAAATCTTGGTTATTCATCTTTGTACCTCGTTCAACGAACCTAAACTAAAGTCAACCACACATTAGAAGGTTATTCGTTATTGGTTATTGGTTATTCGTTATGGGCATAACCAATAACGAGTAACCAGTAACGAGTAACGAATAACTCCCCTAAGCTGTGCCGTGCCAGCACAAACAAAACAGCCCAACAACCATAAGGTGTTGGTTTTTATCTGAGCCTCTCGAGGATTGGTTTTAGTTGCTGAAGGAGGTTCCGCAGGGGGGGCCTGATGCTTCTTGACTATGTCCGCACTCGAGTTAATGCCAGAAATTCCAAAGGGTTGGTCGCTGTGAGACCCGTTAGAATGGGCATCCCATCCGCTTTTGGGGGCGGAAGATGATGGTGGATGCACCGTGGCGTTAACCAGCGTTTTCCCCAATGCATTAAAAATTTTGATATGGCCGTTTTAACTAACTAAACGACCTGACCACAAGTTTTAACCCGCCCATCTCGTGATGAGCGGCCGTTGGTGGAATTGTTTCCCACAGGTGGGACATATTCACGGGTGGAATTGTATAACAATCAGGGGGTGTCAAATAGGTGAAGAGGAAGGAGAGAGAAGAGAGAAAAGGGAAGAGATGAGAGGAGGAGCACTTCTCACTTCTCACTTTTTACTTTTCACTGGCTCCACACTCAACGCAGGCCCGTGAGTTGGAAGGATTGGTTGAGGAGTTGGAAGACGGCCGAGGCGGCTTGCGGCCGTTGGTAGGACAGCACAAAATTGGTCACTTGTCCGGCGGGGATGCTCCACGGGAAGCCGGGGTTGGTCGTGGTCAACAAATAAACGGTGTTGTCGCCCTTCAGCGACAAATCCGCCTCGGTGATGATGACGGGTTGCTGGCCGAGGTTGGTGACTTGGCCGACGATGTTGAGGCTGGTGCCATCGGCCGAGACATCCGCCTGCTGGAGCGTGACCAGCACATTTTGGGCGCGGTTGCCCGTGAAGGGGATTTGCACTTCCATTTGGCTGGGGCTATCCACGCGGCTGACCACCCAACGCAGGGTGGTGCTGGAAAGGCCAGCGGGAATTTGGTAGCCGGCCGTCACCGTTTTGCTCTCGCCCGCATTGATAATCCCCGTTAGGAGCGGGTAACTGCCCAATTGGCTGGCAAGGGCATTGAGCGAGTACTGGTTGCCCGAATCATCTATCAGCACGAAGCGAAGCAAGCCCGTATCCAGCGGGGTTGTGCCGAGGTTTTCGATGGCGAAATCCACCAAGTAGAGGGCAAATCCGGGCGGGGCCTCGGGGCGATCTACGGCATGGGTAGCGCCGCTGACGGTCAGACTCGTGTTGCCAAGTTGGCAATTTTCGCCTAATTCGCACACAAATTCGTTGGTGGTGCTGGGCAGGCTGTTTTCCGCGACGACGTAATCGCCGCGCACGATGAGGCGTTGGTTGTTTTCAGGCTTCGCCGAGCCAGACGAGGGTGATGGCGGGGCGGTTTTGGCTGAAGAGTTCGGCCGTGGGGGAACCCATCATCTCGCTCCCCGTGAAGGTGAAGCTGTATTCGGCTTGGCTTTTGGTGCGCACAACAATCGGGTCGCCCTGTACCAATTCTTCGAGCAGGGCGGCATTGGCTTCGGAGCCGGGCAAGCCGAAGGTGTAGTTGACGATGGTTCCGTAGACCCACACGGCCGTGTCGTCGGCCGTGCTAAATGGCTCCCAAATGGCCTCGGGGGCAATGTAGCGGGCGGTGATGGGCAGGGTTTGGCCACCTATCTCTAAAAACACGGGGGCATCGAGGGTCAGGCTGATGGGGGCAGAGCCGCCCACGGCCGCCTCGAGGGCAATTTGCGGGCCAGAAGAAACGGGGGTGGACTGGCTGAACGGGGGCACGGCCGTGCCGTCCGTCTCCGTCACCGTTTCGCCATCCCCATTGCCACCCAATAGCAGATAGCCAAAGACACAAATCAACAACAGCCCCAAGAGGGAGATACCCAACACAACCCACACAATGGGGTCACGGCGAGCCAACAAGGATTTACGCTCTTCAGTGGTCATTCACATCTCACAAAGGAGATAGAGACGGGAGATAGAGATAGAGGAATCCCTAGTTGATTGGCGAACCACTGTTCCCTCTATCTCTATCTCTACCCTCTATCTCTTTAGGTTAATTGCCCGAAGCAACTTGGGGAACGACGCGCAGGCGCACTTCGGGCGTGCCTGCCACCACGGTTTGGTTAAAGCCGAGGAATGGCACTGATACGCGCAAAATGTTGGAGGGCGCGGCAATGGTGAAGCGCAACAAGCCTGCTTCGTTGGTGTAACCAAACGAAAGCAGTTGACCGCTGACACCATCAAAGACCGAGACGGCCATATCCATTATCCCTTCGTCGAGTTCGGGGGTGAAATTGCTGTTTTGGTCATAGTACAAAATGACCGTTAAATCGGTGGTGTTGCCACCCACAGGGGCGAGGGGGGTGGCGGTGGGCAGGGGCACAATCTGCACAATGGAGGGGGGCGTGGGGGTGGGGGAGAGCAAGAAATTGACGGTGGCAATAATATCGGGCGTGGGCACGGCCTCGGTTGGTTCGCCCTCGGGGGTGGGGGTGGGGGTAGGGGTGCGGGGCAAAGTGCCGCCGCCGCCACCACCTGTAAAGACGGTTGTCGGCCGTGGGGTGGGCGTGGGGGTAGCCGCAATGCCATCACACATCAAATCATAGGTATATTGGGGCGACTCATCATAATTGGGGATGGCATAAGGGCCAACCAGCACGAAAAGCCAGCCTGTGTAAGTGGCGTAATAGGTCACTTTACTGCCCAAATCGTCCGAGGCTTTGTCATCATTCCCTGCCAGCCCATTGCGATTTTGGTCGTAAATAATCACATTGGTGTCATTCACACTCGATAAATTGAGCGTTTCGCAGGTGTAGAACCAACCGACCTTGACCCACAAACGGAAGAAATCGTTATCTGGCCCCGGCCCAGACACAGGGACAAAGTTAAAGGTGGTCAGATCGCCTGTGCCAATCGTACACGCTTCGTCAAAATGGTTGTTGGATTCGCAAATATCCACCCCTTGGACTAAGGTGGCCGTGGGTTGAGGAGTATGCGTGGGGGCTGGGGTGCTGGTGGGCAAAACTGTTTCCGTTACCTCGACACAATAGGTTTTGTTGGCGGGGTCGGAAGCGTCTTTGTTGATGATGGAGACGTAGTGGTAGCCCGTCTCGGCCGGGATGAAGCTGATATAGGAGGCGCGGGATTGGTTGGAGTCGTCGTTATCGGCCAGATATTGCCCTTGCACCCCATATAAGGACATCATGGTATCTAAACCCAAGGCTAAATTTTTGGTTTGGACTTCGTATTCTGCGCCTGCTTTAGCCCAGAAACGGTAAAAATCTATGTCGCCGACGGGCCAGAGGGTGGCATTGGGAGTGGTACAAAATGAGGTGTTGTTGACGGGCAATGTGGTGGCCGTCGTAATGTCATTGTTGTTTTCGTAGATATCAGAGTAAACGGGGGTGGCGGCTCCACCTGTGGGTGTGGCGGATGCATCGTCGCTCTGAATGGTAACGCTGGCGATGCTGGGTGTGGCAAGGGTGGCGTTTTGGGGGCTTTGCAAGACCACGGAGAAGGTTTCGTTGGCCTCAGGCAGAGCATCGTTAAGAATGGTGATGACAATGGTGCGGGCGGTGGGTTGGCCATTGGCAAAGGTGACGGTTCCGCTGGCGGCTCCGTAATCTAGGCCGGCCGTGGCGGAGCCATCTACCGTGGTGTAGGTGACGGTGACGGGGCGGGTGATGAGGGGGGCGGCGCTAATGAGGATGTTGAGGGTGACGGTTCCATCGGCCTCGCCGACGGTGGCCGTGGCGGCCGCAAAGCGAACCGTGGGGAGGACTTGCAGGGCGGCCAGCTCGGGGTTGGCGGGAGCCTGCGCGGCCGAAACCACGGCCGTGCTAGGGGTAGCGGCATACACAAACAGACCTGCAAATAAGGTCGTAAAAGCAAAAATAGCCGAGAGGCGCATCCAAATTGGTTGACGAGAACGCTTCATCATAAACCTACCAAGGCAACGACAACAACTTGCCTAATCTCTAATGAGTTAGCCAACACAAGTTATCCATTCCATATTTGTACCCATTTTTCCTGTAGGAAATAGCGAATAATGGGGTGAAGTTAAAAGGGGTACGACGATAGACACACAAATTCTGCTCGTGATGGTTCCTGTGAGCGATTACAAGTTTAGCAGATAGTGAATGAAAAGGGGGAGCGGGTGGGGGAATACTTAGGGGAGTGAGGGGGCAGAGGAGCAGGGGAGAAAGGGAAAGCTCTTACTCTCTTACTCCCTTGCTCTCTTATTTCAGCTTTAAATCCACCTGAAACGTTAGGGCGGGTTCGCCGGGGGCTTGTTCGGTGTAGAGGATGCGGCGTTGGCACTCGGGGCAACAGATGTCGAAATAGTAGAGGTCGGTTTCTGGGTATACCCCGAACGATTGGCCGATGAGTTGGCGGGTACGGCCGTCCCAGACCAGCGTCAGCCACCCTTCTTGGCTCGTTTGGCTGGCGCGAGCGGCCATCTCCAACGAGTTGACCCCATGTAAAACGCGGTAGCCCGTGAGGAAAGAGCCGCAACGGCCGCAGACCACAAACCGCTTAATGAGTTGTTGGTAGTGGCTCAAATCAAGCCGTTCGGGGCGGGGGAGCGCGGCCGTGACCTTCTCGGGCAAGACCTCCTCAGCCAGCACCACGGCCGTTTCCAACTCCTCATCCTCCAACCAGCCATTCTCTTCTAATTCATCGTCATCAGCACTCATCATGGGCATATCCATCTCAAAAAAATGCGGAATGTGGAATGCGGAATGCGGAATGCGGATAATCATTCACCATTCACCATTCACCATTCACAATTCCAAATGTACCCTATCACAACACTCTTAACAAAATGGCAACGGCGGGTGGCGGGCACCAGCTATGCCCAACCACCTGTATACACAGGGCCGAACGTGGCCATCGGCCGCTTTACCGAACATTCGGGCGAGGTGCAAGCAGGGGATTGCTTTGTCGCCCGCGTGCGCACAGGCACAGACGGCCATCCCTATATTGCGGATGCGATTGCGCGGGGAGCGAGCCTGATTTTGGCACAACGGCCGTCGGCCGAACTCGGCCTGACCATTCCGCCCGAGGTGGGCTATTTGCTGGTCGAAGACACGGCCGAGGCTTTGGCGTGGCTCTCGGCCGCCTATTACGATTTCCCCAGCGAACGCATGACAGTGATTGGCGTGACGGGCACGGATGGCAAAACGACCACCAGCACCCTGCTCTACGAGATTTTAGTCGCCGCTGGGCACAAAACGGGCATGATTTCGACCATCAAGGCGGTGATGGGCGACCGCGAAGAGCCAACAGGCTTGCACGTCTCCACCCCCGAAGCGCCCGAGGTGCAACGGTATTTGCACCAAATGGCCGAGGCGGGGCTGACCCATTGCGTGCTGGAAACGACTTCGCACGGGCTGGCACAACATCGGGTGACGGCCGTGGATTACAACGTGGCCGTCGTGACCAACATCACCCATGAACATTTGGATTACCACGGCAGTTATGAGGGGTATTTGGCCGCCAAACGCCGCCTGTTCGAGATGGTGACCCAAGCGGCCGAACACGACCTCGCCCCCACCCTCCGCGCCCTTGTGCTGAACAAAGATGACCAGTCGTTTGCCTCGCTGACGGCCGTGCCCCTTGCCAACCAACTCCACTACGCCATCTACCAACCCGCGCATGTGCTGGCCGTGCGGCCTGAGTATGGGGCACGTGAAACACAGTTTATGTTGGAAATTGCAGGGGGAGCAGGGGGGCAGAGGGGCAGAGAAGCAGAGGAGCGGAGGAGCGGAGGAGCAATCCGCAATCCGCAATCCGCAATCCGCAATCCTGCGCTCCGCGCTGGTGGGCGAATTTAATGTCTACAACATGTTGGCGGCTGGTGCGGCGGCCGTCGCTTTGGGGCTGGATGTGGCCACGATTGAGGCGGGGTTGGGGCGGGTGACGGCCGTCAGCGGCCGTATGGAGCGGCTGGACGAGGGGCAAAACTTTTTGGCGATGGTGGATTTTGCCCACACCCCCAATGCGCTGGAAAAGGCTCTCAAGGCGACACGGCCGATGGTCGCCGCCCAAAACGGCAAAATCATTGCCGTGTTTGGCAGTGCGGGCAAGCGCGATGTGGAAAAGCGGCGCATGATGGCCGAAATTTCGGCCGTCTATGCCGATATAACGGTGCTAACGGCCGAAGACCCGCGCACGGAAAAGCTGGCCGATATTTTGGAGATGATGGCGGGGGGGTGTCGGCTGAAGGGCGGCCGTGAGGGGGACACCTTTTGGCGGGTGCCCGACCGAGGCGAGGCGATTTATTTTGCCCTCACCCTTGCCCGCCCCCAAGATGTGGTGATTGTGTGCGGCAAAGGGCACGAGCAATCCATGAATTTTGAGGGGACAGAGTACCCGTGGGACGACCGGGACGCGACCCGTGCCGCCCTACGCGCTTTTCTGGCGGGCCAGCCGATGGTGGATTTGGGCTTGCCGACATTTGGGGGGGGCTAGGCTTCTAATCGCGGAGGGCGCAGAGAACGCGGAGGAAGAAGCATCCGAGAAGCTCTGCGCCCTCCGCGCTCTCCGCGGTTAAATAAGTTTTCGTAGCCACTCAGTTCATCAACGGCCGCTCATCATCAACTCGTGCCCCAGTTGGCGCATCCGCTGACTGACCACATGGTCAGGGTACTCCTGCACAAACAGCCCCTTGCTGGCCAACGTCATAAACTCATCCGCATGGGGCAAAATGGCCGCCACATGGCTGTCATACGCCTTTTCCACCTGCTGGCGCACCTGCCCCTCATCAAACGCGGCCGGGCACTTATTCACCACAATCCACAAGCGCGAAACATCGAGCCGCCGCGCCACTTGCACGGCCACGCCTGTGCCTTCCACATCTTGCTCGTCGGGGCGCATGACCACCAGCAGGGTGTTGGCAATGGCCACGGCCAGCAAGGTCTCTTCGCTCAGGCCGGGATGGGTGTCAATGAGCAACACATCGAGTTGCAAATCTATAATCGCTTGGCGAATGCCATCCGATAGGAGACCGACGTTGTAGCCATCGCGCAAAATGCGGGCGATTTCGCCGGGGTGCATACTGGCGGGGATGAGATACGCTTGCCCCGCGTCGGGGCCAAGGTTCATGGCGGCCGTGACATCGTGCGCCGCCGCTTCGATGGCACATTTGCCCCACAAATAATCGTTGAGCGAATGGCGAATGGTTTCGCTGTTGAGACCGAAGAGGATGTGGATGCCCGGCGATTGAATATCGGTATCTATGATGCCCACGCGCCGACCAGCGGCCGTGAAAACGGTGGCCAAATTAGCCGCGAGGTTGGATTTGCCAGTGCCGCCGCGAAAGGAATGGAGGGAGATGATGTGGGTCATAGGGAGAGGAGTGAAAAGTGCTGAGTGCTGAGTGTTGAGTGGAAAGTTGGGGAGGGGCAACCCTTGTGGTTGCCCGGCTCAGGGGGGCTAATCGTTATTCCCCAGTTTGCTGGAAGGATTGGCGCAGTTCGCGGGCTTGGCGTTGGAGTTGCTGGAAGTATTCCGTCTCCACAATTTGGGCGACGCTGGTGGCCTCTTTTTGGCGGTCAATCTCAATGCGAAGCTCGCGCACCTCTTGGCGAAGCCGCGCCTCGCGGGCTTGGACTTCGGCCGCCATTTGCTGGAACACCCGCGCCAAACGGCCGAGTTCATCCCCGCGCCCAGCCAATTGGGTCAGGCTGTGCGGCTCAAACGTGCCCGTCTCGCACGCGGCGGCGGCGGCCGTCAACACATCCACCGCCTGCCGATACGCCACCTCTTGGTCGCGCCGCTTTTTAATTTCCAGCGACGCACCAATGCGGGCTTGCAACAGGAGCGGGTCGCACGGTTTGGGCAAAAAGTCTTGTGCCCCCAGTTCGATGGCTCGTAAATAACTGGCATCGTCGTCGAGGGCGGAGAGGCAAATGACGGGCAAATCGCGCCAGCGCTCATCTTGGCGCAGGGCGAGAAGCACATCGTAGCCGTTCATTTCGGGCATCATAATGTCCAGCAAAATGAGGTCTACGCTGTGGGCGGGGAGCAAATCGAGCAGTTCACGGCCGTTGACGGCCGTCAGGGTGCTGTGCCCATCCCGGTGCAAGCGGCGAGTCAGAATTTCCACATTTTGGGCGTTATCGTCCGCCACCAAAATATAACCAGTTAAGGCACGTTGGGCGGCTCTTGGCTCATCCACTTGGGCGTGGGCAGGGGCAAGGTCGGCCGTGGGCAAATTCTCCAGTGCGAGGGGGTTTTGGGTGGTGGCGTACATCTGCTCCATCAGGTAGAGCAGGCGTTGGGCGGCCGTGTCTATCTTCCCCAAATCAGCCACAAATGCTTCGTATTGCACCTGTTGCCCCTTTTCCAGCAACATTTCGGCATAGGCCAACACCACATTGAGCGGGTCGCGCAGTTGGTAGTGGATTTGCTGGCCATACGCTTGCAGGCTGGGCTGGTTATCGGCCGTGATTTGGGCGGGGTCCAAAATCTGGTTCACAAGGCCGAGCAGGCGGTTGCCCGCATTGAGGATGTGGTTGAGGTCGGGCGCAAATCCCTCGGGGTCGTCTATGGCGCAATCTTCCAGCAACATCTCGCCATACCCAATGATGGCATTGAGCGGCGTGCGAAGTTCGTGCCGCATGTGCGAGAGGTAACTGTGGATGCTGTCTAAATCGGCTATCGGCATGGTGCGCATTATAGAGGAAAAAAGGGGGTGTCGCTAGGCAAGGGGTTCGGGGTGTACGAACAAGTTGTTAAGAGATTTAACGCAAAGTCGCGAAGGGGCAAAGACGCAAAGAAGTTTCTCGATTCAACAACACCCTTTGCGCCTTCGCTTCTTGGCGACTTTGCGTTGAAAAAGAATTTACTGACAGGTTGTTCGTCCATCCGGGGTTCGCCGTTCAGCTTTTTGTTCATTCTACCCAATTGACATTCGTTGCGCCCAAGCTATAATTTAGGCATACCTAAAAAATTAAGGCGAAAAATAAACCTGATTGCTTTTCGCTCAACGTGCTTCGGAGAACCAACAATGTCCAAAACCTTAACCCTTATCCTTTTAACCCTCACCCTCGCCTTGGCAGGGTGTGCGGGGGAGAGTAGTTCGGCCGCGCCCGCCCCCGCAGAAGACGGCCGTCTCACCATCGTCACCACCATCGGCCAGATTACCGACATTGCCCAAATTGTGGGCGGCGAACATGTGCAAGTGGTCGGGCTGATGGGGCCGGGTACAGACCCCCACCTCTACGTAGCCAGTGCCAGCGATGTGGACAAACTGCAAAACGCCGACATCATTTTCTACAATGGCCTCTTTTTAGAAGCCAAACTCGAGGATGTGTTGGAGCAAATCGGCCAAAACAAGCCCGCCGTGGCCGTGGCCAGTGGCATAGACCCCAGTCGCTTGCTCGCTTCGCCCGCTTATGTGGATGAACACGACCCGCACATCTGGTTTGATGTGACTTTATGGCGCGAGGCGGTGTTGGTGGTGCGCGATACGCTCATTGCCCAAGACCCCGCCAACCGTGCCGATTACGAGGCCAACACGGCCGCTTACCTCCAACAACTCGACGAACTGCACGCCTATGTCCAAGCCCAAGCGGACAGGCTCCCCGCCGAGCAACGCATCCTCATTACCGCCCACGATGCGTTTAGCTATTTTGGCCGTGCCTACGGTTTCGAGGTGCGCGGCTTGCAAGGCATCAGCACCGATGCCGAGGCGAGCACGGCCGATGTCCAAAATCTGGCCACCTACATCGCCGAAAACGAAATTCGCGCCATCTTCGTCGAATCCTCCGTGCCCGTGCGGACGATTGAGGCGGTGCAAGCGGCCGTGCGCGACCGTGGCTGGGAAGTCGTCATCGGCGGCTCCCTCTTCTCCGACGCAATGGGCGACGCAGGCACGGCCGAAGGCACCTACCTCGGCATGGTGCGCCACAATATAGATACGATTGTCGGCGCGTTGCTAGGCGAGTAGAAAGTGCTGAGTGCTGAGTGCTGAGTGGAAAGCTCCGCAATCCGCAATCCAAAATCCGCAATCCAAAATCCCATGAATCCCATCGAAGTCACCGACCTAACCGTGGCCTACCACGCCAAACCCGTCCTGTGGGACGTGGATTTTACAGTACCGGAAGGAACCCTGACGGCCATTGTCGGGCCGAATGGAGCGGGCAAAACGACGCTCATCAAAGCGATTTTGGGGCTGATTCCCCCAGCGGCGGGCAATGTCCTCGTCTATGGCAAAGCGTATGAAGAACAACGCCACCTCGTCGGCTACGTGCCCCAGCGGGGGAGCGTGGACTGGGATTTCCCTACCAGTGTGCTAGACGTGGTGTTGATGGGGCGGTACGGCCTTCTCGGCTGGTTCCGCCGCCCCTCGGCCGCCGACAAACAGCTCGCCCTCGAGGCGTTGGACAAGGTGGGCATGGTTGATTTTGCCCAGCGGCAAATCAGCCAACTTTCGGGCGGCCAACAACAGCGCACCTTCCTCGCCCGCGCCCTCGTCCAAGATGCCCAAATCTACTTCATGGATGAGCCGTTTCAGGGCGTAGATGCGACCACCGAACGGGCGATTATCGTCCTGTTGAAGGAGTTGCGGGCGCAAAACAAAACGGTTATCGCCGTCCACCACGATTTGCAAACAGTGCCCGAATACTTCGATTGGGTGGCTCTGCTCAATGTGCGCTGTATCGCCTGCGGCCCCGTCGCCCAAGTGTTCACCGAGGAAAACCTGCGCCTAGCCTATGGCGGCCGTGTGGCATTCCTTTCAATGAACAATGGGCAATGAGCAATGAACAAAGGGTGTTGGTTGGGCAAGCCCAATCCGCAATCCGCATTCCGCAATCCCCACTCCTATGGACATTTTCTTCGACTACACCATTCGCACCGTAGCCTTGGGCGCGGCCGTGCTGGGCATGGTCAGCGGGGCGTTGGGCACATTTGCCGTGTTGCGCCGCCAAAGCCTGCTGGGCGATGCCATGTCCCACGCCGCCTTGCCCGGCGTGGTGCTGGCCTTCATGCTCACCCACAGCAAAGCGCCGCTGGTACTGATGCTAGGCGCGGCCGTGGCGGGTGGCCTCGGCACTCTCCTGCTGATGGCCATCACCCGCACCACCCGCATCAAAGAAGACAGCGCCCTTGGCATCATTTTGTCAGCCTTTTTCGGCCTCGGCCTCATGTTGCTGACCGTGTTGCAACGGAACCCCATCGCCAACCAAGCGGGGCTGAACAAGTTTTTGTTCGGCCAAGCGGCCACCTTGCTGGTCGAAGATGTGGTGACGATGACGGCCGTGGGTCTCCTCGCCCTCCTCCTCGTGGCCTTATTTTGGAAAGAGTTCAAACTCCTCAGCTTTGACCGCGATTATGGGGCAAGTGTCGGCTATCCCATGCTCTGGCTCGATGTCCTGCTCACCTTCCTGCTGGTGCTGGCCATTGTCATTGGCCTGCAAGCGGTGGGGGTGGTGCTGATGAGCGCGATGGTGGTGGCTCCCGCCTCGGCCGCGCGGCAATGGACAGACAAACTGGGCGTGATGGTCGTTTTGGCGGGGCTATTTGGGGCGGTGGCAGGCATCAGCGGCACGGTGATAAGCGGTTGGGGCGGCGGACTGGCCACTGGCCCCGTCATCGTCTTGGTCATTAGCCTGTTTGTGGCCGTCTCATTCCTGTTTGCGGGTAATCGGGGGCTGGTGTGGCGCTGGGCGCAACGCCAACGCAACCGCACCAATTTGCGCCTCGAGGCGGTGCTGAGCGACATGTTCAAGTTGGCTCATCAGCACGAAGATTGGACGCACCCCCACGCCATCGGCGCTTTGCGAGCCATGAATGCCCAGCGCGGCGGGGTCGAAAACAGCCTGCGTGCCCTCGCCCAAAAAGGGTGGGTGCGCCAAGTGGATGGGGAGAATTGGGCGCTGACTCCAGCGGGCATTGCGGAGGCGCAGGTGTTTGGGAATGGACATTAGGGCGGAGAGCAGAGGGGAGCGGAGAAATTTCCCTTAACCACTCAGCACTCAGCACTCAGCACTTTTATGAACGCTTCAACAGAAATTCAACTGATTGCGATGGTGACGGCCGTGGCCTGTGCCTTGCCGGGCGCGTTTCTCGTCTTGCGCCGCATGGCCATGATGAGCGACGCGATTAGCCACACTGTTTTGCTGGGCATCGTCATCAGCTTTTTGCTGATTGGCCAGCTCGATTCGCCGTGGCTTATTTTGGGGGCGGCTTTAACGGGCGTGCTGACAGTGGCCTTGGTGGAAATGCTCAACAACACGGGGTTAGTAAAGGAGGATGCGGCCATTGGTCTTGTCTTTCCCGCTTTGTTCAGCGCGGCCGTCATCCTCATCTCCCGCTTTGCGCGAGGGGTGCATTTAGACATAGACGCGGTGCTACTCGGCGAACTCGCCTTCGCCCCGTTTGACCGTTGGCAATGGGGCGCACTCGATTTGCCCCGTGGCTTGGTTATCATGGGCACGATTTTAGTGGCCAATCTCGGCCTCATCGCCCTGTTTTACAAGGAGCTAAAATTGGCCACGTTTGATGGGGAGTTGGCCGCCGCGCTCGGTTTTTCGCCCGTTTTGCTCCATTATGGGCTGATGGGCATGGTCTCGGTCACGGCCGTGGGCGCCTTCGATGTGGTCGGCTCCGTCCTCGTCGTCGCCCTGATGATTGCCCCACCCGCCACCGCCTACCTGCTAACCGACAGGCTGTCGCGGATGTTGCTTTACAGCGGTGGGCTGGGGGGATTGGCGGCCGTGGGGGGCTACGCGCTGGCCAATTGGTTGGATGCGAACATTGCGGGGTCAATGGCGGCCGTGGCGGGTCTCCTCTTTTTGGCCGCTTTTACCTTCGCTCCCCAGCGGGGGCTGGTCAGCATGGCCATCCGCCGCTCCCAGCAACGCCTCACCTTTGCCCAAACGATGCTGACGATTCATTTGTTGAACCACGAGGGGACGGAGCGGGCGGCCATCGAAAATCGGGTAGACCACCTGTGGGAGCACCTGCGCTGGCAACCGGATTTTGCCGAACAAGTGGTGCGCTACGCCGAGCGCAAAGGGATGGTGCGCCGCCAACAAGGCTATTTGTTGCTCACCGATGATGGGCGGGGCATGGCTCAGGTGGCGATGATGAGGTAGGGGGAGTGGTTAGTGGTTAGTGGTTAGTGAGTGGTTAGTGAGTAGTGGATGGCTCGAACCATTCCGCAATCCGCATTCCCCATTCCGCATTACCCCCCTCATTCACAATTCATAATTAATCCGCCACACAGGCACGCGGTAGCCCATGGGGTGAAAGCCAAATTTGGTGTAGAGGGTGTGGGCGGCCGTGTTTTCTTGCTGGGCATTGAGCGAGGCGCGGTCAAAGCCAAGGGTGCGATACCCCTGCAAGGCGTGGCCCATGAGGGCCGCGCCGATGCCTTGCCCTTGCCAATCGGGGTGGATGGTCATGCGGGCGAGGTGGGCGCAATTGTCTTGGGTGGGCACACTGTGTTGGAAGCCGACAAGTCGGCCGTCCACCTCCGCCACATCCAAGCTGATGGCCTGCCCTGCGCCCAATTCCAGCCCGCGCAGGCTTTGCCGCCACAAGGGGGCGAAGGCGGCCGTTTCTAGCTCCGCCACCAGCGGCAAATCCCGCTTCTCAAGCGGGCGAATCACCACTTGGGGGTGAGGCGTATGGGCAGGAATTTCTAACCCCTCTTTGGCATACGATTCAATCCATGCCCCAATCTCAAACCCCAAATCAGGGAGCCATTTATCGGCCCAACTTTGGTTGGCCATCCAGCCCAATTGGGTGATGTGTTGCTGGCGCAAAAAGGGTTGGACACCCGCCAGTAACGCTTGGAGCAAGGGCAACGTGCGCTGGCGCACATCCCAATCCACGGCCGCCACCCGCACCCATGCCGCCGGGGGTGGTTCGGCCGCTACCGCCAAACAAGCCCGAATCGCCCCCCCCTGTTCGTAAACCACAAATCCCTTCGTCTCTAGCCAGTCGCCCGGCAAGAACCAATCCACATGAAGATGGTGGTAGGCGTGCCCTTGGAGCAAGCGCAAAATGGCGGGAGCATCTGCTTTGGTGGCCATGCGCACGGCCGTTGTCAGAGGGGGGAGGTTTGCTAATTCCATGTCGCTATTGTACACTATGCCCTTCTAATACCCCGACAAAAGCAACAAAAAGCACCTCTATAAAGTGAAAATTTGGCCGTAATCTCCCCTTTTTTACCTTTCATTTTTCACTTTTCGCCCCAAACTTATGGCCAAATCAACCGCCGATAGCAAAAACAAAACCCTTGAGGCCACCATCGCTGGTATCCACAAAAAATACGGCGAAGGAGCCATCATGCGCCTCGGTGAAGCGTTGCACATGACCATTGAGTCCATTCCTACGGGGGCACTCTCGCTGGATATTGCGTTAGGGGTGGGTGGGTTGCCACGCGGCCGTATTGTCGAAATCTACGGGCCAGAATCCTCGGGTAAAACAACCCTTTGCCAACACATCATCTGCGAAGCCCAAAGACGGGGCGGCGTGTGTGCCTTCATTGATATGGAGCACGCCCTCGACCCCAGCTACGCCGCCAAATGCGGGGTCAACATTGATGATTTGTACGTTTCCCAACCCGATACGGGGGAGCAAGCGCTCGAAATAGCCGAGGCACTCATCCGCTCGGGCACAATGGATGTGGTGGTCATTGACTCCGTGGCCGCCCTTGTGCCCCGCGCCGAAATCGAAGGGGAAATGGGCGATGCCCACGTTGGCTTGCAAGCGCGGCTCATGTCGCAAGCACTCCGCAAGTTATCGGGCATTATCAAGCAAACCAACACCATTGTCGTCTTCACCAACCAATTGCGCATGAAGATTGGGGTGATGTTTGGAAGCCCCGAAACGACAACGGGTGGCAATGCCCTCAAATTTTACGCCTCGGTGCGGCTGGATATTCGCCGCGTGCAGGCGATTAAATCGGGCACGGATGATGTCGGCAACCGGGCGCGAGTGAAGGTGAAGAAGAACAAGGTGGCCCCACCTTTCACCGAATGTGAATTTGACATTATGTTCAACGAAGGCATCTCCAAAACGGGGGATGTGCTTGATTTAGCAGTTGAACGCAATTTGATAGATAAGCGCGGTGCGTATTTCCGCTATGGCGAAGTTTTGCTTGGCCAAGGGCGCGAAAATGCAAAAGTGTTCTTGGGTCAAAACCCCGCCATGCTGATGGAACTCGAGAATTTGATTCGCCAGCAGGCGGGTTTGCCCGCGCTAACGGCCGTGAACAGCAACTAAACGCCTCGCCCAGTTTCAGCACGAAACTGGGTTTTTTGGCTATGCGGCCAGACCCTCAAGGTCTTAAAAACCGAGACGGTCTAAACTCAACCACATACACCACAGTCACACCGATGACGATGAAAATCCAGCGCACCCAATTTGTGCGTGTTGGCTAGATAAAACCAGACCCGCCTGTCGTTAGGGCGGTTTAGCGATACAAAAATTACTCTACAAGTTGTTGATGGGGTTTGCCTGCGGAAGCTGTTTCTTGGCAAACCTTGCAGGTCTTGAAGACCTGCAAGGTTTTAGAACAGCCAAAGCGGATTACCTCTGTTCTGTTGTATGAAAAATGGCTCCTTGGGGGATGATGGTTCGATACCCACTGACGTAACAGGCTGTTAAAACCCTGTTCTGTTAGGGGAAAAATCCCTGTCCTGTTATCGCATCTAGCTTGGGTTATTAAAAGCGGTTTGCTTGGGCAAACTGAGTGATAGTTTGGCATCTACGGCCGTGGTGAATCATTTCACTGCGGCTTTTTTTTTAGCACTTCAGCTTGTCAGCATTTCAGCCAGTCAGCTTTTTGCTGACTAGCTGACTGGCTGACAAGCTGACTAGCTCTTATGGCTACCCTTACCAAAATCACCGCCCAACGGCGCAATCAAGAGCGGGTTAACATCTTTTTAGATGGCGAATACTCGTTTAGCTTATCGCTGGTCACGGCCGCTTCTCTGCGGGTGGGGCAAACGCTGGATGAGGCGCAGTTGGCCGAGTTGCGGGTGGAAGATGATTACGAACGCGCCAAAGAATCTGCGCTCACCTTCATCGCCTATCGGCCGCGAAGTATGAGCGAAGTGCGCCGCAAATTGCACGACAAGGCGTTTGACGAAGCCACCGTGGAACGGGTGATTCAACGCTTGAGCGAGTTGCAATTGGTGGATGATGCGGCGTTTGCCCGTTACTGGATGGAACAGCGCGAGGCGTTTCGGCCGCGTAGCCAAACGGCTCTGCGGCAAGAATTAGCCCAAAAAGGGGTCGGCCGTGAGGTGGTAGATGAGGTTTTGGGGGAGCTAGATGAGCGGGATTCGGCCGTGCGGGCGGCCGAGAGAAAAGCCGCCCAATGGGCTAATCTGCCCCAAGAGGAATTTAACCAAAAAGTAGGAGCCTTTTTGCAACGGCGTGGGTTCAACTACGCCATCATCCGCACGGCCGTGGCCACCCTTTGGGAAGAACACGGCCAGCCAAATAACTATTGAAATAGGCTAGGACGAGTGGGTGGAATTAGTAATTAGTAATTGCAACTATTCAGGTGGTCAAGATAGAGTGTAAAGATAGAGATAGAGGAAGCCTTAGTAGGCAGAACAACCATGTTTCCCTCTATCTCTATCTCCTATCTCTATCTGAATAGTTACTAGTAATTAGTAATTAGTGCTCGTACTAGATTTGACAGCATAGGAGAAGAGAGAATGGGTTTATCAACTATAATCGGGGTCATCGTTGCGCTGGTTTTGGGCGTAGCGGCTGGTCTCGGTGGGGCATATTATTATTATCAAACCAAGCTCAAGCCCGTTGATGACCAACTGGTAGCCAACGCGCAAGCGGAGGCAGAGCGACACAAACGCGAGGCAGAAGCAGATGCGGAACGCCTGAAACAAGCGGCGCAAGCTGAATCGCAACAAGTTCTAAACAAAGCGCAAAGCGAAGTGAAGCAAATGCGCCAAGAGGCGGACAAAGCTGTGGAGCGGCGTTACCAAGATTTGTCGCGCACAGAGGAACGGCTCGATAAGCGGCAAATCAATTTGGACAATTTGCTGGCCAAATTGGAGCAACGGGAGCAAAACCTGAACAAACGGCAGACGCGCATTGACCGCCGCTACGCCGAAATGGACAAAATCGAAGAGGAGCGCACGGCCGAACTGCAACGGATTGCCGCCATTACACAGGAAGAGGCGCGGGAGCAATTACTGCTGGGGGTGGAGCAAGAAGCGCGGCAAGATATGGCGCGGGTAATGCGCGAGGTGGAAGAGCGAGCCAAGGAAGAAGCGGACGATAGGGCACGTAAATATATTGCGTTGGCCATTCAGCGGGTGGGCAGTGAATATGTCTCCGAGGCGACCATTTCGGTGGTGCCGTTGCCGAGTGATGAGATGAAGGGGCGGATTATCGGCCGCAACGGCCGCAACATTCGCGCCTTTGAGATGGCCGCTGGGGTGGATGTGATTGTGGACGACACCCCCGAAGCTGTCACGATTTCCTGCTTTGACCCTGTGCGGCGCGAAATTGCCCGCCGGGCGCTGGGCCAATTGGTGATAGACGGCCGAATCCACCCCGCCCGCATCGAAAAATTGCTCAAAGATGCGGCCGAACAGGTGGAGCGCGACATGCGCAAAGCGGGTGAAGATGCCGCCTACGAAGCAAACGTGCATGGCTTGCACCCCGAGATTGTGAAGATGCTCGGCCGTTTGCGCTACCGCACCTCCTATGGCCAAAACCAACTCGACCATTCCGTAGAAGCCTCTAAAATTGCGGCCATTTTGGCGGCCGAAATTGGGGCCAATGTCGAAATGTCCAAGATGGGTGGCTTGCTCCACGATTTGGGCAAGGCGATGGACCACGACCAAGAGGGAACCCACGCCCAACTGGGGGCTGATTTTGCCAAGCGGTTTAATGTGCCCCCCATTGTGCTAAACGCCATCGCCAGCCATCACCACGAAGTAGACCAAGAATCGGTGGAAGCGATTTTGGTGGAAACGGCCGATGCTATTTCGGGCGCACGCCCCGGCGCACGGCGGGAGAGCATGGAAAATTACATCAAGCGCATTCGCACGTTGGAGGATATTGCCACCTCGTTTGAAGGGGTGGATGCCGCCTATGCCTTGCAAGCGGGGCGGGAAATCCGCATCATCGTCAAGCCGGGCTTGATAGATGACCTTGGGGCGATGCGCCTCTCGCGGGATATTTCTAAGACGATTGAAGACAACATGCAATACCCCGGCCAAATCCAAGTGACCGTCATACGGGAAACAAGGGCGGTCGGCTTTGCCAAGTAGCCAGAATAGCCATAAGCTGTAAGCCGTAAGCCATAAGCTAGGCGTTGGCGCATTTAGCTTATGGCTTACGGCTTAAGGCTTATAGCTAAGGAGACATCATGCGTAAACCATTTATTGCGGGCAATTGGAAGATGTTTAAGACGTATGCGGAGGCGGGGGAGTTTGTGGCGCAGGTGCGGGAGGGGTTGGAGGCCTTGACGGCCAAGGTGGATGTGGCGTTTTGCGCTCCGTTTGTGGCCATCCCTGCGGTGGCGGAGGCCGTGCAAGGCACACACATTGGCGTGGGGGCGCAAAACATGTATTTTGAGGAGCAAGGCGCGTACACGGGCGAAATCTCGGCCGCCATGCTGACTCCATTCTGCCAATATGTCATCTTGGGCCACTCCGAGCGGCGCGGCTATTTTGGCGAGACGGACGAAGGGGTGAACAAAAAGGCTCACGCCGCCCTTGCTCATGGCCTGACCCCCATCATTTGTGTGGGGGAATCACTGGTGCAGAATGAGGCGGGGGTGACGGTGGATTTTGTGTCGGCACAGGTGGAGGCGGCGTTGGCGGGGCTTTCGGCCGAACAAGCGGCCAGTTGTGTGATTGCCTATGAGCCGATTTGGGCGATTGGCACGGGCAAATCGGCCACGGCCGACGACGCGAACCGCACGATGGGCACGGCCGTGCGCGAGGTGGTGGCCAAGTTGTATGGGGCAGAGACGGCCGAGGCCATCCGCCTGCAATACGGCGGCAGTGTCAAACCGAGCAACATTGCCGAGTACATGGCCATGCCCAACATAGATGGCGCTCTCGTCGGCGGCGCCAGTCTCCAACCCGATTTTGTCGAACTGGTGCGGCAAGCGGTGGGGTAGTCTTTTAGTCGGTCAGTCTCTCAGTCTGTCAGTCGGTCAGCGACTACTCACTAACCACCACTAACCACTAATCCTCCCATGTACGACACCCTCGCCCCTATTCTCTGGGCCACGGTGACATTTTTCATCATGTGGCTCATGCAGTTGTGGATTCACCGCCACTTGCAGGGGGTGTCGTATTTGCTGATGGGTAGCCCCAATGGGGCGGTGCTGATTTATGCGCTGGTGCTTTTCCCCGGCGTGCTGTTGCACGAATTGAGCCATTGGCTGATGGCCAAGGTGTTGGGAGTGCGCACGGGGAAATTGTCGCTCATCCCGAGCTTGGAGAAGGATGGCACTGTGCGGTTGGGGTATGTGGAGTATTACAAGACGGCCGACTTGGGGGCTTTGCGGGAATCGTTGATTGGGGGGGCGCCACTCATTTTGGGCACAACGGCCGTGTTAGCCATCGCCACCTACATTTTTGGCCTGCCCACCCTCGCCCAAACCCTGCAACCCGATAGCGTAGACAGTGTGTCACTGGCCTTGGCCGATTTGCTGGCCACGGATGATTTTTGGCTGTGGTTCTACCTGCTCTTCGCCATTAGCAACGCCATGTTGCCCAGTGCCTCGGATAGGCGGGCGTGGCCCGCTTTTTTGGCGTGGGTGATGGGCGGTGGGGTGGTGCTGTACTTGTTGGATTTTCAGGCGGCCGTGTGGGCAGGGGTGGCGGGGCCGTTGGCCACCGTGTTTGGCTATCTCCAAATCGCTTTTTCGCTGACTATTGGGGTTAATTTATTTTTCATGGCGCTCATTGGTCTGTTGGAATGGGTAGTGGGGGGAGTGAGCGGCCGTGCCATTCGTTATGGGGAGTAGTCCATCAGATATTTTCATGGCCTTGCTCTGGTGTATTGGTTTATCGGTGTATTCGTATATTTCAATAGACCAATAGACCTATAAACGATTACACCTCTACACCCACATCCAATTACGATTGCGGGAACGAATGCGTATAATAACGAATAACCAGTAACGAGTAACCAGTAACCAATCCCCCCACGAAAGGAAGGCCGCTATGTTCAACAAGCCCAAACCGCAAAACCCGCCCCCCCAAGGACAACAGCCGGGCCAACGGCCGCCCCAACGGCCGCAAGGCGCACCACCCCCCGGCGGTGGCCCCCCACGGCCGCCTCGCCCCGCCGCCCCGCCCGACCCCGAGGCCGAGTTGCGCCGCAACGACCCGCTCATGTTGCCGCTCGACAGCGAAGGGCCAGATGTATCGCGCCAGCGGAGCTACTTGCCCGAGAAAAAAGCGGCCGTCTTACGCACCCAACTCCAAGTGGCCGATGTCATTCGCCAAAAAGTGCTGGCCCCCCACTTAGAACTCGATTGGGCGTTTGAACGCACCCCCGAACACGAGGAAAAAGCCCTGCAAACGATGCAACGGATGTTGGATTCGGGGCGCATTGATTTGGCCGATGATGTGGATTTAGACCAGTTTGCCAAAGATGTCTTAGACGAAATTTTTGGCTTTGGCCCCCTGCAAAAATTTGTGGAGAGCGATGCCGTTTCGGAAATTATGGTCAACGGCCCTTATGTCATTTTCATTGAGCGGGCTGGCCGTATTGTCGAATCGGGGCACAAGTTTTTGGATGATGACCATGTCGAGCGCATCATCCGGCGCATTGTACGGCCGCTCGGCCGTTTGGCCGATTCCGAACACCCCCTTGTGGATGCCCGCTTGCCCGATGGCTCCCGCGTCAACGCCGTGTTGCGCCCTGTCACCCTCGATGGCCCCAGCCTGAGCATTCGTAAATTCTCCAAACACAAATTGGTCATCAAAGACCTCATCAAATTTGGGGCCATGACTGACGAGATGGCCCAGTTTTTAGAGGCTGTCGTCGTCTCACGCCAAAATGTCATCGTCTCGGGCGGCACTGGTTCGGGCAAGACAACACTCATCAACTGCCTTTCGGGCTACATTCCCGAACACGAGCGCACGGTGACGATTGAAGACGCGGCCGAATTGCAATTTAACCAGCGCAACGTGGTGCGGCTGGAAACGAAAAAACCGACCCCCGAAGCCCCCACCGAAATATCGGTGCGCGACTGTGTCCGCAACGCCTTGCGGATGCGCCCCGAGCGCATTGTCGTGGGCGAGTGCCGTGGCGGCGAGGCGTTGGACATGCTCCAAGCGATGAACACGGGACATGATGGCAGTATGACCACCATTCATGCCAACGACCCCCGCGCTTGCATCTCCCGCCTCGAAACGTTGGTGACGATGGCGGCCGATATGCCCATCCAAATCGTCCGCAAGCAAATCGCCGATTCCATCAACTTCATCGTCCAAACCTCGCGCCTGCGCGATGGCTCGCGCAAGGTGACGCACATTACCGAGGTGGTGGGCATGGAAGGGGAGACTGTCGTGCTGAGCGATATTTTCCGCTTTGTGGATGAGGGGGACACGCCTGAACGCAAGGTGAAAGGGGCACATGCCAGCATGGGTGTTCGCCCCCGTGCCGAGGTGGCCTTTAAGCAATATGGCTTTAACATGCCCGCCTCGATGTTCTTGCGCCAACGGCCGACTTAATTAGTAATTAGTAATGAGTCTACTGAAAAAAGGACGAATTACGATGTACGGCACTCCCCGAGTAATTTCGTACTTCGTACTTCGTCCTTTGTACTTTTTCACCGCACTCAGTAATTCATAATTAGTAATTCCCCCCCATGTTTTCTCTCATTCTCGGTTCGATGTCGCCTCGGCGGCGGGCATTGTTGGCGTTGCTGGGCTTGCCCTTTGTGGTGCAAGTGGCTGATGTAGACGAGGACATCATCACTGACCCTGACCCCATCCGCAATGTGCAACAGCGAGCGGAACTGAAAGGGCGGGCGTTGGCGGCCGTCTCCCCTCCCGATGCACTCATCATCGCGGCCGATACAACTGTGGCCATTGAGGGCGAAATGCTCAACAAGCCCGCCGATGCGGCCGAGGCGCGGCAGATGTTGGGGCGGTTGCGCGGCCGTTGGCACGAAGTCCACACGGGCATGGTGTTGGTGCAAGGGGAGCGGTGCGTGGCGGTGGTGGATACAACGGCCGTGCGGATGCGCGACTACAGCACGGCCGAAATCGAAGCGTATATTGCCACGGGCGACCCGTTTGACAAGGCGGGCGCGTATGCCATCCAGCATCCGCTGTTTGCGCCTGTGGCCGAGTTGCAGGGCTGTTATTTGGGGGTGATGGGGCTATCTATTTGCCAATTGCGGCCGTTGTTGGCCGAATTTGGGCTGGTGGCCAGCACCGATTTAGGCACACTGACGGCCGCGCATGAAGGGTTTGGCTGTCCAAGACTCGGCTAGGCCGCCAGCAGTTGGCTGGCCCATTCGGCTTGCGCTGGGGTGAGGGGTGGGATGGGGGGCTGGCGGTAATCTATCCGCAAATCGAAGCGGGCACGGCCGTAGAGAGCGTGCAACACCTCGTTGAGCGGGATGAGCGGCTCCGTATCCTGCGGCAAGAGCGGCAGGGGAAAAGCGGGAATGGGGTTGGCCAAGTTAAAGGCGTACAGTTGCCCGCGCCGCCCTTTCCAGCCCCGATTAATGACGAGGCGGTAATCGCTGAGAACTTGTTTGCTGAGGGGCAGGGGCTGGCCAGCGCGTAACAAATCTATCTCCACCAAACTGGTTTGTGAAGAGATAATTTCGGCGCGTTTGTCCTCGTAATCCCGTCGGCCGCGAGGATCTATTTTATTGACGGGTGAAAGCAGTTCCACCACCGTCACCAATTCGTGATTGGGCGCTGTGCGAATCTCGAGATAATAATGATTTATCTCCTCGCCATAGGGGAATTCCACTTCTAAGACGCTCAAATCGGCCACGGCCACGGGCTGGGCATAGCTCGGTTGTGGGTTGATGGGAATGGGGGAGGCGATGGCGAGGTCGGGACGGCCGAGAAATTCATCCCCCTCGGGAGCCATCACATAAGCGCGGCTTTCTACGCCCACATAATAGTTCGGGGCAATGGTGGGTGAGATGGCATCTGCTAAAGCCGTAATGAGGCGATTGTGGACATCGGGCCACAAGCTAGGATGTTCGAGGTAGGGATCCATGCCCGGAAAGGGTGTGTTCATGGGAGCATTATAGCAAATTTTTGGGTTTGTCAGGGATCATTTGTGTTGTAATCAATCAGGGAACTATCACCTGATTCAATCTCCCAATTTCTTCTCTCTCAGGTATAGTTGTGCCATGCAGGAACGATTAGCCAGTGCCATTCTGATTGAAGCCGAACAACTCGAGCGCGAGTTGTGGCAGGCGGTGAACACGGCCGCGCACGACGCGGGCCTGAACGCCGCCAAATTTGGCGCACCCCAGCGCGAGGTGGTGCAAGCCATTGCCCACTTTTTGGCACAAGAACCACCTGCACCTCCCAGCTACACCTCCCGCTTCCCCCGCGTGCCCCAACCTGTTAAGGCGGTGGCACGGCCATTGGTCGGCCGCTTTATTCCCCCTCGGCCACAACCCACCCCGCCCCCCGCCCCAACCCCGCTCATTTTGTGTGGGCCACCGGGCACGGGCAAAACCACCTTCATCGCCCTGTTAGATGTCGTTTTACGCACCCAATTTGGCTTGCCCGACCACATTGCCCCCATGATGAACAAGCACGACGGCCGCCAGCACCTCGTCCACAAGCGCACCCTCAACGGCCGCCCCCTCAGCCTGCTTTCGGTGAGCAAATGGGCGGAGTTGGCTCATTTTTATGCGTGGGATGTGCAACAGCACCGCCTCAACGGCCGCGACACGGCCGATTTTATGACCCAAGTTCTTGCCCCCATGCGCATTCTCTTCACCGACGAGGTGGAAATGACGGGCTATGCGCCCATCTTGCCCCAAATGGCGCACTTTGGCCTGCTCGTCGTCGGCACTTCCAACCAGAGCGAGTTTAAGCAGTTGGCGTGGGAGCAGTTGCCGCCGCACCTCATCACGTTTGGGGGCGAGGATATGCGGTTGGGCGACCCGACGGAGGTGGTGGTGACGGCCGCTGACCCCGCCGCCCACCTGTTTGCGCTCGGGCAAGCCGTGGCGGGGGAAAAACACGGCCGTTTGCCCTACCGCCCCTTTCGCCATGGCGAGACAACCTACTGGCAATTGGATTTTCGGCAGGCCATCAAGGCTCCTCTGCTCGACAACGAATGGGTGCATTTTTTGCAGATGGCTTCTCCCCCGCTCACGCTCTTGCTGGATGACTTTGCGCTGGAATCGCTCCGCACCGATTACAACGGGATTATGCGTTTGGTGGCCCTGCTGGATGCGGTGGAGCAGATGGGGGTGGGCTTGCTGGTGCGCCCCGCCGCTGGCGTGGGGGATGAGCCAACGGCCGTGCTCTCCCGCGAAGCGCTCATCCACATGAAAGTGACCATCCAAAGCACACGCGGCGTGACCGAAGAAGTGAAAACCCGCACCGTCATCGGCCTCGACCGCTGTATCTCCCGCCTCGGCCAAGCCGGGCACAGGGCAAGGAGGAGTTACTCGTAATTCGTTACTCGTTACTCGCCCCCATTCCCCATTCCCCATTCCGCATTCCCCAATCCGCAATCCCCAATCTCCACCCACCTTTCCCATGAAAAAATCCCTCCTCTTCCTCTTTTTTGGTTTCGATGTGTTGCTCATTCTCGCCTATGTTGGGGCGAGTGCTTATTTTGCCGATTTATTGGTGGCGGGGGCTGTTCAGCCCGTCACGGCCGAACTTGTTGCCGACGCGCAAGGCCGCCTCGACCCATTTGGCATTCCCGCCCCCGAAAATGTGGCTATTCCCGCCACGGCCGAGATTGATTTGGCCAGCTATTTTTACGACAACCCCGCCAACGGCAACTGCGGCATGGTCATTTTGCATGGCTACACAGGCAGTGGCCACAACATGACGGGCTTTATCCCCATGTTTTGGGCGCGGGGGTGCGAAATCATCACCTATGATGCGCGAGGGCACGGCAATAGCTCGGCCGCGTTGCACACCTTTGGCTATTACGAGCGGGAAGATGCCTCGGCCGTGGTGGATTGGCTGAGCGAGCGCACAGGCGTACCCGCCAGCAACATCGGCTTGTTGGGCGTTTCGTATGGGGCGGCCACCTCCCTGCAAACCTTGGCTCTGCGTGACGATTTAGCCTTTGTCATCGCCGATTCCGCTTACCAAGATTACGAAACGATTGTCAGCTACCAAGGGGTGGCGCAGTATGGCGAGTGGCTGAACCTGCTCGTCTGGGGAGCCATCAATGTGGCCGAACTCCGCGCCGATTTTGAGATGGACGACGTTTCGCCGATGAACATTGTGGGCGGCAAACAAACCCCCGTCCTGCTCATCCACGCCAAAGAGGATTCGTTCACCTTTGCCAGCCACTCCGAAGCCATCTTCGCCAACGCCAACCCAGACCGCGCCGAACTCCACATCACCGATTGGGGCAACGACCACGGCGCTTCCCGTGTGACTGACCCAGAAGCCTACGAAGCGATTGTGGGCGAATTTATCGCCACCCATGTGGGCGAGTTTGGGCAACCAGCAGGTAGATAAGGACTGGGGACGGGGGAGGGACGAGTGACCAATGACGAATGACCAATGACCATCTTTAACGAATCCACCCTCCGCAAATTAGAGCAACTGACCCTCACGGCCGCCAACGTGCGCGTGGGGGTGATGAAAGGCGACCGCCGTAGCCAGAAGCGGGGCACATCCATCGAATTTGCCGATTACCGCAACTATGTCAAAGGGGACGATTTGCGGCGGCTGGATTGGAACGTGTACGCTCGGCTGGAAAAGCCGTTTATCAAATTGCTGGAGGAAGAGGAGGATTTGGCGGTGCATTTGCTGGTGGATGCCAGCGAAAGCATGATGTGGCCCGAGGGGGAGGGGGATAACCAAAAGCTGACCTATGCGGCGCGGTTAACGGCCGCGCTCGGCCACATCGCCCTTGCGGCTGGGGATTTGCTCAGCGTGACGTTGCTCCAGCAGAGCGACACGCGCAGTTGGGGGCCATCACGCGGGCAACACCACAGTTTGCGGCTGTTCCAATTTTTGGAGACGGCCGCCCAAACCAGCCACGGCCAAATCCAGCTCAACGAAATGTTGCGCGATTACGCCCTGCGCGGCCGTCGCCCGGCTTGCTTTTGCTCCTCAGCGATTTGCTGGCCCCCACGGGCTATCGCGAGGGGCTAAATGCGTTGCTCGGCCGTGGCTACGAGGTGGTCGTTCTGCACATCCTCAGCCCCGACGAGTTGGAGCCACCTTTGCTGGGCGATGTCAAATTGGTGGATTCGGAGACGGGGGCGGAGGCGGAAATTACGCTGGATGCGACAATGCTGGCTGAGTATCAGGCGCATGTGCAAAGCTGGCAACTGGAGATTGCCCGCGATTGCCAGCAGAGAGGGGCGCACTATGTGCCCATCACCACCGACCAGCCGTGGGAGGTGTTGGTAATGAATGTCCTGCGCCAGCGCGGCTTGGTACGCTGAGGTTTTGGATCCATAGACCCTCACCCCTAGCCCCTCTCCCAAGGGGAGAGGGGGATTGGCTCCCTCGCCCTTGGGGAGAGGGCTGGGGTGAGGGGATCTAAAAGCAAAAAAGGCTCCACTGGGGGAGCCAGTGAAGCCTTCTTGACGGGTGTTAGGAGTTGTGCGGGTGGGTTACTTCGGCAAAAGCTCCGTCTTGAGGAACTTATCGAGCCACAAGGCGAAGAAGAGGGCGAAGAAGATAATTGTCAGGGGGTAATAGGGCAAGCCGTCCCCATCTGTGCCAAAATAGAGACCGTATTCAGCTCTATTCGTATTCATCAGGATGAGGGAGATTTCGGTGACGATGGCCCCAAGGCCAAGGGAAATGACGGCTAGGATTGTGCGTCGAACCAACATAATGGATATCCTCCAAGAGAGAGTTTGGTGATAGAGGTGGAGGGCAATCGGCCGAGAATGGCACTAGCCACTGTTCACTCTAAACGAGTTGTTGTTACAATTAAGCCCATATTATAGTCAGTAAAAGTAGAAAGTGCTAAGTGCTAAGTGGAAAGCAAGCACCCCACTTTCAACTCAGAACTCAGCACTTAGCACTCAGCATTTAGTACGCTTATGAAACTTGGAATAGCACTTGGCGGCGGGGGGGCGCGGGGCGCGGCACACATTGGGGTGCTGATGGAACTCGAGCGGTTGGGGGTGCGCCCCAACTTAATTGTGGGAACTAGTTCGGGGGCACTCATTGCGACGCTGATGGCTTATGGGTTGCTCCCTTCGCAGATGCGCCACCTTTTTGAGCAGTTCGGCTTTAACAGCTTGTTCCGCCTTTCGATGAACCTGCCCGCCCTGACCACGCCTGAAAAGTTTGAGCTGATGCTGTTTGAATTGATTGGTCGGCCGACGTTTGCCGAGATGAAAACCCCGCTGGCTTTGGTGGCCACCAATCTGGTCACGCGGCAAGAGGTGGTGCTGGATGAGGGGGATGTGACCTCGGCCCTGAATGCCTCGATGGCTTTCCCGATTTTGTTGCCGCCTGTGGAGCGGGAGGGGTTGATTTTGATGGATGGGGGGTTGGTGAACAATGTGCCGTTTGATGTGGCGCGGGCGCGGGGAGCCACGGCCGTTATCGCCGTGGATTTGGGCAACAGTGACCCGTATGGAACCAAGCCCACCACCGCCACCCCGCCGGGCAATTGGTTTGAGCGAGCCATCAACGCCACCAAGCGACGGCCGACGATGCAGGTGATTACGGCCGTGAACGACATTATCACCAGCAGAAGTGTGCAATCCCGCTTGGCCATCTCCCGCCCCGATATTTTATTGCGCCCCAAAATGGGTACAATTGGCCTGCTCGATTTTCAAGCCCTCGATACCGCCATCGAACTCGGCCGCGCGGCCGTGCGCGAGCAGGAGGGGGAGATTCTGGCCGTAAGCCATAGGCCGTAAGCCGTAAACCATAGGCTGAAAGACTGACCGACTGATAGACTGAAAGACTGAGAGACTAAAAACCCATGACCGAACTTTTAGGGATAGATGTAGGTGGTAGTGGCATAAAGGGAGCTTTGGTGAATGCGGAGACGGGTGAACTCGCTTCGGAGCGCATTCGGGTGCTGACACCGGGCGATTTTACGATTGAGAGCGTCTCTAAGGCGATTGCCAAGCTGGTGAAGAAGCTGAAATACAAGGGGCCGATTGGGGTGGGGTTTCCTTCGGCCGTGGCCAATGGCATTGTGCTTATCCCGCCCACGGCGTTGCACTACCCCGGCTGGGTGGGGCATTCCGCGCAAGAGGCGTTTGCCCAAGCGACGGGTTGCCCTGTGGTCGTGGTCAACGATGCGGATGCGGCGGGCATGGCCGAAATTCGCTGGGGGGCAGGGCAAGGGGTGCAGGGCACGGTGATGACCTTTACGCTGGGCACGGGGGTGGGGTGTGGCATGTTCTACAATGGCCAACTCATCCCCAATTTTGAGCTGGGCAAGGTGTACTTGAAGGGGCAGAGTGAGGTGGCGGAGTTGTATATGGCTGGCCGTATTAAGCGGGAGCAGGGGCTAACGTGGCGGGCGTATGGCTCGCGGCTGAATGAGTATTTTAGGTATATCGAGCATCTTTTTACGCCCGATTTGATTATTGTGGGGGGTGGGGTGAGCAAGCGGGGGGATAAGTTCTTGCCCTATGTTCATTTGGAGCGGACGCGCATTGTGACGGCCGCGCTGATGAACGATGCGGGCATCATCGGCGCGGCGGCGGCGGCGGGGTAGGGGGTTATTGGTTATGGGTTATTCGTTATTGGGTCTGTGGAAGGGCACACTCCTACCAAGAGCCAATAACGAATAACGAGTAACGAGTAACCAGTAACCAGTCCCTACCTTCCCCGAGGGGGGCGGAAGCCCAAGCCAATCAACAAGGTCGGGTCATCGGCCAAGGCCACGGCCGCGACCTTGCGCAAGTCCGAGAGCCATTCGCGCAACGCCGCCGCTTTGACATTCCGCGCCTTGGTAGCCGCCCGAGCCAGCCCCTTTTTCTGCTCCTGCACAGCTTTTAGTTCGCGCACGGCCGTTACCAGCCCCAGCTCCCCTTCGAGCTTGGCGGCCGTGTACCCATACCCCCCCAACTCGGCCAACAAGCGAGGGTTAGCCAGTATGTTGCTGTAAAACAGCGTCGTTTGTTGGAGCCACGCCCCCAAACCGACTTGGCGACGGCCGTTTAGCTGAAGCGCGGCCGTGGCCTCCACATCATCTGCCCACGCCACCCGCGCTATCTTCAGGGTGCGGATATAAGCCCGCTTGGCCGTGGCCCACGCCTTGCCAATCTCCTGCGCCACGGCGAACTGATCGCCATATACTGCGGCTTGTTCCACTATTAACGCACTTAATTCGTCTGCTAACGCTTCGCCAATGGCTACTTCTTCTAAATGATAACCATAAGCGGCCAAATAAGGTTGTATAGCAGGATTCGCTTGGATTCCTGCTACAGCCAATTGCATATTAATTACTAATTTTCCATAAAGTCTTGCTGTCATATTGTTTTTTCCTAGTTATAGGTCATTTTTAGATGGTTATATATGATTTTTAAATGATTATAAGTCATTTATAAGCAGTTATATATCATTTTTAGTTGGTTATATATAATTTCTAAACGGTTATAAGTTATTTTTAGGTGGTTATAGGTCATTTTTAGATGGTTATGTATTATTTTTAGGGGGTCATAAGTCATTTTTAGTTAGTTATAAATGATTTTCTTGTAAGAGGGGGCAAATGCAACCCCTGTTGGGGCGTGCCGTTTAGGCCGTGGCTGGCAAAAAGACCTGCAAGGTTTCTACAACCTTGCAGGTCTGCGGGGCGGGGGAGGTTGTAGGGGCAACCCTTGTGGTTGCCCTAAGTGTTGGTTTGACCGAGGGTTTGGGTAGGCATATTTATCCCTGAAGAGGGACAAGGCCTACCCCTACAAAGAAACACACCCCATAACGAATAACCAGTAACTACCTTCCCCCAACCGTCCCCCTTCCACCGCCCGCAGGTGCATGAGGATGTGGGGGTAGACCATTTGGAGGCGTTGCAAGGCGGGTAGGGGGAGCGCCCACACCTCGCTGGGCACGGCCGCATGGGCGGAAGCATTGCGGAGCGTGTTGTACAGCACCCCACGGCCGCCGAAAAACGTGCCCGGCTCATCCATGCCATCCAGCGTCTGCCCCTCTTGGCCCACCACCTCCATCTCCCCTGTGATGAGCAGGTAAATCTCCTCGGCCAAATCGCCCAAGGTGAAGAGCTGTTGCCCAGCCTCCAACTGGCGCGGCACAAAATCGAGCGCCAAATCGAGAAGGGTAGACCAGAGCAAATCGTGGAAGATGGCTTGCCGCCACATCCAATCCGCCCGCTCGAACGCCTCCGCCAAACCAAGGTGGGTGGCCACGGCCGCGAACGCCTCCCGTGGAATGACCAAAAGCTGGGCATCCCCCCGCGCCACCAAGGTATTCATCCGTTGCCAGCCCTCCAATGCCCCCCGCTCGCCAAGGCTCCCCCCTCGGCCGACCACCATCATCAGCTCCACCCCGTTCCAAATCTCCACCAAGCCCGAGTGGACGACAAACATGCTCCCATCCGATAGCTCCCCATCCCGAATAATCACATCTTGCGCTTCGTGGTGGGTGATGGTCACTTGGGTGGCGAGGTCTTGAATTTTGGCCAGCCCCAAACGGCTCAGGAAGGGGCACGCTTGGAGCGTCTCCACCACCTCCACATCATCCGCTTCGGCCAAGGCCGCGCCCATGCCCGAGACATGGCCACTGCTGGCAAATTCCACCCGCCCCGCCCAAACAGATTGGTCGGCCGTCAACTCATCTTGCTTGGTGTGCGCCAAAATAACCCGTTGCCCTTTGGCGGCCAACACCGCCAGCAATTCGGGGGTGATGGTCGTGTGGATGGCCCCGCCGCCCGCATCTTGCACCAACACTTGCGCCCCCTCGGCAAAGTGGATGAGGTCATTGCGCCGCTGGTCGGAGAGGGTTCCCTCTTGCACCAGTTGGTCGAACCATTGCTCGTCGTAGCGCATGTCGCCCGAGTAATAGAGGCGCTGACGCGCACGGCAATGGTGGGGATGGTGTGGATGGCGTAGATGGACTCGAAGACACGGCCGTCTAGCTCCAACGGCTGGCCGGGGTTGAGCGGGCAATAGTCGAACAAAGCGGCCACATCCTCGGCCGAGAGGTTGAGCATGGCGCTGAGGACGCGCAACAAACTCTGGTAAATGACATCGCAGGTGAGGAGTCGGATGCGCTGGTCGCCCATCAACAACAGTTCGGGCAAGCCCGCCAAATGGTCTTCGTGCAGATGGGACAACACGACTTCGGAGATTTGGCGGGGGGAGAGGCCGAGGTTGCCGAGGCGCATCCGCAGGTAAGCGGCCGTGTCGAACAACGTGGCTTGCTGTTGCACATCGCTACTCAGGTAAGCCAAAAAGCAGGTGGTAATGCCCGCTGGGTCAAAGCCATCGCTCCCGCCGATGAATTGCAGGGTGAGTTCGTGGCGCAACAGCGGCCGAGCGGGGGCGAGGGTCAGCGGCCGTGGCGTGCCCCGCACGACTGTCGAGACTTCGGCCACCACCTCGTCGCCCTCGTAAAAGTGGTACATCTCGCCCACCAGTTCCACGCGCACCCCGTGCCCCAAATCGCCGCCGTCTGTCTCCAGATTGGAGATGCGGCATAGGTCGCTGTGGGTGGGGGCACGGCCGAAGGGGGGGTAATAGCCCACGGCCGCACACTCCGCCCGCAACCACAAATCCGCCCCATACTCCTCGTCGCGGGTCGGCCCTGTGAATGTCTCTTCTAGCATTTGGTCCAGCCGGGCCGCTTGGGCGGCCGTGGGGGTGATAATGTGGGCGTTGCGCTGTTTGCCAAAAAAATTAGCGTACAGCAAAAACTCAACACTGGCGTAGTTGATGCCCTGATGGACAAAGCCGCTGGAGCCGAGTTCGCGGCCGTGGGGCATGTCGGGCGGCAGGAGGATGAGTTGGGGTGGCTCTAGTCCCTGTGCCAAGATGTATTTGAGGGTTTCGGGGGGGCAGTTGACGAGGATAGAGCCAGCGGCCGTGTCTACCAGATAAGTGCTGTTGGGCAGGGGGTGGATGCGGGACATAGTGGGTAGTGGCTAGTGGTTAGTGAGTAGTGAGTAGTGGTCATTTGTCATTTGTCATTTGTCATTGGCTCCTCTGCTCCTCCCTGCTCCCCTGCTCCCCCTCCCCTCACCCAACGGGCCGCAAATACCCCACCGCCTCATCTTGCACGCCGTTCATCAGAATATCCAGCAAGCAATCCGTCTGCGCCAGCACATCTATCACACGCAGGTAGGGGGCGAGGTGGGCATCGTCGGGCGAGAAGAGGGGCAGGATGTTGTGCGTTTTTTGGAAGAAATCCCAATCAAATTGGTGGGGAATATCGGCGAGGAGGTGTAGAGGGAGGGAGTAAATGCCCCCCTTCGACCAAATCTTGGAAAAAATGGGTTCCGTAAGAGAGTTCAGGGGCCACGCCCGCCTCGGCTACCCCCATTTCGATAAGCACTTTGGTGTTGTGGATGTCGCCGTAACTGACCCGCACGCCAAGTTCCAAGTTGGAACTGCCCCAGCGCCCCGGCCCCATCAGCACAAACGACTCTTTTTCTAAGATGTGGTTCAGCCGGCTGACCGCCCGCCCCAATTCCCGCTTAATGTTGGGTTCGGGAATGCGGCGGTAGAGGGTGGGGTCTATGAAGACGATGTAGCGCACGCCCAGTGCTTGGCCATCGGGCACGAGGCGGTGGGAGCGGAACAAAATGCGCTTGTCGCCCAAGTCGGCCGGGATTTCGGCCGTGGGTGTTTCTTGGCGCAGAGAAAGCGGCCGACATTGCAAAATATGCAAAATATAATTGATGTCGGCTCCGCTTTGGGTGATTTCCACCGTAAATTCGGTGTCCACCGCTTGCTCATACTTCTTTTCCAGCAACGTCAGCGTCGTGCGGAGCAGATTGACAAATTTGGGGTCTTGCACCAGCTTGTCAAAGGTCAGCACAAGGTTGTCATCAGCCCGCACGGCCGCCCGCGAGAGAATCGGTTGCAGGTAATCCCCCTTATCTATGGAAGCGATGAAGGACAATTGGGGGAAACTTTTGTCGAGAACATCCTCAACAGGCAACGTCTTAAAGAGGTTTTCCTGCAAATCAATCACATCTACAAAATGTTGCGAGTATTGGCGGATGGTTTGGGCGCGGGTTTCGGGGCGCAAATGGGGGTGGCTGAGGGCGATGAGGCGCGGGTAATCACTGCTCAGGCGGTCCACGGCGCGGGTTCCCATGCCCCACACAAGGCGCAAAAAGCCATCTTCGCGCCGTATTTTTTCGTTCCAGCGGTAGGCGTTTTGGCTAAAGCCCACGCCCGCGAGGGTGGGGAAGTAGTAACGGCCGTGTCGCTCCCCGCGCACTGTCTGCAACAAAATGGCCATGCGCTCGTCGTAATCAATCAGGCCGTGTTTTTGGCGGTATAAAATGGCATCGGGATTAAGCGTGCTGGCGTAAATGCGCCGAATGGCATCGAGCAGGTATTGCAGGTTTTCTTCGGCCGTGCCTTGGTTGGGGCAAAAATAGCTGTCGTATTTGCCCGCAAACGAAAAGCCAAAGTTATCCTCCAACAAACTCGAGGAGCGCACAATAATGGGCACATCCTCCAGCATGGTCAGCACCTCGCGCAATTGGTCCACAATGTCGGGCGGAAATTGGCCCGCCAGATGCTTTTGGACGATGTTGGGGTACTCGGCGCGAACTTCTTCCAGCGGCCGATATTTCTGGTTCATAATGTGATCCATGCCGTTGTAGCGGCGAAACTCATAGGTCACATCACTGCCGATAAAATAGGATTCGGGGATTTGGATTTTGCCCGTTAAATCGGGGTGGCTGTTGGCGATTTTCCACGCCAGCACCATGCCGGCCGCTTTGCCCCCAATTTTGCCCTCCCCAATGCGCCGGTTGTAGATGCGGCGCAAATCGTCAATGGTCAGCGTCTTTTTGGCCACCCCAATAAAGCGCAAATGCTCGCTGATGAGCCGCTTGATGAGGACGACTTTGATTTCCTCAAGGTGGTGTTGCGCCTCTTCCTTGCTATCGCCCGTCATGGATTCGTAAATTTGCCCTTGCTGGAAGAGCATAGACCACGGAGCCAGCTCGGGGTTGAAGGTGATTTCGACATGGGTGGCTTGCCCGCCCTGATTGGAGAGGACTTCTTCGACCATCTGCTCAAAAACGGCCGTGGGGAAGTTATTGGCAAAATAGGAATCCGTTTGGAAATTGCGGATGCGGTCTTTGCGCTTTTGCCAAACCGTGTGTGGCTCGGGGTTAAACGGGTCGTAGGTTCCTTCTCGCTTGCGCGATTCAATCGCCTTGTCGCGCACTTCGGCTTCAAAGGCTGTGCCATCTATAATGCCACGGGTAAACAACATTTCCCGCATTCGGGCACGAATGGTATCGGACAAGATGGGGTATTGGGCCAACTTGATGTAAATATCAATGGTGGAAGTTTGGGAGCGGAGGGGGGTGGTGGTCATAGCAAGGGGGACGGGGGACTAGGGACTGGGGACGCGAGACAAGCTGACAAGCTGACAAGCTGACAAGCTAATCATACCAACGAACCCCCTTTTTGCTATAATGCCCCACTGACCAACCTTTTGTTAATGGGTGTGTTTCATTTAGGTTAAAACATTGTAGGTAGGGGTAGGCCTTGTGCCTACCCCCAGCCTCGCATTTACCAGATGTTAGGGCAACCACAAGGGTTGCCCCTACAATGGCTCTCAACTGAAATGAAATACACCCTTTGTTAATTGCTCATTGTTCATTGAAAAGGAGATTTTTATGGGTGACCGCACCAACCAACAGTGGCTGATTGCCGCACGGCCGACGGGCATGATTCAGCCCAGCGATTTTACATGGCAAGAAACGGCCGTGCCCCCCTGCAAGAGGGCGAAATCCTCGTGCGGAGCATCTACCTCTCGCTCGACCCCACCAACAGGGCGTGGATGGACGAAACCGCCACCTACTTGCCCCCTCTTGCCTTGGGCGATGTCATGCGTGGGCACGCCATTGGGGTGGTGGGAGAGTCGCTCAACCCCAAATTTAAGGCGGGCGACATCGTACAGGGGTTAATCAACTGGGAAAAATACTATGTCGGCAACGGCCGTGGCCTCAGCCGCCTCGAGTGGGACCGCCGCCTGCCGCTCGATGCCTACATGGGCCTCTTCGGGATGATTGGCCTGACAGCCTATTTTGGTCTGCTCGATATTGGCCAACCCAAAGCAGGCGAAACGCTGGTCGTTTCGGGCGCGGCGGGGGCGGTGGGTTCCGTGGTGGGGCAGATTGGCAAACTGTTGGGAATGCGCGTGGTGGGGATTGCGGGCACGGCCGAAAAATGCCGCTACCTCACCGAAACCCTCGGCTTTGATGGGGCGATTAACTACAAAATGGGGTCGCTCCACAAAGCGCTCAAAGAACATTGCCCCGATGGCATAGACGTTTACTTCGAGAATGTCGGGGGCAAAATCTTGGAGACTGTCTTAAACCACATCAATTTGCGGGCGCGAATCGTCCTGTGTGGCCTCATCGCCCAATACAACGCCACCAGCCGCACACCGGGGCCGTATAACTTGGGCAACATTCTCATGCGCCGGGCGCGGATGGAAGGGTTTATCGTCCTCGATTATTACCCCCGTGCGGCCGAGGCCATGTCTGCTTTGGGCGATTGGTACGCTGAGGGCAAACTGCAATACCGCACCGATATTGAGCAGGGGCTGGAAACAGCGCCGACGGCCGTCAACAAACTCTTCACAGGCGAAAACAACGGCAAACTGATTGTTCAGGTTTCGCCACTGCCCTAAGGAAGTAAAAGTAAAAAGTAAAAAGTGAAAAGTGAGAAGTGGCGACCACCTTTCACTTTTAACCTTTTACCTTTTACCTTTCACCACGGCGATTGCTTGCCTCTAACGCCTTGTTGGTATATCGTTATGTACACCTCACACATGGAGTTAATCAAGTGGCTGGCGACCGTACACGGTATGTAGATGCTCTCAAAAAAGGGAGCGGTTTCCTCAAAAATGAGCAATGGCGCGAAGCCATTGCCGCCTATCGCATTGCCATCAGCGAGTTTCCCGACCGCGCTGAGGCATATGCAGGGTTAGGCGAAGCGTGCTTGGGGCAAAAGCAGTATGACCGCGCTCTCGAGTGCTTTAAGCTGGCCGCTCGCCATTCCCAAGGCAATGTCCAATTTTTGGGCAAAGTCGCCGATATTCAAGAGCGGATGGGCATGTTGGGCGAAGCGGGGCGTACTTATATGGCTACAGGTGAAATTTACCTGCGCCAACGGGATGCGGAATCGGCCATTAGCAATTGGGAGCGGGCGGTGCGGCTCGAGCCAAACCTGCTCGGCGCCCACCAACGCTTGGCCATGGTCTTCCAGCGCACAGGCGAAACGAAAAAAGGCCGTGCGCGAATATCTGGCCATCGCCCGCAGTTTGTCCATGATGGGCGAATCGAAGAAGGCGATGCAAATGTGCCGCGCCGCGTTGCGCCTCGACCCCGACAACCCCGATGTGTTGACTGCTATTCGCTTGGTGCGCCACGGCGAAGAGGCGTACCCCGACGCCATGATGGGTTGGCCGATGCGATTCGGCAAATGGCGGCCGTGCTCGAATCTGAAAAATCCTCATGGCAACTGGGGGGCAACCAAGATGCTGTTTCATCCGCCCGCACCTTTGCCCAAGAAAAGCTGGCCGAGGAAATTTTCCGCGAGGAAGACAACGAGGATTTGCTCTACGGCACAGGCGACGGCTTGAGCAAGCTGGAGCGGGACGCGCTGATTGGACAAGCGATGGACTTTGAATCGCGGGGGGATGCGGCCAAGGCGATTGCTTGCTATGAGAAAGTATTGAAAGGGGGCTTGGATTTGCCCGCCGCCTACTTCACGCTCGGCGTGCTTTACCTCGATACGGGGCGCAAGCACGATGCCCTGACGATGTTCGACAAAGCGCGAGGGGATGGGCGGTTTGTAGCCGCCATTGGGCAATTGCTCAGTTAAGTTAAACGTAAAAAGTGAAAAGTGAAAGGTAAAAAGTGGCGTATACGCCACTTTTTGTTTGGGGGTGGGAGGAGATAGAGAAGAGAGATAGAGAAACCCTTAGTCCATTCGTTATAAGTTAAGCAATTTTCCAGAGTGTCAACACGAAGCGCTCTTTCGGCTAAATACCCTTTGCCCTTTCCCTTTTTTGCCTTTTTGCAATAAAAATTTATTGCAAAAGGGCAAAAGAACAATAAAGCAAAAGGATTTAGGCTTGTTTTTCACCCTTGATTTTTGCATAAAATCCTTAACTTATAACTAATGCCCTTAGTTGGCTGAATAACCAAGTTCTTCTCTATCTCTATCTCTATCTCTAAAAAAGTTGCCCCAGCCCAAAGGTGAGGACAAAAAGCAGGGTGGTGAGGGCGAGTTGTTGGAGGAGGGGATCCATTTGGGCGGGGGCGAGGCGCAACACGGCCGCGCCATTGTGCCACAACAGCGGCGCCACCACCACAAACCCCCAGTGCCACCAAGTGGGCGTATTGAGCCAGACAAAAGCAACGGCGCACACAAAACTGCCACCGAGCAGGGCAAGGTGGTAGCGACGCGCGGCCGTTAGCCCCAGCCGTACGGGGATGGAGTATTTGCCCGCCTGCTGGTCAGATTCGATGTCGCGCATATTGTTGAGGTTGAGCACGGCCACGGCCAGTAGACCCACGGCCGTGGCGGGCAACCACAAATCGGCCGTCAGCGTTTGCGCCTGCACAAAATAAGAACCGAGCGTGCCCACCCAGCCAAAAAAGAGCAGAACGAACACATCGCCCAAGCCGATGTAGCCATAGGGCTTGCTGGTGGCGGTGTAGGCCACGGCCGCCCACACGGCCGCTCCCCCCAGCCCGATGAACAGCCCAAAAAGCACCATTTGCGCCCAGCCAAAGGCCACGGCCAGCAGAGCCACCCCGCTGAATATGGCCAACGCGGCCGTGATGGCCATGCCCCGCTTCATCTCCTCGGCCGAGATAAGACCCATTTGCACCGCCCGGCGCGGCCCTTGGCGGGCGACGCTATCTGCACCGTGGCGCGTGTCGCCATAGTCGTTGGCAAGATTAGAGAGCACTTGCAGAAAAATGGTGGTCAGGGCACACAACAGGGCGATGGGCAAGCTAAAACGGCCGTCGGCCGCCGCCAAAAAACTCCCCATGCCAATGCTGGCCAAAGCGAGAGGAAGCGTGCGCGGCCGTGCGGCCGTTAGCCATGCACGGGTCTTGGTAGGAGGGGTGGGTTGGTTCATGGCGGGAATTGTAGCAGAGAGGGGTGGGGGGGCAGAGGGGCAGAGGGGCAGAGGGGCAGAGGAGATTTTATTCCCCATTCCGCAATCCCCATTCACAATTAACCATTCCCAATTCACAATTCATAATTCCTCCCCCATTAGCAATTCCCCACAAAATCGCCCCATACCCCATAGCTGGTTACAATAAAAAGCCCCCCAATTACCAATTACCCAATCACCCATTCCCTCATGCACCGTTTCCTAACCCTCCTCATTCTCCTCACCGCCTTGTTCAGCGTGGCTTGCCAGCCAGCGTTGCTAAACCCACCGCGTTTGGCCACGGCCGAGGCGCAAGCCGCCACGGCGGGAACCATTGCCCCCACCCGCACGCCGCTGTTTTTACCCGCCCCTACCCCCACAGGCGGCGCCATCAACCAGCCCGTGGGCACGGCCGCGCCCATTCCCACCGTGCGCCCCAACCCGCGCCTGACCCTGTGGGTGAATGAAACGGAGGCGATTTATCGGGAGGTGCTGGCCGAAATGGCGGCCGAATTGCAAACGGATTACGGCATTGACCTCGAGTATCTTTTCGTAGACCCCAATCGGCTCCCCGATTTGGTGGCCTCCGCCTCGATTTCCGATACCCTGCCCGATTTGATTTTGCACCCGTTGCAATACAGCACAGGCTGGGCGGCGCAGGGCATTCTCTCGCCCGAAATGGCCACGGCCGCGCTCGACCAACTCGGCCGCGACACGTTTGACGCGGGGGCGTTGCAACTGGTCGGCGTGGGCGGGGAGGGGCAAATCGCCGCCCTGCCCAGCGATGGCTGGCAACAAATTTGGCTCTACCGCACCGATTGGTATGAGGCGTTGGACTTAGCCCCGCCGACGAGTTACACGGCCATTTTGACGGCCGCCCAAACCATTTATCAATCGGCCGAGATTAGTGCCCAGACGGGAGTTTCCAACACGCTCATCTCGGGCTTGGTGGTTCCCACCGAAGCAGAGCTATACACCACCCAATTTGTGTTTGAGCAATTGGCCGTGGCCAATGGGTGTGATTTGGTCAGCCCCGAGGGAGAAATCACCTTTATTCACCCCGATTGCCTCGATGCGCTCGATTTTTACCGCGATTTGGTGAACGGTTACAGCCCCAGCGACGTGCAGACCGATTTGAGTGCCCTCAACACCTATTTGGCGGGGCGCACGGGCATGATTGTGACGTTGCCCACCGTTTTGCCGCGCCTGTTGGGGCAGGATGAGCGCTTTTTGCCCTCTTGCCCGCAGTGCCGTGCCGACCCGCTCTTTTTGGCGCAAAACAGCGGCATTGTCACCGTGGTGGAGGGCCGAGGCCCCAATGCCCAAGCGGCCAATTTTGGCCAAATTATCAATTTGGGGATTAGCCGCACGGCCGATGAAGCCCTTGCCCTCCAATTTGCCGATTATTGGTTTAACGCGGGCTACCTAAAATGGCTGGCCGTGGAGCCAGCGCGGCGGGTTCCCATGCGGCTGGGCACGGCCGCTGACCCCGTCGCCTTCCAGCAGGCGTGGCAAGCATTGCCCATCACCTCGGCGGGGCAAACCATTGCCGATGTGTTTGGGGCCGAAGCGGCCGAACAACTCGTGGCTGACATTACCAGCACCCCCCGCTGGGGGTTTGCCCAAGGGCAAGGGCCGCTCATCACGACGATTGCCACCAAAAAGGTGTTTCCCATCATCCTGCAAGAGATGCTCAGTGGCTATTTCACCAGTAGCCAAGCGGTTATTGAAGCGTATAATCGCGTGGTTGCCCTGATTCCCAACTACGCATATGATAATGCCGCAGATGAGTAAGAAGCTATTAGCCATAAGCCGTAAGCTCAAATTGGTCACTTTTTACTCAGCACTCAGCACTTTCAACTCAGCACTCTGTGACCCATGCTCGGCAAACTCCAAAAAGACCCTGATTACATTGAAGAGTATTTCGGCATTCTGACCGATGATGATTTGTACCTCGATTGTGTGTTGGTACGGCCGCGCCTGACCCCCGACGAGGGCTTAAAGGTGTTGCGCGTGTGGGTTCCACGCTTTCCACTCACCAAAACCAGCGTCATTGGCTGTGCCCGGCAAGAGGTGCAAGCGTATGGGGCAGAGGGCAACATGGCCCACCTCGTGTTTGATTTGCGCGGCACGGGCGAAAGCGAGGGGGATAATCAGCAGTTTGAGATTGACCTACAAAGCATCAAGGCATGGGCTGAGGAGCGTTTTGGTTCCCAGCTTAATTTTGGCTTTTTGGGCGCTCCCACGTTGGCCAACGGCCAAGTCACCATTTTGCCCATTCGGGCTGGGGTGGTGATGGAGTGTTATTACTATCCTACCACCCAATTAAATCGGCCGACGTTGCTCTATCTTTCCAGCTATGGCAATTTCGACCGCTTTGACGATGCCCGCTGTGCCCACTTGGCGGCCAATGGGTATGAAGTATACGGGCTAGACCCGATGCGCTATTTGCTCCATGCCAGCATGGAAAATTTGCTCCAACCACCCCAAATTCAGCAAGATTTAGAAGAGATTTGTGGGTTGTTGGGGGCGGAGCCATATGTGGTGGCCTTGCCCATTTCGGCCGGGTTGGGCTTGTTGTGGGCGGGGCTTAACCAGAAGGTGCGCGGGGTGATTGCCATCGGCCGTGCCCAACCCGCCTTCCAAGCCAAACACATCTTTGACCACGCCCACCCGCATACGTTTATGCTCACCCGCTACACAGGGCGCATTGCGCCTCGGCCAGTGGTGTTGGTGTGGCAAGAGGGGCATCCGCTGGGTGGGGATAAGCAGGAGATGGCCTTGCTGTATAAATCCACGGCCGAACCCCGCCGGGCGGAACGCACGGCCGAGGTTAGCCCCCAATTTTTGCTAGACTTACTGGCGTGGATGGGCGAAAAAAAATAAGCGGCCGTGGTCTAAGAGGGATGGGGAGATTAGATGCGGCGTCCCGTCTTTAGGATAGGGGGCAAAGCACATTTACAAGGATTGTCATGATGACCTCCAAGCAGTTCCTCCTCTGGCTGTTAATCTTGTTAATGAAATTAACAGGGTGTAGCCAGTCTCAAATGCCCATTGAGCCAACACCCCCAACCATTTTCCAGCCTGCCGTTTTATTGCCCACCCCCCCTGACCAAATCACCATTGGCCTGACCAATGACATTACCTCGCTCGACCCCCACTTAATTACCGATACATTTAGTCGGGTTGTGCTGGATAATATCTACGACACGTTGGTCTATCGCACGGCCGATTTAGCCCTGACCCCCAGCTTGGCTCTCTCGTGGCAAGCGCTTGATTTAACCACATGGGAGGTGAAGTTACGCCCCAATGTCTATTTTCACAATGGGGAGCCATTCACGGCCGCTGATGTCAAATTCACCCTCGAACGGCCGCTCCAAGACCCCCAAAAATTCACCGCCACCTACAACCGGTTTGCTGTTATTGAGGAAGTACTCATCCTCGACGACACCACCGTCCATATCAAAACCCATGAACCCTACCCGCTCATGGCCGCCCGCCTGAGTGAATGGCACATCCTTAGCCACACCTACGTTGCCCAAATTGGTTCCGATGCGTTGCACGACCACGCTAACGGCACAGGAGCGTATCGCCTTGTGGAGTGGCAACCCAACGAACAAATCCGCTTGCAGGCCAACCCCAACCATTGGGGGGGAGAACCAACGATTTTACAGGCTGTTTTCCTCCCTTTGCCCGATTTAAACGATAGGCTCTTCGCCCTGATTATTAACCGCGCCGATATCATTACCGATTTGCCCTTAAATTATCAGACCGAGTTGGTCAAATACCCCAATCTCACCTATCGGCTGGAGCCAAGCACCTATATTCAATACATTGCTCTTGATGGCACCAAGAACCCCATTTTGGCCGATGTGCGGGTGCGCCAAGCGTTGCAATACGCCACCAATGTACCCGCCCTTGTCGAAGAGGTGTTCGCGGGGGCGGCACGGCCGATACCCATCCCCATTGCGCCCAACACCTTTGGCTACGATGCCAGCATCCCTTTTTATGGCTACAACCCCCAACGGGCGCGCGAGTTATTGGCCGAGGCAGGCTACCCCGATGGGTTCCGCATGGTGCTGGATGCGCCTGTCGGCCGTTACCCCGGCGACCAGCAAACAGTGGCCCTGATTGCCGAGCAATGGGCGGCCGTGGGGGTTCAACTCGAGGTCATTTACAACGATTGGCCCACCCAACTCGCCAAATATCGCTCACCCGAAGCGCAAGATTTGGCCGAAGCACATTTCATGGGCTGGGGAACCAGCACCTTTGATGCGGATGACATACTTTATAATGCGTTTGCCGTGCAACCCAACCGAAGCCATTACACCAACCCAGAAGTAACCCGCTTGGTAATGTCTGCCCATACCACCATGAGCCAGAGCGAACGTTTGGGGTATTATCAGCAAGCGTTGCGAATTATTCACGCCGAAGTGCCGTGGATTTTCCTGTTCCAACAGTATGATATATATGGTGTCAATCGGCGGGTGCAATGGCAACCCCGTTCTGACCAACGCCTTATTTTGCGTGAGATTATTTTAGCCCCCATTTCGGCCGCAGACCCCTAAGCCCCTATGAGAATTTATAGCAAATTTTTGCTAATCGTCCTGCCGTTGTTTGGCATAGCGCTCGTCGTCACCAACGTGTTGGTGTATCGCATAATGCGCCCGCCCCTCTTGGACGCGGCCGAACAAATTCTCTCGGTTGGGGTGGAGGAAGCCCAAAAAATCGTGACAGGGCATCAGGCGGATTTGGTGCAAAAAGGGTTGCTCATCTTCCCCCAAAGCGTGCTGGATGTGCAAATGGAAGCACAAGCCGATTTGGCGCAATTGCGACCAGCCCAGCGGGGAAGCGTGTTTGTCTTGTTAGAAGATGGGCAAACCCTGCTCTTGCCCCACCTGCGGGGCCATCGAGTAGAGACTGTAGCCGACAACATAAGTTGGGAAGTGGATGCTGATGACCCCACCAAAGGGTTGGTACGCCTGACCATCAAGGGTGTGCCCCATCTCGGCCGTTATGCTTTTTTTGAGCCGTGGGGGTGGTACCTGATTGCGGCTGATCCCGCCCAAACAGTTTACGGCCAAGCCGACCAAGCCTTTCGCACAGCCTTCCAAATCCAACTCTCCCTCGTCGCCATCATCTGCCTCTTCATGGTGGGCATCATTCGCAATGTGCTACGGCCGATTCACGCCCTAACAGGCGGGATGACCCGCATTGGGCAGGGCGATTTGCACGCCCGCATCCATGTGGATACCCGCGATGAATTGCACGATTTGGCAACGGGTTTTAACCATATGGCGGCCGAGCTAGAAGCCACCTTGGCCGATTTGCGCGAAAACGAGGCCCGTTACCGCACCCTCTTCAACCAAGCCAATGATGCCATTTACGTGGTGGAGCCACACACGGGGCGCATTGTGGATGCCAATGCCAAAGCCAGCCAAATGACAGGCTACACGGCCGCCAAACTACATGAAATGGTCATAGCGAATTTGTATCCCGCCGAGGCTGGCGTAACCACCCCCCCCAATCCCATCTTAAACACCTTGCGCGAAACGCACCAACTGCACCAAGATGGCCACCTCATTCCCATTGAGGGCAATACGACCTTGCTGACTTTGGGCGGCCAACCTTTTTACCTGACCTATGTGCGCGATGTGAGCTTGCGGAAGGCGGCCGAGCAAACCCTGCGCCGCCGCGAAGCTGTGTTGGCGGCCGTTAGTTTTGCCGCCGAACAGCTTTTCATATCCCCGTGGGAAGAGGTTATCCAACCCGTGCTGGCCAAATTGGGGGAGGCGGCCCAGATGAGCCGCGTGACCATTTTTATCAACCAATCCGCCACAGCCAATCAGCGCGAAACATTTTCTCTGCATACCGAATGGGTGATACCCCACCTTGTTTCTATTCAACAAGACTCCCGCTATAAAAATGTCACCGTAAACGATACCCATTTGGCCGGTTGGATTCAACCGATGTCCACGGGGCAATTTATGCATGGCTTAGTCCGCGATTTGCCCCCCGCCCAACAGCAATTTTTCCATGCCATCCAAACGCTGGCTTATGCCAGTTTTCCGATTATTGTGCAAGGCAAATTTTGGGGGGTACTTTCCTTTAGCGATTGTCTCCACGAACGGCCGTGGCCTGCCCCCGAACTAGATGCCCTCTCCACGGCCGCACGCACCCTCGCCGCCGCCATTCAGCGGCAACAAGCCGAAAAAGAGTTGCGCTGGAGCGAAGAGCGGTTCCGCCTTTTTGCCGACAATGTAGACCAAGTGCTGTGGATTTTGGATATTAATGGCGAGATGGTGTATGTCAGCCCCGCTTTTGAGCAAATTTGGGGCATTTCCGCAACAAGTGTATGAAACCAAACCCGATTGGCTCTCTTTTGTCCATCCCGATGATTATGAACGCATCCGTGTGGCCGACCAACAAACCACCCTGCATGGGTTTGATGAAATCTTCCGCATCGTGCGCCCAGATGGGAGCATTCGTTGGGTGCGCGACCGCGCCTTTTCGCTACACGATGAGCAAGGCAACTTGTTTGGCGAAGCAGGCATTGCCGAGGATGTAACCGAGAAATTAGCGGCCGAGGAAGCCCTGCGCGAAGCCCAGCGCATGGAAAGCATCGGCATTTTGGCGGGCGGTATCGCCCACGATTTTAACAATTTGCTGACCAGCATGTTGGGGCAAGCCTCGTTGGCGCAGTTCAAGATTGGCGAGGGACACCCCGCCCATGCCAATATCTTCAAGGCGATGAAATCGGCCGAACGCGCGGCCGATTTAACCCGCCAACTGCTGGCCTATGCGGGCAAAGGCAATTTCCAAATCGAATGGCTCGATTTGAACCAACTGATTCGGGAAAATGTCGAATTACTCGAGGTAGCTCTGCCCAAGCAAGCCAAACTGCATGTCGAATTAGCCAATCAATTAGCTCCCGTGCAAGCGGATAAAGGGCAAATGCAACAGGTGGTGATGAATTTGGTCATCAATGCGGCCGAATCCATTCGCGCCGAGCAGGGGCAGGTGTATATCCACACCTATTTGGCCGCCCTGACCGAAGGAGATGGCCCCCGCTGTGTGGGCAACACCCATTTGGAAGCGGGAACCTATGTTTGCTTGCGGGTGCGCGATACAGGCATTGGCATGGGTGCGGAAACGCAACAGCGCATTTTCGACCCGTTTTTCAGCACCAAAGAACACGGCCGAGGGCTGGGACTCTCGGCCACGCTCGGCATTGTTCACACCCACCACGGCGGGGTGGTGCTCGAGAGCGAACCAGAGCGGGGGACGACGTTTACCGTTTATTTGCCCGTCCAAACGACAGGCGAGGTCTCTTTGGCCATTCCCCCCACGGCCGTCACGGCCGCGCCCCGCAGTGGCAAAGTGTTGGTGATAGACGATGAAGCCCCTGTACGCGAGGCGGTCGTAGATATTTTGGAGTTGATGGAGATTGAGGTTTTGGAGGCGGGCAACGGCCGTGAGGGAGTGGCTGTTTATCAGCAACATGCGGCGAAATCAGCCTTGTGTTGCTCGATATGCAAATGCCCAGGAGATGAACGGCCCCGAAACATATCTCGCCCTCCACCAACTCAACCCCGAGGTGCGCGTCATTATCTCCTCGGGCTATGGCGAAGCAGAAGCGAGCCGTCTATTCAGCGTGGATGGCTCGCTCACCTTTTTGCAAAAACCGTACGATATTGAGCGGCTAATGCATATTGTTGTGGCAGAATTGGGGAAGAAGTAGAGGCGAGAGGGAGAAGAAGAAAGAAAGAGGAGCAGTCCCAGTTGAACTTTTCGCAGATTGGAAGAAATTTTTTAAAGCAAAAGGGCAAAAGAGCAATAGAGGAAAAAGGGTTGGCGAATGAAATTTTCTCGATTAACTTTGCTTTTTTGTTCTTTTGCCTTTTTGCAATAAAACTTGATTTTGACTTAAAACCAACTTCAACTCACTTGAAATTAGGCAAGTTATTAAAGGGTGTGTTTCATTTCAGTTGAGAGCCGTCGTAGGGGCAACCCTTGTGGTTGCCCTGACCTCTGGTAAATGTGAGACTGGGGGTAGGCACAAGGCCTACCCCTACAATGTTTCAACCCAAATGAAACAGACCCATTCTTAAATCGCCATCCCTAGGCAAAAAAGAGCCAAGGCTTTTTGGCCTTGGCTGGGAAGAGGAGAAGACGAAAGTGACGGTGGTGAGACCTGCACTAACCCTTGTTTGTCTGGTTATAGAATAGGGGAGGGGTGTTAACGGCCGTTTAAGAGCCTGTTACCGCTTTGCTAAGAAAATCTAGAACGGAATATCCTCTTCTTCAGCGTGTCCACCACCGCTGTAGCTCGCTTCGCTACCACCACCAGCGGGAGAACTGCCACCTTCATCACGGCCGCTCAAGAACTTTAGGCTTTCGGCATGAATCTCAAACGAAGCCCCCACGGTGCCATCGCGCCGCGTAAACGTGCGCGGGCTACCCGTTTGGCCATCGGGAATGAGCCGCCCTTCGACCAACACTTTGCGCCCTTTGGCGAGGTATTGGTTGGCGGTTTCCGCCTGCTTGCCCCATACACTCACCCGAAACCATGTCGTCTCCTCGGCGGGTTGCCCCGTTTGCGAATCATTCCAACGCCGGCTGGTGGCCACACTGAAATTAGTGACCGCCATACCACTCGGGAGATAGCGCATTTCAGGGTCATTGCCTAGGTTGCCTACAATAATAATTTTTTGGTACATACCGACCCTCCTTTTAGGGTAAATGGGTTGAAATTGCCAGAATAAGAGTGTGTATTCTAACAAAATTCACACGAAAAAACAAGAACAAAAGTTCTTTTACGGGCTGAACTTACCCGCGTGTGCGCTCGAGGAGGGTCATCATAATAATGGCCAAAACTGTGCGAAGCTCGGCCGTTTCGTTAATGTCCTCCGCCTCCTCAATCGTAAATTGGCTCTCAAAAAAAGCGGGTTGTTTCTTCAAGCGCACTATCAGAGTGCCATCGGGGCGGGTAATGAGGTAGGTGGGGTTGAACAAATAGCCTGTGAACAGCCCCACAATCGGAATTTCGTTGAACAACCCATCAAGGACTTTAATCCACGCATTTTCCTCTTGGATATGGGCCACAAGTTGTTCCCCATCATACACCTCGTAATGGGATTTCCAGATGGATTTCATGCCTTGGCGCTTGATAGAACCCAATGGGTTGCCCGCCGTATCATTGAATTGGTAACGCGCCGAAAAATCTATCACACGGTCGGCCGAAATGGTGTAGAGCGGTTGCGTTTGTTCCACATCGGCAAAAACGGTGACAGCTTCCTTCAGTTTGAACAATTTTTGCTTGACATAAAACAAAAGTTGCCCCTGTGCATCGGTCACAGTGATTTGGGGGGACAGGGCGATTTTCTTAAAGGACAGTGTAAGTGGAAATTGCATGAACTAACTCCTGCGTGGACACGTCTGGCGGACTGATAAAACAGCATGGTTCAAGCCAGCTTAAAAATAGGGACGAGGGACACAAGGGACTGGTGGTCACCAATCGTCCCCAGTCCCTTGTCCCCAGTCAAAAAAAGCACGGCCGTTTACTCCAAATTCAGCTGATACCCTAGCCCATGTTGGGTGAGCAAAAAGCGGGGGGTGGTGGGGTCTGGCTCGATTTTTTTGCGGAGCCGGCGGATGTTCGTCTTGAGAGCCGAATCCGCCCCCAAATCGTTCCACACAGTTTGGCAAATCTCTTGGCTACTAATCAACTCCCCTGCTCGGTCATACAACATTTGGAAAATTCGCAATTCGATGGGAGTGAAGGGGGGAGCCGAACGGCCGAGGATGCTTACCCGTTGGGTTTGCGGGTCAAAGGCAACAAGCTCTTGGCTAAACTCTTGCTGGCTGGCCAAATGGGCAAGAAGTGGAATGTTGACCAGCGGCGGGTTGGCCGTGTTGGCCAACAATCCCTTCAACTGCATCTGGTGAACCACGGCCGCATTCAGCGGCTCGCCCGTTGTTTGCTGGCGCACAATGTGGTGAATAACCAACTGCTCGGCATAGGTCAGGCTGTACCAAATTTTGTGAACTTCGGCCGCAATAGGCGGGTAAGTGAGCAATTTGGCCACCGCTTCATTTACTTCGGCCGGCAATTGCTCTTCTTGGGGGGCGATAGCCATGTAAACCGCCCGCAACATGCCATTGTGCCCACCTGTCAGATAATGAATCTGGGCAATTAGCTCAGAAGTAGGAGCTGGAAATTGGTAGCGGCGACTAAAGCGATGCAACTGAGTCGCCGCATCGTCTAAGTTATACGGCTTTAAGCCATAGGTGTGGCTCAGGAATAGCTCGCCAAACTCCTCGCGGTCGGGGTCTTCCAGCGTGTCGGGCAAATAGCGGCTGAAAATAAAATAACAGAGCCGGTATTTGTACTCATCGCGCAAGCCGCGCAGGTGGGCAAAAAAGCGGGAATCCGCCTGCTGGTACACATCCTGAAATTGGTCGAAGAAGAAGGCCAATTGGAATTGGGTATCGGCCAAAATGGTGCGGATGGCCAGTTTAAAATAGCGTTGCGCCCGGAGCTTATCATCCCCTGTGGAGAGCAGGGTTTCGTGGTGTTGTTGCACGGCTTGGCGTTGCTCGGCCGTGAGTTGGGGGATGGCCTCTAACTGCTCTAAGATGAGGCTGTAGAGGCTTCGGCTGGTGAAATCGGCCGCGTAGTGGCAGTTGATGCAGACCAGCAAGAGGTTCTCGGCCGTGCTTCCCAGATGGTGCCGTTGCACGGCCGGGTTGGCCACATGGGTGAAAAAGTTCGACTTACCCACCCCGCTCAGGCCAATAATCGCGGCCGATTCCCCCGCCCGCGCCAAGGTCAGCAAATTGTGAGTGTCATCAAAACGAAAAGTGAGGGGAAGCGCACGGTGAGGCATAGGATTGGGGATTGGGGATTGCGGATTGCGGATTGCGGATTGGCTTACAGCTTACGGCTTACAGCTATTTGCTCATGGCGCGGCTGTAAACCTGTTGGAAGATACTGCTTTGCACTTTGTCCACGTCATCTTGGTATTTCAGAATCACGCCCAGTGTGTCGCGGACGATGCTTTCGCTGAGGGCTGTTTGGTTGAGGGCGACGAGGGCGGTGGCCCAATCTATCGTTTCGGCCACGCCGGGCACTTTATATAAATCTACCTCGCGCAACTCTTGGATGAAAGCTGTCAGTTGGCGGGCGAGGTCGTCGGCGGCCGTGGGCACTTTGGCCTGCACAATTTCCAGCTCTTTTTGGAAGGTGGGGTAATCAATCCAATGATAAAGGCATCGCCGCTTGAGCGCATCATGCACTTCGCGGGTGCGGTTGGAGGTGAGAATGACCACAGGGCGGTGTTTGGCCTTGATGGTGCCGATTTCGGGCACTGTCACCTGAAAATCAGACAGAATCTCCAGTAAAAACGCCTCAAATTCCTCGTCACTGCGGTCTACTTCGTCAATCAGCAAGACGCGGGCCTTGTCGTCACTCGCTTCGATGGCTTGCAGGAGCGGCCGTTTGAGCAAAAACGCCTCGCTGAACAGTTCCGCCTCATCAAATTGCACCTTTTGCGATTCCAAATAGCGAATGTGCATCATTTGGCGGGTGTAATTCCACTCATACACCGCTTGGCTCACATCCAACCCCTCATAACATTGCAGACGAATCAGGGTGGTGTCGAGCAGATTGGTGATAACTTTGGCGATTTCGGTTTTGCCCACGCCGGGTTCCCCTTCGAGAAACAACGGCCGTTGCAATTTCAACGCCAAAAAAAGCGCCGTGGCCAATCCCCTATCGGCAATATAAGTTTGTTGGCGCAAAGCGGCTTGGAGGTCGTCTATGGTTTGGAAAGGCATGGGGAGGGGAATTGTGAATTGTGAATCGTTAATTGTGAATGGCGCACTCAGCATTTATACCCGAATGAGCACTCAGCACTCAGCACTCTTAACTGAGTTTACGCGGTCGGCCGCGTTCGGGCACATCTTCGAGCAAGCCACCGTGACCCAGCCTAACTATATCCATTTTGGTCAAATAATCACCTGCCAGCAAGCGGGGAATGATTAAATCCACAATGTTTTGCTTGGGGCTACGGGCGCACCCCGGCGCACCGATGATGGGCACACGGCCGTGTCGCGCCAACATGAGCAGGTTGCCGGGGTCAACAGGCGCACCAAAACAGGTAATACGGCCGCCCGCCCGCTCCACCGCTCGCGGGGCAATGTCGTATCTGTCCATAATGGCCGTCTCGCCCGCCAAAATAATCAGTTCGATGCCGGCCGCAATTTGTTGGGCAATTAACTCGGCGAGGGCCATTTCGCCGTGCAGGTCTTCGAGCGGCACAAAATCTATTTGGGCGAGGCTGGAACCCCAATTTTGCAAGCGTATCTCGAGCGCCTTGCTAAAGCTGGCCACAATTTGCGCCTCGGCCGTGGGCGACCCCGAGAGAATCAGCCCAACGCGGCGGGCGGGCAGAGCAGATACGTGGAGGAGCGGCCGAACTTCACGGCCGATGGTTTCTGCTTCCTGCACTTCGTTTTCGGGAATGGCGTAGGCGATGATTTTGAGCGTGGCCGCCATTTGGCGCGGCCGAACGACGCTGTGGTTGGGCAAGGTGGCCAGCGTCACCGCCTCGCACAGGTTGAGTTGCACCAGTCGCTCCTCGTCTATGCGCAAAAGGCCCAGCGTGGCCGCATGGAGGTTGCACCGCCCCGTTAGCGCTTTGGACAAAGTGAGGTTGGCTCCCCCCACGGCCGTGGCAATGCGCTCGGCCGCCCCGTTTTCCAGCACATCTTCCCCCCCAATTTCGGCCACATACACCATTTCGCGGCCGAGTTGGTGGAGCAAGGCAAGGTCAGCGGCCGTCAGCGGTTTCCCTTTGCGGAGGGCGCGACGGCCGTCTGCCCCCGCGATGTTATGGCCGAGTATCTTGCCCTCAGCCTCGGCAAGGGGGATAGGATGAAAGTTCATAGTGGGTGTTATTGGTTATTCGTTACTGGTTACTCGTTACTTTGCCACACCAGCAACCAATAACCAATAACGAATAACCAGTAACCCATTATAACGCCACGGCCGTCTCTACCTCCACCCCCACCTGTTCCACATTGCGCACATGGGTGGAGGCGAAGCCCACGACCGCCATCCCCAAACACATCAGCCCCCCTGTCACCAGCCAAAAATGCACCCCCATAAATCGGCCACAGGGCCAGCAATGATGAGGCCGATGGGAGCCATGCCCGTGGCCAATGTGCCCAGCAAGGTGAACACCCGCCCCTGATAGCTCGGCTCGACAGTGGCTTGCATAATGGCCGCCAGCGAGCCATTCGCCCAAACCATCATCACTCCTGTAAAAGTCATGCCCGCCACGCCCATGATAAACAGATGGCTGGGAGCAACGGCTAACACCAGCACCCCCACGCCAATCCCCCCAATGCCCACCAAAACCGTGTAAATGCGCCGCCGAAAGCCACCCCCACACGCCAAGGCTCACCCCGCCCGCCAGAGCGCCAAGGCCAATCATGCTTTCGAGGATGGCGTATTGCATCGCCCCACCGTTGAAATGGGTTTGGACGAGAAGCGGGACGAGAGACATGGCGGGCATGAGCAAAAAGTTAATCAGGGCGGCCATGCCAATCAGGCCGAGCAGACCCGGCCGTATCCACACATAGCGCATTCCTGCCCCAATTTCGCGCCACAGGGATGGCTTTTTATCTTGGATGGGTTCTTTAGGCGGCTGGGGAATGGCGATGAAGAACAGGGGCAGGATGGCAAACACGGCCGTCACCGCATCCAAAACAAGCATCCCCATCACCCCTATCCCGCCCAACAAGAGTGCCCCGAGCGGCGCCGAAACGACGGTTAACCCCGCTTGCAGGGTTTGGTTCACCCCCTGAATGCGGGTCAATTGCTCAGGGGGAACCATAAGGGCGGTGCTGGTCATCATGGTGGGGCCGTGGAAGGCGCCGCCCAACGCCCGCACAAACAAAATGGCGAAAACATGCCATATTTCGGCGATGCCCAGCCCAAACAGCACGGCCAGAAAGAGCGAGGCGAAGGCCACGGCCGTATCGGCCATAAACAAAATGCGCTGGCGGTTCCAACGGTCTACCAGTGCGCCAATAATCGGACCAAGCACCACTTGGGGCACAATGCCCACGAGAACGGCCGTAGATAAGACGGTGCCCGACCCAGTTTTTTGGGTCAGCCACCAAATAAGGGCAAATTGCACCAACTGGCTACCAAACAACGAAATCGCTTGGCCACTCCAGAGGAGCCAGAAGGAAGACATGGAGGGGGAGGGTTTTGTTTTCATGGTAAGGGGAGGGGAGAGTAAGAGAGGGGGTGCAGGGGAGGGGGAGCAGAGGGGCAGAGGAGCGGAGGAGAAGCAATAGCCATCAGCCACAAATGACCAGTGACAAATGACCAGTGACACCCCCCCTATTCCCCATCAGGAAAGTGAAGATAGAAGAAGTTGTAGGTTTTTTCGTCGGGGGTAGGGGTGCGAGATTTGCTTCCCGTGCGTTTGAGCAACTCCTCGAATTCACTGTGGAACTCCTCAAGCGCGTCGGGGGTCAGGTAGAGGGTGCGGTAAGCGATTTGCACCTTTTGGGCGAGCAAGGCTTGGTCGTCTAAGCTGGCTCTGCCCTTGGCCAAGCTGTGGCGCAAATCTTCCCGCGCCGCTTCCATCACGCTATGAAGCATCGCCTCCATTTGGGATTGCTCATCGCTGGGGGCAACGGCCGATAACAGCCCCGCCCCCGGCCGATAAGATTTGGCCGTCACACTGTACAGCTTTTCGATGATGCCCGAAACAATGCGGGTCTCCACCACCTTAATGATGGCGTGCTTCTCGAGCATATTGACATGGTAATAGAGCTTGGCTTGGGGCATATCCAGCCTTTCAGCAATCTCTTTCACCGTGCGCGGCTCACGGCCGAATGTCCGCAAAATCCGCACCCGCAAATTATCAGTCAGCACTTTGAGGGTTTCTAAATCCTCAATCACAAATTCATCCGCTATTTCATAATCTTCCATCGTTCAACCTTGGTTAACCATTCTAAATTATTACAATGATTGCAAAAGTTTAATTTGGGAGGTGGCGTTTGTCAACTACCAATTTTGTCATTTGTCATTGGTCATTTGTCACGGGTCATTTGTGATTGGTGGTTGCCGCTTCTCCCCCGCCCTGCTCCTCTCCCTCTCCCCTGCTCCCCTGCTCCCTACCGCCTCGGCCGATTCTCCAACTGCCGCTTGGCCATCGCCGAAAGTGCCCCCCGCGCCTTATCTAGCCGCCGAATATGTTGGCTCAGAGCCGCATTTTGCTGGGCATATTGGGTAATAGATTCAGGGTCGCTCTGCTCCTGAGCAACTGCCCCAATTCTTTGTTGAACTGCTTCAGCTTTTCCGCCCGCCAATCCAACACCGAAAGCACCAACGCCTCAATCAGCTTAATCTGGCTCGGTTCGGCCGTGGGTGGCTGAGACAACAACCCCTCCAAACGCTGGTGCAAGCTCCCATCCAGCGTGCGCCAGCCATTGCCCTGCACCAAATCAGGTTGCTGGCGCAGAGCCGCAAAAATCACCTGCTCCTCCACATTGGCAAAATCCCGCGCCGCGACAGGTGGCTCCCCATGTGCTTCTAGCAAGGCATCGACTTGGCCGAGCAAAGCGGGCGTAAACAAGCAATGGGTCAAAAAATGGCTCTGCTTGCCGCGCATCGCCTGTTGCTTATTGCGCAACAAAGCCGATTTGGTTTTGGGCGGCGGGGCTTGCTGGGCTGATGGGGTGGGTGGTGGTGGGGTACGCCTGCTCTCGGCCGAGGGGATTTGGCGCAAGAGCTTGTCATCTACGCCCAACACACGGCCGAGCATTTGCCAGTAATGGTCGCGCTCCACCACACTGGCCACATCTTCAATCAGCGGCCGAATCTGTTTGGCAATCTCCTCTTTGGCGCGAATATCGCTCAGGTCGAGGTCGGCCGTGAGCACCCCCACAACATACTCCACCACAGGTTTAGCGCGTTCCAAAATGCGCGGCCACAGCTCAGGGGTGCGGCGAATAATGCTGTCGGGGTCATCACCCGGCGGCAAGGTCACAATGCGAATATCCGCCTGTAACCGCCCCTCATGGCGGGTTAGGCCGCGTGGGTCAAACAGCACCTCCACCTCGCGGTCGAGCGTTTGCCGCGCCACTTCGAGGCCGCGCAAGGTCGCCTTGGCCCCCGCCGCATCCGCGTCCAGCGCAATGACAAACCGCTTCGTCACCCGCTTGAGCAGGTGCAACTGTTCCTCGGTCAGAGCCGTACCCATCTGCGCCACCACATTGCGAAAACCCGCCTGCCACGCCTGAATGACATCCATGTACCCTTCCACAATCACCACCTGCCGCGCTTCGCGAATGTGCCGTTTGGCCATGTCAAAGCCGTAAAGCAGGTGGCTTTTGTCAAACAGGTGGGTTTGGGGGGAGTTGAGGTATTTGGGCAGGCCATCGGGGTCGAGCGTGCGCGCCCCAAAGCCGACAACACGGCCGTTGCCATCCCGAATGGGGATAATCAGCCGATTGCGAAAACGGTCGTACCGCCTGAAATTTTCGGGGTTTTCCGTCAGCAAACCGACATCGAGCATTTCTTGCTCTTTGTACCCTTGGTTCATAAAGTGGGTGCGACAAGCGTCCCACGCCTCGAGCGCAAAGCCAATCTGAAACTCGCCAATGGTCGTATCGGTCAGGCCGCGTTTGGCCACATATTGCCGCGCTGGTTCCGCTTGGGGGGCATGGAGGAAGAGTTGGTGGAAATAATCGGCCGCCGCCTCAATCAAATCGTGCAGATGGCTCTCCGCCCCATCTTGCGACCCAAAACTTGGTTTGCGCTCCTCCAGTTGCACCCCTGTTCGCTTGGCCAGTTGTTCGAGAGCCTCCCGAAAATCCCAGCCGTACTTTTTCATCACAAAGCTGAACACATCCCCCCCCTCGGCACACGCGCCAAAGCAGTGCCACCCCTGCGTCTCGGGAAAGACCACAAAGGAGGGTGTGCGCGTGTTGCTGTGAAAAGGGCACAAACCCGTGTAAGACCGCCCCGAACGGCGCAATTGCACCCCACTTTCGGAGACAATGTCCACGATGTCCAGCCGACTTTTTATTTCTTCAATGGGATCCATAGGGGGGTTGGGAAACAGGACTCAGGGGGGAAAATTCAATCTCGGCCGTATTGTACCTAACTCTGTTCCAAGAGGTAGAATACACAAATAGCGAATTTACCTAGCAAAAAGTTGACGAATGCTTGCACAGTTACTATACTTCTCTCTTGCATCTAGCCAATTGTCAACAACCTATTGTGCCAACATAGCTCAATTGGCAGAGCAATGCTTTTGTAAAGCATAGGTTATGGGTTCAAGTCCCATTGTTGGCTTAGGGGGCTTCGCAGTATTTAGATATGGGTCAGTGTCCCGAGCGGCAAAGGGGGCGGACTGTAAATCCGCTGGCTACGCCTTCGTAGGTTCGAGTCCTACCTGGCCCACTCTTTAACTCCCAGCCTTATTTGGCATCGTCATAGTCATGCCCACGTAGCTCAGAGGCAGAGCGCATTCTTGGTAAGAATGAGGTCATGGGTTCAATCCCCATCGTGGGCTTCGTCATCCCGCTGGTTCCCTAAGGGGGGCGAGCGGGTTGTTGTTGTAAAAGCAAAAATAATTGGTTCACCTAGCATAGACATATTGAGGTTGCATCGTTATGGGCAAAGAAAAATTTTCACGTGAGAAGCCACATGCCAATATCGGCACAATCGGTCATGTTGACCACGGCAAGACCTCGTTGACGGCCGCGATTACCAAGGCACTGTCCCTGAAAGGGTTTGCGGATTTCTCCGCCTTCGACCAAATTGACAACGCGCCCGAAGAACGCGCTCGTGGTATTACAATCGCCATCTCCCATGTGGAGTACCAAACCGAAAAACGGCACTACGCCCACGTAGACTGCCCCGGCCATCGTGACTACATCAAAAACATGATCACAGGTGCGGCGCAGATGGACGGCGCTATTTTGGTGGTGAGTGCCCCCGATGGCCCGATGCCCCAAACCCGCGAGCATGTCTTGCTGGCTCGTCAGGTCGAAGTACCCGCCATGGTCATCTTCCTGAACAAAGTAGACATGATGGACGACGAGGAGTTGCTCGAGCTTGTCGAATTGGAACTGCGCGAACTGCTCAGCCAATACGAGTACCCCGGCGACGAGACCCCCATTATTCGCGGCAGTGCGTTGGCGGCGTTGGAGAGCGAGAGCAAAGACCCAAATGCCCCCGAGTACCAACCCATCTATGAATTGATGGCGGCCGTGGATGAGTACATTCCCCAACCTGAGCGGGCGATGGACAAACCATTCCTGATGCCAGTGGAAGACGTGTTCTCCATTCAGGGGCGCGGCACTGTGGTGACAGGTCGTGTCGAGCGTGGCGTGTTGAAGGCTGGCCAAGAAATCGAAATCGTCGGCTTGGCCGAAGCCACCCGCAAAGTCATCGTCACCTCCATGGAAATGTTCCACAAGATTTTGGATTCCGTGGAAGCGGGCGACAATGCTGGTTTGCTCCTGCGCGGTATCAAGCGCGATGACATCGAGCGCGGCCAAGTGTTGGCCAAGCCCGGTTCCATCACCCCCCACACCGAATTCACCTGTGAAGTGTACGTGTTGAAACGCGATGAAGGCGGCCGTCATAAGCCATTCTTCAACGGGTATCGGCCGCAATTCTACATCCGCACGATGGATGTGACGGGTGAAGTGACTTTGCCAGAAGGTGTGGAGATGGTTATGCCCGGCGACAACGTGAAGTTGACAGTGAAGTTGATTGTGCCTGTCGCTTTGGAAGATGGTAGCCGTTTCGCTGTCCGCGAAGGTGGCCTGACTGTCGGCGCGGGTGTTATCACCAAGATTATCGCCTAACCTATTTTCGTCTGTATCCCAAAAGAGGGGATTGTCAAAACCAATCCCCTCTTTTTCGACGAAACAAACGAAGTCGGTTATACTTGAAAAACTGTATTTTTCTAGGAAGATAGCTCAATTGGCAGAGCAGCGGTCTCCAAAACCGCAGGTTGCAGGTTCAAGTCCTGTTCTTCCTGCTAAGGCAATCAAAATCGAAGATTAACCAATTTTCACGGCAGTGTCTGGCAAACAGCACTGCCGTGAAAATTGCAAAAGGGAAATGTATGACTGAGCAGTCTGAACCCAAAAAACGCACCGGGGCAGTCAAAAAGTTGACCCCAACGGTGGTGAAAAAGAAAAAGTTGAATCCACATTTTCTCGTTATGTACGAGAAACTCGCGGCGAAATGAGCAAGGTGACATGGCCAAGTCGCGCCGAGGCGCAACGGTTGACGGCCATTGTCATTGCGTTCACGGCCGCATTCGCCCTATTTTTGGGCATCTTAGATTTCTTGTGGTCACAAGGGTTACAGGCTCTTATTAGCTTTATCGTTGGGGCATAGGTTACGACAGCCCTTCAACTAAGATACAAGCGATAGGCGGAGCTAGACAGGTAAGCAACATGAGCAACGAATCATTGGACGAAAAAACCAACGCGCTAGGTTTGGGCGGTAGCCCAGAGAATAGTGACGGCCGAGCATGGTACGTCGTCCATTGCTATTCGGGCTATGAGAACAAAGTGCGCCACAGCGTGGAACAGCGCATTGATTCGATGGGGATGCAAGACAAAATTTTTGATGTCATTGTGCCCACCGAAATCGAAATCGAAATCAAAGATGGCAAGCGGCGTGAAGTCGAAAAGCGCGTTTTCCCCGGCTACATTTTGGTGCAGATGATTCTGACCGAAGAATCGTGGTATGTGGTACGCAACACGCCGGGTGTGACAGGCTTTGTGGGGATGGGCAATGACCCAACTCCCTTACTCCCCGATGAAGTTGCCAAAATTATGAACCGCATGGAAGCGGAAGCACCCAAGATGAAGTTCGACTTCCAAATTGGGGAAAAAGTGCGGATTGGCACGGGGCCATTCAAAGATTTTACAGGTTCAGTACAAGAAATTGACACGGCTCGCGCCAAGGTGCGGGTGTTGGTGTCGTTCTTCGGCCGTGAAACGCCTGTTGAATTAGACTTTTTACATGTCGAAAAAATGTAATTTCATATAGGAGGAGCTTTTCTAAATGAAAAGCGCCAGTACTCCCGGAGAAAATAAAGATGGCTAAGAAAATTAAAGCGATTGTCAAGATTCAGATTAAGGGTGGTAAGGCAACTCCAGCCCCCCCCATTGGTACAGCCTTAGGCCCCCAAGGTATCAACTTGATGGGTTTTTGTAAGGAGTACAACGCCCGCACAGCCAACCAAGTTGGCCAAGTTGTGCCTGTCGAAGTAACAGTCTTTGCCGATGGTAGCTTTACCTTTGTGCTCAAGACTTCGCCTGCGGCCGAATTGCTCAAGTTGGCGGCTGGTGTCAAAAGCGGCTCGGCTGTGCCCAACAAAACCAAAGTTGGCACGATTACGCGTGCTCAAGTACGCGAAATTGCCGAAACCAAAATGCCCGATTTAAATGCCACCGATATCGAAGGGGCGTTTAATATTATTTCTGGCACAGCACGGAGCATGGGTCTAACCATTGTTGACTAATTATTAAATGAGTGGGAGGTTGGTTCGCCAACCGTCATAACCACTTGGAGGAAATCATGGCAAAACGAGGCAAAAAGTATTTAGAAGCGGCGGCCAAAGTCGTCCACGACAAACAGTATACCCGCGATGAAGTGGTTAAACTGATTAAGGAAACGGCCGTCACCAAATTTGACCCCACCGTAGAAGTTCACATGCGGCTCGGGGTGGACCCCCGCAAAGCAGACCAAATGGTACGCGATGTGGTGGTTTTGCCCCACGGTTTGGGCAAAGATGTGCGCGTATTGGTTTTCGCCGAAGGGGAAGATGCCCGCATCGCCCTCGAAGCAGGCGCTGATTACATCGCCGATGCGGAAACAGTTAAGAAAATTCAAGATGGCTGGTTCGAGTTTGATGTGGCCGTGGCTGTCCCTTCGATGATGGGCACCGTCGGCCGTCTCGGCCGTGTTCTTGGCCCTCGTGGGTTGATGCCCAACCCCAAAGCTGGCACCGTCGTTCCCGGCGAAGATTTGCCACGGGTTATCACCGAATCGAAAGCAGGGCGCGTGGAATTCCGCGTTGACCGCACAGGCAACATCCATGCCCCTATTGGCAAGGCGAGCTTTGACCCCATCAAACTGCGCGAGAACTTAGATACGTTGCTAGAGGCCGTGAAGCGCAACAAGCCCGATACCATCAAGGGTTCGTATGTGCGGAAAATCACCATGGCCAACACAATGGGCCCCGGCATTAAGTTGGATGTCTCCGACGCTGGGTTCTAATTTAGCAGTCGAAATACGGCTTCGGCCGTTCTTAATGGCGACACGAGTCGCTTCTACAAACTAGACTTTACAAACGCATAGCAAATTTTCTCCACCAGAGACAGTTGGTGTCGCCCTGCGACTTAATTTCCAACCGAGGCTGAGAACAAAACAAGCATTTCGCACTTCATGCCCTTTGTGGGCTGTCGTGTCTGCTTTTAAGTTGTTGTTGTCAAACCTCGTGCCATTTTGTGGGACGAGGTTTTTTTTTGGGTTAATTCCCCAACTATTCAGAAGTGGGAGGTGATAACTTTGGCTATCACAAGAAAACGCAAGGAAGAGTTGGTTGCACAATACGTGGATATGCTCGGCAAGAGCGACGCAGTCTTTGTTGCCGAATATACCGGTATGAGTGTGAAGACGATGGAGACGTTGCGGAAAGAGGCTCGCAAGGCGAATGGTGCTGTTTTTGTCGCCAAAAACACATTGTTGCGCATTGCCCTTGAGCAAGCTGGCCGTCCAGTCCCCACCAACCTGTTGAACCAACAGGTGATGGCGACTTTTTCCCTTGGTGAAGCGCCAGCGTTGGCTAAGACGCTGACCGAATTTGCGAAGAAGGAAGAGAAGCTACAGGTGAAGGGCGGGGTATTTGGCTATGACTTGCTCACGGCCGACCAAGTGAAGGCGTTGGCAGATATGCCCTCGCTCGATCAATTACGTGGTCAATTGCTGGGCATCTTAAGTGCCCCAGCCCGCAATATCGCTTCGGTCGTCGCTGGCGGTATCCGCCAAGTGGTGAATGTAATTGACGCTTATGCGAAGAAGGATGAGGCCAGTGCGGCCGCCTAAGGGCGACTGAACTGGGCAATAAGCCACCAAATCTATCTAAAAGACAATCTACACAGATTGGGAGAGTAATAACATGGCAGATTTAGCAAAACTCGTTGAAGACCTGAGCAGTTTGACCCTTATGCAAGCGGCCGAGCTGACCAAAATGTTGGAAGAAAAATGGGGCGTTAGCGCCGCCGCACCAATGGCTATGGGCATGATGATGCCTGCTGGTGGTGGCTCGGCCGCTCCTGTTGAAGAAGTAGAAGAACAAACTGAGTTCACCGTTATCCTGAAGGCCGTTGGTGACAAGAAGATCAACGTCATTAAGGAAGTCCGTGCTTTGACCAACCTTGGGTTGAAAGAAGCGAAAGACGCAGTGGACAACATGGGCACGCTCATGGAAGCTGTCAGCAAGGAAGTGGCGGCCGACGCCAAAGCCAAGCTGGAAGCGGCCGGCGCGACCGTGGAAGTCAAGTAACCACTCTATCCAGACCACTTCTCGGTAGACAACAACCAAAAAGCTCGCTTGCAGGCAATGCCCGCAAGCGAGCTTTTTGGTTTATCTATACACACAACGTCCATAAACTGATATTTGATATTGGTGTATAAGTTTATTGGTGTACTCGTGTATCAAAATACACAAATACACCAGTACACCAATAAACAAAATGCCAGATTATGACCATGAAAGGTATATGCTCTATTCGGGACGGCCGAGTTTTTCCCAGCCACTGCGTTCGGGGAGCAATTGCCATACCCCGCCATCGGCCGCTCGAACATAGAGCGTGTTGTAGCGGTCTAAGGCGGTTGATTGCACGGCCGTCTCATACCCTCCCACCTCCTCGCCCACCGCCCAGCCCAACCGTTCGCGTAAGCCCAGCTCGTTGCACCACGCCTTGCCAAAGCCCCGCGTGGGGTGAATCAACCCTGCGGGGACGGGGTCTATTTGGCAAATTAGTTCTCCCTCCTGCCAACTATCGGCCACCACCTGCCAGCGGGGCGAGCCACTGTCGAAGAGAATGTAAAGGCGCTGTTCGGCCGCTTCCCACAGCATCCAGCCATGCTCAAACTGCTGTTCGGCTCCTGCCGAAAGGCGTGCTGGCCCAGTGGGGCAACTATCGGGCGCAGGGGCGAAGAACCACGCATCGGGGCAGGTTAACAGCAGGGTGAAACCCGCCGAATCCCACTGGCCAAGGCTATCTTCGACGGATAAGAAGAAGATAATCTGGTTGCGCTGGTAAGTGGGGATGGGATACGCATACACCCCCGTGGGGGGCAAATCCCACTCCGTTATGGTGAGGCGGCCGTCAAACATGTGACCAAGGGTGGCTTTGGTGGCGCCGACACTGGCCCATTCCAACTGGATAAGTTGGCCGGGGTCGGCCGTGGTGACATTGGTGCGGAAGTAGAGCACGTCTGGGGTGGGGGATAAGGTGCTGGTGGGCGGAGGCAGGGGCGTGGGACGGGTCGGGGGGGGCACAAGGGTGGGGGCGGCCGTGGGCAGTGGGATGAGGGTGGGTTGGGGCACGGCCGTTGGCTCCTGTGTGGCAGGCGGGGTTGTAGGTGTTGGGGCAGGCTGGGTGATTGTGGCCGGGGCTGGTGGGTGTGGGCGGGTGGGGCAGAGGGGTGGCGGTCGGCACGGCCGTGCTTGCCCCACAAGCCATCAGCCCAAAACCCATGCCGAACAAGAGGTATCGCAACCAATTTGCTTTCATGGGGAACCTTCCTTGCTCCCTCTTTTCAGCGTAGGCCGTTCTGGGGCAAAAGTCAGGTGCTAATTGTCACTCCCTCGCTCATTAAACTTCATTGTGCGTGTATTGGTGTATTGTGTATTTGAATATACGAGTAGACCAATAGACTGATACACCAGTTTATGGTCGTTGTGAGTATAATTTCGCCCATGAAAAATTGGCACAAAATTGTTGTTTTATTGTTTATGAGCCTGTGGTGGCCAGCGGCCGTGGCCGCCCAAGAAACGCCAACCCCCACCCCCACGCCCGCGCCGCCCACGGCCGATTGGCGGTTTGGGGTGGTGGAAAGCTACGAAGCGCCTGTGGATGCTACCGAAGTGGGCGCGGCATGGACGCGCATCCGCTTCCAGTGGGCGGAGGTGCAACCGAACGGCCCTGAGGAGTGGAACCCCAAGGTGAGCGACGGCCGTATCGAGCGGGAATTGACGCAAGGGCGAGACATCGTCGGCCTGCTCATCGGCCTGCCCGAGTGGGCGCGGGACGAGAATGGCCTGCCGCTGGGCCTGTACTTGCCGCCCGACGACCCGCAGAACTTGTGGGCGGGCTTTGTGCGCGAGGCAGTCGGCCGCTATGAGGGGCGCATTGACCAGTGGATTATCTGGAACGAACCCGATATTTGGGACAAAAACACCCCCGGCCACACGTGGGATGGCACAGTGGCCGATTTTGCCCAATTGCAAAAGACGGCCTACATGGTGGCGCGGGCGACCAACCCCAACGCCTCGGTGCATTTGGCCGCGTTTACCTATTTTTGGGATGCGCAATATGGACGGCCGCAATACATGGGGCTGTTGCTGGACGAGTTGGCGGCCGACCCGCAAGCGGAGGCGTACAACTACTACTTCGATGTAGCCACCGCCCATCTCTACTTCCAGCCCGACATGATTTACAACGTGCTGGGCGAGTTTCGGCTGTTGATGAGCGAGCGCGGCATCGAGAAACCCATCTGGCTGGTGGAGACGAACGCGCCGCCGCACGACGACAGCACATGGCCCGTGCCCAATTACACCTTTCGGGTTTCGACGGGGGAGCAGGCGGCGTTTATGCCGCAGGTGTTGGCCGTGGCTCTGGCGGCCGGGGCGGAGCGGGTAGCCATCTATAAAATGAAGGATTTGGAGGGGGACCGCGCCGCGAACCCCGAGCCATTTGGCTTGTTGCGGGGGGATAACAGCCGTCGCCCGGCGTTTAATGCGCTGAAGGTGGCCACGCGCTACATGGCGGAGACGCAAACGGCCGTGCGCCTGCGCTGGGATGCGGTGGGGATTATCCAACTGAACCAGATTGAGCAGACGACGACGGTGCTGTTTTCGCGCTTGCCCGCCCCGCAAATGGCGGAGGTGGTGGCGACGGGGGAGACGGCCGTGGTGGTGGATTTGTGGGGCAATCGGCGCACGGTGCGCCCCGAGAATGGGGTGTTTGTGGTGGAGTTGGCGGGGGGTGGTGTTTGCAAACGGCGGGGATTATTGCATGGTGGGGGGGCCGCCCGTGTATGTGGTGCAGGCGGCGGATGAGTTGCCGTTGGCGACGGCCACGCCGACGTTGGCGCCGTTGCCGTCGGCTACGCCCATCCCTAGCCCGACGGCGACGGCGACGGAAACGCCGACGGCTAGTCCGACGGCGACAGCGACGGGCGACGATGACCCCGACGATGACTCCTGTGCCGACGGGGACGAGTACGGTAGCGGCGACGGGGACGGCCGTGGCGACGGTTGTGCCAGCGGTGGTGGCTGTGGTGGCGGATGAGGGGGGGGGAACGGCCGTGGCGGTTGTTTTATTGGCGGTGGGGTGGGGTTGTTGGTGGGGTTGGGGGTTCTGGCGCGGCGGCGGTGATGGGTTGGCTGGTCTATAGGGGCTGTTTTTTCCAAAAACGTCCCCTATGGGGGTCCTATAGGGGCTGATTTTTTCAAAAAATGCCTCCTATGGGGGTCTATAGG
>JADJSZ010000023.1 GCA_016711405.1 Candidatus Hadersleviella danica | reverse complement strand
GATTTGGACGCGCACGTAAGAGGTGGTGCGCGAAGCCATCAGCACGGCGGGGGCTAACGGCCGCTGAGTTGGCGGCCGTGGGCATTACCAACCAGCGCGAGACAACGGTGGTGTGGGACAAGCGCACAGGCCAGCCGTTGCACCATGCCATTGTGTCGCAAGGCACGCGCACGGACAAGATTTGTGCGGAACGGCGGCCGAAGGCGCCGAGACAGGTTCCGCGCCTAAACCGGGTGCCGCTGGCCACTTGTTCTCCAAGGTAAAGATGCGCTGTTTGCTGGATAACGTGCCGCCGTGCGCGAAGCGGCCGAGGACCTGGAACCACGCCTTTTTGGCAACACGGACAGCTGGCTGATTTGGAACCTGACAGGGGCGCGCGGACGGCGCATCCATGTGACGGATGTGACCAATGCCAGCCGGACGTTGCTGATGGATTTGCAGACGTTGCAGTGGGATGAGGCGATTTGCGCGGCCGTGGTGTGCCCCTCGCCCTCCTGCCACGCATCGCCTCTTCATCTGAGATTTACGGCTATACCTGAAGAAGCGGCCGTTTGGCGGCCGTATTCCCCGCCGGGAGATTTGGGCGACCAGCAGGCGGCAACAGTGGGGCAGGCGTGTTTTGAGGTGGGGGAGGCCAAGAACACCTATGGGACGGGCTGTTTTATGATTCTGAACACGGGCGGGGAGATTATCCAGTCCAAGCATGGGTTGCTGACGACGGTGGCTTACCAGTTGGGGGGGGAACCGGCCGTGTATGCACTGGAAGGTTCTATCGCCATCACGGGAGCGTTGGTGCAGTGGGTGCGGGTTGGAAGCGACAGCGTTCCAAACGCGCGAGGTGTTGGATGCGATGAATGCTGATTCGGGGGTGGCGCTGAAGGCGTTGAAGGTGGATGGGGGGATGGTCTACAACGAGTTGTTGATGCAGTTTCAGGCGGATGTGTTGGGAGTGGCGGTGATTCGGTCGTTGGTGAGTGAGACGACGGCGTTGGGGCGGCGTATGCGGCGGGTTGGCGGTGGGGTTTTGGCAGAACACGGCCGAGATGCGCGACAATTGGGGCGTGGGGCAGAAGTGGCATCCTGACCCAGCCAGCACCGCACCAACCAAATTGTTCGCCCAATGGCAAAAAGCTGTTACCAGAACGTTTGATTGGATAGAAGAAGAGGATGGTTATTAGTTACTCGTTACTGGTTATTGGTGTTGGTGGTGGACAACTTATGGGCAACCAATAACCAATAGGTGTGTTTCATTTCAGTTGAAAAAGAAAAAACCCAGAGGTTAGATTGTCATTCTGAGAGCCCCCACGGCCGAAGCCGTTCTAAAAAGCGAGAAACAAGCTTGCCCACTCCACTCGTGAATGTCATATTATGCCTCTACGTTTAGACAGTTAAGACCGACTTTGAATTGGTGTCTAAGAACCCGTTTCTGAGAGTGGTTCTGATTATCAACGGTTTTATGAATGGTGGCCGCAAGACCCTGTTGAGTAGCTTACGCTTGAACAAAGATAATCAGGTCTAAACGAATTCAACGTTCAAGAGGCATAAAACGATGAGCACCAAGAAACATCAAACACAGAAGGCCATAGATTTCAATGTTTTAGAGCAGATACAACCAGACGCTGCGGGAATAGATGTCGGGGCATCAGAACTATATGTCTGTGTACCCCTTGACGATGAACAACAAATAAAAAGCTTTAGTACATTCACAGTTGATTTACACCACTTGGCTGATTGGCTGAAGAGTTGCCGCATCAAAACAGTGGCTATGGAATCAACTGGCATCTATTGGATTCCTCTTTATGACATCCTAGAAAAGCGTGGCTTTGAAGTTTACTTGGTGAACGCACACCACCTTAAAAATGTGTCTGGGCGTAAAACAGATATCTCTGATTGTCAATGGCTATATCAATTGCACACATACGGTCTGTTGCGCAACATTTCATCCAGCCGAAGAAATTCAGGCCGTGCGTGCGTTAGCCCGCCATCGGGATATGTTGATACGGTATCGATCTAGCCATATTCAACATATGCAAAAAGCTTTGGAGCTAATGAATGTACAATTGACTCGTGTACTAAGTGATATTACAGGCGAAACGGGTATGGGCATCATTCGGGCTATCTTGGCTGGTGAAACCGAGCCGCAAACCTTATTACAATACCGTCATGCACGTTGCAAGTGTAGCCCCGAAGATTTTGTAAAAGCACTAACGGGCAACTATCGTCATGAACATCTTTTTGCTTTACAGCAAGCTGTCGAACTGTATGACACCTATGGGCAGCAAATTATGGCTGTCGATAAAGAAGTGGAAAAAATGTACACCGAGATTCAACCAGTAGAGACGGAAGAAGAGCTATCAGCAACACCTCCCAACTCTTCACAAAGAAGCCGCGTAAAAAATCAAGCTCATTTCGATTTGCCAGCGATTTTATATCGCATTGCGGGCGTTGACTTGACCCAAATAGATGGTATTGATGGGCTAACGGCGCAGACCATTATCACGGAGATTGGCGTTGATATGAGCCACTGGCGTACAGAGAAGCATTTCACCTCTTGGCTGGGTTTATGTCCACAAAATGACATTACAGGCGGTAAGATTAAGCGTCGCCAGACCAAAAAAACCAACAACCGAGTGGCTACTGCGTTACGTGTAGCGGCACAATCTTGATACGTAGCCAGAGTGCTTTGGGTGCTTTTATCGACGTATCAAAGCGTCACGGGGCACCTAAAGCGATTGTGGCTACGGCACACAAATTGGCACGTATCATCTACTACATGTTAAAGAATCGCGTTGACTATGTAGATCAAGGCAGTGATTCTTACAATCAACAACAGCAAGAGAGAGCACTCAAAGCATTGGAAAAACGTGCAGAAAAGTTAGGGTTACGTCTTGAACCCATAACCCCGCACTCGAGTAGTTTTGTGCTAGTTTCTGAGTAGTGAAGCGAAGAATCCCTAAAACCTCTGCAAATTGAGGTTAATGCTGCGTTTAGGGATTCCTCACTTCGTTCGGAATGACATGTTGAGGTACTAACTTTGTGTTACCAACCGAAATGAAACACACTTGTACCCAATAACGAATAACCAATAACGAATAACTTATTCTTCCTCGCGCACAGTAAATTGCACGGCCGCGCTTGGACTAGCTCGCCGCTGGGGTGCGGGCGGTGACGGTGAGGGTGAATTGGCCGAGGGTGAGCGGCCACCAGAATTCGTAGGGAGCGGTCGTGAGGGTGGCCAAAGGCTCTTCGTTTAACCAAAAAGTGAGTTCCGCCAACGGCAAATCGGCCGCGGCCAACAGCCGCAATCTTTGCGCGTCGGCGGGTAGGGAAGGGGAGAGGCGATAAGTAAGATTGTTATCGGGGGAGAGGAGGTAGATGCGGGCGGGTGGTCCTTGCTCATTCGTCATTGGCTCCCCTGCCCCCCTGCTCCCCTGCTCCCCATCCCCCAATTGCACTTGGCTCAACAACGTAATGCCCTGCGCCTCCGCCCAAGGCTGTGCCGTGGGGGGCAAATCGAGCACCAACTTTTGGATGCGGTCTTGGGGAGGCGTGGCCTCGGTGGCGAGGTGACCTGTCAGCTTATCGAGGAACAGTTGCTGATAGAGCGTGTCGGCCGTGGTGGGTTCCGTGCCTGCGATGAACCATTCCAGTTGCTGGTAGGGGCAAACGGCCGTGGGCAACAACCCTGACGGGTAGCAGACAGTTTGTTGGGTGAACCCATTTGGTTGTTCAAAGAACTGTTCAGGAGTGTTACGCAAGATTTGGCGCAACGTGTTGTGCCAGATGCCTGCGCCCGTCAGCCCTGTGGCATCCAGCATGGGGATTGGTCAGCATTGCCCACCCATACGCCGACGGCGATGCTGGGGGTGTAGCCAACTGTCCAGTTATCGCGAAAGTCGTTGGTGGTGCCCGTTTTGACGGCCGCTGTGCGCCCCACGTTCAACACGCTGTTGCGTCCAAAAGAGATGTGACGGGCTTCGGGTTGTCGCTCAGAATATCGCTGAGAGGCCACGCCACGCGCTCATCCAACACCTGTTGGGGGCGGGGGGGCGCGGTATAAAGCACCTCCCCGCCAACGGTGGTGATGTCTAAGATGAAGCGAGGGGGGATGAGTTCGCCGCCGTTGGCCAACATGGCGTAGGCGGTGGTTAGCTCGAGGAGGGTTACTTCGCCGCCGCCAAGGGCGAGCGCCAAGTCGTACTCATCGGGCGGCGGGGTAGGGCAAAGCCAAAGTGGGGCAAACGGCCGAGGGCGGTCTCCATGCCAATCTGGTCTAACGCTTGCACGGCGGGAATGTTCAGCGAGGAACCCAACGCCTCGCGCAGGGTGACGCCGTGCCGGTGCGGGAGAAGTTGACGGGCACATAGGTTTCTGCGGGTGGTGAAGCTGGTGCGCACGTCTACGAACATGGTGGCGGCCGTGAAACGCGCTGATGACGTGCCCGCTTGTGGCTCCATCCCCAAGGCATAGATGAAGGGCTTGAGCGCGGAGCCGGCTGGCGGGGTTGCACGGCCATGTTGATGGCGCCGCTGATGTCGTTGTCGAAAAAGTCGGGACTGCCGACGAGGACGACGATTTCCCCCGTGGCGGGGTCTAGAGCAACCACGGCCGCGTTGTCCGCCTGCGAGCCAATCCCCGCATAGTTGGGGTCATTAAGCCGTTCGAGTTGATGGGAAACGGTGTCCTCGGCCGCTGTTTGCCAATCCAAATTGAGCGTGGTGCGCACGATGAGGCCACCGCTTTCGTACAACATCTCAGGGGTGTACAAGTCGTCGAGGGCTGATTGCACCATCATGACAAAATGAGCGGCGCGGATGGGGTAGGGGTTGGCCGAATAACGCAGGGGTTGGCGCAGGGCGAGGTCGTATTCGTCGGCCGTGATGTACCCTTCTTGGCGCAGGAGACGCAAGACTGTTTGCTGGCGTTCTTGCGCCGCCCGGGGTAGAGGAGGGGTTGTAGAGGGCGGGGTTTGGGGTCAGCCCCTGCCAGTAGGGCGGATTCGGCGAGGGTGAGTTGGCTGACGGGGGTGGCCAAAGTAGGTTTGCAGCGGCGGCTTCAACCCCATAGGCCAATCCGCCGTAATAGCTCTGGTTGAGATAGATGGCGAGGATTTCATCTTTGCTGAAGGTGCGGGCGATGCGCCACGCCAACCAGCTTTGCGCAGTTTGCGGCGCACGGTGCGTTCAGTGCGCTCGTCGGCCGCCAGCAATAAGTTGCGGGCCAGTTGTTGGGTGATGGTGCTACCGCCCGCCAGCACTTCGCCCCCTTGCAGGTTAATCCACAGGGCGCGGGCGATGCCTTCGAGGTCTACGCCGGGGTTGGCATAAAAATTGCGGTCTTCGGTGGCGATGGTCGCCTGTTGCAGGGCAAGGGGGATTTGCTCGAGGGGGAGGTTGGTGTGTCGGCCGCCCTGTTGGTCGAGGATGTTGTAGAGGGAGCGGCCGTTTCTATCGGTGATGTGGATGGAGGGGGTGGCGAGGCGGTTGGTGAGTTCGGCGGGCGCGGGCAGGTCGCCGAAGAGCCAGTACCATGTGCCGCCGAGGAGGGCGAGGAGGAGGAGTGGGAGGAGGCGTAAAAAGCGGGTGCGTTTCATGGGTTCTTTTGTAACACAAAGAGAACGAGGATTAAAGCGGCCGTAGGGGGAGCGGGGGAATTGTGAATGGTGAATGTTTAATTGTGAATGGTTAATGGGTTCGTTGTGCCTGTAACGTTGTAGAGGTGGGGGGGGCAGGAGAGGGCAAGAGGAGTTTTACGTTACAGCAATACCTACCAGCCTTATTTCTACGATGTTTTGAGGAACCTCCTACCTCCCAACAGGAACCCTCAGCTCCCAAGAGGAACCTCCTACCTCCCAACAAGAACCTCTTACCTTCCAACAGGAACCTCTTACCTCTCAACAGGAACCTCTTACCTTCCAAGAGGAACCTCCTACCTCCCAACAGGAACCTCCTACCTCCCAATAGGAACCTCTTACCTCCCAATAGGAACCTCTTACCTTCCAAGAGGAACCTCCTACCTCCCAACAGGAACCTATTTGGGGGAAGGCTGGATGCGTTGCTGAATGATTTTCAGGCGGAGGAGAAGGGGTTGAACCTGCTATCGGCGCGGATGTTGGCGGCCGTGGGTGCTATTTACGGCAAGGATAGCAATGAGTATGAGCAAGCTGGTGGCAAACGCGCCAGCGAGATTAAGCGGTAGGTTGTGGTTCGTTTGGGGAGATGTGTGGCGACCTAGCAGGCCGTGTAGGCTTGCTAGGTTTTTTTATGGGTGGGTGGTGGAGGGGGACGCCGAGGAGGGCGGTGTGAATTGAAAGGCGAAAAAAAAATGGTGGCTATCTCCAAAATACACAGCAACAAGGTCACCGTATACCAAACATTATAGGAATTTACTCCATACATGGGCTTAATACCTTCGGGAATAAAATTTAAGGTAGATATTCGTTCTCCACTATTTATATCCACTACAGGTATTAGTGCTGGTATCGCAACATCTTGTCTCCATTCAGCATCTTTAGCTAATTGGAAAAAATAAACTTTAGAATCACCTAAAGCCACATTGCTGACAACTTTGTCATAAGTCCATTTTGTTTCACCTGTCATTAAATCTATCGCTGATATAGTGCCAACACCTTTATTCTGAGTACTCCCAAGTATCAGAATATCTTTTCAACGAAAAACGACCCGATATCACCGTTATATTGCCAGAGCTGTTTTTGGCTATCCGTTTCGATGGCGTTTAATAAGCCTCCCCCATAGCTCCAACGATAAGTGAGGGTAATGCGGTCATCTAAATAAATTAGGCTCAAGATGTGTTTCAAGGAGCTACCAAAATTTCAATCAAAGAAGGCAAAAGAGCCTGCCCTCGTTTACGAGAATTATGAACAAACTCAAAGAAACCCAAATAAATCGGCAACTTCTCTTGGGAAATGCCCCGATGCGGTCGCAACCAAGACCTTAACAATGACCACAATCCTTCAATCGTGTTGGTATGGACTTCATGAAACCATCCCCATCCTCATCGCGAGCATATTCGCTTTGCGAATGGTTGACCGTCTGATGGTTGTATCCCCATGCCGTCAACCGATTGTAAATAAAGGCGTATTCGTTTGTAAAAAACCTTGCTCCCATAGCCACAACCTCTTGAATGACTGGTTTAATCGTCGCTTGTTGGACGTTGGCTAACATCTTAAGAACGACTTCACCATTCCGAATGAGACCCAAATGGGTGGTTTTTCCTTTCCAAAGTGCCCCGCCCCTGACTGCCTTTGGAGGCGATTGCGTCGCCCTTTCGTTTTTTGGCCGCCACAGCTTGAGGATGCCCCTTGTGACCTGCCACCAGATACACTTCATCAAATTCAACTTCACCCCTCAGGATAACCTCTTTTTTTTCTCCACCACACCAGACCGCAATTGGGTTGTCATCTTTTGCACATCATCCTTGTTAAGACCTAATTCAGCCGCAATTTGGTGGTTCGATAGATTCAGACCCATCAAATACAAACACAACATCCAGACACGCAGGGGTTGATGGTGACCTGCAAAGATGGTGTCAGTCAAATCATCGAATTGTCGTTCACACGCCTTGCACCTATATCTTGGCGATGTAGAGATGTGTTATGAAATCCTCGTTTTTTGACCCAAACATGATCGCAATGGGGGCAATGGATTTCCTTTGGCCATCTCAAGGTTCGCACCATTTCATAGCATTTGGCTTCATCGATCAAATTGAGAATGTTTAGCATGAGACAATCACCTTTGTATTTTTGGTCTATGCTAAATTTCCTGCTCACTTTTTGCAACTTGGCTCTGCTCCTTGAAATCCATCAAGA
>JADJSZ010000022.1 GCA_016711405.1 Candidatus Hadersleviella danica | reverse complement strand
GCGGGCATTATCGAAATCAATAACGCCAATTAATCTTCCCTTGTCAAATACACAATTGTAAGGTGCAAAATCGCCATGACAAATCACTTCAATTGGTTCTCGTGTTGGTGATTGCCAGCCGGACTGCCAGATTTGTGCCACATCATTTGTTGCATCATGAATACGGCGTAGAAGTCGCGCTGCCGAAATTAATACTTCGTCAGTGCGGAGAGACTCAGGAAGTGGATAGTGCCCGACAAGTCCGGATATAAATGATAAGATTTCGCGGCCATTTTCATCAAAACCAAGGGGTGCGGGCACTTCCTGAATGCCTTTTGCGCGAAGATGCGTAAGCAACATGTGGACTTGTTTTGTCCAAGAACCAACACCTCGACGAACTGTGTCTCCAACACGTGAAACGGCGGTCATATTTCCGCCCGTCAATTTTTCTTCAGATGCCATTAGGAATAATCCATTTATTATTAAGAATATGGGTGTGTTTTCATTTGGGTGGAAACATTGTTGTAGGGGTAGGCCTTGTGCCTACCCCAGTCTCGCAAATTACCAGAGGTTAGGGCAACCACAAGGGTTGCCCCTACGATCTTCCTCAACTGAGATGAAACACACCCTAAGAATATTTGCGAAGCGGCCGAGTATTTCCTCAAGACTTTGTGTGGCACCTGCCCATGCTGGGGAGAGTTTAGCAAATCGAAGGGGGGTGTCAAACGAGAAAAGGTACGCCTGTTCCCGCCCTTCATTGTCATACACCCTATTTCCCCTATAATCCCAAACTAAAAAGCAGGATTTTCATTATGGCCGCAACCCTCCGCGACGTGGCACACAGAGCACGTGTTTCCCCATCCACCGTTTCCCGTGTTCTGAACAATATCAACACCAGCATCCTCATCAGCGAAGAGACACGACAGCGCGTCCTATCGGCCGCCCAAGAAGTCGGCTATAAACCCAATGTCGTCGCCCGTCAGCTTGTGCGCCAGCAATCATTTGACCTCATCTGCGTCATTGTGCCCCATGCCAGCCCCTCGGTCTTAACCCACCCCTTCTATATGTCGGTGGTGCAAGGGATTGCCCACACCTGCCAGCAACAGGGGTATGCCGTCACCCTCTATTTTGCTGACACCAACACCCCCGACCCGCACATACTCGCCCGAGATTACGGCCGTATCCAAGACATCCCTGCCAACGGCATCATCCTCACCACCACCTACCTAAACGAACAATACGTCCCCCGCCTACTGGCCGATAACATCCCCTTTGTTCACATCGGCCACTTTGCCAGCAACACGCCACCCACCACCCATTTTGTGGATGTAGACAACGTGATGGGGGGACGGCTGGCTACCGAGCATTTACAGCAACAAGGACACCAACGCATCGCCACCATCACGGGCGACCTGACCATGCCCGCTGGGCAAGACAGGCTTGTGGGCTACCAGACCGCCATGCTCCACGCAGGGCTACCCACACCTCCCGCTTGGATTGTCCCCGGCACTTTTGACCCAGACAGCGGTTATGTTGGGATGCAACAGTTGTTAGCCCTGTCGCCACGGCCGACGGCCGTCTTTGCCGCCGGCGACGCAATGGCCATTGGAGCCATACAGGCCATCCAAGAAGCGGGGCTAACCATCCCCGGCGACATCGCCCTCGTTGGTTTCGATGACCTGCCCCAAGCGGCACACACCACCCCGCCGCTGACCACCGTGCAACAGCCCACCACGCGCCTCGGGGAAGTTGCCGCCGAAATGCTACTGGCCCACGTCACGGCCGTGTCTCCCCCCCCCGCCCACATCATCCTCCAACCCCACCTCATCATCCGCGATTCTTCCTAATAGCACAATTTCCTTGACCAATCGGCGCTATCCTTTTATCATACCGCAATCGTTTGCAGTGTAGCGTTTGCAATAAGCGACCCAGTCTCCACACTGGCCGCGCTCCCTTAACTGGAAAAGGAACTCCGATGAAAACTCAACTTCCTCGTTTCACCCTCTTCGCGTCTTTCATGGCACTGGTTTTAATTGCCATGACAGGCATGATCAGCACCTTGACGGCCGCTAGCCGTGAACTGGCCGCCCCCACCGATGTCGTCGAACTCATCAGCAACGGTGATTTCAGCACGGGTTTAGACCCGTGGTGGACAACCCCCTCCATCAACTCCAACACCGCCTCTGGCGAGCTGGAAGCGGTCATCACCAGCGGCGGGAGCAACCCTTGGGATGCCATCGTCGGCCAGCACGGCATCCCCGTGCAGGCGGGCGAGCTATACACGCTGACTTTTGATGCCCGCGCCAGCACGGCCGTGACCCTCACCGTCATTCTGCAAGAAGATGGCGGTAGCTTTACGCAATACTTCGCCACGGCCGTGCCCCTCACCACCAGTAGCCAAACCTTCACCTACTCCTTCACCCCGGCCGAGAGCAACCCCGTCGCCACCTTCCAATACCAGATGGGCGGGCTGGGGGAATTTACCTTTTTCTTGGATAACGTCAGTTTGATGGGGCCAGAACCCGTTGTTCCGCCCCCCTCCACCGTGGGTGAAGTGTTGCAAAATGGGGATTTCAGCAATGGCCTCGCCCCGTGGTGGACAAGTCCGTCCATCAACCCCAACACGGCCGCAGGTGAACTGGAAGCGGTCATTACCAACGGCGGGAGCAACCCTTGGGATGCCATCGTTGGCCAGCACAATGTGCCCGTCTACATGGATGCACCCTACACCTTGACTTTGCAGGCGCGGGCTTCCCAAGCCGTCACCGTTACCCTTGTCCTGCAAGAAAACGGCGGCGCGTTTACGCAATACTTTAGCACCCCCCTGCCGCTGACCACCAGCAACCAAACCTTCACCTTCTATTTCACCGCCCCCGGCAACAATCAGGCGGCCAGCTTCCAATTCCAGATGGGCGGGCATGGTGAATTCACCGTCTATCTAGACGATATTTCCCTCTTAGGGCCAGTGTCCGATACAGGTAGCGAGCCATTGCCCAATGTGCGCCTGAACCAAGTGGGCTATCTGCCACAGGCGGTCAAGCGAGCGACTATCAGTAATACGGCCACCCTGCCGCTGAGTTGGACGCTGTATGATATGACGGGCACGGCCGTGCTCACGGGCACGACCACCGTCTACGGCCACAACGCCGCCTCCGACGAACATGTCCATATCGCCGACTTTTCGGCCTACCAAACGGCGGGCACAGACTACACGGTGGAAGTAGATGGCGAAAGCAGTCACCCCTTTGACATCAGCCCCGACATTTACGACCAGATGAAGTACGACGCGCTGGCCTACTTCTACCACAACCGCAGTGGGATCACCCTGACCATGCCCTATGCGGGCGATGCGCAGTGGACACGCCCCGCAGGGCACATTGGCGTGGCTCCCAATCAGGGGGATTATGATGTGTCCTGTTTTGACCAAGTGGATGCGGAAGGGGCGCAGTGGGACGGCTGTAACTACACGCTAGACGTGGTCGGTGGCTGGTATGATGCGGGCGACCACGGCAAATATGTGGTCAACGGCGGCATTAGTGTCTGGACACTGATGAACCAGTATGAGCGGACGCAACATCTGGCGTGGGCGGATGGCAGTGCCATCGCCGACGGCACGATGAACATCCCCGAAAACAGCAACGGTGTGCCCGACATTTTGGATGAAGCCCGCTGGCAAATGGAATTTATGCTGGCGATGCAGGTACCGCCGGGCGGCGTGTTTAGCTACACCCTGCCGGGCAACGTCATCTCCCCCACCTTGGTGGAGGGCATGGTACACCACAAAATCGCCGACAGGTTCTGGACGGGGTTGGGGCTGGCTCCACACGAAGACCCACAGGCGCGTTACCTCTATCCCCCCAGCACGGCCGCAACGTTGAACGTGGCCGCGACGGCCGCACAATGTGCCCGCATCTGGGCGGAGATTGATGCCGCATTTGCCGACCGCTGTTTGGCGGCGGCCGAAACGGCATGGGAGGCGGCCGTGGCCAATCCCGCCATTTACGCCCGCAACAATTTCATTGGCTCTGGCCCGTATGATGATACGGATGTGAGCGATGAGTTTTACTGGGCGGCGGCGGAGCTATATATCACCACTGGGCACGCCGATTATCTGGCGGCGATGAGCAGTTCGCCCCATTATCTCGGCATCCCAGATGGGGAGAGTAGCCTGAATTGGCAGGAGGTGGCGGCGTTGGGCACTATTTCGCTGGCGTTGGTTCCTAACCATTTGTCCACCGCGACGATGCAACAGGCCCGGCAGGCGATTATTAACACGGCCGATGACTATGTGGCGGCGCGGGATGGCGAAGGGTATTTGTTGCCTTTTGCATCGGAGTTGTACCCGTGGGGGTCTAATTCCAGCGTGGTCAACAATATGCTCATCTTGGCCTTGGCCTATGATTTCACGGCCGTGCCCACCTATTTGGATGCGGTCAACGATGGCATGGATTATTTGTTGGGGCGCAATCCCAATGATCAATCGTATGTGACAGGGTATGGGGAACGGCCGTTGCGCCATCCGCACCACCGTTTCTGGGCGGACCAAGTGAGCAGTAGCTTCCCGCCGCCGCCGCCCGGTGCTTTCTCGGGTGGGCCAAACTCTGGGCTAGAAGACCCATATGCCCAGACTGTTTTCCCCAATGGGTGTGCGCCGCAAAGATGTTTTGTGGATCACATCGAGTCGTGGTCTACGAATGAGATTACGATTAACTGGAATGCGCCCTTTGCTTGGGTAGCGGCGTTTCTGGATGAGCAATCCACCCCCGCGCCAGAGTGGGTCTGGTTTAGTTATCTGCCGCTGGTGGTGACGACGGGGGAATAGCTGGTTAGGTGGGAGCCGAAGGGGGAAGGAGAAGGATGGTGCTGGGCACACGGCCGTGTGCCCAGCACCATTTGTTTTGATGGGAATTGTGAATGGGAGCCGCTCTTTTTAGGTGGCGAACACCTTGCTTCAGGCGGATAACGCTTATGGTGGGTTTCAATAATTGCCCATTGACATATACCCATATGGGTATATAATAATTTTATGGCACGCGCATCAACAACAACAGACGCTTTCAACGCAGTCGCAGAGCCTCGGCGGCGGCAGATATTGGATATTCTCGCTGAGGGGGAACGCTCTGTGAATGAACTTGTCGCACAGCTTGACGTGATTCAACCCTTGGTATCGAAACACCTCAAGGTGCTTCGCGAAGTAGGATTGGTCGAAGTGCGTACCGAAGGGAAGCAACGGTTGTATCGCCTAAATGGACACGCTCTGAAACCCATTTACAACTGGGTCAAAAATTATGAACAAACATGGTCAGAACGCTTTCAGGCACTGGATGACCTGTTAGAAGAACTTAAAGATAAGGAGAATGACAATGATGACACTGAACGATAAAAAGGCAGAGGTTACTCTGCCATCCGATACCCAGATTCTGATTACCCGTGCGTTTGATGCCCCCGCGCATCTCGTTTACAAGGCTTGGACAACGCCCGAATTGGTTAAGCGGTGGTGGTCGGCCAAACGTGGGGCCGTGACTATCGCGGATATTGACTTGCGTGTTGGTGGTAGCTGGCGTTGGGTGATGGTGATGGAGGATGGCTTTGAGGTGGCTTTTCACGGTGAGTACCGGGAACTCAACCCACACGAACGTATCGTTTTCACAGAGGTTTTTGAAGGGATGCCCGAAGGGGAAGCTCTCAACACGTTAACATTAACTGCAAAGGGGAATCAGACGACCCTTACGCTACTGGTACAACATGAGAATCAGGAGCATCGTGATGCGCATGTTGGCTCTGGCATGGAAGCTGGTATGCAAGATGCCATGGACTTACTTGAGGAGGTAGCGATTTCACTGATGTAAGTGCTATTTATTACCCACATCTTTTGCTACCTCGGGGCAAACACCCCTCACCCCTAGCCCCTCTCCCCAAGGGAGAGGGGGACTGGCTCCCTCTCCCCGTGGGAGAGGGTTAGGGTGAGGGGTTTGATTCCGCACAAATAGAAACTTGGATGTTAGGGGCTTGTCTGCTCAATCCCATCTCGGATTGCTTTTGCAAGGATGTCTTTATTTATATCTTTTAACGTCCTGAACTTAATGCAATACCCTGTGACATTGGCCTTGCCGAGTTGTTGGCCATATGTCTGCGCTAAATACTTCTTGTCTTTTATCCCAAGAATGTAGACAGAAATTCCTGTGGTGTTGGCACTGATTCCAATTTGATAAAAATCTCCCGTTTTCCCATCGGCATACTGGATGGTTCGGAAGCCATACCCGATGTTAGGGTTAGAGACCGTTTGACCTTTCTCGTCTTTGCCATCTATAAACCACAATTTACATTCGGGCATCAGCTCCAGAATGATGTGGTGCAGTTCTTGCATGTCACTGCGTTTTGGTTCAGGTTGAGTAGCTATGTACTCTTTGATTTGTTCGTGCAGGTTCATCGAGCATTCCTTTGCTTGGTCACCAGCCAGAAGCGTCTTTCTTGCAGTTCCAGCTCATTTGAGGGCATTCGGCCGTCTCCAAAGGAAAGATAGGGGGTGTCAAGCGAGAAATGGCCAATAGTCATGTTCGTCGGCCGCACCCACACCTGCTTTCCCACCCCCAACCCAGTTGCGTTGCCGTGTGTCGTTAGATGGCATTATCAAAATGGAAGGCAACTTTCCGCCCCCAAGGATGGTCAATTTCCTCTTCCGAAAATTGCATTGCTGTATACTGACCAATAACCCTTCTCCAGAATAAGATACCTTTCAAATGAGTTGGGTAAGTCACGACCTCCCACTTCCCTCTGTGCTGATTGAATCCCTCAACGGCCGCTCGTTCTGCGGTAGAGCTTCCTCGGTAGGCATGTAAGACAAAGAACTCATGCACCACAAAATCGGCCGAAATCCCCTTGTCAAGCCTCGCTTGGGCGGCAATCAAATTGAATCCAGCAGGGGCACCATCCACCCTAATCAGGTAAGGAAAGAGCGCATGAGGATCTCTCCACCACGAATCTAGCGAGGCCGCGTGTTGTGCCCAAGTGGCTGTCTCGTTGTCACTGCTAAAAATACCGTGCTGGTTCGGAACAGCGCCATCAAACGCCGACACATCGTGTTGATAGAGTGGCCACAGATTTCTAATAATCGGCGCATCGTCCTCAGTGCTTAACTTAATTTCTACGTTCATTGCTGAATCACTCCCTACGGCATTGCCGCTCTAAGGACTTGCCACACCTCGTTATCCAAGATAACGCTCTGGGATCGGAAGATTCTGAATCCGAAAAAAGGTAAGCTGGTCAAAGTACCCGCGCTGAAAAACAATCTGACCATTTTGGACATGAAAGAAGCCGCAACCTCGAAGACCCAACGGGTCACGCCACTCCAACACCGCCCACTCCCCTGACTCAAACAGATTCTCTTCGATACAAACCATCTTTGCCCGTTCAAATTCCACTTCGAACATGTGTCGTATAGCAGAACGGCCGTGAAGTGGATCCATTACGACTTGATGGTTCACCGCATCGGCCGCATACAAGGCCGACAGTCCGTCCACATCTCCTGTATTGAATCGGTGAATCCACTCCTTGATGACTTCTTTGGGTGTCATAGAACTTATACCTAACGGTTTGCGTTACTCGCACTGGGGTGGACGGCGCCAAGCCATCCAAATAGAAAAAGCAAGCAGTGGAGAAAACGCTTTGTCGGGTGGTGGGGTAGAAAAGAGTGCTTCTTATTATCTTGCATCAAGGCGAGACTTCACCGAGGAAGGCAAGCATGATGCTATTGAATTGCTCAGGTCTTTGTAGCGGTGCAAAATGGCTCACGCCCTGTAGGTTAACTAGCTGAGCGTTTGGAATGTTTAGAGCGAGATATTCGGCGTGTTCTGGCTTAATGAATTCATCATGTTCGCTCTGGACGATTTTTACGGGCACGCTAATCTGAGCCAAATCGTTGACCGAATAATTAGGTTGTGTTTTTTGCATGAGGCCAACAGCATCAGAAAACGCTTCGAATTTATCTGGTGTGGGTGATAATTCGGCGTAGTCCTTCATGTGTCGAGTGATGCAACGGCCGATGATGGGGGTAAATTCGAATTCCTTTGTTCCACTTGGATCCATGTTGCAAGCAAAGAAGAACACGCCTGCCACACGTGCGGGGATTTGTGACGCAAGAATCAAGGCAATACATGCGCCATCGCTCCACCCCACAAAAGCCGCCTTTTCAAGATTCAAGGCATCCATCACAGCTGATACATCTGATGCCATCAATTCATAGGTATACGGCCGTGTGTCGCGTGTGCTTCGGCCGTGACCACGGCTGTCTATCAAAATAGCGCGATAACCATTGCTGACGAGGGCTGGGATTTGATAACCCCAATTGCCGCTATGCCCCAGTCCACCGTGTAGCAGGATGACGGGTGAGCCAGACCCATAGGTTGTGTACCAGATGCGAGCGCCATTATTTTCAATGTAACCGGCATCATTTGTCATGGGCAAAGGTGCGGCGCCATTGGCTTCAAAGTTGCTGAGGTCGTCATCGTAGGTTTCTATTTTCAATCTCCTTCTGATTGCACCGCCCAACTCTGTTAGCAGACTATTGGTTGCGAATAAAGTGCCAAATAAGTGGTTTCGGCCGTGCCGTCTAAATTCAGCCATTCTCGTGTAACTTGTGGGCAAAGCCTGCCAATCATCAATAGCAGAGAGCCGAATGTTGATACTGGCATCTTTCCGAAACATCACCTCGGCATATGCTTGATGCCGTTTTTGTGGTTCAGACCGACGGGGTTTTAGAACCCCCGCAGGTCGAGGGGGTCAACCAGCCCAAATGAAACACATGTTTATTCAATATAAAAGCTCGAGTTGTACTCATAGCCGCCATCAAAAATGTATTCGCCTGTGAAGGGGATAATGTTTTGGCAATCGGCCGAGAGCTTGTCCTCCCCATCCACCTGCACCACCACATTGTACGTGCCCGGCAGAAACTCCGATTCGGTGGTTTGCCCAGCGGGAATGGCCAATGATTGGGAACCGGGGCCGCTGGCGAGGAGCAAAATGGGGCAAACTGTGTCGTTTTCCACAATATAGGTGGCGGTGTCGGCCGCACTGCCACTGCCACTACCGCCTCGACTGGGGCTGGGCAGTTGGCCCGCATCACCGCTGGCGTTCACGGCCGCTACCTGTGCGTCAATCATCCCTTTTTGCGCCTTATCGGTAAACTCGCTATTGGGGTAAGTGGCCAGCAGGTACTCGTACTTTTCGATGGCGGCCGTGTATTCGGCCGCTTCATCCAATTGCCGCGCCCAGAGGTAATAGGCATTGGGCAAACCCGCCAAAGCCTCGGCCGCTTCGGGGCTGGTGGGGGCATAAGCCACCAACGCCTCATACGAAAAGACGGCATCGCTGTACACTTGACTGGTCATCTTGCTTTGGGCAAAGGCGAGCAGGGGGGCTGTAAATTGGGTGGCAAAACTGGCCAGAGCCAACTCACGGCCGTCGCCGCTGGGGTAATTCTCAAAAACGGTGGTGTAATGGGTATAGGCTGTGGGAATATCGCCCGCCGCCAACGCTTCCTCGGCCAGCCCCACATACGTTGGGGGGATGGCCGCATGGGCACGGCCGCTTACATCGCTCCCCTCGGGGGCCAGATTGGTGACGGTGTTGAACTGTTTGAGGGCTTCAGCGTATTTGTTTTCGGCCAACAAGGCGGTGCCCCATGCCAGATGGGTTTCCCACACGCCCTCGTTTTTAGCGGTGGCCACGGCCGGGTCGTTCACCGTGCCATACTTTTCCAGCGCGGCAAGGTATTCCCCTCGGCCGCGCAAATCGGCCGCCCACTCTAGCTCCACTTGGGGGATGAGCGACTTAGCCTCGGCCGCTTGGTCCGATTCGGCATGTTCGCTGACCAACGTTTGCAAGTCGGCCACGGCCGCCTCGTAGTTGCCGCTGGCGCGATGGGTAGCGGCCGATTCCAACAACTGGTCGCGCTGGCGCACCAACAAAAGCCCCCCCACCAACAACACAATGAAACAGAGGACAACCACCCCCCCACAACCAAGCCCCCCAATCAACAGCCAATTGCGTTTGGCGGGCTGTCCCCCCATCTGGCCAGAATCAGGCAAAGAGTTAAATTCGCTCATGGTTTTACTCCTTAGAACATTCGTTGTAAGTTAGGCAATTTTCCAGAGTGTCAAGTGTTGGTTTTGTGATACAAGCTGAGTTCCACAAAGCGTTCTTTCTGCTAAATACCCTTTGCCCTTTCCTTTTTTGCCTTTTTGCAATAAAATTTATTACAAAAGGACAAAAGAACAATAAAGCAAAGAGTTCAGGCACTTCTTTGCGCCTTTTACGTTGAAAGAAGACCTGCTAAATCCATTTGCTCAGGCTAAAAACGTGACGTTTCTTCGCTTGTCAACATATTGGCTCACAACCCCCAACTACCTTTGTTCATTGCTCATTGTTTTTTCGCCACCGCAAACACCTCCCGCTCGAAAAACCAGCGGAAGGGGGGCACGTCAAAGGCGATTTTGCGGAGCAAGGCCATCAACGCATTTTCTTGGCGATTTTGGGGTGGGGAATCGAGCCACACATGGCCAGCAAAGCCTGCCGCCCGCAGGGTGCGCCCCATGCTCAACAAATCTTGCTCGTTGACATGCACATCTTGGTTAACAGGCGTGATGGCGCGTGGGTCTTTGGGGTAATGTGCCCCTTGCCCCATCAGGGTGCGCACAAGGCGCACGATGGGGTAGGCGTAGGCATCATACCACCTGTTGGGGGCGGTGTGGATGATAAAACGGCCGTCATCCTTCATCACCCGCCCCACCTCTAAGATGGCCTTGTGTAACTCCCACGGGTGGAGGTGTTCCACCACATCAAACATGAGCACGCGGTCGAAGTATTTGTCGGGGAACGGGAGTTTTTTGGCATCGGCGTAGCTCACTCCTGCCTTGGCTTGGCTGGAGATGGCATCACCTGAGTTGCGCTCCGCTTGCACCACGTCGAGCGACATTTTAACGGCCGCTTCGGCGTAATCCACCCCATACGCCTCCACCCCCAGCCGCATACAGTGGCGCAAAATTTCGCCACGGCCGCACCCCACGTCTAGCACCCGCATCCCGGCCGTGACCTCGGCTACGGCAAAGGCATCGTGCAAACGGCGGGAGAGGTGCGCCCCTTCAGAGGCGATAAATTCATCGTATCCCTCACACGCGGTCAGGAAATACTCCTCGGTATAGAGGGTGGAGGGCAATGGTTTGGGGTCGTTTGGTTTGTTGCTCATCATCGGCCGAATTATAGCAGGGGAGCAGTTCGCGGTCAGCTATTCGCTACAGGGCGAAAAACTGGTCACGTGACATGGTTCACCACTCTCGAAGGTTTTGCCCTCTAAATGTGATATGAATTTAAGGGAAACTGTATAAACTATCCCCTGATGGCCTTTTGATTGCGCCCTTGACGGCCGTCCCGCTTCGGGTTAACTTACCCCACGTTCGGACAGCGAATCAACGACAACCCCTTCCTAGGGCTTCACCCTAGGCTGGTATGAAACGGGCTTTCAGCCCTAGGCTTGATTGTTGACCTCGAGAGCTAATCCACCAAAAACCCTTTGCGTCTTCGCACCTTTGCGCCTTTGCAATAAAAATTAGAGGTCATCTCTCGAGGTACAAAAGATGGGGGTAATAGATAGCTCACCTTTCACTTCTCACTTCTCACCTTTCACTCCTCCCTCATGGATCCCGTTCTCAACAGCATCCTCCGCTCATGGGATTGGCGGCCGGGTTTGCTCCTCCTCTTCTTCACCTTGGGTGCGCTCTACACCACAGGGTGGTGGCGGTTGCGGCGCAAATCCCACCAAAACCAGTTAGCCAATGGCTGGCGTTTATTCGCCTATTGGTTTGGCCTCTTCTGGCTGGTCATCGCCCTCATGTCCCCTGTGGATATTTTGAGCGGCCAACTGTTTTACATGCACATGATTCAACATGTGCTTTTAAGCATGTGGGCCGTGCCCCTCATCCTTCTGGCCAACCCCTTTCCCTTTCTTTTGTGGGGGTTGCCCGCCCCAGCGCGAGATAAAGTGGGAAATGCCCTCTCGCGGCTGTTGCACCGCGAAGCAGATAGTCGTTCATGGCTTCGCGCGGCCACCACACCGGGCATCAGTTGGTTTATTATGGTGGCTATCTTGTGGGGCTGGCATGACCCCAACCTATACGGAGCCGCCTTAGAAATGGAGTGGATTCACGATTTAGAGCATCTCACTTTTTTCGCCAGTTCCATGCTCTATTCATGGCACATTACAGGGGCTGGGCCACGTATTCATAAACTCATGTCGCGCCCTGCCCGCATTGCGTATGCGTTGGCGGGTGTGCCCGCCAGCTTTGCACCGGGGGTGGTTATCGCCTTTGCCACCAATGTGCTGTACCCCCACTATGAGAGTATGCCCCGTTTACCTGCCCCTTTGGGCATGTCGGTCATCAATGACCAGACCTTGGCAGGGATTATTATGTGGGTCTTGGGGAGTATGATGCACTTTATGACCGCGTTTGTGCTGATTGCGCGTTGGTTGAAACATGAAGAGAAGCGGCGGACGAAATATCGGCCGTCGGCCATCCCATCCCCCCTGATTGAAATTGAAGGAACCACCTTGTGAACAAAAAATATGCTCTATTCACCCTTTTAGCGGGTCTTCTCCTCATTCTTGGAGCCTATGCACCGCGCACGGCCGCGCACGGCGGCGGAGAACCACGCCTCATCAGCCAATCTGCTGGCCCATTTCTGCTCTCTATCTGGACATTGCCTAATCCGATGGTAGCTGGGCCAGCCAATTTTATCGCCGCCCTTGGCCAGCCCACCGAACGAGTGGCGCAGGGCGTGGTGGTGCTAGATGCTGACATTCAACTTTCTTTGACAAAACCGAACGGGGAAGTCTTCCAAGCCGCCGCCACCCATCTCAATGCCACCAACAAACTGTTCTACGAAAGCTATATAGACCTCGACGAGGAAGGGACGTGGCTCATCCACATAGACGTTAGCAAAGATGGGGAATCGGGCACGGCCGAATTTGAGATGGATGTCCCCGCACCAATTCGCCAAACCAACTGGATGCTCATCGGGGGCATCGCTATCGTTGTCATCACCTTGGGCTGGATGGGCTGGCAAGCGCGGGGGAATAAGGCCGTAAGCCGTAAGCCGTAAGCACCGACTGCTCCCCCTCTCCCCATGACCCTCCTCTCCACCTTCCTCTCCCCGCGCTGGCGGTGGGCCACCCCTTGCTGTTGTGCTTGGTATTGTGTTTTTGGTGCGGCTCGGTTTTTGGCAGTTAGAACGGCTGGAATGGCGACGGGGGGAAAATGCTGTCAAGGCGGCCGAAATCAATGCCGCCCCCCTCAGCTTGAACAATTTGCCCACCGCCATAGATTTACCCGCCATGTGGAATCGGCAGGCCACGGCCGTGGGCCAATATGACCTTGCAGGGCAACTGCTGGTGCGCTCCCAAAATTATGAAGGACAACCGGGGGTCTATTTGCTGGTTCCGTTGGTGCTAGAGGGGGGGGATGTGGCCGTGCTCGTTCACCGAGGCTGGCTCCCCAGTGCCGAGGCGGCCAACGCGGCCGATTATCATCAAACGGGGGTGGTATCGGTCACGGGGCGCATCCAGCTTTCGGAGGGGTTGAGCGGCGGCCGTGTGACCGAAATTACGGCCGACAACGAACTGTTCCGCATTGATGTGCCCGCCATTGCCGACCATCTTGGCTACCCGATTTTGCCCGTTTATTTGTTGGAGGAGCCACCCCCACCCCCCGATAGAGAGCTACCCTACCAACTCACGGCCGACCTAACCCTCGACGAAGGCGACCACCTAAGTTACGCCATCCAATGGTTTATCTTTGCCGCTATGCTGACAGGCATTTACACCTATTTGGTCGCCAAAAGCCGCTAAAGAATGACGATTATTCAAACTGAACTTTTCGCAGATTGGAAGAAATTTTTTAAAGCAAAAGTGCAGACAAGGCGCAAAGGTTTTGGATGAATTCTTTGCGTAACTTTGCTTTTTGGTCTTTGCCTTTTTAAAAGACGATTTTGCTTAAGCTCAATCCATAAAATTGTTCAAATTAAAAAATTGTCATTCCTAGCGGCATCGGTCACAGCTATCCGAACGACGCCTCATGGCGCACTTTGGCCAAGATGGCATTGATTTCGGCCGCTGTGAGATAAGGTGCGCCGTGTGCACCTATGCAGGGGGCACAACATTGCTCAAATTCGTTAGGGTTAGCGGCGATGGGGATGTTGGTTGTTGTCGTTGCCGTTGGCTCAAATTCGGCGGCAACATGGATGACCAATTGGTTGTAGGGGCGCAGGGTGGGTTGTGGCTCCACAGGCGCAAATGGGTGAACGGCCGTTGCGGGGGCAGAGGGGGAGAATTCGCCCCAATGAATGATTATCATATCATCAGGTACAAACTGGGAGATGATGGGCGGGTTGTCAATCTGCGCAACATTAGACATGCGTCTATTATATCCTCAAATGCAATGTTTACACCTTAAAAAATGGGCTAGGTGTAAAACGGTTATAACCAAAAGAGGTGCAACCCACTATCCAAGTGGGTTGCACCTTGAGCAATGAAAGAGGTGAGAAGATTAGCCGGTGGTGGTCGTTGCGGGGGTAAAGCCGGGAGCGTTTGTCCCTGTGCCATTGCCCATGCCACGGCCGCCATTGCCATTGCCATGTCCACCGTGCCCACCGGGGCGGCCGGGTTGCCCTTGCCCCCCATGTGGTTGGCGGAGTTGTTCCGCTTGCTCAGCCGTGATGCGGCCGTCGGCAACTGCTTGGGCAACCGCCTCATCCCATGCGGTGGTGATGGCTTCGCGGACGGTGTCCATATCCAGCCCCAACTCGTCCACAATTTCGGGTAAGCGCAGGCCATCGTCGTGGTACGCTTGCAACTCTTCGGCCGTCAGGCCAAGGGCGGTGGCCAAGGCTTCGTGGTGCAGGTCACGGCCGATTTCGCGCAGAGCCATATTGGCCAAAATTGCGTCCGCTTCTTCTTGGGTCAGTGTGCCATCGGTCACAGCTTGGGCAATGGCCGCTTGCAAACCCGTTTGGATGTTGGCCTGCACGGTGTCCATGTCTAACCCGAGTTCTTCAACCAGTTCGGGCAGGCGTTGGCCGCCTTCGTGAGCCGCTTGTAGCTCTTCGACGCTAATGCCCAAGGCATCGGCCGTGATTTGGAGCATGGTTCCTTCGGGTAAAATGTGGTCAAGTTGGCCACCGGGGCCACCATGTGGACGGCCGCCGCCGCCACGTTGGAATTGGAAGCCACGCGCTTGCAGTTGGGTGGCTTGCTCGGCCGTAATCAGGCCACTTTCTTGCGCTTCGGTCACGGCCGCACTAAACGCCGTTTCCATTTCGGCCACCAAATAGGCGCGGGCTTCGGCCGTCAGCCCCAAAGGAGCTGGTGTGGCGGGTTCTTCATCCGCTGTTTGGGAAACTGTAAAAGCTGGGACGGCCGCTGAAACGGTATCGCTTTGCAGGGCCCAGTTGGTCGCGCCGCCGCCAAGGGCGAGCACGGCCGTGAAAATAGCAGTTTTCAGAATAGACAGGTTCATCTTAAATCTCCTTAGAATGGGTTACAACTGATGGGTGATTCGTTATTGGTTACTGGTTGTTGGTTACTGAAGCACATGAATAAAAAACAACGAATTGCGTTTCACTCGTAACGATTAACAATTGACTTACTCTTTTCATCATAGGCCGCAAAACAACCAAAAGTGCAAAGCAGTTGTAAACAGTTTGTAAAAGGGAGTCTCTCAGTCTCTCAGTCTCCTCTGCTCCCTCTGCTCCCTAACCCCTACCCCCTGCTCCCCAATCTCCACCAGATAGGCTACAATTTAAGCGAAACATTCCACCTACCCCCCATCTCATAACATGGGCTTTTCCTTAGAGCAAATCACCTTTTACTTGAGCACCATGACCGAACCCGGCAGTTTGGTTGATATTTTGCTCGTCACATTGGTGATTTACGGCCTGATGCAACTCATCAAGGGCACACGGGCTATTCAGGTGTTGCGTGGTTTTCTGATTGTGGTGGCTTTGTTGTGGGCGGTAGTTGTTTCCACCCCCCTGCGCTTGCCCGCTTTTAGCTGGCTAATAGACAAAACGCTTCCCGCCTTGTTTTTATCCATCCCTGTTATATTCCAGCCCGAATTGCGCCGCGCTTTGGAGCGCGTGGGTGGGGCGAGTGGCTTTTGGCGGGTCTGGCGGCAACGCCAAAAAGAAGTCAGCCCCATGATTAAGGCGGTGGTGGCGGCCTGTCGGCGGCTTTCTCAGCGGCGGCACGGGGCGCTGATTGTCTTTGAGCAGGAGACGGGCTTGCAGGAGTACATAGATACGGGGGTGCGCTTGAATGCCGACCCCTCGCTGGAGCTTTTCCTGACCATTTTTGACAAGCACACCGAATTGCACGATGGCGCGATTATCGTGCGGGCCGAACGCATCGCGGCCGCGGCTTGTGTCATGCCCCTCTCGGCCAGCAACTTGTCGGATAGGCAGTTGGGGTTGCGCCACCGCGCCTCATTGGGCATTAGCGAAGTAAGTGATGCAGTCGCTTTGGTTGTTTCCGAGGAGACGGGGCAGATTGCGATTGCTCACAACGGCCGTATCCTGCGCCGCCAAGACCTCGACCAACTGGAGCAGATTTTGCAGACATTTTTGCAGAAAAAAATAACCCCGCCCCCCTCCCGCAAAAGCCTTCAAGGTCTCCCAGACCACGAAGGTTTTTTTTATTTCCCCTGTACCTCTCCTGTAACCACATCCCCTAAAGTGTGGCAATAACGAATAACCAATAACCAAGGATTTCCCCATGCGTTTACAAGACAAAGTATGCCTAATCACAGGTGGGGCGGCGGGCATCGGCCGTGCCACGGCCGAACTCTTTGCCCAACACGGCGCCATCGTCGTTGTGGCCGACGTGCGCCAAACCAGCACCGAGGGGCTGGGCGAATACGCCTCCGCCTACGCCGTCAACGTCACCGACAGGCAAGCGGTGCAGGCGTGGGTGGATGAGGTAGCGGCCAAATACGGCAGAATAGACATCCTCATCAACAACGCCGGCATCACCCGCGATGGCCAACTCGTCAAAATGAAAGATGGCCAACTGACAGGCCAAATGAGCGAAGAAGCTTTCGATTTGGTGGTGGATGTGAATCTCAAAGGGGTGTTTAACTGCACCCAAGCGGCCGTGCCCCACATGATTAACAGCGGTGGCGGAGCCATCCTGAACGCCTCCTCGGTGGTGGGGTTGGATGGCAACTTCGGCCAAACCAACTATGTGGCCACCAAAGCAGGTGTGGTCGGCATGACCAAGGTGTGGGCGCGGGAACTCGGCCGCTACAACATCCGCGTCAATGCCATCGCCCCCGGCTTTATCGCCACCGACATGACGGCCGCCATGCCCGAAAAAGTGTTCCAAGGCATGGTGGGGCACACCCCCCTCGGCCGGGCTGGCCAACCCCAAGACATCGCCCAAGCCTACATCTTCCTCACCTCCGACGAGGCCAACTTCATCTCTGGCGTTACCCTGCGCGTGGATGGCGGGTTGGTAATTGGAACCTAAAGTCTAGCTTGTCAGCTTGTCAGCCAAAGGCTGAGATGCTGACTAGCTGAAATAGACTGAAAGCTTTCCTCTATGCGTTACGCCAAAATTCTCAGCACCGGGCGGTATGTGCCCGAAAAAATGTTAGACAATGCCTACTTCAGCGACCTGCTCGGCCGCGATGTGGATAGTTGGCTGGTGGCCAACGTCGGCATCCGCCAGCGGCACATCATGGCCGCCGATGAGGTGACGAGCGACTTGGCCACGGCCGCTGGCCGACAAGCCCTCCAGCGGGCGGGTCTCACGGCCGACCAACTCGACCTGATTATCGTCTCGACCGACACGCCCGATTACATCAGCCCCGCCACGGCCGTTGTTGTGCAACACAAACTGGGGGCGCACAAGGCGGGCGTGTTTGATGTCAACAGTGCCTGTGCGGGTTGGGTTTCGGCCGTGGACACGGCCGCCCACCACATCACGGGCGACCCCGACATCAACCATGTGTTGGTCATTGGGGCGTATGGGATGAGCCGCTTTGTGGACTATACCGACCACAAAACCTGCACCCTCTTTGCCGATGGGGCGGGGGCGGTGGTGATGGGGTCTGCCGACCAGCCGGGCTTTTTGGCGGGCAAGCGGCGTGCCTTTGGGGAACATTATGATGCGTTGGGGATTTATGCAGGGGGCACGGCCGAGCCAAAAGCGGCCGAGACAGCCAACCACGGCATCCCCCGCGTCCAATTCGTCAAACGCTTCCCCCCCACCTTCAATGCCGAAAACTGGCCGCCACTCATCTACGACACCGTGGCCAAGGCGGGTCTGACCGTGGACGACATTGATTTCTACGTGATGACCCAGCTCAACCTGAACACCATCAAGGAAATTATGGGCATTATCGGCCAACCCCTCTCTAAAACCCATTGGGTGATGGACAAATGGGGCTACACAGGTTCCGCGTGTGTGCCGATGGCGCTCGATGATGCCATCGAACAAGGGCGCGGCCCCCGCCAAGGCGACCATGTGCTGTTTATCGCCAGCGGCGGCGGCATTGCCATGGCCTGCAATGTCTGGCGGTGGTAATCATCAAGGAGCAATTATCAAGGAACAATGAGCCAATTTGTTCATTGTTCCTTGATAATTGTTAATTGTTCGCGCATTTCTGGCGGGATGGGTGTGGATTGGTGGGTGGCTATATCGGTATAGACCCAGATGAGTTCGGCCGTGGCTCGCGCCGTCTCCTCCTCCCCCACAAAAAAGCCTAGCTCCCAGACAATGCTACTGCGGCCGATGCGCCCCACGCGCACCCCCACCGCCACTACCTCATCAAACAAAATCGGTGCTTTGTATTCCACAGTGGCCTTCACCACATGGAAATCTTTACCCGTCGTTTGCACCTCGGCCGCTGTGTAGGCCAATCCGACATGGCGCAAGTATTCGGTCACGGCCGTATCGGCAAAGGTGAGGTAGTGGGCGTTGAACAGCACCCCCTGCATGTCAATCTCGGCGTAGCGCACCCGAAAGGGGTGGTGGAAGGGAAAATCGTGTGGGGGCATTAGACACTTTAAGCTAGATTTTCTAAATCAGCCAAGTCTTGCAAACGGCCGACCGTTTGTTTATTGCGGCGTAGATTTTCTAAATCAATAAATGGAACAGCCACCCCCCCTACTTCGGTAATCATCCGTTTGTGGTAGCACTCCTCAAAATCCACACCTGCTAAACCCATAATTAAATCAATGCGGTGGGGAGGATAACCCAGTTGGACAATCATTCCCGGCTCCAAAAAGTCGGTGGTCGTTAGTCCTAAAGAGGCAAACCCAAACTGTTCCAACGCTTGTAAGAGCTGTTGGGCATTATTTGGATTGATTTCAATCCACACATCCAAATCTTTGGTATAGCGAGGATGGCCGTGAAAGGCGACCGCATACCCACCTACCACTAGAAAACGGACGTTATTCTCGTTTAACGATTGTATAAACCCTCTGAAAGGTTGGTTCAGGGTCGTAATGGGATGCAATGTATTCCTGCCGAATTTGTTCGAGGGCGGCGAGACGGGCTTGGTAGGGTTGGGTTTGCCAATAGGCGAAATCGGTGGGCTGTTCGCCCAAGCGAAATTTTTGCACCACGGGAGCAATGGTGGAGGGTTGTACGGCCGTTGTTTCGTCGTGAATCATGGGCTGATTATACCAAACTTCGGCCGATAGTTGCTCCAGAGGTAGAGGGCAACCACAAGGGTTGCCCTTACCAACTGCCCAATCCAAAATCCAAAAGCCCCAACCCAAAATCGCCTCACCCACATCCGCCCCCACCGGGAGAGCGTTTCAGTTCCAGCTTAATTTTGGGCGTGTACACCAGCTCAAAGTTTTCGGGCACAGGGCTGGCCCACGGGTATTGAGAGCCAAGCGCGGCCGTAAACGCATAGCGCAACGGCTCATCCCCCGCCACCCCCGCCGCCCCTTGCGCCGCTTGCCACTCGGGGTTGGCAAAGATGGCCAGCCAGTTGTTAATCCCCCCCTCCAGAATGTACACATTGTTGACACTCTCCGCCCGCAGAATTTTCCACGCCTCGGTCGCGGCCGTTTCATCATTGCTCATCACCACCACCACCGTGTTGGCGGGAGCCAGTTGCAACGCCTTGGCCAGCAAAGGCATCTCCGCCACCGTTTTGTGCTGGGCATCCTGAATGTGGAAGAGGTTGTAATCCTGCTCGGAACGCACATCGAACATGAGCAAATTGATGTCGTCGTTGTGGATGGTGTCCAGCAGTTCGCCGGGGTGGATTTGCACCTCGCGGTTGGCCAGCCGCGCTCCTTCGGTGTCGAGGAGCCAACTCCAACGGGTAGCGGTGTCGGGTTGGCCCAGCACGACCAGCAAGCCCGCCCCAAGGACAAGTGCCCCTGCCGCGCCATAGCGCCAGCGAGGTTCGCGGGTTAGTTCACGGCCGCCCACCACCCGCTCCAACTGCTCCGCCCCCCAGAACATGAACAAGGCCATCAGGACGACCAGCAGAACGACCACACCCGTAGACAAGCCCAGCCAATCCATGAGCGTATAGCGCCCCAGATAGCTGGAGTGCCAAAAGTTCTCATACAGCCCCACTGTTTCGCCAAACATGAGGATACCGAACAGTACCCCACCGACGAAGAAAATCCCGTCTATCTTGAGGGTAGCGGCCGAAACCAGCGACGTGCCGGGGCAAAAGCCACCCAAAATAAACCCCACCCCCATCACCAGCCCGCCGACAATGCCCGGCCAAAGATAGGTGGGGTTCACCCAAATGAGGTTGTAATCCAACAAGCCGACGCTGGTGGTCAGGAAAATCAGCACCATCGCCGTCACAATCGCCCCAAACATCACCTTCAGGACGGTCAAATCCTTAAAATAAAACTGGGGCGCGAGCTTCATGGCATTGCCAAAGCCCGAAATTTCCAAAATGTAGCCAAATAGAAAGCCAATCACCACATAGACGATGTAGCTTTCCCAATGGCCGAGAAGTTCTGCTAGGGGGAGGGGGAAGGTTGTCATGGTGTTAGGGTAGTGAGTGGTTAAAGGTGAAAGGTGAAGGTAGGGATTTGCTCGCTCACTTTTTACCTTTTACTTTTCACTGCTATTCATTCCAAAGGCGGCGCACAAAGTAGGCGAGGGCATAGGCCCCGCCAAAGACGGCAAACATGAAGGCCCAACTGCCGACGGAGAGGACGGCCCCACCTGAGAGGGCTTGACCCGAGGTACAGCCACGGGCGAGCCGTGCGCCGTACCCCATAAAGCCGCCGCCGATGAAGGCCATCAGCCAGCGCAGTTTGGCGGGCACATGGGCGGGGCGATTGGTTTCAAAGCGCACACGGCCGTTGACCAACCCCGACGCAAAGCCCCCTATCACCACGCCGATAGTCACAAAAACCACCCAGCTATCCAGTGCGTTGCGCTCCCCACCCGCCATTTCGGCCAAATAGGAGACGCGGTCAATATGGTCGGGCACAACCGCATCTTCAACGATTACAAGCAGGCGATTCAGCCCCCCCGATGCGCCAAGGCCGTTGCCCGTGATGAAAAAAGAGCCGAAGAGCAACACGCCCAGCAAAATGCCGCCAAAGTAAGGATGAACATAGGGCTTGGCTTCCCGTTGGCGCAACCGGGTCAGCCAGCCAGCACGGCGCACGGCCGTTGGTTTCTCTTGGGGAATGGAATGTGTGGTCATGGGAGTCTCTCAGTCGGTCAGTCTCTGTAGGGGTAGGCCTTGTGCCTACCCTCGGGATAAATTTTTGGTTCATGCGAATATCTGGGCAACCACAAGGGTTGCCCCTACCCATCCTTCTCCCCTGCCCCTCCGCCCCCCTGCTCCTCTGCCTCCTCCTTCCCACCCCCCCACCATCGCCTTGATATTCGCCAGCGGGGTATGCCCCGTGGTGGTGAGGTAGACATGGAGCAGGATGAAGGCGGCGAAGAGCCATGCGATGAGGCTGTGGAACGGGCCGAGGAAGGGCAGGCCACCAAAGCCACGCACCAGTTCTGGCCAGCGTTGCGCCCCCCACATCAGCGTGCCCGTGATAATTTGCAGGGGCAACAGCACATTCAGAATGGCCAGATAGGTGATTTGTTGGAGCGGGTTCAGCTTGCGCTCTTTGCTCTTGGCAAAGGGGTGTTCTTCCCCCTTGAAGATGCCGCTCAGGTAATACTTGCTCTGCTCCATCATTTGGCCAAAAAAGCCACGCGGCCGAGGCAAAAATTGGCGAATCTCGCCGCTGACCACATGGTAGAAGAAGGCGAGGGCGGCGTTGACGACCAACACGGCCGCCAACACATTGTGCACCTGCACCACATAGGCAAAGCTGAATATGCCGAACGTGTCGGGCTGGTGAATAATCAGCCCTGTGAAGAGGAGCAGGAGGATGGCGGCCGTTTGCAACCAGTGCCACAACCGCTCATACACATCATACATGTACACCCGCTCGCCAGCGGGGGCATGGGCGTGGGGGTGGCGGCGAGCCGAAACGACCCGCGCCCCGCCGTGCAAGAAGATGCCCAACATAACCCCCAACATGGCGGCGATGCCCACTCGGTCTATCCACAACACCGCGTTGTGGCCGAGGACGTATAAATCGGCCGTGGTGGGTTGGGGCACAAAGCGCAAATCGTTGGGTTGATCGGTCTCCACTGTGCCCGCCCATTGCACATCCCCATCGCTGACAAGGGTGGGAACCACCCCGCCGGGGAGCCTATCGGCCAAGGCGATGGGTTGGCTGAGGCGGGAATCATCGGCATGGCAACTCTGGCACTCCTTGCTCACCCACTCGCCGTGGGTCACATTATGGCTAATCAGGCTGGGTTGCACCTCTCCCGCAATGCGCGGGTTGGCCACGCCAAGGGCGGCCAAGCGGTTGGCCACGGCCGTTTCCTGCTCGCTGGTGCTGATGGACAACTCGGTTTGGCTCAGTTGCCCATCTCCGTTGGCATCAAAAGCGGCCACTAAATCGGGCTGGTAATCGCCAGCGGCCGTGAACCACGCCGCCTGTAAATCGGCCAAGGCCACGGGTTCGGCCGCTTCGCCCTGCACCCAATACCAACTGGTGAGCAGGTTATAGGGGGTTAGGGGGGCAGAGGAGCCATCGGCCGCAAGGCGGGGGAGCAAGACTGGTTCGTACCCTGTCAGCAAGGTGGTGCTGTTCAGTTCTGCGCCCGCTTCCATGCCCCGATAGCCTTGGGCGGGGGTGGTGCTATCCACCAAAACTGTCCAATCCACATAGGCAAGGGCGGGGGCGTAGAGCTTGGGGATGTGGCACGATTGGCAACTAAGCGCGGCCGTGTGCCGCTCCACATAGGGGAGCCACCCGTGGTCGGCGGCCGTGCTGTGGCACGATTGGCAACTGCGCATGTCGTCCCCACCCGAGGCGAAATCGTGCAACGGCCGATAAAGATACTCCCCAAAGTCCAATCTGCGGGGGTCAAATTCCAGATGGGCAGGTTTGTCGCCCGCTTCGGTGTAATAGACGGGATTGTTGAGCGAGTAGTGGCAGTTGGTGCATTGCACCACCCGCTCGGCGTGGACATCCCACGAGCGGGTCAGGCTGTTTTTGTCGGCCAAGTTCAGCCCGCTTTGGTTGAGTGGTTGGGGGGAGAAAACTTGCCCCGTGGTGACACTGGTGCTATCCCCCGCCCCATAGCCATCGAGCGTGAGCGGAATGCTGGGGTCGCTGTGGACCACACCGTGGCATTGGCCGCAATTGGCGTTGGTGGGGTCTTGCACGGTGACGAGTTCGGGCAGGAGGTGGCCATCGGCCGAGAAAGCGGCCGGGTTCCATGCCCAGCCCTCGGCCGTGGTGGTCGTTGTCACCCAGCTGGTTTGGGCGAGGGTGGCCGTGGCTCACCACCCTTGCGCTGTTTCGGCCACTCGGCTGGCATTGTCCGCCTCGGGCACATGGCAGAGGAAGCAGTTGAGTTCGGCCGTGCCCGCTTCGTTCCAATCCCACGCCCGCCATTGCCCCTCGGCCGTGGCCAGCCCCAGCGGGTTGGGCAGGTCGCCGTTGGCATGGCTGTTGTGTTCGGCGATAAACGCCGCATCGTGGCAACTGCCGCAGGTTTGCATGGGGGAGACGGGGCTATTTGTCTCGAGGACGTTGCGGCCGTCTACATCCAACAGGGGGAAGGTGGGATGGAGCGGGCTACCTGTGCGGGTGGGTGGGGGGCTGGGCGGGCTGGTTTGCGCCCACACGGCCGTGGCCGCCCCCGCAAGGGCGAGGAGGAGGATGGCGAGGAGGGTGGTGTGGCGGGGCATGGGAGTGAGTAGTGGTAGGATTGGTGATTGTGGTTAGTGGCGAGTGATTCACTAACCACTAGCCACTAACCACTAGCCACTTATTTTCGTCCGCCCCAATACAGCGGGTCGCCGGGGTAGCCGAGGGCTTCCCAGTCGAGGCGATTCCCTTCGCCGTGGCAGGCGGTGCATTGGAGGGCTTGTTCTTTGGGAGCGACCATGTGGGTCAGTGTCCAGTAGGTTTCGGTGGGAGCAAAGCCGTATTCGCCGCTGTAAAGCAGGCCAGAGTTTTCTTGGTTGCTGGCAAAGGCGTTGTCCCAGTCGAAATTGGTCCAGAAGCCATCTTCCCCGGCCGTTTTGGGCACGAGCAGGTAATCAAAGCCCGCATCATAGGGTTGGAGGGCGGTGTGAACCTTGAACGGCCAAATTTGGGCGGTGGGGTCGTTAATTTCGCCCAGCGGGGGGTTGAGGACTGTCGTTTCGGTGGGGTTGATGGTGTCGCCGAGAATGTAGCGGTCGGTCGTGCCATTGAACCATGTATAGGTGGGGGCGAACCCTTGTTCGTAGACGAAGTTGCCTTTGATTTTGAGGTAGGTGTGGGGGTCTTCGGGCAAATCTTGGCCGGCCGTAGACCAATCCCAATCCATTTTGGTGGGGGTGCGCACCGCTCCTTGGGGGATGTGGCAGGTTTGGCAGGCCACGGCCGCTAAATGGGTGTTAATCCGCTCGTCCTGATGGGGCACTTCTTGGTGGCAATCTTGGCAACTAAGCGAAGGGCCTTGGGCAACAGGGCTGACCATGGTGATTTGGCCGGGCACTTGGTGATTTTCGGTCTGGTGGCAATCCACACATTGAAAATCATAGCGCCCCATGTGGACATCGATGGTCTCGTTGGGAAAATATAAGCTCTCGTCCAAATCCCCATGCTTCACGGCGTTGCCGCCGCCGCCATTGAAATGGCAACTGCCGCAATTTTCGCGGGTGGGGTTGCCCACGCTTTGCGCGGCCGCCATTAAATCCACCCCTTCGGCGGGGTAGCCATAGTTGCCTTTGCCGTATAAACCGACATCGGCATGGCAAGAGAGACAATCCACATTGGTTTGCTCGGTAAAATCAAAGCTCTCATCTTCCCAGCCATAACCAATGTGGCAGGCGGTGCATTTGTTCCAGTTGCCGGCAATGCCAATGCAAAAATTGTTGAGCTGATTTTTCTTGCCCACGGTTACGGGTTCGTCCCGCCCCGGCAGGGTGATGGGTTCGCTTTCCCATGTCCAGTGGGTTGTTTCCATCACCTCATGGGCGGAATCTTCGTGGCAACGGAGGCACTCTTTCGTCACATCTGCCCCTGTGGCCAGCGGCCCCTGAATCAGGTCGGCATGGCCGACTTCGGGCACATCTTCGGGCACAAATTGCCACGGGTTTGTGGTTTGGGGTGGCTCGTTGGTGGCAAAGAGCGCCACGGGAACAACAATGAGCAGGGCGGTGGCCATGAGGCCGAAGAACCATGTGTACTTGAACTCGTTCATGGGGAGGTTTAGTGGTTAGGGGCGAGTGGCAAGTGGTTAGTGGGGTGTTAATCCGCATTCCCCATTCCGCATTCCGCAATCAGGCGACAACGCTCATTTTGTGGGCTAAGGTGTCGCGCATGATGTCGCGCATGAGGTCGAGGACTTCGATAAGGCGGGGTTCGGTGAGGGTGTAGAGGACGGCCGCGCCCTGCCGCTCGGTTTGCACCAACCCTTGCTGGCGCAACACGCGCAAATGGCGGGAAACTGTTGGCTGGGGAATGTCGAGTTGCTCGGCGAGGGCGGTGACATGGGTCGGCCGTTCGTGCAAGGCGTATAAAATCAGTATCCGCCGTGGCTCGCTCAGCGCTTGGCAGATGCTGTTGTGGAGGAGGGTGATTTCAGCGGCCGAAGGAAACATGGGGAATGCGGATTGGGGATTTTGGAGAATCTCTCTTCTCTCTTCTCTCTTCTCTCTACTTATTCGTTTATCCGAATAGGTTACACCTAATCATACTCCCCGCTGGTGGTGGGCTAAATGTTGTTTGTCATAGGTTGGGGGTGAGGAAAGTCAGAGAGCAAATGGTATAATGCGCCGCAACTTCGGGCTGTTTGCCCATCATCTCTAACAATTAGATACTCCATCCTTCTCTCACCGAATAGGAGACCGATGACCTCAGATAACATCCTCGTTTTGTTGATTTTGGGCGCGGCCGTGGCCCTTTTTATATGGGACAAACTGCGGGTAGATGTCGTGGCCCTTATGGTGCTGGTTAGCCTTGTGCTATCAGGATTGGTCGATGCAGGAGATGCCTTTGCGGGGTTTGCCAACCCCGCCGTGGTCAGTGTGTGGGGTGTATTCATCGTCAGTGGGGCTGTTGCCCAAGCGGGGGTGGGGGATTTAATTGCCCAGCAGATGATGCGTTGGGCGGGAGGAAGCCCACGCAAGTTGCTGATAGGCATCATGCTCGCCTCGGGGCTAATCTCCTCCTTTATGAACAACGTGGGCGCGGTGGCCTTGCTGTTGCCGGCCGTGATAGCCGTCGGCCGACAAATGCGCATCTCCCCCTCCAAACTGCTCATGCCCCTCGCCTATTCCGCCTTGTTGGGTGGCAACATGACCCTCATTGGCACACCCCCCAACATTTTGGCTTCGGGCTTGCTCAAAACAGCAGGATTTACCTCCTTCAGCATGTTTAGCTTCACCCCCACAGGGCTACTCGTGCTGGGGGCGGGCGTTTTATACATGGTTTTCATTGGCCAACGCCTGCTCCCCGACCACCCCCCGACGGGGGAATTGGCCGATGATTACGCTCTCAACCATTACATCATCGAAGTGCGTGTGGCCGAACAATCGCCTTTGGTGGACAAACACTTGTGGGAGACAAATTTTGGCCAACAGTTTGATTTGCAAATTGTGCAAGTGCGCCATTGGCAAGGCTTGGAAGCCCCGACGACTGAACGGCCGATACAGGCTGGCGACGTGCTGACCATTCTCGGCCCGCTCGACAAAATTATCAGCGTCAGCCAAAGCCACATCTTGCAACCTGTGCGCGAATGGAAATCGGGCGATTGGCATCCCTCGTTGGAGACCGAAGGGTTAAAGCTGGTCGAAGTGACCCTCAATCGGCAATCCCGTTTTCAGGGCTACACCCTCAAAAAGCTCGACTTTCGCGAAAAATATAGCCTTTCGGTGCTGGCCATGCGCCACAGCGGCCAAGAGATAGTTGAACATTTAGGGGAAGTGCCAGTGGTGGTGGGGGATGTGTTGTTGGTGCAGGGCACGGAGGACAAAATTGAGCTTCTGCGGCGCAATCCCAACTTTGTTATTCTGGACGATGCCCCTATTAAAATGGATGAGAAAAAGCTCCGCAAAGCGCCGTTGGCCGTCGGTATTTTGTTGCTAGTCATCGGCGTGGTCACGGCCGAATGGCTCGATATTGCCACCATGATGGTCATCGGCTCTTTGCTGATGGTGCTGACGCGGGTTATCAATATGGACGAGGCGTACCGCCTGATAGATTGGCAGGCTGTCTTTCTCATTGCGGCCATGTTGCCCTTGGGCACGGCTATGGAGGATACGGGCACGGCCGCCTTACTGGCCAATCACATTGTGCAATGGGTGGGGGGCTGGGGGCCGCTGGCCGTGCTGGCTGGGTTATCCCTCTTCACGGCTCTGCTCACCGAAGTCATTTCCAACGCGGCCGCGACCGTGTTAATGGTTCCCATCGCCATCGGTGCTTCCATCGGCATGGGCGTAGACCCACATGGCATGGTCATGGCCACCGTTATTGCCGCCTCCACCTCCTTCCTCACCCCCGTCGGCCATCAGGCCAATGTCATCATCTATGGCCCCGGTGGCTACAAATTCAGCGACTACGCCCGCGTCGGCGCAGGGCTAAATTTGGTGGTCTGGCTAATCATTGTTCTGTTTGTGCCCCTCTTCTGGCCATTTTAGGGGGCGAGTCAGCTTGTCAGCATTTCAGCTGCTCCTCTGCTCCTCTGCCCCTCTGCTCCCCTCTCACACCCTGTAACTCCCCCGCAACCACCTTATCGTACCCTACCACCCAATCCGCAATCCAAAATCCCCAATCCAAAATCCCATGTCTTCCATTCCTACACTCCCCGGTATCCGTTCGCAAATGGTGGCCACAGACCGTTTGCAGACCCATGTTCTCTCTTGTGGCCCAGAGGATGGCACGGCCGTCTTCTTCATCCACGGCAACGTCTCCTCCGCCACTTTTTGGGAAGAGACCATGCTCGCCCTGCCCGCTGGCTTCCGCGCCATCGCCCCCGATATTCGCGGCTATGGCGATAGCCAAGCGTTGCCACTCGACGCAACGATGGGGCTGGACGATGTGGCCGAGGATATTCACAGCCTCGCCCAAACCCTCGGACTGGCTCACTACCACATGGTCGGCCACAGCTTGGGGGGCAACGTGGCCATGAAATACGCCCTCAAATACCCCGCCACCCTGCTCTCCCTCACCCTCGTCGCCACAGGCTCCCCCTATGGCTTTGGCGGAACCAAAGGGCTGGATGGCCAACCAGTGGCCGATGATGGCGCACCCGCAGGCGGCGGCGGAGCCAACCCCGAATTTGTGCGTTTACTCGCTGAAAAGTATCGCGAGGCGGATAACCCCACCGCTCCGATTAACGTCATGCGCCAGTTTTATTTTAAGCCCCCCTTCACCCCTGCGCGGGAGCAAGACCTGCTCAGCTCCATGCTGGCCATCCAAACTGGCTCCGAATTTTACCCCGGCGATTTTGTCGCTTCGGCCAATTGGCCGGGGATGGCGCCGGGCACAAAAGGGCCGCTCAATGCGTTGGCGGGCAAGCATTACAATGCCAGTGGATTGGCTCACATTGACCCCAAGCCCCCTATTTTGTGGATTCGGGGGGAGGTAGATCAGATTGTGGCCAACGGTTCGCTGTTCGATTTGGCGACGTTGGGGTCGTTGGGCGCGGTTCCCGGCTGGCCGGGCGCGGAAATTTGCCCCCCCCAACCGATGATTGACCAGACGCGGGCGGTGTTGGAGGCGTATGCGGCCGAGGGCGGCCGTTACCGCGAAGTTGTTTTGGCGGATGCAGGCCACACGCCTTACATTGAGAAGCCAGAAGAATTTAATGAGGCGTTCCACGCCTTGTTGATGGGTGGTTAGATAGCAAAACTGGTGTAGGGGTGGCCTCGCGAAACGCCTACACCAATTTCCGCCCCATTTTCTGCGGGTTGACAATTCTCAGTTGCTCGCTAAAATTCATCTCTCTAGGCCGAAGTGGCGAAATTGGCAGACGCGCTACGTTCAGGGCGTAGTGGGATTACTCCCATGTGGGTTCGACTCCCACCTTCGGCACCAGTTATGTATGACCCAAGCGGCGTGCGCTTGCGGATGTTAAGGTAAGCGGCCGTGTCTCTTTGGGCACGGCCGTTTCGTTTCTAAGCACTAACAGAATCCCCCCACCAATGATAGAACTACGCTTGCAAAGCCTAAACTTGCAGTAGCATGGGAGCAAGTTCTGGTTGACCTAGAACAAGAACAGAAGCAACGCAAGCTCTTGGTGACTTTCCTTGCCCAACTCGCCGACCCATATGCGGAAGAGACCTACACAGCCGCAGACCTCGGCCGTTTGCTGAGCATCACCCGGCAGGGCGCAACCCGGCTAGTCCAGCGCGAGGCACGGATTGCTCACTTGCAGGGTTCATTGGCCAAGCTCCAAGAAACGGCTCCAGCCCCCCAAGAACTGCCCACGGCCGAGTAACGGCCGTTGCTTCGCCCTCCAACTTCGTTCGCGCAAACGTTTTTAAGCCACTGCTGGGGCAGTGGCTTTTTTGTTGCCTCAGAAAATGTTCGCGCGAACGTTTTGCTCCCACGGCCGTGCCGCCCCCATCGGCCGACCTGCATTAAGCAAGAGCGAAGGTGTTGGCAAAAAGCCAATTTGTGTTGATGATATTTTGCTTGTTGCCGTTGAAACGACCATTTCTACTTCTCTTGCGGTACACTATATCCCATCCCATCCTCTCTTACAAACGTTAACAAAGCCATAGATTTTCGTTAGATTCGGCGCATGAGGCTCGCTGAGGGCGATTAGGGGACTGTGGTAAATACAGGCGGCAAGGGATCATCACCCCCTCGGCCGAGAACAAATACCCCCCCTCATGCCGCATTCCCCTGCGGTTCAGGTGGGTCATCATACTGGTCGAAAATTCAGCACTCCCCGTGCGGATGGCCAGCGTATTGCCAAAGTTCTCCGGCTTTTGCCACAAACACATCTACTGCATACTGCACCCCGCCCGTGGAGCGCACGTAAAACTTGCGGTAGGCCATCCCCCATTTCAAACCCTTGGACATTTTCTCCTCGGCCGCCAACTCATCCAGCCGGGCCAGCAAATGGTTGTGGCTATTCACCACCTTGCCAAACAAAAATGAGGGAGTAAGAAGGGTGCACTTGAGTGTGTCTAAGGGCGATAAAATCTTTTGAGGTAACCTACTTTTTATGACGACACACCCTCTTCACCCCAACCATGCAATAGCCTTGCCCGTACCTACGGCCGTGCCCCCCTTCACTCTCCACGACACCGACGGCCGCCCCTATTCCCCCACCCAACTGCCAGCCGACAAACCCCTCATCCTCGTTTTTTATCGTGGTGATTGGTGCCCCTATTGTCAACTACAAATGCACCAACTCAGCCAAGTGTATGAGCAAATTGTGGCGCGGGGCGCAGACATTTGGGCTATCTCTCCCCAAACCCAAGCTGAAAACCAAGCTTTTCGCGCCAAACGCAACATCCCCTTTCCTATTTTGGGAGATGAAACGTTAACGGTCATTCGGGAGTGGGGGCTAGAGGACGAGCTAGACCCAGACGATGAACACATTCCCTACCCAACCACCTATATTGTGCTCAACGGCCAGACCATCTGGCGCAAACTGGGGCGGCGCAAAGATGACCGCCCCACTCCAGGTGAGATTATGGCGGCTTTGCCGTGACGGCCGATAAGACAGCGTTCCATTTTCCCAGATGAGATGGCGGGCCTGTCCTAGCTATCCAGTGATTGAATCTAAGCCTCCATGCTTTGTAAGTTTGCCAACGCCATTGGCTCATACACAATCCCCCACGCCGCCAAACAATACGCATCGGCAATACCATCATGCGGCCGTGCGTCCCACCGCTCTATCTCGGCCGCAATGTCACGAATGCTCATACCCCCTTGCGAAGCGTCAGCACTAAACTGCGCCGTTCGTGGAGCTTGAGTTTGGTTGCGCTTGTTTCGCCTCCTGCCATAGTTGGGTTGCTTTGCGGGTGATAGCTACAATCGCCATGCTGTTCGGTTTCCTATAAGCTCGGATTGGGCCTGTACACGTTGTTGGCATTGCCGTGCTTGTTTGCTGGTTACGGCCGCGCCCGTGTGGATACAAGTTCTTCGAGCTGTCGCATTACCTCGGGGTTCTCACGCAGATAGCGCAAGACGCGTCGCTCGGACTTATTGGCCGTAGCAGGCTCTAGCCCAAGGGCGCCATGTGGGGGGCACGCTGGTCGGCAGTTTAGGGGGCTTTTCATCGGACTTTTTCGGACTTTTCGGACTTTTTCGGACTTTTGCTGTTTTTTGGGATTTTTCAACCTTTTTCCATGCGCGATAGGCAGACAGCAATGACCGTTCTGCGCTAAGCAGGCGGTAGAACTTGTCGAATCGCTCGAACCATACCATTGGTTCGTTGGGCTGGTTGATCCAAGGGAGGCGGTCGGCCGTTTCAGGCTGACGCACATGGCTAGTGTCCCCTCAATGAATTTATTCAGTTGGTAGCCGTGTATATCTTGGGCGCGGAGCAGGCCGAGGAGGATGAGCTTTTTTCCCATGGGCCAGATGGCTACTAAATAATTAGTCAAATTTGACTATTCAGGCTTGAATGTAATGTGCTTGGCGGCCGCGGCAAGGGTCAATTTCACGCTGGGGGGCATTGGGCATACAATCAGAGGGATGAAAATGATGATGGATAGACCGCGTACAGTGAAGTGGCCGTTCGGCCGTTATATGGTGGTGGGGCTGTGGATAGCGGCCGTGACGGCCGTTTTGTGGGCGGCGCGTGATTCGCTCACCTTGGCCAACTTTTCACTTATTTATTTGTTGGCCATTTTTCTCAGCGCCATGTGGTTGGGCACATACGCCTCGTTGCTAGCGGCCGTGCTCAGCTTTTTTTGCTTTAATTTTTTCCTCATTCCGCCCTATTACACCCTGTATGTGGAGGATTCGCGGGAGGTGTTGGATTTGGTGGTGTTTTTGATTGTGGCAGTGGTGACAGGGCGGCTGACGGCCGCGGCACGCCAACATGCGGCCGAAGAAAACCTGCTCCACCAGATTAGCAATATCTTTAACCAACACACCACCCGCCCCGAGGTAGAGCAGAGTTTGCGGCAGGTGTTAGAAAGTGAGTTGGCGGCTCAAAAAAGTGGCCTTTTTGCCCGAGGTGGTGGAGGATGTGGCAATCCGGAGCACGGCCGTTTACTTACTTTTGCAAGCTGGGCAGGTCATTTTGGGCACGGTTTATGTGCGCTTTGAACGGCCGCCCACGGAAAGCAACATGCGCTTGCTCCGTGCTTCTGTGGGGCAGGCGGCAACTGCGCTCCAACGCATTCGCTTGGCCGAACGGGTGCAAAAAAGCCAAGCTGTGGAGGAGGCGGATAAGCTCAAAACAGCCTTGCTCCATGCTGTTTCCCATGATTTGCGCACCCCGCTGACCATTATCAAAACATCGGTGAGCAATTTGAGCACGCTGGCGGATTATCTGACCGAGAGCCAACGGCAAGAGATGCTGACCGCCATTGAGCAACAGACCGACCACTTAAACGAGTTGGTGGGCGATTTGTTGGATATGTCCCGCTTGCAGGCGGGGCAAATGGTGATTCAGGCGGATTGGTATGCGCTGGCGGATGTGGCGGGGGATGTGGCGGCCCGTATGTGGGAGCGCATTAAGCAGGAGCGCTTGCAACTCGATTTTGACGATGCGTTGCCGCTGGTGCACTATGATTTGGGGCTGATGCGGCAGGCGCTGTTTAATGTGGTGGATAATGTGGTGCGCTATGAGCCAGCGGACAAGTTGGTGATTTTGCAGGGCGAGGTGCATGAGGCGGAGATTTGGCTCAAGGTGATTAATCATGGCCCAAATATCCCCACGGCCGAGAAAGAGCGTATTATGGAGCCATTTTATCACCATGCGGATGGGCATGTGGGGTTGGGGTTGGCTATCAGCAAGGGGGTTGTGGAAGTTCATGGCGGCCGTTTGTGGGTGGAGAATACGCCGGGTGGGGGGGCCACTTTTATTTTGGCTCTGCCTTTGCCCAAGGAGAAATTACCTGATGTTGATTCTCGTGGTTGATGATGATTCGCAAATTCGCAAATTATTGCAAACGGGGTTGGCGGGTTATGGGTACCAAGTACTCACGGCCGTGAATGGGGCGGAGGCGTTAACGGCCGTCAGCCAGCGCCGCCCAGATTTGGTCATTTTGGATATTTCCTTGGGCAGTGCGCTCGATGGGTTAGAGGTGTGCCGCCGAGTGCGCGAGTGGAGCGCCGTGCCCATTATCATCTTATCCGTGCGTACAGATGCCATTGTGGCCGCTTTGGATGCGGGGGCGGATGATTATGTGACCAAGCCCTTTAGCATGGAGGAGTTGCGGGCGCGGATGCAGGCGGTGTGGCGGCGGATGATGACGGCCGAAAGCGGCTCCCCCCAGCCCGAAATTGTGGTCGGGGCGTTGCGCATTGATCTGGCGCAACGCACTGTCCATGTGGGCCAAGAGGAGGTGCATTTCACCCCTATGGAATACGACATTTTGCGCTTGCTGGTCATCCACCCCGGACGAATTATTACCCACCATGAAATTTTGCGGGTGGTGTGGGGGCCAGAATATGTGGAGATGACCCATTATGTGCGCATTTACATCAACCAAATCCGCAAAAAATTGGGTGAAAACCCCGCCGCCAATGTGCGCTACATTTTGAACGAACCCGGCGTGGGGTATCGCTTTGTTGCAGTGGGATAGGGGTTGACACGGCCGATGACGGTGTGAGCGGGGAGCCTGAAGCCATCTCTTTACACAATCTTTACGCTTGCGCCGCAAATGCTAGACGCAATCTTTACGGCGGGACGTTTACTCTAATCCTGAAGTAATCGGCCTTTAGATATTGGCAGGTGACTTGTTGACTAATCGCTGGGTCAAGTAGGTGTATACAGGTTGCGTGTGATGTGTACCCCTGATGAGGTCAGGATATGAGTGACAAAATTGTCGTTGTGGCAGGCGATGAGACGTGGACTCAAGCGGCATTGCATTTAGCGGCCGCGCTCGCCACCCATGAGGGGCGGGAACTGGTGTTGTTGAAGATGGTGCCCGTTAACAACCCTGCCTTATTGGGGATATGGCTGGCTTGGTAAATTTTACGGATGAGGAGCAGGCCCAAATTGAAAATATGATGGCGATTGCCGCTGATTATGATGTATTTCCCCAGCTGGTGGTGTGTGAATACAGCTCGTGGCTTTCAGGCATGGTGGATGCGGCCGAGCAGGTGGGGGCTAAAGCGCTTTTTGTGCAATTGTGGCCCACGGCCATGCCGTTTTGGCGCACATTGCGTGTCCGCCGCCTGCAACGGCAGTTAGCCCACGTGGGTTGCCAACTTTTCGCACTGGATCAGATTGCGGATTCGGCCGTGCTGACCTATTAATGACAACAACAAATTACCACTCCCCCTGCTCTTGGCTAACAAAAGAATTCCATTTATCGTTATTGAGGATTTGAAGATGATTTCCGACGTTGAAGTACCCAAACAAAACCCTGTTTCCCGACTGTTACTCGGCCGTCCCTTACCTACCCGTGAGTTAGAGCACCAGACGGTGAGCAAAAAAGTAGGGCTGGCCGTCTTTGCCTCCGATGCCCTTTCTTCCACCGCCTATGCCACGGAAGAAATTTTAGTTATTTTGGCTCTGGCGGGCACAGGGGCGGCTACCTTGGGGCTATCCATCCCCTTGGCTATTGGCATTGCCATTTTGCTGGCCATTGTCACCGTTTCGTACCGCCAAACCATTTATGCGTATCCCAATGGGGGCGGGGCGTATATTGTGGCTCGCGACAATTTGGGTGAAGTGGCCGCGCAAGTCGCGGGAGCCGCTTTGCTGACTGATTATATTTTAACGGTGGCGGTGAGTGTTTCGGCTGGTATCGCCCAAATCACATCGGCCTTCCCTTCCCTTTTTGGGGCACGGGTGGAGCTGGCCTTGCTGGTGATTGCCTTCATTACCATCGTGAATTTGCGCGGGGTGAAAGAAAGCGGCACCATTTTTGCCATTCCCACCTACTTTTTTCTGGGTACCATGTTCCTGACCTTAGGCGTGGGGCTTTATCGCCATCTAACGGGCACGTTGGGTGTGGTGACGGGGGTGGAGGTATTGGAAGGGAGCATTCAACCGCTGACCCTGTTCCTGATTTTGCGAGCGTTTTCCAGCGGGTGCGCCGCTTTGACGGGTATTGAAGCGATTTCGAATGGAATTACGGCGTTTGAGAAACCACGGAGCCATAACGCGGCCGTGACCTTGGGCTGGATGAGCGCCATTCTGATTACCATTTTCCTGAGCATGACCTTTTTGGCTCACCAAATTCAGGTCTTGCCCAGCGAAACAGAAACGGTTATTTCCCAGTTGGCGCGTACTGTTTTCGGCCGCGGTTCGATCTTTTACTTCCTCACCACCATCGGCACGGCGCTAATCTTGCTTATGGCGGCCAACACCAGCTATGCGGATTTCCCCCGGCTGGCCGCTTTGCACGCTGGTGATGGCTTTTTGCCCCGCCAGCTCACCTTCCGGGGCGGCCGTTTGGTCTTTTCGTGGGGCATCATGACACTCGCTGTTTTTGCTTCCCTTCTGGTGATTATCATGCAGGCCAGCACCACAGCCTTGATTCCGCTCTATGCCATTGGGGTGTTTCTCAGCTTCACCATTTCCCAAGCGGGCATGGTGGTGCGCTTGCGCAAAATCGGCCGTTTGCAACCCGGTGAAGTGGTCAAAGGGTTGGAAACAGATTTGGAATATGACAAACGCTGGCGGCTGAAGGCCATCCTGAGCGGATTGGGTGCTTTTTGCACAGGTGTGGTGATGCTCGTCTTTGCCATTACCAAATTCACCTCTGGGGCATGGTTTGTGGTGGTTTTAGTACCTGTTCTGGTGGTTATTTTCTTCCGCATCCACCAACATTACAAAGATGTCGCCCATTCACTCAGCTTGCGCAACATCCGCATGGATACCCAAACCCACCCCGTGCAGACACTCATCCTCATGAATGATATCCATGCGGGAACCATCAACATGATCAATGTGGCCAAATCAATGGGCCACCCATGGAAAGCACTCTACATTGCCGTAAGTCCTGAAAAAGCGCAAATTTTGCGCCAAAAATGGGATGCCGTAATTGGAGAAGGCGAGTTGGAAATTATTTCCTCCCCCTACCGCCAATTGGCCGACCCAATCCGCGAATATGTGCAGGATGAATTGCGGGTCAACCCCACGGCGTATATCCATGTGGTGATGGGGCATTTATCCATGGAAACAGCATGGGAACAGATGTTGCACCAAAATAGCGTGCTGATTTTTAACTTGGCGTTGGCGGGTTTAGAGCGGGTTTTGGTGACTATTGTGCCCTATCAGGTGCACCACAATGGTGGTTCGGTGAGTGGCAATGTGCTCACGGCCGCCCAAATGAAGGAAGACCGCGACCGCAAATAGCCAAAGCTTCCTGCCCTGTAAACAAAAACAGGTTACAAGCGGACTGCTTGTAACCTGTTTTTGTTTACAGCATGTTTGAAAAAGATTCTCTCACCTGAAAGTTGGTGTTCCAGCTAATCTTCAAACCATGATATGCATCATGGCGGCGTAGATAACGGCTTCACTTGTCTAGGCAACTCTTCATATCATACGCCCAGCACAGCCAGCACGAACCACGAGCAAAATAAATCAGGCTGTTGGCGATGCTTCGGGCGAGGCTTTGCGGGGGGGCTGGCTCTCTCCACGGCTCAAAACGTTCGCGTGCGAACGTTTTTGCTTGTTGGATGTACTCGCGCTAAGGCAACCGAAACCAAAACGGCCGCCCCAATAGGACGGCCGTTGCTTGCTCGCTTCCTCGATTTTATCTCTCGACATCTATCTATTCGCTGGCTTTTTTTACAGTAAGATGAACAGATAGCTTGTCATTCCGAACGAAGTGAGGAATCCCTAAAACCTAAGTTGAACGAGTGTATTAGGGATTCTTCGGGCTATCGCCATGTAGCTTCGCCACGCTCGGCAATAGAAGCACATCTTTATCCAAGTTATTTGCGTGCTATTCCTTAGTGTACGTAATGAATGGCGTGCCCCATGAGGTAGAGGGCTGGGTAGAACAGTACCCAGATGAGGTCTACGTAGTGCCAGTAGATGGCGCACGCTTCAACACCCCAGTGTTGCTCTTTCGTGTATAGCCCGCGACGGCCGTTGCCCCATGCAATCAAAATAAGAATGATGCCTGTGACGACGTGGAAGGCGTGAATGCCTGTCATGCCAAAGAAGATGGCTCCAAAAGCGCCATCCGTAACACGAATATGAGGATCGGCCGCGCCCACACCCCATTCCACAAAGATAACCGTCAGCAAGAAGACAGTCCCCAAAAGGGCGGTCATGGCCATGCCGAGGTTGAAATTCTTCATGTCGCCGTGTGAGATGGCGACTTCGGCGCGGTTCATAAACCAACTGCTAACCAGCAAGACGATGGTGGCAATCAGAGCGGGCAATTGCTCTAAATCGGGGCGAATTAAACCCATGTCGGGGTCGCGCCACAAGTAAAAGCGGGCCGAAAGCAGAGCCAAGAAGAGGAATAACTCTGAGAAGCAGAAGAGCCACAGGCCGAACCGGTTCATGACCAATTGTTCGCGCCATGTTGGTTCCTGCGGGTTGTGCAGTTCATGGTCGTGGGAGAGTGCGCTCATTTTAGTGGTGTTCCTCCGGCCGCCACAAACGGCCGATATTCATAAAGATGTTCATAATGAGGCCACCCTTGAGGATGGCGATGAGAATGAGCAACACGGCCGATGGGTTTGACGCTAAGCCAATGTAATACTCAACAATGGTTAGCACCATCAGTACGATAAATGTGATAAACCCTTTGGTGTAGGGAGAGCTTTTCTGCACAATGTTTCTCCTGTAATGAGCATTTCAGCCTGTCAGCTAGTCAGCCTCTCAGCTTTTGGCTGATTTGCTGACATGCTGACTAGCTGACCAGCTTAATCATGCGCGGGCGCGGCCGTGATTTTGACATATTGCGACCCCTCCAAACCGTAATCATACGGTTCGCCCACAATTTCGATGGGGGAGAGGTAGTTGAATTCGGGCATGGGGGAAGAGCTTTGCCATTCGGGGGAGCGCGAACGCCACGGATTACTGCCCGCGACCCGTTCGTGGCGGTAACTGCTCAATAGGTTATAAACCATAATCAGCACCGACCAGCCGATGACCAAGGTGGCCACTGTAATAATGGCATGTTCAACCCCAATCCCCAAATCGGGGCCGTAGTCGGCGATACGGCGACGCATACCCATTACGCCGACGCGCATTTGAACCAAACTCATGACCCAAAAGCCGGGAACCATGAGCCAAAAATGTAACTTGCCGAGCGCTTCGTTGTACATGCGCCCCGTTATTTTGGGATACCAGTAATAAATGGCCGCAAAGAAGGGAAAGACAAAGCCGCCAAACACCGTGGCATGGAAATGGCCCACCACAAAATAGGTGTCGTGCAGGTGCAAATCGGTGGCGATGGTTCCCAAAATGGGGCCGCTAACACCCCCAAGCAAGAAGACCGAGATGGCTCCTAGGACAAAGAGCATGGGGGTGGGGAAGATGAGCTTGCCTTCCCAAATGGTGGCCAACCAGCTAAAGAATTTAACCCCTGTTGGAACGGCGACCAGCAAGGTCGAAATCATGAAGGGGATTTTCCATGTGGCGGGCATGGCTGAGGTGAACATATGGTGTGCCCAGACGATAGAGCCAACGAGGGCGATGGCGATGCTGGAAAGGGCAATCCATTTGTAGCCGAAGAGGGGTTTGCGCGAAAAAACGGGCAAAAGTTCACTGATGACCCCTAGCCCCGGCAAAATCCACATATAAACGGCCGGGTGGGAGTAAAACCAGAAGAGGTGTTGGAACAGGGTGGGGTCGCCACCGGGAACGCCTTGGTTGAAGAGGTGTTCGCTGATGACGGGGGTGAAGAAATCGAGGCCGATGGCGCGTTGGGTGATGACCATCATCAGGGCAATACCGACGGTTTGGGTGACGGTGGCTTGCAGGATGGAGGTTGAGAAGGCGGCCCAGACGAAGATGGGCATACGGAAGTAGCTCATCCCTTTGGCGCGCATGTAAACCGTGGTGACAACGAGGTTGATACCGCCGGCGATGGAGGAGAGTCCGTTGAGCCAGAAGCCAATCAGGAAGAGTTGCACGCCCAACATGCGGGTGGTGGTGCTGTGGGTGGGGTAGCCTACCCAGCCTGTATCCCAGCCGCCGAGGAAGAGGGCGGAGAGGATGATGACGGCCGTGGGGACTGTGACCCAGTAGCTAAAGGCGTTCAAGCGGGGGAAGGCCATGTCGGTGGCGCCAATCATCATGGGAGCCAAGTAGTTGATGAGGGCACCGATACCGAGGAAGACAGCCGCAATCATAATCATGCCGTGGCCGCTGAAGAGGGTGTTGTACTGGTCTTCGGCCAAGAATTGCAGACCCGGTTGGGCCAACTCGAGGCGGAAGATGATGGCCAACAAGCCACCGACGAGCAAGACGAAAATGCTGGTGAAGCCGTATTGGATGCCGATAACCTTGTGGTTGACATCTACACTGAAATAGCGCACCCATTCGGGTTTGCCAGCGGGCGCACCGTGGGCAAGGTGGGGGTCTTTGCCCACCGTCCACTTGAGCCAATCGGTGAAGACCCCAGCGGCGAGGAGGAAGCCGGGTACGCTGAGGATGGCGGCCAATACGCCAGCAGGTTCGTCCCACGCAGTACGGGTGGCATCCGCGACGGGGGCGTAGCCAAGTGCTTGGCGCAGGGCCACCATGCCCGTGTAGACGATGACGGCCGTTACCAATTGGCCAAAAAGGCCACGAACGAGCGCGGTAGTGAGGAAGTAACGCAAGTTTCTCATCTGGGGGTCTCCGAAAGAAAGAGGGTCGTGAGAAGTAAAAAGTAAAAAGTGAAAGGTGGTTGACCACTTTTCACTTTTTACTTTTACTTTGCACCTTTACTTTAGTTGCCGATGCATTCTGGATTGCCGTATTTGGTTTGGCAGTATTGTGCTAATTCAGGGATGTAATAGCTCTCATTGACACGGCCGTCAGGATTAATTTGTTGGGTGTTGCCCACACCGGGGTCGGTGGGGAGGGTTAGTTCGCCGTTGAGCCATGCTTGGTAATCGGCCGCATCGAGAACATGGACATGAGCCAACATCCCATAATGATTGGTGCCGCAAATTTCGGCGCACCGCACCCGGTACACCCCTGTTTGGGTGGGAGTGATGCGAAGCACGGTGGGGGTGTAGTTAGCCGCTTCGGGGTCGTATAGTTCCGTATCGCGGAAACTTTGGCGGGGGTCATTGGGATTGAGGGGAACCACATCTTGCTTGACGCGGAACTCGGGAACCCAAAAGGCATGGATGATGTCGGTTGATTGCATCTCCAATTTGACGGGCTGATTAACCTCGAGAACTAGGCTGGCACTCACTTGATTGTCTAATTCGGGGTAATAGAAGCTCCAATCCCATTTGTAGGCTTGGGCGCGAATGATGCGGTCGGTTGGCTCGAAGGCAAGGACTTGGGTGTAGGCTTGCACGCCCCAAATAGCAAAACCAACGACGAGGATAATGGGGGCAACTGTCCAGCCGATTTCGAGAACGGTGTTCTCGTGGATGTGTGGTGCGTCCGTTTCATCCCCTTGCCGCCGCCGAAAGGCATAGAAGGCATAGGAACTGGGGGCAACGATGATTGCAAAGAGGAAGGACATCAAAATAAAGTGGCCATCCATGAGATTATCAATGATGACCCCTTCGGCGCTGGCTTGGGTGGGCAGTTGGAAGAAGGCGAAGTTCAAAAAACGGCCGGAGATGAGGACATACACAACGGCCGTGGTGAGCAAAGTTAATAAGCCAGCAATAGAAAGATGTTTGGTTGTGCTATTCATAATCACCCACTGTGGTGTGTTTAGGATAAAAGTAGGGGGCTGGAAGCGGCCGGGGAGAGGTCAACCTCTGTTTATTTTTGGCCAGCATCCAGATGGTTACTCAGGCGGGAATTTGTTTGTACATTTTATCACAAGCAATTTTGTGCGCCAATTGGCGGTTCGCCCTTGTCTGCTCTTACAACAAGTGTTCATAGAGCATATCAAGGCTTAAATCGGGCACAACAGTTTCGCCGATTTGGAGCGTGAGGCTGGCCGCGGCCGTGCCGAGGCGCATACATTCGGCCGTGTCCAGACCATTCAGCAGGCCAAACATGATGGCGGCCGTGATGGCATCGCCCGTGCCCGTGCTGTCTATCATCTCGGTGTAGTGGGCGGGCAAATAGCCGCTTTCTTCCGAGGTGACATACACCAGCCCAAAATCGGAGAGGGTGATGACCACCTGTTGCACCCCTTTTTGCATGAGTTGGCGGGCGAGGAGGAGGCTCTTCTCGGGGTCATAGCCCGTAAATTCGGTGTGGCACAGCTCGGCCGCTTCCACCTCATTGGGCACAACAAGGTCTAAATAGGGCAAGTAGGGGATGAGCTTGCCAGCCAAGCGGGCGGAGGAGGGGTCGGCACAGATGGGGACTTTGTGTTTGCGGGCGAGTTCAATGGCCACCGCAAACGCTTCGGCCGTGACCCCGCCATCGAGCATGAGCATGTCGGCCGCCGCAAATAAATTTTCGTGCTGGCGCAAATAATCGGCCGAGACATGGGACATGACGGCCGTGTCGTCCAAAGCGACCATCAACTTGCCTTGCTCATCGAGCAGGACAATGTAGCCACCTGTCCGCGCCCCAGCGATGATTTGCACATGGGTGGTATCTACCCCAGCGGCGGCCGTGCTTTCCAGCAACCGTTGGCCTGTGTTGTCCTCGCCCACGGCCGAAACCAGCACCACGGTGGCCCCCAGCCGAGCCAAATTCTCGGCCACATTGCGGGCCGTGCCCCCTCGTGTGGAGCGAATGTAGGCGGGGTTCGAGGTTCCCGGCTCTAATCCCGCAATCGGCTTGCCCTTGGTATCCAACAAACTCGCCCCAATCACTAAAATATGTTCGCCCACAAAAACCTCCTGAGGAGCTGGTCAGCCTGTCAGCATTTCAGCTAGTCAGCCATTCACAATTCAACATTCCCAATTCACAATTCCTTCTCTTCTTTGCCCAACAACAATTGTTCCCGTACTAGGCGGATGCGGTTTGTTTCGCGGATGGCGTTGGCACGTTGGGTCATGTTACCCAGTGCATCCAAGAGGCGCAAGGCCAAAACATCCTGAGGGGTGGGGGCGTGGCCTTGGGCGGGGGTGATTTGGATTTCGCGTAGGATTTGGCGCACAGCTTCCGCTTTGGCTTTGGTGCGGGCATCTTCCAGTTGCCGATGCGCAACCGCCGCGCTTGTGCCCTGTTGTTCCCTCTGCTGGCTTTGCCAGTGGGCGCGCCAATGTTCGATGAGTTGTTGGGTAACAGAGTCGGGGGCTTCCAAACGGCCGAGCCGCACCGCGAGCAAATCAATGCCCATGTCGGCCAGTTGTTGTTTGGCCGTCGCTTCAAATTTTTCCAGCAACAACTCGTGCGGGTTCAGGTGGGGATTGTCGCGGTAGAGCAGTTTGTCGAGGGGTTGTTTGCTGACCAACTCGCGCAAAACCCGCTCGGCCGTGAGGATGGGTTGGGCGTTCCAGCCCTGTTTGTGCCCATCTTCGAGCAAAATTTCGGTGTAGGCGGCGCGGCGCACCTGCTCGTCGTCATACGGGTAGGGAGTTTGTTCGTCCACTTCACGGCCGCCACGGCCGATGCAAAAGGTCAGCACCATATCGGTGCGCAGTTCGATGCCATCTTGGGTGAAGAGGCGCAAGCCGTAGCGCGGCCGTTCTTGCGAGCGCACATCCAGCACCGAACGCACATATTCGTAGGGGCGCAGATTGTGTTCGCCGGGGCCAAGCACGCGCATAAAACGGCCGTTGCGCTCTGTCGTGGCCACATCCGCTTGGGCAAGGGTGATTTTGCCGGGGCCGCCATAGCGCAAGAGCGGGCTTTGCAACCTATCTTTGTGGAACGTCCGCCGCTCAATTTTCAATGGTCTGCCCGGTGGGGAATCGGGCAAGACATAGCGTTGCAAGAACGATTCAGCGGCCGTGGGCGAGGACAAATCGAACAAATCTTGCACCAGCGAGAGCGTCGCTTGGCGAGCCAAGTACCAGCCCACGCCAAAGGGGATGAGGTGGCGCAAGACGCGGGGGGAAAATAGCTCCATCACAAACAACAGGGCGCGGGGAACGCCAGCCCCGACAAACGCCTGCAAATAGGTAGGCGTGTTCACCGCCAAATCAATCCGCTCAATGTAGCGGGCAAACAGCCACGCACCCACAAACACCAGCCCGAGGGCCAATTGAAGGTAGCGTTTGCTTTGCTGTTCGCTCATGGGAAGAGATAGAGACAGGAGATAGAGATAGAGGTGAAGTTGGTTGGCCAAACTATGAGCTTGGCTTATGGCTTATGGCTAACAGCTTACGGCTCTTCCCTGCTGGCCACTTCTTGCAAATAGGCAAGGGTGTTCATCAGTTGGGAGGGCATTTCGGTGGGGGTGGTCGTGCTGGTACTCAGGGCGGCCGTGCCGCTTTCGAGCGCTTGCACGGTGGCCAAATTGACCACATCGGTGAGCCGCCAGCCGCCCGAGGGGGCGTTTTGCTCAATGGTATCCATAATTTGGCGAATAAAATCGAGTTCGGCCGCCGCTCGTGCTTGTTCCATGCTTTGCAAAGCGGCCGCGTCCCCCCGCGCCAATTCCACTTGGGATTGCCGTTGCCAATGCGCTTGCCAATTGGCGATGCGTTGCTGGTTCACGTTTTCGGGCAGAGTGATGTTGCCCAGTTGAATAGCCACAATTTCCACCCCGCTCTCTAACAGCCGATTTTGCAAGCGGAGTTGAACCGCTTCTTCCACTTTGTCTGGCTCCAAACGGGTTTTCGAGTTGGGCAGGAAGGGGGCGCGGGTGTACACCTCGTCTAAGGTGTAGTTGGCAATTTCGGCGATGAGTTCGGCCGCGGCCAGCGGCACGACGCGCTCAGTCCACGCAATTTCGCTCTCCCCTTCGCCATAGGTGCTGAAATAGCTCACCTGAAAAATGGCGCTGGGGTCGTAGGGGTAAGGGTTGTTGTCGGCCGCTTCCTCGTCTGCTTGGCGGCGCACCCGAAAGACAACGGTTAAATCTGTTTTGAGGGGAATGCCATCCCGCGTGACGGCCTGAATGACTTGTTGCCGCTGGTGGTGGCGTAAATCGAGCACATGCTTGATTCTCTCGTCGGCACGCAATTGGATGTAGCCGGGGCCAGCCGCACGGGCAAACCCTTCGCCCCTGCCCAGAGCCAGCACAATGTGGCTATCCACCACCCCTGCGCGAAATTTGTCGAGGCTGGGGGGCACGCCATCCCATTCACGGCCGCTGGCGGCCGTGGGGGGGGGCGACAAATAATGTTGCAAAATCAGGTTAAACGCCTGCTCTTGCCGATTGGGCAAATCGGGGGGCAGGAGGGTAATCGAGTAAAAGGCGACTCGCGCCACAAAGATGAGGCCGAACAGCACCAGCCACACGGCCGCGCCCAACAGCCCTTGCTGAACCCCAAAATAATCCCACGACAAAAAGCCGCCCACGATTGGCAACACGAGTAAGGCCAAATAAAACAGGGTCGAGCCTTGTTTGGGGATGAGAGAGGACATGGGAGTGCTGAGTCCCCATTCGGGGATAAATGCTGAGTGCTGAGTTACTGAAAAAGGACGAATTACGAAGTACGAAGTACGACATCCCTCGGGTAATTTCGTACTTCGTACTTCGTCCTTTGTACTTTTTTACCGCACCCAGCACTTTTGTTAGATGTGAATCGGCTGGCCTTCTACGCCGTGAGCCGCTTCCATAATTACTTCGCTGAGGGTGGGGTGGGCGTGGACGTTGCGGGCGATTTCTTCGGCCGTTAGTTCGTTCATCTGCGCCAAGGTCAGCTCGGGCAACAGTTCGGCCACGTCGGGGCCAATCATGTGCGCCCCCAAAATCTCGCCATATTTGGCATCGGCAATGATTTTGACAAAGCCATCTTTTTTGCCCATGCCAAGGGCACGGCCGTTGGCGATGAAGGGGAAGTTGCCTATTTTTAGTTCGTACCCGGCCGCCTTGGCCTCCGCCTCGGTGTAGCCAAAGCTGGCCACTTGGGGCACGGTATAGGTGGCGCGGGGCATCATCATGTAGTTCAGTTCGATGGTTTCGTGCCCAGCAATCACTTCGGCGCAGACAATGCCCATCGCCGAAGCGACATGGGCCAGCATTAGTTCGCCTGTCACGTCGCCGATGGCGTAGATGTGGGGCACGTTGGTGCGCATTTGCTTGTCTATGGCCAACATGCCCCGCTGGCTGAGTTGCACCCCGGCCGCCTCGAGGCCAATGTTTTCCACGTTGGGCACAAAGCTGACGGCCACCAGCACTTTGTCCACTTCAACGACACTGTCGTCGCTAAAAGTGACTTTGACACCAGCACCGCTTTTGTCCAAATTTTTGATGGTCGTCTTGGGCTTAAAGTCCACGCCCATCTTTTTATAGATTTTCTCCATCTCTTTGCTGATTTCTGGCTCTTCGCGGGGCAACATGCGGTCGAGCAGTTCCACCATGGTCACTTTGGTGCCGTAGTTGGCCCAGACGTAGGTGAATTCCATGCCAATGGCGCCCGAGCCGACGACGACGGCCGCTGAGGGCACACTATCCGACATAATCGCCTCGATGTAGCTGACCACTTTTTGGCCGTCGAACTCGAGGCCGGGGAGTTCACGCGGCCGTGCGCCTGTAGCGATGATGAAATTTTTGCCCGAGACGGATTGGGTTTTGCCCTCGTTGTCGGTCACGGTGACGGTGTGTGGGTCGTTGAAAACGGCCGTGCCCTCGATATGGGTCACTTTGTTCTTGCGGAACAGCGAGCCAATCCCTTTGACCAACCGATTAGAAGCATCCCGACTGCGCTTGAAGGCCACGCTGTAATCAATCTTGAGATTGTCGTAGCTAAAGCCCAACTCTTTGGCGCGGTTTTGCACGGTGTCTATGATTTCCGCATTTTTGAGCAAAGCTTTGGAGGGGATGCATCCAATGTTCAGGCACACGCCTCCCAGCCATTGTTTTTCGATACAAGCGACTTTTAGCCCAAGTTGGGCGGCGCGAATGGCGGCCACATAGCCGCCCGGCCTGCGCCAATGACAACCACATCATATTGTTCGGCCATGATGGTTTTCTCCTGTAGGGTAGGTTATTCGTTATTGGTTACTGGTTATTCATAGATAGAGATAGGAGATAGAGATAGAGGGGTTCTTAGTTGGCTGGCCTACTGCATTCCCCTCTATCTCTATCTCTACACTCTATCTAAATCTCATCCTTCCCCATCCACCTACTTACCAACTGTGGTTGGTATTCGGTGAGGCGGTCGAGGAGGCGGATGGGGTCGTTGTCCACTAAGACCATATCGTGGTGGTTACGGCGCACGAACCCTTGTTGAACTGTTTTGTCGAGGAAGGCGAGCAGGTGGTCATAGTAGCCATCCATGTTGAGCAACCCGCACGGCTTTTTGTAGATGCCCAACTGAATCCAACTCCAGCTCTCGAATAGCTCTTCCAATGTGCCAATCCCGCCGGGGAGGGTGAGGAAACCATCGGAAAGTTCGGCCATGAGGGCTTTGCGCTCGTGCATAGAACCGACTTCGTAGAGGTGGGTGAGGGTGCGGTGGGGCACTTCGCGGTCGAACAGGCCACGGGGTATTACGCCGTGAACGGTTCCGCCTGCGTCGAGGACGGCGTTGGCCACGCCACCCATCAGGCCGACGCTACCGCCGCCGTAGACGAGTTCAATGCCGCGCTCGGCCAGTTCACGGCCGAGTTCTTGCGCGACTTGCATGTATTTGGGATATGCTCCGGGGCTGGAGCCGCAGTAGACACAGATGCGTTTCATAGGAAGTCTGTCAGTCTATCAGTCTGTCAGTCGGTCAGTCGTTGCTGAAAGACTGAAAGACTGAAAGACTGATGGGCTAAAAAAGGAGTTGCATGTGTAATTCGTCGTAAACACGGCCGTTGGCAATCATGGCCGCTTTTTCGTGGCCAAAAATTTGGAAACCACGAGATTGGTACAAGCGCAGGGCATGGTCATTGTGAGCCATGACGGTTAGTTGGATTTGGCGCAAACCAGCGAATTCTTGAGCCATTTGCACAGCCGTATCGAATAGTTTACTCCCCAAACCACGGCCGCGCTGTTCGGGCACAAGGTAGACTCCCCAAATATACCCTTTATGGCGAATTCTTTCCCGTTGATACCGCTCGAAGGCGGTCATGCCCACCAATTGCTTCCCCTTTTCCGCTTCCGCCCATGCCCCCAAAATGAAGTTATCGGGCTGGTTGAGGGTGTAACGGAAGCGGCGTTCGTGTTCGGCAAGGGTACGGCCGTTCCAATCGGCCATCGTTGTGTGGAACGAAAACGGGTCGCTGGCCAATGCCTGCCGCCGCAAAGCGTGGTAAGGCACAAAGTCGGAGATGGTCAGGGGGCGAATCATGGGAAATGCGGAATGCGGAATGGGGATTGCGGAATGGGCTGACTGGCTGAAATGCTGACTCGCTGATTAGCTCTCTATGAAGTTTTGCAGGATGCGTAGGCCGATGGTGTGGCTTTTTTCGGGGTGGAATTGTAGCCCGAAGATGTTACCACGGCCGACGATGGCGCAAAAATCACGGCCGTAGTCGGCCGTGGCCACGGTGTCTTCAGGCTGGGTGGGGATGCAGTAATAAGAATGGACGAAGTAGCAATACGCTCCGTTGTCCACCCCTTTCAGCAGGGGGTGGGTTTGGTCATGGTGGAGTTGGTTCCAGCCCATGTGGGGCACTTTGTGGTCTGGGGATGGCTCAAAACGGGTGACACGGCCGGGGATTAGCCCCAAACCTGTGTGCTGGCCCATTTCGTCGCTCGTCTCAAACAGGTATTGCATCCCGACGCAGATGCCCAGCAGGGGAATGCCACGGCCGACAGCCTCGTGTATCGGGTCTTCCAAATCGCGGCGGCGCAGTTCGGCCATGCCCGCGCCAAACGCGCCCACGCCGGGCAACACCAGTTTATCCCCTTTCAGCACGCGGCGCGGGTCACTAGTTAGCTCAATATCGGCTCCCAAATGCTCAAATGCCTTAAAAGCGGAGCGGATGTTACCCGCGCCATAGTCAATCATTACAATGTGGGTCATGGGTTAGTCTTTTTGGTCTTTTTCCTCGCTATTTACAGTCTGCCAGCCATACATTACCTTTCAGTAGTTATTTTGGGGAACTGCATTCAGGATTTGCATTTTGGAGAACAAAATGAGTCCAAGGTTTATCACCCTCGATTTAAAACAACGGCTGGTGCGGGTTGCCCAGCCAGGGGTTCGCGATCATTGGCCATTTACGCCCTTACCAAAATCCCACCATGGATCCGCCAACTTTAACACAATCGGATGAAGAACTTCAGGCTTTAAGCGGTATGGCCAAAGTAGGGCACACCCAATGACAAGTTGCCTCTTAAAGACCGATTAACTGACAGAGCGTGCCTTTGGTGGAAGCGATGCCCACCCGGCGAGGGTCGGGTTCTACGGCCGCTCGTAACGCCCGCGCTAGTGCCTTGAACAACGCCTCCGCTTGGTGGTGGTCATCGCGGCCGTATTCGACCCGCGCATGAAGGTTGAGACGGCCGTGGAAGGCCACCGACTCGAAAAAATGCTCGACCAGCGAGGTGGGGAATTGGCCAATGGCGGGGGTGTGCCACTGGGCATGGAAGACAGAGTAGGGACGGCCGCTTAAATCCACGGCCGCAAACGCCAACGCCTCATCCATTGTCACATAGGCGTGCCCCATGCGTTGGATGCCGCTTCGGCCGCCCAACGCCTTATCCAAACATTGCCCCAACACAATGCCCACATCTTCGATGGTGTGGTGTGGGTCAATGTGCAAATCCCCCACCGCCTTCACCTGCAAATCGAAGAGGCCATGCACGGCCACGGCCGTGAGCATGTGGTCCAAAAAGCCCACACCCGTGCTAATCGAAGGTTGCCCCGTCCCATCCAACCCCAGCGTGATGGCAATATCGGTCTCTTTTGTTGTCCGTGTAATCGTTGCAGTTCTCATGGAAGTCTATCAGTCTCTCAGTCGGTCAGTCGGTCAGCTACGTCTTACTTTTCACTTTTTACTTTTCACTCCGCAAAGCGGCCAAGAGTCGTGCTGTATCTTGCGGCCGACCAGCGGTGATGCGGATGTAGTTGTTGAGCAATTCGTTGCTGTAGTGGCGCACCAGCACCCCATACTCGCTCTGCAAGCGCAGTTTCAATTCTTTGGCCGAACGGCCGACCACCTCGCACAGCACAAAGTTGGATTGGCTGGGAAACGGCCGTAAAAAGTCGAATTCGGCCAGTGCGGCCGTCATCGCCTCCCGCTCCTGCACCAGCAAGGCCACATGCTCCTCCAACCACGCCACATCTTGCAATGCCCCTTGGGCGGCCAAATTGGCGGCCACATTCACATTGTAGGGCTGTTTGATTTTCATCAGGTGGGGCACAAGCCATGTGGGGAACGCGCCGTACCCCACGCGCAAACCCGCCAAGCCCGCCAGCTTGCTAAAGGTTCGCAGAACGCACAAATTGTCATAGTCGGCCGTCCAGCCAATGTGCGAAGTCGCGCCCTGCACTTGGGCGAACTCGATATACGCCTCATCTAGCACCACCAGCACGGGCAGTTGCAGGAGACGGCGCAGGTCGTCGTCGCTGATGAGGTTGCCGCTGGGGTTGTTGGGCGAGCAGAGGAAGAGCAGTTTGGTGGGGGGGTGGCTGGCCACGGCCGCTTCAATTCCCGCCACATCAAGGCCAAAATCGGCCGTGCGATTCACCGTGACATACTGCCCTAAATTGACATAAGTCGAAAATGGGTACATCCCAAACGAGGGCGGGCAATCCAACACCTTGTCTTGGGGGGCTAAAACGACGCGCAAAACCAAATCTATCAGCTCATCGGCGCCCATGCCCACCACCAACCGCTCCGCGGGCACGCCCACATAGCCGCTAATCGCTTCGCGTAGTTCGGTGGCGGCCGGGTCGGGGTAGATGTGGTAATAGCGGCCGTCTTGCATCGCCGCTAATGCCTTGGGCGATGGGCCATAGGGGTTCTCGTTCGCGTCTAGCTTTACAATCTCTTCGGGGGCAAAGCCCAACTGCCGCGAAAGCACCTCAAAGGGGACGATGGGCGTGTATGGCTCCATGCCGACGATGTCGGGGCGGATGAATTGTGAATGGTGAATGGTGAATGGTGAATTGGGAATGGTCATGGAGGAGTTGAGGTTATTTGGGGGCGAGGACGACAGAGGCGTAGGCGCGAATGGTACGGCCGTTGAACAACCATGCCAATCCCAAAAGGGGCTGGAAGAGGGGAAAATAGCCATAATCTGCCCCAAAATGGCGCCACGCTGTGCCCCCAATTTGCTCGGGGTAGATATAGCTCAATGTGCCCACAATAAAGGTCATTAGCGTCTCAAAACCCAGCACCCACACCGAAAGTTTCCACGCCTTCATGCCCCACTTTTCGCGGTACACAATACCTGCCGTGGCGGTCAGGTAGCAACTCGCCGCCAGCAAGGTCATGGCTGGTCCCCAATAATTGGCCACACCATCTTTGAGAAAAAGCTGGTACACAGCCCGTACTCCTGTCGAGAGGGCCAAAATGGGGTAGGAAACGGCCAAAATCACCCCTGCGGCCGAGATAAATCCCTCAAACGAATCGGTTGGTTTCTCACTCATTGGTTCAGTTACTCCTGCCAGTCAATTTTCTGCTAACTATCCAGATAGGAGATAGAGATAGAGGAAACATAATTATTTTACCTACCAAGTCGCCCTCTATCTCTCTAGTGGAAGCCATAGATGAAAACAGCTCCCCGGCAAGGTGAGTTCGTCGTGGCCGGGGCTGGTGGCCCACAGTTTGCCCCCGTGAGCGTGGGCAATGCCTTGGGCAATGGGCAAGCCTAGCCCCGGCCCACCGCCTTGGAACTGGGTGGTGTGGGACGAGTAGAGGGCAATATCCCCTGTTTGGTAAAACTTGTGGAAGATGGTTTCGAGGAGGTGGGGCGGAATGCCAATGCCCGTATCCTCGACGCACAATTCTACCCCATCACGGCCGTCGGCAGGGCATTCACGGCGCTGGCCGTGCAATGTAATCCTTCCGCCGTTGGGGGTGTACTTAATGGCGTTGCTGAGTAGGTGGTGGAAGAGCTTGGTCAGGAGGTTGTAATCGGCCGTTAGCGAGGGCAAATCGGCCAGAGTGGGGGAAAGCACGGCCGTTTGTTCCCGGCTGGCCAACTGCTGTTGAATCTGCTCCACCACCTCGGCCAAAAGTTCGTGCGGGGCAAAGATAACGGGCGAAAGGGTCAACGTTCCACTATCAAGGCGCATCACATCGTTGAGCATCTCCGCCATTTGGTGGAGCCGCTGGATGCCTGTCTGCAACCCTTGCACAATGCGCTGGGTGCGCGGCGCGGGGTTGGCGGCCGTTTCCCGCGCCAGTAATTGGGTGTAATTTTGCAACCCTGTCAGTGGGGTGCGTAGCTCGTGGGCCAAAATGCGAATGTAACTCTCTTTGGCGTGGTCGAGTTGCTCCAGTTCGGCGTAGGCATGGCTAATTTCGGCCGTGCGCTTGGCCACCTCCTCTTCCATTTGCTCGCTAAATGTGACCACTTTCTGGTAGAGCTGGGCGTTTTTAAGCGCCACGGCCGCTTGGTCGGCCAACAGCAGGGCGAGGTCAATTTCTTCGGCCGTAAACGGCCGTACCTCCTGCCGCGTCAGCGAAAACAGCCCAATGGTTTGCCCCGCCTCGACAATGGGAACCCCCAACCATGTGTAGGCTTTCGGCCAATTGTCGCGGAATTGCCAATTGGGCCACTGGGAAACATCGGGGATGTGCAACGGCCGTTTGCTCTCAAAAAGAATGTTAAATGCGCCAGAGCTGTTAAAACGGTTTGGCACAAGGTGGGGCAAAGGGTGGCCATCGGGCGGCACTCCATGCACGGCCATCACCTGCAATCCCTCTTCCCGTTGTAAAATGACCGAAACCCGTGCTGTGTGGACCAATTCCAAGACATATCCCAGCACCAAATCCAAAATTTTGGTTAAATCGAGCGAACTATTTAGCTCCTGCCCAATTTGGCGCAACGCTTCGGAAACTTGTCGCGCTTGTTGCTCCTTTTGGTAGAGCATCGCATTGCCAATGGCGATGGCCACTTGGTCGGCCAATAGGGTGAGATAGCCAATTTCCTCGGCATGGAAAGCGTTTACTTGGCTCGATTGCACATCCAAAACCCCCAGCCGCTTGTGGCGCACCCGCAAAGGAATGGTTAGCTCAGAGCGGGTGTCGGGGTTGTAGGGAGTGACGATATAGCGGGGGTCTTCGGCCACATTGTTGACACAAACCACTTTTTGGTGGCGCATCGCCCACCCCATCACACCTTGTTGAATGCTTTGGCGGTATTCCCACCCTTTGTGGTAAGTGCCGGCACGATATTCTAGCTCCCCCTTTTCTTCATCAAACAGCATAATACAGACGTTGTCGCTAGAATAATTGCTGACCAATGATTGCACAACGTACTCGAGCATGTGGGGCAAATCAAGGGTACTGTTGATGTTTTGGGCAATTTGCACGGCCGCTTCCAACCGCCCTGCCCGGCGTTGCAATTCAGTTCGCTGGAGCAATTCCTGTGTTTGCAACAGATAAAAGCGGCTCAGGGTTTTCATATTGGTCGTTTGGATGAGCAAACTGCCCACCACGGCCGCTACAAAAGCCACCCCGTGGTTCACCCACTCCGTGCTCCATTCTGCCCGCATGGCCATAAGGAGCCACGGAATAAGAGCATACCCAATAATAAGAAGCATCCAGCGCGTATCCAAGAAAAAATAGCTCATCCCCATCAGCAACAGCAAAATCCCCACCGTATCTTTGGCATCTCCCGATAACGCCATCTGTATCAGCCCCTCGCTGAGCAGAGGCACGCCCATAGCCAAAACAGCAAACCCATGGATATGGCGGACTGGCACACGCCCTGTGCGGAGCAAATAGCGACACAGCACCATAATGCCCACAATGACCACACAAATGCACACCACCAGTGTCTGTAATTCCGAAGGGATGGCCATATTGACCACTGCGAGGAAACTGTAGACAAAGGCGACCCACCACGCCACGGCCGGTAACTTGTTGTACAAGTCTTGGTCCAGCATTTGGCGCACGGGGATGGGTTGGGGGTCGGGGGGCATGGGGGGGGGGGAAGGGAAAAGGGGAAAAGCTGAAAGGTTGCGGACCTTTCACTTCTTCTTTTCACCGCCAATCTCGGCCGCTATTTCGGCCGATTGCAGGCGAATGCTGTGGAGCAAGCCACCTGTCGAATAAGCATCATAGCCAAGGAGGTAGAGACCCGCGTGTTCGCCTGTACCGCGCCAGTGGGCGGGGTGGCCAAGGGGGTTGAGCAGTTGACGGCCGTTTTCCACCAATTCCCCCACGCCTGTGTGGTAGCCCGTGGCCAAAATCACATGGTCAAATTGGCGCGTTTGCCCATCGGCAAAGAGCAGACTCTCCTCCTTAAATTGCTCAATAGCGGGCACAATCTGAATGCGCCCCGCTTTAATATGCGCCACCGTCCCCAAATCTATGACAGGCGTTTGCCCAAGGGTGCGCAGTTGGGCGGCGGGGGGCAAGGCGGGCGTGGCAATGCCATAGCGGCTCAAATCGCCCACGGTCAGTTTGCGCACCAAAATGCCGATGGCATCGCCAACGCGGGTGGGTAGTTTGGCGAGGAGCATGGCCGTTTGTTGGGTCGGCCGTCCCAGCACATCGCGCGGGATAATGTTGATGGGGCCGCGCAGGGAGATAGACGGCCGTGCCCCCGCCTCCACCAAATCGAGCGCGATTTCCGCCCCCGTGTTGCCCATGCCCACCACCAACACCGTTTGATTGACATAAGGGCGGCCGTTTTTGTAGCTTCGGCTGTGTTCGATAGAGCCGCGATACCCCTCTTGCCCCGGCCATGTGGGGATCTGCATCAGCCGATTAAAGCCCGTGCAGAGGATGACGCGCTCGGCCGTGTACACCCGCCCTTGAGCCGTAGCGGCCGTCCATCCCCCCCCTTCAGCGCGGCGAATCGCCACCACCTCTTGCCCAAACTGGGGCTGAATGTCCATTTCCCGCTGGTACTCGTCGTAATAATCCACCAGCATTTGGCGGGGAATGTATTGGGGAAAGTGGGCGGGGAACGGCTTGAAGGGCAGGTGGGAAGTGGCCTTTATGGTGTGCAGGTGGAGCCTGTCGTAATGGTTGCGCCACGCATTGGCCACCTGCTGGCTCTGTTCGAGGAGGAGAAACGGCCGCCCCGCCCGCCGCAACTGCCCCGCCATGGCCAACCCCGCAGGCCCAGCCCCAATAATCAGGTTTTCGGTGTGTAGAGAGTCCATTGGTAGTCTTTCAGTCGGTCAGTCGGTCAGCAGTCCAAAATCCAAAATCCCCAATCCAAAATCCCACTCACCGTTTGCGGCGGCAAAGGATGAGCAAGATAACCGCCGACTAAGGCGACCAGCAAGGCGGGGCGATATTCGGCGGGGATGAGGTCATCGGCCACATCTTTGGCGATGTTGAGCGCCATTTGGGTTTGGGTAGGGGGGGTGTAGCTGGGGATGACGGCCGTCGGCTGGGGAATTTCGGCCGTGGCCTCGGCCGTGACAGGGGGGGATGCTCGGCCGCGTATTTTTGCGCCATTTGCACCTTTAGGTACTCATTCAGAGCGAGCAAGCTCTGGTGAATAATCGCCTTGGCCGAGCTTTCGATGAGCCGTTGGCCGACACTGGCCAAACGGCCGCCGACTTGCGCCGTGCCCTGATAGACCATGTGGGTTTGCTCCCCTTGCGCTGTCAGTTTCAGGCCGCCGTTCGCCTTGACAAAGCCCGGTGCGCCTTTGCCATCTACGCTAATGTCATAGCTCTCGGGAGCCACGACGTTGGAAAGTTGAATGTGCCCGCTAAATGTGCCTTGCACAGGGCCAACTTTCACTTTCAGGTTGCCCTTGAACTCGTTTTCGCCCACGGCCGCAATCCCTTCGCCACCGGGCAAAATCGCGCCCAGCACGAGCGGGTCTTGCAAGGCCGCCCAAACCATCTCTTGGGGGGCATCAAAGGTGTGTTCGCCTGCTACGTTCATAAGAATCTCCAGAATTGTGAATTGTGAATTGCTAATTGTAGTTAATGGTGTACCAGTATACCAATAACAAATAATGAATCACGAATAACCAAGCCCCATCTTGCATTGGTTAATTGCTTTTGCTACCATTCGGCCGTCTTTGACAATTACATATGCGACTACTTATCCAGAGAGGTGGAGGGAACGGCCCGATGAAACCTCAGCAACCGCCGCATTTGCGGAGATGGTGCTAAATCCGCCCCAGCACATGGCTCGGGAAAGATGAGGACGGTCAGCCCATCTCTTTGGACGAAACCCCTTCATCTTGCGTGTAAATGGCAAATTGGAGGGGTTTTTTGTTAATAACAAAGATAGAGGGTAGAGATAGAGATAGAGGGATCCCTAGTAGGGGTAGGCCTTGTGCCTACCCTAGGAGCTGGGCAACCACAAGGGTTGCCCCTACAGTTCGGTTCTCCTCTATCTCTATCTCCCCTCTCTATCTCTTTAAGAAGAGGTGATTATGACACTCGTAATGAAATTCGGCGGGACTTCGGTGGGCAGTGCCGAGGCTATCCGCGAGACGACAGAATTGGTGCGGCAGAGCATTGCCGAATGGGGACAGGTGGTAGTGGTTGCTTCGGCGATGGGGTCGAAACCCATTAAGGTAACTGATTTGCTGTTGCAAGGGGCGGAAACGGCCGCGCACGGCGACAGCCACACCTACCGCACCCTCGCCACGCAGTTGCGCCAAATTCACCTGCAAACCATCCAAGAATTGGTGGAAGATGCGGCCGAACGGGATAGTTTGGTGCGCGAAATCGAGCAATTTGTGGCTCGGTTCTCTGATTTATGTCAAGCAATTGCCGTGCTGGGCGAACTCTCTCCCCGCGCCTTGGATGCCATTGGGGGCATGGGCGAGCAGATGAGCGTGCGCCTCGTGGCCGCTTATTTGCGCCAACAGGGCATCCCTGCTCAAGCGGTGGATGCCACCGAACTGATTGTGACCGACAACCACTTCACCTCGGCCACACCGCTCATCGAACAGACCAATGTGCAAACGCAGGCGCGGCTGGGCAAACTGCTCCAAATGGGCATCACCCCTGTGGTGACGGGCTTTATTGCGGCCACCAAAGAAGGGGTGACGACGACCCTCGGCCGTGGGGGGTCCGATTACAGCGCGTCCATTCTCGGCCGTGCCCTCCACGCCCGCGAGGTGTGGATTTGGACCGATGTGGATGGGGTGATGACGGCCGACCCGCGTCTCGTGCCCGAGGCACGGACGATTCCCGAACTCACTTACCGCGAAGTATCGGAGTTGGCTTATTACGGGGCTAAAGTGTTGCACCCGCGCACGATGCGCCCTGTGGTTGAAAGCCATATCCCGCTCCGCATCAAAAACACCTTCAACCCCACCCACCCCGGCACAGTGATTGTGTACAACGAAGATGAGCAACAGCACGATGGCATTAAAGCTGTCACGGCCATTAAAGCTCTCAGCCTGATTACGGTGGAGGGGCGGGGCATGATGGGGGTTCCCGGTGTGGCGGCGCGAACGTTTAAGGCGGTGGCTCACAGCCATGCCAATGTGTTGATGATTACGCAATCATCGTCGGAGCAATCCATTTGCTTTGTCTTGCCCGAAGAGTCTTCGGCGGCCGTGGTTGCGGCGCTTCAGGAAGAGTTCGCCAGCGAACTAGAGCAGAGGGATATTGACCGTATCTGGCCGTTTGAGCCGTGTGCGATTGTGACGGTGGTGGGGGCGGGGATGCGCGGCACGCCGGGCATTGCGGGGCGGCTGTTTAGTGCGCTGGGAGATGCGGCCATTAACATTGTGGCCATCGCCCAAGGCTCCTCCGAATGTAGCATTAGCGTGGTGGTGGGCACGGCCGATGTCCCAGCGGCCGTGCAATGTATTCACAATTTGGTGTAATGGAGGAGGGGAGGAGTTATTGGTTACTCGTTATTGGTTATTGGGGCGGCCGTCCCAACGACCAATAACGAATAACCAGCAACCAGTAACTAATCCTTCTTAGCAGGCAAGTGAACCACCAACCCTTCCCAAGATAAAATGGTGTTTGGGAAGACCTCGCGGGCGCGTTCGAGCCGCTCTTCCATCACTTCATCGCTGGCATCGGGGGCGTAGTGGAACAAGGCCAAGCATTTGGCGTTGGCTTCGCTGGCCAGTTGAGCCGCCTCCAGCCAACTGCTGTGCCCCCACTCGGGGAACATCTCTCGCTCTTTGAGCGACCAATGGGCATCGTGCACGAGTAAATCGGCGTTGCGAGCCAGTTTAAGCACCCCTTCGTTTAACCCATCTTTGTGGCTGGTATCGGAGCAGTAGGCCAGCACGGCATCGTTGTTTTCGATGCGGAAGCCCAAGCACCCGCCGGGGTGTTCCATCATGCCTGTGTAAACAACTGTTTCATCGCCAATAATGGTGAATTCGTCTTCGTTGATTTCTTTGACGTGGATGTCGGCCGTTAGCTCCTTGTACAAAAAGGGCAAATAGGGTTCGATAATTTGCCCCGCCAGCACTTCCTCCAGCTTTTGCCCGACTACTTTTTTGCCCACCACCACAAAGCGGTTATCGCGCCCTTGTGGCCCCATGAGGGGGGCAAAGAAGGGGAAGCCTTGGATGTGGTCCCAGTGGGTGTGGGAGATGAGAAGTGTGCCCACGATTCTATCGGGGTGTTCTTTGGCTAAGACACGGCCGAGTCGCCGTATGCCCGTCCCTGCATCCAAAATAATCACCTGTTGGTCGGAGGTGAGAATGTCTAAACAAGAGGTATTGGCCCCCAGTTTAATGGTATCTGGCCCCGGTGAGGGAATGGTTCCGCGAACACCCCAAAATCTTACACGCACGTTTTCTATCCTCTATAAGCGTTGGGTTTAGGTTACAAATAGTGGCCCAGCGATTGCTCGTAACGATTTAAGAAATCTGGTAGTGCTGTCAAAGCGGCTTAATCGTTATGGCTGAACTTGTTGCTGATGGGCCAACACTTTTTGGACACTCTGCAATAGTTCTTGTGGGCCAAAGGGCTTGGTAATGTAATCATCTACTTTGGCAATGTGAAGCCCTAGCACTTTGTCAATGCTCTGGGCTTTGGCGGTGACGATGATAACAGGAATGTGGCTGGTTTCGGGGTTGACGCGCAAGGTTTGGAACACTTGCCAGCCATCCATTTCGGGCATCATCAAATCCAATAAAACCAAATCGGGTTTGATGACGGCGATTTTTTCCAACCCTTCTTGCCCGCCGAGTGCCCCATGAACTTCAAAGCCTTGCCGGCTCAAGATGAGGCGAACCAGTTCAATCATCTCTGGCTCGTCTTCAATACATACAATTTTTTTTGCGTCCAAGTTTGTCATAACAGCTTACTTGACCCATTGAGGGGCTTGAACGTTCAGGGTGAGGGGATGGCCTACGGCCGTTTTTTCTCCTAACCGACCTCGCTTAAGCAGGGGAACCTCTTATCGTCTAGCCATCAACCATTTAGAAAGAAGAAGGTACAATCAGAAGAAAAGCAGAGGCTAAAACAGCACTGGCGAGATAGTGGAAGAGAAAATTGGGCTGGGTGCGTATCTTACCAGAGTGCTTACTCCCTCTCAATAGAAGGAACGTGAAGATTCGGAATTTTGCTTTAGGTTAGCACAACCCCTATAGCTTGTCTACCGCATGACGGGGGAGCAAGGGGTATGAGGATGAGAACGGATGAAAATGATAACAGGGTTGCGCGGCGGGGCAATGGGGGTGGTGAGTGGGATAAAAGGGTGGTGTTTGGCGGGGGCTATGGGTGGCTTGGGGCGGATGTTGGCCAGCAGTTGGGCCACGGCCGATGTGACCATCCTGCTCTACACGGGGTTGGTGGGGCTGGTGCTGGGCATGATGGCGGGCGCGGCCGTGGGAGCCGCTTATGGCTTTGCGGCGGGGGCGGCCAGCGGCCGTTGGCACGGCCGTACCCCAGCATGGTGGTGGGGCTTGGCTCTTCTCGTGGGGGCTTCCTTGGGTTGGCTGATGGTTCCCGAACGGCCGTGGCTCGGCGCTCTCCTCGGACTCCTCCTCGCCCCCCTCGCCGCCCGCATTAGCCAGCGCGATTTTGAGCGCATTGTGGCGTTGCAGGAAGAGTAGAAAGTGCTGAGTGCTGAGTGCTGAGTAGAAAGTCTGGCTTACGGCTACTTCGGTAGGCGAATGGAGAAGGTACTGCCCTTGCCGGGGGTGCTGGTGAGGACGATACGGCCGCCGTGTCGCTCCACGATGAACTTGGCAATCGAAAGGCCAATGCCAATCCCCGCGAATAAGGTCGAACCCCCTTTTTGGACATGCTCCAGCCGATAAAATGGCTCGAAAATCTTCTCTTGCTCGGCCGTCGGAATGCCCACCCCCTTATCCACCACATCCAACCACACCCCGCCATCCTCGCCCATTTGGGCACGTAGCTCCACAGGGGTGTGGGCGGGGCTAAACTTGGCCGCATTTTCCAGCAAGGCGTGTAGGGCAAGGACAAGGCCGTTTTTGTCCCCGTGCAGGCGCGGGAGTGTGGGGGAAATCACGGCCGAAATCTCCGCTTGGGCATAATCGGGCGTGCTTTGCACCCGGCGCACAGCCTCCACCACCACATCCACCAAATCCAGCTCCCCAAACTCGGGCGAACTGAGTTGCATCTCGTACAAGACCAACATGTTGTTGGTCATGGCCACCATCTTTTCCACATTGCGGGTGATGGAATCCAAAGCCACAGGCAACGAATCACCCCTGATGACCCCCTTGTGCATCAGTTGCAAATACCCCTGAATCGAAGTGAGCGGGGTGCGAAGCTCATGCGAGAGCGTCGTCACAAATTCGCGCCGCATCTTCTCTTGGGTGGCCAAATCTCGATACGCTTCCTCAACAGCGTTGTTTTTCTGGCGCAATTCGTTAATGACCGCCCTATCGTTGTTGCGCAGATGGTCGGTTAGTTGGCTGGCCAAGCGGCGCAGAAGAACGGGATTGCGGTCGGCCACGGCCAGAAATGTTTCCCGCTCCACGGTTAGGACATGAGAATCGGCGAGGGCGCGGATAGTGGCCGAACGGGGCGTGTTTTCCACCAACAAAGCCATCTCGCCAAAATAGCTGATAGGCACACCCGTATTGACCAACACCTCATTATGCTCATCTGTGCGCACATAAATGGCTACCTCACCCGCCACCAACACATATAGCTCCGTGCCCAGTTCCCCCTGTTGGCACAGGTTCTGCCCGGCCGTGTAAAAACGCTCTTCGGCCGTCTCCGCCAATGTTCGCAACGCCCCTTCCTCCAGTTTGGGAAAGGCTTGGCGAAACATCTCTAATCGTTGTTCAGGAGTTGTGTACGACATAAAAAACCTGTTTAGGGAGCGGTGTATCTGGTATAGTGGTAGCCCATACTATACCAAGTTAACCCGCGCGGATATACCACTTTTCACGGCCGATTCACCAAATGGTTACTGGCTACTCTTTATTGGTTACTCGTTACTCGCTACTGAGTGCGACCCAATAACCAATAACAACTAACGAATAACAAATAACTCCCCTATGCACCACCCCTCTGTTAACCAAACCAACCGCCTGTTTGCCCCGCAACTCAATGTCTCGCCCCGGCTTTTGCTTGGGCCGGGGCCATCCAACGCCCACCCCCGCGTTTTGCAAGCGCTCAGTATGCGCCAAGTCGGCCATCTCGACCCCGAGTTTTTGCAGATTATGAACGACAATCAGGTGCTGTTGCGTTATGCGTGGCAGACCGATAACAAGTTCACCATCCCCGTCAGTGGCACGGGGAGCGCGGCCATGGAAGCGACGCTGGCCAATGGTGTGGAGCGAGGCGATGTCGTACTGATTGGGCTAAATGGCTATTTTGGCCATCGGCTGGTGGATATGGCCCAGCGGTATGGTGCCGAAGTGCGGACGATGATGCGGCCGTGGGGGGAAGTCTTCACCCTCGACGAAATTCGGGCGGGGCTGGCTGAACATCGGCCGAAAATCCTCGCCCTCGTCCACGCCGAAACCTCCACTGGGGCGTGCCAACCCCTCGAGGGCGTGGCCGAATTGTGCCACCAATACGGAACCCTGTTGTTGGTGGATAGCGTCACCAGTTTGGGCGGCGTGCCCCTCTTTTTGGATGCGTGGGGGGTGGATATGGCCTACAGCGGCTCCCAAAAATGCCTCAGTTGCCCGCCGGGCATTGCCCCGCTCACGTTTAACGAGCGGGCGATGGACAAAATTATGAACCGCGCCAGCCAAGTGCCCAACTGGTATTTGGATATGACCATGCTCGGCCGTTACTGGGGCAACGAGCGCACCTACCACCACACCGCCCCCATCAACATGAACTACGGCCTGCGCGAAGCGTTGCGCTTGGTGGCCGAAGAGGGGTTGGCCGAGCGGTGGGCGCGGCACAGGGCCACGGCCGAGCTTTTCTGGGAAGGATTGGCCAGCATGGGACTTTCTTGTCATGTGGCGGCCGAACACCGCCTGCCCAGCCTGACCACTGTGCGCGTGCCCGAGGGCGTGGATAGCAAAGCGGTTGTCGTCGCCCTGCGCGAACGGTACAACATCGAAATTGCTGGCGGCCTCGGCGAATTGGCGGGCAAGGTGTGGCGCATCGGCCTGATGGGCTTTAACAGCCGCGCTGAGAATGTGGTGCTGTTGCTGGCGGCTTTAAAGGAAGTATTGAAGTAAAAGGTGAAAAGTAAAAAGTGGGGCGCTGGTGAGCAACGCCACTTTTTACCTTTTACTTTTTACTTTTCACTCGACTATGATTGCACAAGAAACAGTTTGGACAGAAATTTGGCCCGTCGTTGAACAACTGATACAGGGCACGTTGGCGGCCGATGCGGTGCAGGTGGTGGCTTGTTTAGGGGCGGGTGGACAAGCGGCCGAGCAGTATGATCTGTTTGGCTTGCCGCTGTTCGATATTTTGCTCAAAACGGTGTTGGGGCGGGATAGCCTCAGCGTGACCCGCGCCATTGAGACGGACGAGGGGCGTTATTTACACATCGAATTCCTGTGGCCAGAACCCGGTGATGAGGACACTTACACGGCCGCTGACCTCGTCGGGGTTAAGCTCGGCCGTTTTGCGCCCGACAACCAGTGGCAAGTGGTCAGCATTAACCCGTGGGCGGTGGACATGCCCCTGACCGAAACGTATGCGGCGGCCGTGTTGCTCCAAGCCAGCCAACTCATCGAAACGGGCGGCTATGGCGTGGAGCCGTGGATTTTGCCCGTGGCCGTTTACAGTGGCGGCATCCAACTGATGTTACGCGAGGAAGGGTTGGCCGAACCTGTCGAAAAAGCGTTTTTAACGGGGATGCAACAGCGGGCGTTTGGCCTGCTGACCCTGCTGGGGGCGCGGCGGTTGTGGCGCGATTTTCGCGCCATCGAAACCGACCCCATTCAGGCCAGTAACGAGGCGGCGTGGGCGGCGGCCGTGGAATTTATTGCCTGCCAGCAAGCGTTGCGCCAGCAAAGCCAAGCGGCGGCGGGCAAACTATACGGCGTGGGGCTACCTGCCATTTTGCCCCGCATCCGCGCCATCAAACAAGCCCTGAATCTGGGCGAAGAGCCAGATGTGCGGTACACGGCCGTGCATGGGGAGCAGGTGGTGGTGGGGTGAGAGTGCGAGTGGAGGCAGAGGGAGGAGGGAGGGGCAGGGGGAGAAAGAGAGTAAGAGAGTAAGTGCTAAAAACTAACAAGCTACCAACTAACAAGCTGACTAGCTGACTAGCTGACTAGACTGACAGACTGACAGACTGAGAGACTACCATGAAAAAAACAATTCAAGACATTGATGTACAAGGGAAGAAAGTGTTGGTGCGGGTGGACTTTAATGTGCCGTTGAGCGGCAAAGACCCCAGCCAACCAATTACTGTGACCGACGACACCCGCATTCAGGCGGCGTTGCCGACGTTGAACTATTTGCTCGAGGGGGGCGCGGCGCTGATTCTCTGCTCCCACCTCGGCCGCCCCAAAACGGCCGCCGATGTGCAATACGCCATGAACCCCGTCGCCGTGCGCCTGAGCGAACTGCTCGGCCGCCCCGTGGCCAAGCTGGATGAGGTGGTGGGCGAGAGCGTGACGGCGGCCGTGGCGGCCATGCAACCCGGCGATGTGCTCATCCTCGAAAACACCCGCTTTGCTCCCGGCGAGACCAAAAACGACCCCGCCCTCTCGCAAGCGTTGGCCGATTTGGCCGATGTATATGTCAACGACGCTTTTGGCTCCGCCCACCGCGCCCATTCCAGCACGGAAGGGGTGGCGCGGGCGGTGCAGGCCAAGGGCGGCGCGGCCGTGGCTGGCTTTTTGCTCGGTAAAGAGATAGAAGCGTTGGGCGGGGCGGTCAACAATCCCCCCCATCCCTATGTGGCCATCATGGGCGGCGCCAAAATCTCCGACAAGATTTTGGTCATTGATAACCTGCTCCGTTTGGCCGACAAAGTGTTGATTGGCGGTGGGATGGCCAACACTTTCCTGAAGGCGCAAGGGCATGAGGTGGGCAAATCGCTTGTCGAAGAAGAGGCGTTGGAAGAAGCCCGCCGCCTGTTGGCGCAATCGGGCGATAAGCTGATTTTGCCGCTGGATGTGGTGGTGGCCGATAAATTCGCGGCCGATGCCGAAGCCGAAAATGTGCTGGTCAGCAAAATCCCCGCCGACCGCATGGCCTTGGACATTGGCGTGGAGACACTGGCCGAGTTCGGCCGTCAATTGGAAGGGGCGCAGTTGGTCATTTGGAATGGGCCGATGGGCGTGTTCGAGATGTCGCGCTTTGCGGCTGGCACAAATGGGCTGGCCATTTTGCTGGGCACCATGGCCGCCAAAGGCACGCAAGTCATCATTGGCGGTGGCGATTCGGCCGCGGCCGTGGCCCAAGCGGGCTTGGCCGAACAAATGACCCATGTCAGCACTGGTGGCGGGGCGAGTTTGGAACTGTTGGAAGGCAAAATTTTGCCCGGCATTGCTGTATTAGACGAGAAATAGTGGTTAGTGGTGAGTGGTTAGTGGCTAGTGAATTTGCTCGCCACTAACCACTTGCCACTCGCCACTAACCACTAACCATGAACAAATTACCCTTTTTGATAATTGCCCTGTTTTTGTTGGTGGCGTGTGGGGGGGAGGCGACGCAGGTGGCGCCTGCCCCAACGACGGCCGCGCCAACGCTGGCGGCCACGGCCGCTGTCAGCGAGAACCAGCCCGAGGCCACGGCCGTGCCCGCCACCTTTACGCCCGTGGCTCCGCCGCCGACCATGCCCCCGCCCGCCATTGCCACAGCCATTCCCACGGCGACGGCCGCCCCCACGGCCGAGGTGTCGCAAGTTGTGTTGCAGACGGCCGCCCAGTTTGCGGCCGAAAACCGCAACCCCCTAACGGGCGAGGTGGTGGCTGACCCAACCGTGTTGCAACGGCGGCCGTTGGCGGTCAAAATTTCCAATGCGCCCGCCAGCTATGTTCGGCCGCAGTCGGGGCTAAATGCGGCCGATATCGTCTTTGAGCATATCACCGAAGCCGTTGTGACCCGCTTTACGGCGTTGTTTTACAGCGAATTCCCCGAAACCGTTGGCCCCATCCGCAGTGCGCGGCTGGTGGATGTGGAACTGCCCGCCATGTATGATGCCGCCCTGAGCTATTCGGGGACGAGCGCGGGTGTGGGCAACCGGCTCTTCCAATCCGATTTTGCCAGCCGGGTGATTAGCACGGGGGCACCGGGCTATTACCGCACGGGAGATACGAGCAAGCCGTATGAACACACGCTCTACGCCTACCCCGAGCGGCTCCTAAATGCGTTGGGCGAGCAGAACCGCGCCCCGCAGTTTGGCAGTTATATGGCTTTCAGCAGTGAGGCTCCAGCGGGTGGCACGGCCGCCAGCACCATTTCCATTGATTTTCGGTCGGAGACGGTGGAGTGGCGCTATGACCCCGAGACGAATTTGTATTACCGTTGGGCGGCGGGTGTGCCCCACAACGATGGTGAGACAAATGAGCAGGTGTTTGCCCGCAATATCGTCATCCCCTTTGCCAACCATGTAAACGACCCGACGATTTGTGAGCAAATCGCGGCCGATGGCACTTGCCAACTCCTCTCGGTGCAGGTGCAACTGTGGGGGCAAGGGCAAGTCATTATTTTCCGCGATGGCCAGCGCTATGATGGCATCTGGAAGCGGGAAGGGCGCAACGACATGCTGACCTTCTACGACGCGGCCGGCAACTCCCTGCCCTTGCAAATTGGCAATACGTGGGTGGAGATTATGTCCATCTACTATGACAATCCTGTGGTGGTTACACCATAGAGAAGAGAGAAGAGAGATAGAGAAAGTCGTTGTTATGCCGACTATAACCCCTCTTCTCTCTATCTCTCTTCCTCTTCCTCTTTTCTCTCTCATGCGCTTCCTCCGTACTTTGGCCTCCGAAATTGCGACTTTGTTGTTGGCTTTTGTGCTGGCGCTGATTATTTGGACAGCGGCCGTGGAAGCGAATGACCCCACAGTCAGCAAATCGCTGGAACTGGTGGTGGAGCAACGGGGTTTGTTGCCCGCTGAAGGAGAAGTGGCGCTGAGTGAAGACAGTGTCCGCATTACCATCGAGGGGCCGACTTCGGTTTTGCGGCCGCTCACCTCGGAAGATTTTGCCGCCTATGTAGACCTGAGCCTCATCTCTTTTGGCGAATCGGAAGTGCCGATTGAGATAGAGTACACGGCCGCACGGGTTGAAATCGCCTTCCAAGAACCGCGCACGATGATAGCCGTGGCGGAAGCCATCATAGACCGCGAGATACCAGTGGTGGTGCAAGTGCGGGGGGATGTGGCGCGGGGGCACAGCATTGGCGAACCCGTGAGCGATCCCCCCATGATTTTAATTTCGGGGCCAGCCACACGGGTCAACCAGATTGTGGATGCACAGGTGAACATCTTTTTAGATGGCCCGCGTGAAGATTTGGTGCAGGTGCGCCGCCCCGTGTTCCAGAACCGCGACGGCCGTGTAGCGGGGGTCAGCGGGCTAACTATTAGCACCGAGGAAGTGCTGGTGACAATTCCCGTGCGCGAGGTGGAGGGGGTGGCCGAAAAACCTGTCATTGTGGATTGGTCTGGTTCGCCGGCGATTGGCTACCGATTGCTGAATGTGACGGTGGAACCAAACAGCCAGTTGGTTTCGGGTGCGCCAGCGGTGTTGGCGGCCGTGCGAAGCATCCGCACCGAACCCGTAGACATTGCGGGCTTAGATGAGTCTTTCTCTATGCCCGTCGCCCTCGCCCTACCCGAAGGGGTACAATTGGAAGAAGTACAACCTGTGGTGGTGACTTTTGAGATCGAGCCTATTTTTAGCACGACGGTTATTCGGCGCGTGCCCGAGTTTCGGGCGTTGGGGGAGGGGCTGGAAGCGGCCGTGGATCCCAGCCAAGTCACCGTTACCCTCTTTGGCCCCTTACCCCTTTTAGATTCCATTATCGAAGATGATGTGACTGTCACCCTTGATTTGGTGAATTTGGTGACAGGAACGTACAGCATTGCCCCCATTGTGACAGTGCTGGCCAATGATGTGGAAGTGCGTTCCTATCAACCTGAGCTAATGCGGGTTACAATTACCGAGATTATTACCCCTGAACTTGAATCAGAGACGGAAACGGTGAACCCTGTTTCGTCGTTTTCGTACAGGCATCGCCCCCCAGAGCGATTTGTACTCGGCCTTCCCGCTGTGTCTGTTTCGCTCCTATCTTCTTGGAAAAATGAGATGGCGGGGCACATTTCCCAAACCATCCCCGTCGTGGGGATGGTTCAGAAACCCATTTTAGCCCCGCGCTACTGAGAAGTTCCTATTCCCCCTCGCGTTTAGAGTTTCCTAAAACTCTCTCTTCACGCTCTAACCGCAAGTCCCCTATTACTGGCAAGGTATTTATGAGAAAAAAAGGGCTGGTGGCCCTCGTCGGCCGCCCCAATGTTGGCAAATCAACCTTATTCAATCGGCTCGTGGGGCAACCACTGGCCGTTGTTTCGGAGATAGCGGGTACAACCCGCGACCGGCTTTACGCCGATTCAGATTGGAATGGCGTGACCTTTACGGTGGTAGACACGGGGGGCATTGAAGTCATTGAAGGGTGGCACACCGAACCGCTTTCGGAAGATTCGGACCGCTTTTTGGATTCGATTCGGATGCAAGCGCAAGTGGCCATTCAGGATGCGGATGTGGTGGTGCTGGTGGTAGACGGCCGTGCCGGGCTGACAGCGGCCGACCGCGAAGTGGGCAACATCCTGCGCCAAACCAACAAACCCGTCTTTGTGGCCGCCAACAAGTTGGATGATGTCGTGGGTAAACAGCACGACGCGCTAGAATTTTACGAGTTGGCCATTGGGGAGGTGGTTCCCCTTTCGGCGCTCCACGGCCGAGGCACGGGCGATTTGCTCGATTTGGTCGTGGCCGTTTTGCCCGATTATGACGAAACGTGGGACGAAGAAGACACGAGCATTAAGGTGGCTTTGCTCGGCCGTCCCAACACGGGCAAATCCACCCTGTTCAACAAGCTCATCGGCGAAGAGCGGGTCATTGTCAGCCCCATTGCGGGCACAACGCGGGATGCGATTGATACGAAGTTGGCGTGGCACGGCCGTGATTTTACCCTCATAGACACCGCTGGGATTCGGCGGCGGGGCAAAATTGGCCAAGGCATCGAAAAATACAGTGTCATTCGCGCCCTCCGCGCCCTGCGCCGCGCCGATGTCGCCCTGTTGCTGATAGATGCCAGCCAAGGCATTACCGCCCAAGACCAGCACATCGCGGGGATGCTCAAAGACGAGAGTGCGGCGATGGTCGTTTTGGTTAACAAGTGGGATGCCATCGAAAAAGACAACTACACCATGCAAGAGTGGACGGACACCCTGCGCCGCGAGTTAGACTTTTTGCCCTATGTGCCTGTCCTGTTCATCTCTACCAACACGGCCAGCGGCTGAACAAAATCTTCCCCGAAATCGAGCGGGTGTATGATGCTCGCCAGCGGCGGATTACGACAGGGGAACTCAATCGTTTTCTGCGGGAAGCCCTCACCCTGCATCCGCCGCCCTCCAAAAGCGGCAACCGGCTCAAGTTCCTCTATGTCACCCAAGCCAGTGTGGCTCCCCCCACCTTTGTCTTTTTTGTGAACGATGCCAGCGCGGTTCATTTCAGCTATCAGCGCTTTTTAGAGAACCAATTGCGCGAGAAGTTCGACTTTACGGGCACGCATATTCGCATGTTCTTCCGCAATCGCAAGGAAGAGAAGGATGCGTTGGAGTAAGCAGTGGTCAGTGGTTAGTGATTAGTGGATGGAGTGGGCTGAAAGCCCATCATTGGGTAGCCGGGGGCAACGCCCCCGGCCCCAACAAGACCACTTATTTGCGCATCCACCGCCACACCCGACGGCCGATGAAGTAGGCGGGCAAGATGATGACGATGAAGAGGGGCAAAAAGTAAACAGCCAGCCAAATGAGGGTGCTTCCCAGCCATTGCAACGCCTCAATCAGCGCATCAACTGCTTCGCGGAAGACCCCTTGCGGCCGCCAGCCCGACACTTCGATGGGTTGGGAGACAATATCGGGGGTGATGCTGACGCTGATGGTGGAGAAGGCGGCCGATTGGCTGAGGTATTGCATCCGCCCCTTAATCACCTCAATCTCGCCCTCTAAACGGCTCAATTCGACATTGACGGCCAACGCTTCTTCAACGTTTTGGGTTTCATCCAAGAAGGCGCGTACTCGAGCGGCCGTGGCCTCCAAATTCCCCAAGCGCGAAGCCAAATCCACATACTCCTCAGTTACATCTTGCCCCGAACTGTTTTCGGAGCGCACTTCGACCGACATGCCCTTGATTTGGTTCATCACCGCATCAAATTGGGTGGCGGGGACGCGAATGGTGATGTAGCCTTGTTTGGCAGTCAGATAGACATTGGTGCTACTGCTGACGACCCACCCCTCCAGTCCTTCGGCCACGGCACTAATTTGGGCGAGTGTGGCTTCGGTGTCGGCCACCAAAATGTCTAAGTTGCCATTGCGGATGATGAGCCGCTCGGCAGGAATGATGGGTTGTTCGGTGCTTTGGGAGACGGTGTTGGCTACTTCCATGGCAGGAGCAGAAGCGGGCGCGGCTTCGCCCTCGCGCGAGACGGACATATCGGCCGCAGACTCCTCCATTTCTACTGGCGCTTCATCATAATAAATTTGTGATTCGGATGATGATGCCGCACAAGCCACCACCGCCACCATCAGGGCGAACACGGCCGCCACCCACCCCATTTTCCGCAAAATTTGACCTAACATCTCACACCTTCCTTGTTGAAGTTATTGGTTATTCGTTACTGGTTGAGATGAGCGACGAGAAACGCCAAGAGCGTTTCCGAACAAACTCATCTACAACCAACCTCTATTGTGCCAAACGACAAGGGCAGGGGAATAGTTCCCGAGAAAGTTGCTGGTTATTGGTTACTTGTTACTGGTGATTGGTTCTCTGAGGTTTGGTGTGGTAGGGGCGCACCCTTGTGGTCGCCCATTGAGGGCAGGCATATTTATCCCTGAAGAGGGACAAGGCCAGCCTCTACAAAACCACACAAAACATCAAGGCTCAAGATGTGCTTCAAGGAGCTACCAAAATTTCAATCAAAGAAGGCCAAAGAGCTTGCCCTCGTTTGCGAGAATTATAAACAAACTCAAAGAAGCCCAAATAAATCGGCAACTTCTCTTGTGAAATGCCCCGATGCAGTCGCAACCAAGACCTTAACAATGACCACAATCCTTCAATAGAATTTAACGCAAAGGCGCCAAGGGTCTCGAGCCTCCCTCTTCCCTCTTCTCTCGTCTCTCTTTCCTCTTCTCTCCTCTTATCTCCCCTCTCCCCTCTAAAAAATCCGCCGCAAAGACTTCGCCTCTTGAATATCCAGCAAAAAGACGCAGGCGGCATAGGCGGCCACACCCGCAAGGGCGGGCAAAGCCACGGCCGTGACCCTGCCCCAAAACGTCGCCGTCAGCGTAAGCCAGCCCAAAACGAGGTAAGCCGCCCCGCCCGTGGCCACGGCCGCACCCAACGACCGCACCGCCACCCTGCTGACCCCATGCCCGCGCAACCCGCCCAAGTGGCGTTGGAGCAACCAGAGCATAATCAGGGTGTGGACGACATGCTTGGCCGCATCGGCCGCCATGAGGCTGAGTAAGCCCAAATAAGGTTGCAAAACCAAGGCGATGACGAGATAGAGGATGATGCTGACCACCCCCACCAGCGCGGGGCGCAAGGTATCTTGGCGGGCATAGGAGGCGTAGACGAGCATTTGGTCTACGGCCGCAAACGGCATTCCAAATACATACACCTGCAACACCCGGCTGGTCATGGCTGTATCGGCCGCCACAAACCGCCCATGTTCAAACAGCAAGGCGACGATAGGGCTGGCGAGGACGAACATGCCCACGGCCGCTGGCAAAATGAGGGCAATCACCAGCCGCAACCCCTGCGAGAGCGTCGTCTTGAAGGCGGGCAGTTGCCCATGCGCTTGCTGGGAGAGCGTGGGCAAGGTGGCGGTCGAGAGACCCATCACCACCAACCCGAGGGGCAATTGGTAAAGGGTGGTGGCGTAGACCATGTAGGTCACGCTTTCGTCGCCCGTTTGGATGGCCAGCCGATAGCTAATCCAAATGACAGCTTGGTTGATGAGCAGGCCACCGATAATAGGCGTGTAGAGTTTGATGATGCGGCGCACGGCCGGGTGTCGCCAATCGAGCCGCCACTGCCAGTGGGCATCGCGCAAGGCGGGCAGTTGCAAAACGACCTGCAAAATGGCCCCCACCAGCACCCCCCACGCCAAACTGGCAATGTTCTCGGGCCAGAGCAGGGCGATGACAATGACGGCCGCATTAAACATGGCAATGGTAAACGCGGGCAGGGTGAACCGGTGCAGGGCGTAGAGCACGGCCGTGATGATGCTCGAGACGCTCAAAAACAGCACTGCTGGGGTGGTCAGTCGCATCAATTGCACTGTCAGGGCAAACAGAGCGGGGTCGTCGAAATCGCGTGCCCCCACCAGCCACGCCACTTGGGGGGCAAACAGTTGCACCAGCAAGACGACGGCCAGCAGGACAACGGCCGTGAGATTGACAAAAATGCTGAACACTTCCCATAGCGCCTGCCGCCGCTCGGCCACATCTTCGCGGCTCCCCGCTGGGTTGGCGTAATCGCTAAAGACGGGCACGAGGGAGGAGGTGACCATTTCGCCCCCCACAATCAGGTTGTAGAGGGTCATGGGCACGAGGGCGGCCACTGTAAAGGCGCTGAGAGTTCCCGATGCGCCAAACAGATTGGCCTTGACGATTTCGCGCCCCATGCCCAGCACGCGCTGGATGACATTGGCAAGGGAGAGGACAACGGCCGCGCGCATTACCCGCTGATTTTGCTCTTGTTCATTGGTCATTGGTTACTGGTTACTGGTCATTTGTCATTGGTCATTGGGAATTACCTCCCCTGACCAACGACTTTTGCTCATTGCTTATTGCTCATTGATTCTATGCGGCGGCCGAAAGGGATGCCACCAGCGGTGGGGAATAGGAGGGGAATCAGGGGAATGCGGAATGGGGAATGGGGAATGCGGAACGGGGAATGACCAATGACAAATGACAAATGACAAATGGCCAATTACATAAACCGCATGAGGGGTAACCAGACGCGAAAGGTGGTTCCCACGCCCACTTCGCTGGTTAGGTCGAGACGGCCGTTGTGGATTTTGACCACTTCATCGGCAATGGCCAGCCCCAAACCGTTGCCGGGCACATTGAGTTCGGTCGCATTACGGCCGCGATAAAACCGCTTGAACAAATCATCCCACTCGCCAATGGGAATGCCCACCCCACTATCTGCTATTTCTAGGCAGAGAAACTTGGGGCTATCTATAAACAGGGTGATATGAACATATCCCTGAAGGGTGTAGCTGAGGGCGTTCGTTACCAGATGGGTAATCATTTGGGCGAGTTGGTTGCGCTCGCCAAGGACTTGGAACGGCCGTTTGCCCTCTTGCCACGGGTTACTGGCCAAAGCATGGCTTTTGGCCTCATAGGTTAGCTCCAACCCCAGTGCTTCGGCGCGTACAAATTGGGCTTGCAACACTTCTTCAACGACTTCGTTGAGGTCTACGGCCGTTAACACCACCTTTTCCCTACCCAAATCGAGGCGCGAGAGATAAAGCACATTGTCTACCAATGCCCCCAGCCGTGCCGCCTGCTTTTCCAGCACATCCACATACCGTTGCTGGCGGTCGGGTTTGCCTTGGCTCCGTTTAAACAAATCAATATAAAGCATGAGATTGGCAATGGGCGTGCGTAATTCGTGGGAAACTTCCGAGACAAAGCGGGTTTTGAGCGCATCCAACCGTTGCAATTGGGTATTGGCTTGCTCGAGTTCGCGGGTGCGCTCTTCCACCCGCTCCTCTAGCGTGGCCAGCACGGTGGCGCGTTGAATGGCACTGCCCGCAATTTCGGCCATCGCTACCAACAGGGCTTCGTTTTCGTGGGTAAACTGGTGTATTTCGGTGAACCAAACATTGAGAACACCGACAAGTTGGTCTTGGGTTTGGATGGGCACCGAAAGGCTGGAGCGGGCGGCGTTGATGCGGACGCGGTCTTGTTCGGGGATGTGGGTGAGCGGGTCGCGGAAAATATCGGGGGCGGTGTACGGCCGTTGCGTTTGCGCCACATGCCCCACAATGCCGTGGCCAAACGTGTAGCGTGTGCCCAAGGCGATGGGGTTCTCGGGGTAACAAGCCCGCAGAAACAGGTCACGGCCGTCTGTCCCCACCAACATGACACTGCTCCCCGCACACTTCATGGCGCCCATGCTCTCCAGCACAATAATGTTCAGAATATCGTTCACCGAGGGGGCTGTGCGGAGCGCGGCCGAAAGGTCGAACAAGGTGCGGAGTTCTTGCGCTTGGCGGGTGGTCTCCTCAAAAAAGCGGGTTTTTTCAAGGGCGATGGCCAATTGCCCCGCGATAATGTGAAGCAAATCCATTTCACTGGGGGCAATCCCATCTATCCAGACTTTGCTAACGTGGAAAACGCCTAAAACTTCGTGCCCCACCACCAAGGGCATGGCCAATTCACCCAAAGGGGATTGTTCGGTGGGCAAAACTTGCCAAATGGGTTGCCCCTCGCTAAACGCACGGCGCAAGAATAGGTTTTCGTCGGGAGGGAATAATTCGGCCGCCCATGCGCTAGTGGCCTCGGCCGCTTGGCGCACCAACACCCCTTTGGGGGCGATGGCGGTGTAGACGGCCGCCGCGTTGTAGCCCAACTCTTCGCAGGCATGTTGGCAAGCGGCCGTGCAAACCTCTTGCACCGTCATCAACCCTGTCAGCCGTCGGCTGAATTGGTGCAAAACGTGCATCTGCACCGTTTGGCGTTGGCTTTCGGCAAAAAGTTGGGCGTTGCGGAGTGCCAACGCGGCTTGGTTAGCCAAGGCGGCAATCATTTCGACATGAATCGGTTGGTAAAAATGGGGGTCTATTTTATCGGCCGAAAGGATGGCCACCACTTGCCCATCTACCCGAATAGGTGCGCCTATCCACGCCCGAACATGGGTCGCGTCGGCTAAATCGTTCTGCCAATAGGCGTTGGTTGCTGTATCTTCAATGTAGAGTGGTGTCTCACGGGTGAGCAACGCTTGCAAGTTGGGGAAATGGTCTATCCTTAGCTCCAACCCATTGACATCGTGCCCAAAATTTTCATACCCACGTGAGGCGACGACGATGGCACGGCCGTGGCTCAGCATGGCCAAATTGGCCGAATCAAAGGGAATGACACGCCCCATTTGCTCGAGCAAGGCTTGCACGAGAGCGGGAAACTCTAAGTTGCTGTTAAGAACATTGCCGACTTCGCGCAATACTTCGGCTTGGGCGCGGGCAATGCGTTCGGCCGCCAACAAACGGCCGCGCTCCAAGGTCAGAGCCAACTGCTGGCTCATCATCACCACAATTTGCTCTTCGGTGGGGGTGAATTGGCGGTTGTGTTTGCTGTAGAGAACAATGCTTCCCATGACCCACGCATGGGCTTCGGCGGGGTGGGTGATGGGGGTGAACAGGACTGTTTGATACCCCATGAGGGCGCAATTGCAGTTGGGGCAGGTGGGGCTTGCCCCGCTACAGACCACATAAATGGGGCGGGCGGAGGGCTGGGCGAGGCTGGCCAAGAGCTTGTTACAGTCGAGCAAGGTGGTGAATTGGTCGGCCGTTAAATGCCCCAACCCATGTTGAGCCACCAAGCGCAACTCTTGGCTTTCGTCTAAAAAGCAAGTCGCTCCATCCACACCCAACAGTTGCACGATATTTTGCAAAGAGGCTTGTAGCAATTCGGTTTGCTCGTGGGGCAAGGGTTGGGTTGGGAAGGGTGGTGGGTGGGCAGACATTGAGAAATTGGATGATTGGGCAAAATTGCGTAAAATGAACGGCCGATTTTATTATACACGAGAGGGGCAGAGGGCTTACTTGTAACTATTCAGGTCAACCCCCTCCCCCCATCCCTTTCCCCCCCCCCCCCCCCCCCTTCTCCCCCCCGCGCCCCTGAACAACTACTAATAACCAATAACGAATAACCAATGACTATCCAATCACCTACCCTAAACGATTTTCAAGGGCCGTTCACGGCCGAAACATGGGCCATTCTCGATAGCTACCTTGGCCACCTGCCCGAACGGGTGCGGTTGGTGGTTTGGGCTTCGGAAAAAAATAGTTGTACCGAAGAAAACGGGGTGGATTTAGCCCATACACTGGCGGAGCGGTTCCCCCAAACCCTCGAATTCAAGCATCGGCCGCGCCAGCCGAATTATGATTTTTACCCCGTCACGGCCGTGATGGGGCTAGACACGCAAGGCAAAGAGGTGGATTATGGCATCCGCTTCATTGGCTTGCCCGCGTGGCACCACATTAACACCCTCATTGGAGCCATTCAGGCGGTGGCCTTTCGCGCCAGCACGTTAGAGGCCAAAACGCGCATCCAACTGAGCCGCTTGATGGGGGATAAGACAGCGGCCGTGCAACTCTTTACAACTCCTGAAGATGAAGAGGGGGTCTTAATGGGCACGCTTTTGGCCAATCTGGCCGTATTCAGCCCCGCCATTCGCTTATGGGTTGTCATGCAAAACGACTTTCCCGAATTGGCCCACAAATACTCCATCTATACCCTGCCCCACACAATTATCAACGAACGCCACCACCTGCAAGGGGTATATGACGAAACCCAAATCGTCGCCCAACTGGTGCGAATAATCAATGAGTAATGAGCAAAGGGGGTATTGGTTCAAGTGAGCCAATGACAAGGGGTAAGGGACAAATCTTGTCCTTTGCCTTAGTCCACCCCCTTCTTCTTATCCTTATCTTTTTCCGCATCCTTCAGCCGGGCATCGGGATTGGGTGAGGGGGTGAAGTAGGCGGAGAGTTGCCGCCCCCATTGGCGGAGTTTGGCACGGCCGCGAGCCATCACATAGCGCGTCCGCTTCCACTCCCGCTCCAGCAATTTGAGTTCATCGGGAGCCTTCGACCCCCAACGCACCAAAGTAGAACCCCATGTGAGACCCCCCCCAAAGCCAATGAAAATCACTTTGTCATTTGGCTTAATCCGCCCTTCGTCAATCGCTTCGCACAGGGCGATGGGAATGGAAGCGGCCGAGGTGTTCCCCACCCGATGCACATTCGAATAAAACTTCTCCTCAGGGATGCCCAGTTTTTTGGCGGCCGATTCTAAAATGCGCGAATTGGCCTGATGCGGAATGACCAAATCCACATCCTTCACTGTCAGATTTGCTTTAGCCACCACCTCACGGATGCTGTCGGGGACGACGCTGGTGGCGAAACGGAAGACTTGACGGCCGTGCATCCCCACCACATTTTTGTCCGCCCCATTTAACTCATAAGTCGGCGACATGATGGCCGCATGGTTCTTGTACACATTCGGCAAACTCAGCACATTGCCGCCCGAGCCATCCGCATGGAGTGCGGAGGCTATGACCCCACCGGGCACGCTGGAACCCTGCATGACCACCGCGCCTGCGCCATCGCCAAACAGAATGCAGGTCTGCCTGTCCTCCCAATCCATCACCCGCGACATCATTTCCGCCCCAATGACGACCACATTTTTAACGGAACCAGTGGCAATGGCTTGCCACGCCATGTTAACGGCGTAAACAAAGCCCGTGCAAGCGGCGCTTAAATCAAAGGCGGCGGCGTTGCTGGCCCCAAGGTAAGATTGGACTTGGGTGGCGGTAGAGGGGAAAGCGTATTCGGCCGTGGAAGTGGCCACAATAATCAAATCCACTTGTGATGGGCTGACATTGGCCACAGCGAGGGCACGCGCCGCCGCCTCGAAAGCCAAGGTGGCGGTGGTATCTTGCTCCCCCGCAATGTGCCGTTGGCGAATGCCTGTGCGGGTAAAAATCCATTCGTCGGTGGTGTCCACCAACTCCGCCATTTGGTCATTGGTCATCACCCGATTGGGAACATAGCGACCCCAACCAATAATGTGTGCGTATTTCATATGCGCCTCGGGTTAGGAAGTAATTCCTTGTTGTTCGTGATTAGGAACTGGGCACGGTTCATGGCATTCTAATTTTGGCAAGGGACTTGGGACTTGGGACGCTTGTGACCGCCAGTCCCGTGTCCCCAGTCCCTCGTCTGTAATTGCAAAAATGGCTTAAACCATGCGGGAACTGGTTATTAACGGCCGATACTCTGATAAACTGGCCACTAACAAGAGCTATAACCCCTTGGTAGCCTAAATGGTTGCATGAGAAACCTAATTCACTGAACTAAAATTGGGGCAAAATGAATCCACTCTTTCTTATTTCGCCACTTCTTTCGTTTTTCACCATGAATTTGGTTGCAAGTTACCAGTTATAAGCTACAAATCATGCTATGAATGCAGTGAAAAAAGGTTTTGACGCAAGGCGCAAAGACGCAAAGTATTTGGAGGGAAGTTCTACGGTCTAATCTCACCTTTTTTCACCAGACCCATCTCCTTGCGAAAAACATAGGACGCAATCTCCACTTTCGGCATGGTTCACAGCCTTCGAGAGAACATCTTTACAAATCTTGACTGGGGACAAGGGACTTGGGACGCTCGTGAACTCCAGTCCCAAGTCCCAAGTCTCTTGTCCTAAATTGTAAAGATAGCTTGAACCATGCCCCGCTCCTTTCTGACCATGCCTCCAACCCACCCCTCCCACCCCCGCAAATGAGCTATTTCAGGCGTGGCAAGATGATTTTCTAGCCACCCGCCTGCGGATTGGGCTGGTGAGTATCTTGGTCGCTATCTCGCTCTTTGCCACACTGGATTTGCTCCTTATTCCCGAGGCACGGTGGGATATTGCGGTTAGTTATAGTTGGCATTACCTCGCTTTAGCGATTTGTACATGGCTTATTTACGGCCGCTTTGTCCATCGCCACCCCAATGTGGCCTTCATCTGTTTGGTGGCCTCCATTTTAATTGTGCCCCAAGTGTGGGTGACATTTGGCGGCCGTGCCATTTACAACAATAGCAGTTGGCTATTGGTCATCTTGGGGCTGACTTTGCTGGTTCCGATTCGGCCGCTCAACCACCTCCTCCTCCAAGTCGCTACCCTTGGCTACCACCTCCTCTTCAATCGACATGTCCAACTCCTTGTCACCGACAACAGCGAAACATGGATTCTGATTTATACCCTCTTGCAACTGGGTGTCATTTGTGCGATTAGTGATATTTCCATTTTGCTGTACGAGCGGTTGCAACGGAGCAATTTTTTAGCCAACGAAGAGTTGCGCCAAGCCAACCACGCCCTGCAACTCGCCCGCAATGAGGCGGTGGAGGCCAATACCGCCAAAAGCAACTTTTTGGCCAGCATGAGCCACGAATTACGCACCCCGCTCAATGCCATCATTGGCTACAGCGAGATGTTGTATGAGGAAGTGGAGGAGTTGGCGGAAAACCATTTGGCCGAAGATGTGGGCAACATTCAGGTGGCCAGCCAACATTTGTTGGCGATCATCAACAATGTGCTGGATTTGGCCAAAATTGAAGCGGGGCGCATGACACTGAGTTATGAGCATGTGGCCGTGGCCCAAATTGTGCAGGATGTGCAAACGACGATGCTCCCCCTCTTTCGGCGGCAAAAGAATGAGTTTGTGGTAGAAAACCACACGGCCGACCTCAATTTCCAGACCGATTGGCTCAAAGTGCGCCAAATTCTGCTCAACCTGTTGAACAACGCCAACAAGTTCACCCACGAAGGGCGCATTACCTTGCGTGTGACCACCAACACGCCCCCCACAGAACTCATGTTTCAGGTGTGCGATACGGGGATTGGCATGAATGAAGCTCAAGTTGAAAGGCTGTTTACCGCCTTTTACCAAGCCCAGCAGGAGAGCCAGAGCCACGAGGCAGGCACAGGGTTGGGCTTGGTCATTAGCCAGCAATTTTGCCAAATGCTAGGCGGCCGTATCCACGTCACCAGCACGCCCACCACGGGCACAATTTTTACAGTAACCCTGCCGCTGAAAATTTAAGTGGCTACAAGTTATAGGTGGTCAGCGACTTGTAACTTGCAACTTGTAACCTCCCACACCCCCTCACCCAATTTCCCTATGTTCACCCACCTTGTTTTGTTCAAGCTCCAAGACCCCACGGCCGAAAACGCGGCCGAATTGTGCGCCAAACTGCACAGCTTAGTCGGCCGCGTCCCCCAAATTCGCCAACTCGAAGTTGGGGCCGATGTTTTGCGCTCCCCCCGCTCCTTCGATGTCGGCCTCATCGTCCGTCTCGACTCCCAAGCCGATTTAGACCTCTACCAAAATCACCCCTACCACCAAGAAATCCTCGCCTACGTCCGCACCGTCATCAGCGAAGCAAAAGCGGTGGATTTTTAGTCCCCAGTCCCCAGTCCCCAGTCCCCTCATCTCACCTGCACCGATTGCACCAAAATGGTGCGCCGCTGGGGGTGGGTGAGGTCGTAGGGGAAGGCGAGTTCGGCCGCGCCAAAGGTCAATTGGTTTAGGTTCTCATCCAAATAAGCGGCGGGAAGGGGTATAACCCAACTATCGGATAGCGCCGTGCGGGGCAAAATATGGCCGAGCAAACGGCCGTTGAGCGACACCGCCACCACCTGCGCTTCGCCAACAGCCACGGCCGTCACCACCACCTCACGCGGCCGATTTTTAACACTCCCCCGAAACAAAATGTGCGCTTCGGCACACAACATCTCTCCCCACGGCTGGAAGCCCGCCCACAAACCACCTATCGGCCCCCACTTGGCCACCAAGGGCAGATAGGCTGTGTGCGGATAACCCAAAGGCGGAGCCACCCCCTCATGGGACGGCCGCTCTGCCCATGCCCCATTTTTAAGCCATAGGTTAATATCGGCCGTCGCTGGCGTAATCAACACACTCGGTTGCTCTACCAGCCACACCTCCTCAAAGGTCAATACCGCCTCGCGGTGGTAGCGCAAACTGCGGGCACACAGCGATTCGGCCGAGGCCAAAAATTGGGGGGTGCGCCAATCCAACACCATGCGCGGGGTCACAAGCGGCCGTGGGTCGCTGTTCCAATAGACAGCGTACTTGTTAAACAATCCCGCTCCGCTGTGGATGAGCAGGGCAGGCACGGCCAGTACCCCAAACGCGACTGGCAACCAACGGTTAGGGGCATGGGGGCTAGTTGGCCACACCATAACCGCCAGCCAAAACAGCGGCGGCATGATTTCGACCAGCAAGCGGGGGCCAAACCCAAATCCACCCCACCACATGTGAAAGCGCATCACCGTAAAAAGGTGCAGAGCAATCCACGCCAAGGCCGTGCCCACCAACGGCCGTGCCCACCACGGCCGTTTCTGCCCCGCCACGGCCGCCACCACGGCCAACAACATCGGGCTGAAAATAAAAGCCCCCCGCGATGGGCTGAAAAGCAGGCCATACACCACCGCCCACCACGGGCTGGCCAATTCGTGTCGGCTCCCCTCGCTGAACCCTTGCAAACCGCCCAAACTGATGGGCAAATAGTAGGGGGGGATTGGCAACCCATAAGTGCCCCACGAGAAGACCCCAAACAATACCAAACCCTCCGCCCGCCACCAGTGCCATTGGCCAAAAGTGGCGGCGATATGCCCATGCCACCGTGACGACCACCACGGCAATGGGCACGGCCGTGGACGCTCTGCTAATAAACATGCCCAGCAAGCACAAACCCAACCACGCCCCCGCCCCACGCACCGCTCGCCCTTGCGCCATGCCCACCAGCAAGAGGAGCGCGGCCGTTTCCAGCACCACCACCACGTTCAGGCTCCAAAAAGCGGTGGCCAAGGTGGTGATTAGCACAGTGCCCCACATGAATACGGCCGCCAATCCCGCACTGGCCAGCGGCGGCAGATGGCTCTGCGCCAAGGCGTAGAGCAACAGCACGGCCAGCACGCTGGTCAGAATGGACAACCACTTTTGCACGACCGCTTCCTCCGCCCGATTGGCCATATCCAGCCCCAGCCCCCGTGCTACGGCCACAGCAGGCAACCCAAACAGAGCTGACCCGAGTGGGAAAGCATAATAGAGACGGCCGTCGTCCATGTCGTAGAGCCGATACCTGTCGGGCACGGCCTCTACGGCTTCGCGGTAGGGGCTAAGTTCGGCCGAGCCATGCTCCAAAATGGCTTGCGCGGTCAGCAAACTAAATAGCGGGTCGCTATCTGCATAACTGATGGGCGAGAAATAAGCCAAAGCGGCCGTGATGAGAGCAAGGTTTAGGGGCCAGAAATAGCGCATAAATTAGCGGCGGGTGCGCCTGTTGAGCAGAATGAGGCCCACGACCCCGCCCAGCCCTGCCCCAATGCCCGGCCACGGCACCGCTCCCCCATCTGCCCCAATCAAATTGGCAAAGATAGCCCCTAGAATGATGCCCACAAAGGCTCCGCCGCCCATCCAAATGGCTCCACGCCACTTGGGTTCTCCTTGAGTTGGTGGTTGTTCTTTCATCATTATTACTCCATATCGAAACTGTCTTAAGCGAATAGGTAATCAGAGCCTACATTGTAACTGGCAACTTCCAATTTGTAATCTACCCAGTCACCAAAAATAGCCAGCCCCACCCCATAACGTGGTAAACTACGCCCTTTCAGCACTCAGCACTCAGCATTTTCTACTCAGCATTTTCTACTCAGCACTCTCTACTCAATATTCTCTATGTACGATTACATCATCGTTGGTGCAGGCTCGGCTGGCTGTGTGCTGGCCAATCGGCTGACCGAAAATAGCAGAAATAGCGTCTTGCTCCTTGAGGCAGGCGGGCCAGATACCCAACGCGAAATTCACGTCCCCATTTCGTGGTCGCTCTTGCGCGAATCGGCGTTGGATTGGGGGTATCACACTGAACCACAAGCGCACTTAGACGGCCGTCGCATTCACTGGCCACGCGGCAAAGTGCTGGGTGGTTCCAGCGCCACCAACGCCATGATGTATGTGCGCGGCAACCCGGCCGATTACGACCATTGGGCCAGCCTTGGCAACGAAGGATGGGGCTATGCCGACCTCTTGCCGCTGTTCAAGAAGAGCGAAAACCAACTGCGCGGGGCAGATGAGTATCACGGGGTAAACAGGTACTCACCATTTCGGACATTCACCCGCTCAATGCGCTGGCCAAAGGATTTATCGAGGCGGCCGTGGCTCTAGGCTTGCCCTACAACCCCGATTTTAACGGCCCTTCCCAAGATGGCGTGGGGCCGTATCAGGCCACCATTGCCAACGGCAGGCGGCAAAGCACGGCCGAAGCATACCTGCGCCCCGCCCTGCGCCGCTCCAACCTGACAGTCCGCATCCATTGCCACATGATGGGTTTGCTCTACGAAGGCCGCCGCGTTGCAGGGGTGCGCTACATTGCCCCCGATGGCGACCAGCGCGAAGTGCGAGTCCATCGAGAGGTCATTTTGTGCGCAGGAGCCATTAACTCCCCCCAACTGCTCCTGTTTGCGGGCATTGGCCCAGCCGACCATTTGCGCCAGATGGGGGTTTTGCCCCGCTTTCCCTTGCCCGGCGTGGGGCAAAATTTGCAGGATCATCTGTTAGTGGGAGTGGATTGTTTCACCAAGGACAAAGTCGCCTTAAATTCGGCCTATAACTGGCGCAACACGGTGCGCTATGTCCTGACCAAGCGTGGGCCGTTGGCTTCTAATGCGGCCGAGGTGGGTGGCTTTTATCGCACCCAACCCGATTTGCCCACCCCCGACATTCAGTTTATCTTCCTGCCCGCCATCGAGGAGGCGCACGGCCGTGATGGGTTTAAGGCGACGACGGTTCTGCTACGGCCGCGCAGTCTTGGCTACATTAAACTGCGCTCGACCGATGCGCTGGACGCACCGCTCATCCAGCCCAATTATTTGGCCGATGAGGCGGATTGGGCGCCCTTGTTGGCGGGGGTGAAGATGGCGCGGCAAATTACGCGCCACCCTGCGCTGGGGCAATATGTGGAGCGGGAGGTATATCCCGGCCAAAATGTGGTAGATGATGAGGGGCTGATGGCTTATATTCGGCAAGCGGCGCATACGGTATACCACCCAGTAGGGACGTGTAAGATGGGGCCAGCGGGGGATAAAACGGCCGTGGTGGATGCTCAGTTGCGGGTGCATGGGTTGGAGGGGTTGCGGGTGGCGGATGCCTCGATTATGCCAACGTTGATTGGCGGGAACACCAATGCGCCGGTGATTATGATTGCCGAAAAAGCGGCCGAGATGATTTTAGGGGCATGATAGTTCGGAACGACGATTATTTAAGCTCCGCGGCTAGTAATCGGCCGCTTATGGGCAACTCCACGGCCGTCACCAGCGACTCGAGCAGGAACATTTGCCTCATTCGTTTGTCATTTGCACCGTGCAAGGCTATGCAACTTCTAACCGAGAACCAAGGTTTTAAACCTAAGCCGCTACCACCACTTTCACAAACAGATGTAAGCAATTACCCCCAATTGCCCCATTACCCTAGATTCTTGACTTTAGTTATAATCAGAGTATGATGATTTATGTAATCCAACCACGTTATTACATACTTCCTCCTCGAGATTCTTCCCACAAAGCAATACTATCTAAACACACATTGTTTGCGTTCCTTAACGAAAACAGGTTATATTTGCTAAAAGGTAAGTGAGCATAAGGCTCAAAAGTTACTTTTTAAGTAGAAACTCACTGGTTAACTTCAACATCCATTCACATCACCAAGGTTCACATGGCAGAAAAAATCCGCGTATTGATTGTAGACGACTCGCCTGAAACACGTGAAAATGTGCGTAAGCTACTGCAGTTTGAGCGAGACGTAGAAGTAGTTGCTCAGGCGGGCGATGGGGATCAGGCCATTGAAGTTGCTAAGCAACAACAACCTGATGTGATTTTAATGGATATCAATATGCCGGGACGCGATGGCATTAGTGCCAGCCAAGCTATCACCCGTGCTGTCCCCGTTGCCCAAATCATCATCATGTCGGTGCAGAGCGAGGCGGATTATTTGCGCCGCGCCATGTTAGCAGGGGCACGCGACTTTTTGATGAAGCCCTTTTCGGCCGATGAACTCATGGCCGCCATTCGGCGGGTATATGACACACGGCCGACTATGATGCCCATGTCCAGTATGGCTGTGGGGCAAGCAGGCACGGCCGCTGGAGCCAAAAGCCCCGTTGCCCAAGGCAATATCATCGCCGTATACAGCCCCAAAGGGGGAAGCGGTTGCACCACCCTCGCTATCAACTTAGCCGTTGCCCTCGCCTCCAAAGGCCACAAAACAGCCCTCATAGATGCTAGTTTGCAATTTGGCGATGTGGCCGTCACCCTCAACATGCGCCCCACTACCAGCATTGTGGACTTAATAGACCGCGTGAACGAACTTGATTCCGATTTGGTCACCAGTGTCATGATTGAACATGATAGCGGGTTGCGCGTTTTGCTGGCTCCCCCACGGCCAGAAATGGCTGAATTGGTCACGGCCGAACACATAGATGCCCTCCTCAAACGCATTGTCCAACTCTTCGATTACGTCATCGTGGACACTCAATCGGCTCTGAACGACGTAACCCTAGACGTACTCGACGTAGCCGACCGCATTTTGCTCGTCACCCAGCAAAGCCTGTCCAGCCTCACCAATACCCGCCGCTTCTTCGACCTCATTGACGAACTTAATTACGACCCCAGCAAAATGATGCTCGTCGTCAATCGCTCTTCCGACAAACTCGGCATCTCGGTTAAAGATGTGGGCGATGCCCTCAAACGACCCGTGATGGTGGTTGTGCCATCCGAAGAATTGGCGGTCACAAATGCGGCCGACCGTGGCCAACCCCTCGCCTCTAGTTCACGCGGCCGTCGAGACCCCTTGGTCAATGCCTTCTTCAAACTAGCCGAAACCCTTGAAAAAGAGTTAAGCAAAACAGAAGATGATGTTATCGCTGTGGGCAACAAAAATGGATCCCCATCCACCAAGAAAAAATCATTCTTTGCCAGACTATTTGGCAGGTAATTTTTGCCCACCGCTTTTTTGCCAAACCTATCTTAAGTGGTTGGTTAACCACTTAATCGGCCGATCTGGAGGTAGATTGTGTCACTTTTGAAGCGTATTGAACGCAAGCAAGAAACAAACAAAGAACAACAACCCCCGCAACAGGCCTCTAAGTTGCAGGATTTGCGTGTTAAACGTTCGGCTCCCACCATCACCAATGCCCGCGATGCCTATCTCGACCTCAAAACCCGCCTCCAACAGCGGCTGATTATGGAGATGGATCCGACCACGGATGTGAGCAAGACGGCCGAAGTCCGGGCCACCATCCAAGATTTGTTCGATAACATGCTGGCTGAAGAGCAAATTGTACTCACCAAAACGGAGCGCAAAGCCCTTTTCGACCAAATTGTGGCCGAAATTCTTGGTTACGGCCCCATCCAAGGCTACCTAACCGCTGGCGATGTCGGCGAAATCATGGTCAACGGCCCCAAGCACATCTTCATTGAAAAAGGGGGCAAGATTATCCGCTCAACCATTGAATTTGAGGACAACGACCATGTCATGCGGATTATTGACCGCATCGTCGCCCCCCTCGGCCGTCGTATTGACGAAGCCTCACCCATGGTAGACGCTCGCTTGCCCGATGGCTCCCGCGTCAACGCCATCATCCCACCCATTGCGCTGAACGGCCCCACCATCACCATTCGCGTGTTCTCCAAGAAACCACTCACCATTGACAACTTGGTGCAGTGGGGAACTGTCACACCCGAAGCGGCCGAATTCCTGCGTGCCATCGTCATCGGCAAGTGCAACATCGTCGTCTCTGGCGGCACAGGCTCGGGCAAAACCACCTTGCTCAACATCCTCTCCAGTTTCATCCCTGAAGGGGAGCGCATTGTGACCATTGAAAACGCGGCCGAACTCCAACTCGCCCAAGAGCATGTCATCACCCTAGAATCTCGCCCCGCCAACGTCGAAGGACGCGGCCAAGTCTCCATCCAAGATTTGGTTATCAATGCCTTGCGTATGCGGCCAGACCGCATCGTCGTTGGAGAATGCCGTGGTGGCGAAACGCTCGACATGTTGCAAGCCATGAACACGGGCCACGAAGGGAGTATGACCACCGCCCATGCCAATAACCCCCGCGATGCGCTCTCCCGCATCGAAACCATGTGCATGATGGCTGGCATGGATTTACCCTCCGCGCCATCCGTGAACAAGTTGCGGCGGCCGTGGATTTCATCATCCAACAATCCCGTATGCGCGATGGTTCGCGCAAGGTCATCTCCATCAGTGAAATTCAGGGCATGGAAGGGGATGTCATCACCATGTCTGAAATTTTCCGCTTTGAGCAGACGGGCTTTGAGAATGGCAAGGTCATCGGCCGTTTACGACCGACAGGCTTACGGCCAAAAACCATGAGCAAAATTCAAGAGGCAGGCATCATGTTACCACCCTCTGTCTTTGGCATCGGCGGCCGTAATGCGCGTTAATTCGCCCGCTCGGCCACGCAAAGGAGTAATTGGTCAACCACCCCTTCCCCAAACTGCCTGAGGAGACTGAACTTGGATACCACAACGTTATTGATAATTGTCGGTGCTTTTGGTGGGCTATTGGTGCTTGGTGCCGCCATCGCCTTACTCAGTGGCGGCGGCGGCCGTAATGTCAATGTCAACGAGCGCCTCGAACAGTTCACGACCCAATGGGATGACCAAGTCGTCGAAGAAAGCACCTCCAGTAATCGCCGCGAAGCCGTTGACCGCCTCGACAAAGCGATTACCTCGCGCAACATCAATGCCTTCGATAAAATCAAGCGCAACCTAGCTCGTGCCGACATCAAATTGCGGGTGGTTGAATACATCGGAGCCTTGCTCTTATCCTCTTTCGGATTGGGTTTGGTAGCCTTTTTATTCTTTGGCCAAAGCCTTATTTTTGCCCTCATCGGGGGCATCATCGGTTTGCAAATCCCCCGCTACTACGTCAATGCTTCCGCCAAAAAACGCATCCGCACCTTCGACGAACAACTGAGCGACACCCTCAACCTGTGGGTCAACTCCCTTCGCTCTGGTTTTAGCGTTTTGCAAGGCATGGAAGCCATCGCCACCGAACTGCCGCCACCCGTTTCGCGGGAATTTGAACGCATTTTGCAAGAAATACGGTTAGGTATCGGTATGGAAGCCGCCTTAGCCAACTCCTTGCGCCGTGTCCCCAGTGAAGACTACGACATGGTTATTACCGCCATCAATGTCCAAATTGAAGTCGGTGGTAACTTAACCGAAATTTTGGATACGATCAGCTTCACCATTCGGGAACGTGTTCGTATTAAGGGCGAGATTCGCACCCTCACTTCTCAAGGTCGCGCTTCGGGCTGGATTATCACCCTACTCCCCATCGCCTTAGGCATTGCCCTTTACATGATTAACCGGGAATACATCATGGAGATTTTCGTCAACGATTATCCCTACCTGTGGCCCGATGTTATTCCTTGTGGCTGGGCTGTCATCGCTGTCGCTGGCATTATGATTGCCGCAGGTGGCTATGCCATTCAACGCATCGTTGATATCGAAATTTAACGTCTCAACCCTTGTATCTGGAATTTGCTCTAGCACAACACAATTAGAGGAACTATGGACTTTCTCAGTAACATAAATCCGACGTTGATAATTGGCATTGCTGTGCTTATCGGCTTGGTCATTATCATTGCCAGCATCATGCTTCTCCGCCGTTCCGAAGGGGATGCACTTTCTAAACGGCTCAATGAATATGCGGCACGGGAAGAGTTGGCCACCATTGAAGATATTGAGCTATCGCTCTCTCTCTCTGACCGTATTTTTGTGCCCATTGCCCAACGGATTAGTGGGCTGGTAACTCGTTTGGCTCCTCAAGATATGTTGGAGCGGACGGCCAAAAGCCTTGAAACGGCCGACAAAAAAATGACCCCCGCCACCTTCTTCACCTTTACCATTCTGGCCATGTTTGTTTTTGCAGGGCTTGGTCTTTATTTGGGTGAGGATGGCACGCGCTTGCGCTACATGTTGGGGGGAATCGTCTTTGGGTGGGTTCTGCCCCGCCAATGGCTTACTTCCGCGATTCGGCGGCGCAAAGATGATGTGATTAAGAAGTTGCCCGACGCACTGGATTTGATGACAGTTTGTGTGGATGCAGGGCTGACTTTTGACGGAGCCATGTCGAAAGTGAACGAAAAGTGGGATGACCCGCTTTCGCGGGAATTCGGCCGTGTTGTCTACGAGATCCAACTCGGGAAAACACGCCGCCAATCATTGCGGGATATGACCGAACGGCTTGATGTGCCCGACGTGCAGAGTTTTATCGCTTCGGTGCTTCAGGCCGACCAGTTGGGCGTGAGTATTGGCAAGGTATTGCGCATCCAGTCTGACCAGATGCGGGTGCGGCGGCGGCAACGGGCGGAAGAGAAGGCACAACAAGCGCCTGTGAAGATGCTCTTTCCGATGGTTTTCTTGATTTTCCCCGCCATGTTCGTGGTGCTTCTCGGCCCCGCTGGCTTCCGCGTTTATCGCACGTTTTATTAGGTCATTCGGTTTAGGTGGCCAGCCACCCAAGGCAAATTGCCATGCGTTGCTTTTAACAACCACAGTTTTTATTCTCTCACGGCCGTTTTCCCCGCCATTTCCTTGGCTGAGTTACGGCCGTTTTTATACCAGCCACAGCGAAGTAATGTGAGCGTGTTTTACAAAGTTAACCGTTGGGCACAACAGGTGGTTGATATCATGTTGCCGCCTCGATGCGCCAGTTGCCAGCGCGTGGGAGCCGCCCTTTGCGCGAGTTGTGTGCAAGCGTTGGTGTGGGTGGAGGAGCCAATCTGCCCGCAATGTGGCCAACCGCAGGAAGAAACGGCCGTGTGCAACCGTTGCCGCCGTCGGCCGCTTTCGCTTCACATTCGCGCCGCCCTGCGTTTTCGCGCAACCCTCCCCGAAACCATCCACCAATTTAAGTATTACAAGAAATTTGGGCTGGCCAGCCATCTGGCCGACCTGATGGTGCGGGCATGGCCGCAATGGGCGATGCCTGTGGACTGGGTTTTGCCCATTCCGTTGCACGCCGAACGAAGGCGGGAGCGGGGATACAACCAATCGGCGCTGTTGGCGCACCATTTGGCGGCGCAATTGGGCTTGCCCATGACCGAAAAGGCTTTGCGGCGGGTACGGCCGACGCAAGTGCAGGCCAGATTGACGGCCGAGGAGCGGCTCCACAATGTGCAAGGGGCATTTTCGGCCGAACCAAACGTGGCGGGGCGGCGCATTTTGCTTGTAGATGATGTTTGTACGACGGGTTCGACATTGGAAGCGGCCGCCCAAACCCTGCTCGGGGCAGGTGCGCTTTCGGTGGCGGCCTATTGTTTGGCACGGGCGTAGAAGAGAGAAAAGAGACGAGAGAAGAGAGGTATGTGGTGGGTTGGCCACCTAAGGCTTCCTCTACTTGAGTAAATAGTAAGTAGTAAATAGTGAGTAGTTGTCCACTCCTTACTACTCACTATTTACTACTCTAATTACCACCTTTTTCCTCTATTCTCTCTATCTTTTAATGACAAACGTCAGTGAAAGAGTTTCTGAATGGCACAAACAGTGGTTGTGCCGCTCGTTTACACTACTATTAAGACTTCCCTAACTCAAAAGGAGATAGCGATGACACTTTCAATTAATGTCCATAACTTTGACCTGACTCCCAAGTTGCAAAACTATGTGGAGAAAAAGACGGGGCGGCTCGACCGTTACATGCCTCATCTGGTGGAGACGACGGTAGACTTGGTGGAGCAAAATGCGCGTAACTCGGAAGAGCGGCAGATTGCGCAATTAACGGTGCGCGACCGCAATGGGACGATTCTGCGGGCGGAGGAGCGACATGGCGATATCTTTGCGGCCGTGGATGCTGTCGTAGACAAGATGTATCGGCAAATTAGCCGTTATCGGGGCAAGCTGAAGGACCGCCAACGGAAGGGCGGGAACATGGGCGAGGAGTTTGCCAACGCCGAACCCCTGCCAATTGAGGTGGTGGATGAAGAAGCAGGCTTGTTGACGCGCCACAAGAAGTTTTCGATGCGGCCGATGCACCTTGATGAGGCGATTGACCAGATGGATTTGCTCGGGCATGACTTTTTTGTCTTTTTTAACCACGATGCGTCGGCCATTAACGTTGTTTACAAGCGGCGCGATGGCAATTATGGGGTGCTGGAGCCAGACGAAGGGTAATGTTTGTTTATTGGTGTAGTGGTTTATTGGTGTATGGGTGTACTTTAATACACGATTACACCAATAAACTCATAAACCAATATCGTTGATGACCGTGGGGAGCATAGAACGGCCGCATCTTACCAAAGATGCGGCCGTTTGATTTAGATAGATTGGTGGAGTGGTGTATTGGTGTATTAAAAATATACCAATACACTCCTATACTTCTACACAAACCCCATAAACCTGATGAAAAAACTGATTTTCTTGCTCATATTTGTTCTTTTGGCGTGTGAAACGGCCGATGACGTGGTGCGCGAGGCGACAATTGAGGTGCCGCCGCCGACTGTGGTGGTCTCTGTTCCTGTTACAGAGGTTGTGAGTGACCCCATCTACCCCGACGACCCTGTGCGGGAGCTGACAATTTTGTATACGAACGACGAACATGGTTGGATGGAGGGGGTGCGGGAGGGTTTGGGGGCGGCCAATTTGGTGGGGACGTGGCGAAATCAGTTTGGCTATGAGCCGGGGCTGGATAGTTACCTGCTTTTGAGTGGCGGGGACATGTGGACAGGGCCTGCCATCTCGACATGGTTTGAGGGGGAGGGGATGGTGGAGGTGATGAACCAGATGGGATATACGGCCGCGGCCATTGGCAACCACGACTTTGATTTTGGATTGGAAGCGTTGCGTGCTCGCGCCACCGAGGCGAACTTTCCTTTCCTGAGCGCGAACACAAGGCGCACAAGTGATGGGCAAGTGCCCACCGAATGGGGGATTGAGCCTTTTGTGGTGGTGGAAAGCAATGGGGTGCGGGTGGGAATTATTGGTCTGACGACGACGCGGACGCGCACGACGACGAACCCCGCCAATATTGTGGATTTTGAGTTTATTGATTATGAGACGGCCGTGCGCGAGTTCCTCCCCGAAGCCCAAGCGCAGGGGGCGGAACTGTTTATCGTGATTGGGCATCTGTGTGAGTTTGAGATGCGCGACTTGGCGGCGCGGATTCCCGATTTGCCAGTGGCCATCATTGGGGGTGGGCATTGCAATGAGCTGTTTGCGGAGGAGCAAGATGGGGCTATTTTGCTGGCGGGTGGTTCGCACATGGCCACTTTTGCGGGGGCGAACCTGACTTTTGACACCAGCACGGATGAATTGTTGTCGGCCGACTATGGCACGGATTACACCGACGACCGCGTGACCGAAAATGAGGCGGTGGCGGCCGTGGTGGCGCGTTGGCAAGCGCAAACGGATGAGGAATTGGAGGTGGTGATTGGCTATACAGAGGCTGGCTTTGAGCAACGGAGCGCCGAACAGCAAGCGCTCATCACCGAGACGTGGTTGTGGGCGATGCCCACGGCCGTTATTGCCTTGACCAACATGGGCGGCTTTCGGGCAGACCTTCGCGCAGGGGAAATTACGTTTGGGGATGTGGTGGGGGTGTTTCCCTTTAACAATGTGTTGGTGTCGGTGGAGTTAACGGGGGCGCAAATTGTCACGTTGTTGACGCGAAGCAATGAGCAGTTGGCGGTGGGGGGGCTGGGAGAGGTTCACGGCCGTTGGTTCTTGCATAAAACGGGCGAGGTGTTGGAGGATGACACGACCTACACGGTGTTGGTGAATGATTTTATGTATGCGGGGGGCAGTGGCTTTGGCCGTTTGGCGGAGTGGGACCCCGCTGGCTATAACACGGCCGTGGATTGGCGGCAACCGTTGATAGATTGGCTGGTGGCGCAGGATTCTTCGCCGAGCGAGACGGTGGATGCGGCCGTGGGGGAGTGGCTGGAGAGATAAAAGTGCAAAGGAGGGATTTTTTTGACGCAAAGGGCGCAAGGACGCGAGGGAGCGCAGAGAGTTTTCTGTGGCAAATTTTCTCTGCGCCCCTTGCGTCCCTGCGCCCTTGCGTCAAATTGTTTGATAACTTGCTTGGAAGCGTCCCCCGCTAGAGCCGATGGGAAGGGAGCCTGCTCTTAAACCTCCCCATCGTTCATCGAAAAGCCTTTTTTTAGGTGGATTGAGTTTCAATCCACCTAGATTTTGTTTCAATCCACCTAGATTTAATGCAAATCTACCTAGATTTGGTGTGAATCTATCTAGTTTTAGTCTAAATCCATCTAGTTTTAGTCTAAATCTATCTACTTTTAGTCTAAATCTATCTATTTTTAATCTAAATCCATCTAGTTTTAGTCTAAGTTCATCTAGTTTTGGTCTAAGTTCATCTAGTTTTAGCCTAAGTTCATCTAGTTTTGGTCTAAATCCATCTAGTTTTAATCTAAATCCTTCTGGTTTTGTCATTTATCCAGCTTGCTTTGTTATTTATCTATCTAAACTTGTCATTTGTTCATCTTGTTTTGTCATTTATCTACCGTGCTTTGTTATAAACTTATCTTGTTTTGTCATAAAACTATCTGCCTTTGTCATAAAGCCAACTGCTTTTAGATTAAATCTATCTGCTTTGGCATTTAATCAAGCTGATTTTGTTATTAATCTACCTGCTTTTAAAGCAAAAGAAGATGGATTGGGTCTGAATCTAGCTCAATAAGGTTTTTAATGAGATAGAAAATAGGGTTTTGCACAAGGCGTGGCATAGAGACTAGAAGGCGCGGAAAGGATTTGAGGAGAACTTGTAGGGAAAGTTTCGCGCCTCTTCTCCCACGGTGGTTGTTGCGCCGTGGGCGAGGAAGCGGCGAGAGGATGTTTTGTGGTTTGGGCTGGCGTTCTATGCCGCTTTCTCGCCCCTACAACATGATTTCCTCTTGTTGGGAAGCTCGGGAAAAAGCCTCTAGACAAAGGAGATTTAATTTGCTAAATTTTAGGCTGACGGGATTAAAAATTTTTTGTATAAGGAGTTCGATATGGCAGGTACTACTTTTTCGCAATTTGTTTCTGATCTGCGGACGATGGCCAGTGGGATTGCCACGCGGCTGTCAGACCTCACTGGGGTGAGTGTGACGGCCGCCGACAAAGCCGCTTTGGAGGCTTTTGCCGATGTGTTGGACACGCTCAATTCGGAGCAGGAGGAATTGAAGGCTCAATTGAAGACGAAAACGGAGGAATTGAATGCCAAGACAAAGGAGGCGAAGGCCAAGTATTCTAATCTGAACAAACGGATAAAAATTGGCCACGCCGCAGGAGCATTGGAAGGCGTTTGGCATTACGGCCAAGCGGTAGGGCGGCCGTTGGGTTGTTGTTTATTGATGTATGGGTGTAGGGGTGTATTTTGACACCACTATCTCCATAGACTTTGATAGCAGAGTTTCTAGTGGGGGTGGGTAGGGAGGTTGGTAGCTGGTGGGGAGATACGGCCGTTTGGGAGGTGGCACAACCTCGATTCTCCCTTGACGCTTCTCCTTGCCTGTTAAACTCTCCCCACATACAGCCCAATCACTTATTTTGCACTTATCCAAACAAACCACATTCTAATAAGAGGTAAAGCTGAAGCAATAAGGATAACTATTGATGACAATAAGACAAGGACATCGAATAAATGCAGATTACCCCGAAGAACTAGTTGGGATAGCACTTGGGTTCTTCCTCGCATTCCTATCGTTCCAGTTTTCAGGTATACAATTGGAGCCGTTTTCCAAAGCAAGAACGACTGAACGTTGCTGATGCCCATCCAGATGCCCGCATTAAGAGTTTTGCCCCGTTGTGCATGCAGTTTAAGCGGCCGGTGTACGATGAAAAGAGTACATCGCGAATGGTGTTCCGAACGGAAAGACCGTGATCTCAACATTAATCGCGATCCTATTTTGATCTGCGTAAAAACAACCAGCACCACAACGAAGATATCAACACAATTTGCTTTTCAAACTGGAGCACTAAACTGGGTCAACTCAGCAAGGGTGGTGATGCTACCTATGTTTGTCCCCTATTTCTAAACAGGGAAGAATACCGTTGGAATGTTTATATTTCAGCACTTGAAATCGCTCTCCTTAGGCGTACTTATCCCTATCGCTTTATATTGATGTGGAAGTGATAGATTATTTTACAGGAAAATTACCCTTTAATAGTAAGTCTCAACATTTGCGGGGCTTATGGTCAGCATCAGCCACATTACAGATCGTCACGGACTTAAAGTTGGCCCAGGCAATAGCTGGAGGAAGGTGAGGAGTGTTTTTATCACTTGGGTATCTCTTGACCTGATGAAGGCAGTTCTTCTATTGGCTACTTCTGATGCTTTCCGAATGCATTTGTCGAGTTTAGGTACAGAGAATCGATTCAACCGTGAGACGGGTCGTGGAATCGCTTCGAAACGCAACAAAATCCGGTAGAAGATGATGAGCGAATCAAAGTACCCGCAGACAGCTATCTGAAACGAATGATGGAATTGCGTACGGCGTCGCTTTGCGCATTTTCTCCAAGGATGAATACCAGATTGACCAAGGCGACAGAATTGCCTGGTATTAATGAGGTTCTAGCATTGTGTCGCATTCACTAAGCGGTCTCCTGCTAAACTTCTCTTATCGTCGGCCGTTGCTATACATCCCTACTACAAAATAAAGTAGTTTGTTTGGCTGATG
>JADJSZ010000021.1 GCA_016711405.1 Candidatus Hadersleviella danica | reverse complement strand
TCCAACAACAACCCATACCCCCGCATCCCACGGCCGAAATTCTCCAAGCGGAAAAACTCATTCGGCGCGTGCAAATTCTCATCCCCCGCTGTCCAGCCAAAATTCACCATATCAATCCCCAAATGCTTGCGGAAAAAGGTGCAGATGGGAATACTGCCCCCCACATAGACATGGTAGGGTGGACGGCCGTACAACTCCGTCAACACCTCCGCCGCCAACACATTGCCCCAATGGTCGGCCGCCATCAGGTATGGCTCCGAGCCAGCCCGAAGCGGCCGTGCCTCCACCCGCACCCCACGCGGCGCATGAGCGGCCACATGCGCCACAATCTGCTCCGCAATGCGGGCGGGGTTTTGGTTGGCCACCAGTCGGCAGGTAATTTTGGCATGGGCCGAGCTGGGAATAACCGTCTTCGTGCCCTCGCCTTGGAAACCACCCCACATCCCATTCAGTTCCAGTGTCGGCCGAATCCAGTTGCGCTCTCGCGTCGTGTAGCCCGGCTCCCCAAAAAACTCGGGGATGCCCAACTGTTGCCGATACCCCTCTTCGTCATTGGGCACGGCGGCAATGGCCGACCGCGCCGCCTCGTCCAACTCCACCACATCATCGTAAAAGCCCGCCACGGCGATGCGGCCGTTTTCGTCTCGCAACGAAGCCACAATTTTGGACAACGCCTCGATAGGGTTGTGCAACACGCCCCCGTGCAAGCCCGAGTGCAAATCGCTGTTGGGGCCGTACACATCTATCTGCAAGGCGGTCAACCCCTTTAGACCCAGAACAGTCATCGGTTGCTCGGCCGACCACAGCAAGCCATCGGCACTAAAGACAACATCGGCCGCGAACAGTTCCTTGTGTTGCCCCAAAAAGCCATCCAACTGCGGGCTACCAATCTCCTCTTGCCCCTCAAAACAAAATTTCACGTTGACGGGGAGCTTGCCCGTCGTTTGCAACAACGCTTCCACAGCAAAAATGGGTGTCACCAACCCCCCTTTGTCATCGGATGCGCCTCGGGCGTAGATGCGGCCGTCGCGCATCGTCGGCTCAAAGGGCGGGGTTTCCCATAGCTCAAGAGGGTCGGCTGGTTGCACATCAAAATGGGCGTAAATCAGGACGGTGGGCTTGTCCGCCCCCGCGTGGAGCCAATCCCCGTAAACGACGGGATGGCCACCTGTGGGCATGACTTGCACATGCTCCACCCTTGCGGCCGTGAGCCGGGCCGCCACCCATTCGGCCGCCCGTTGCACATCGGCCGCGTGTTCGGGCAAAGCCGAAACGCTGGGGATGCGCACAAGGTCGAAATACTCCTCTAAAAAGCGGCCGTGGTTGGCCGTCAGGTAATCTTGCCATGTGTGGGTCATCTGGTTGTCCTTGGTGATAGGGTGAAAAGTGAAAAAAGGGGCATGGTTTATATTTTGACAGGTGACAAGGGACTTGGGACGGTGGTCAATTCTAGTCCCCAGTCCCTAGTCCCCCTTCCCTCGTCCCTAATTGTACAGATGGCTTGAACCATGCCCAAAAAGCTCTCTGCGCTTACCCAAAACTGCTTACCCATAGGTCATATCCTCCACCCATCCCCCCACCTCACGCAATGCCTGCAACACCGCCTGCCCCGCCTCATTGACCCCCCGCTTGTTAATGAACAAACTGATATTCATCTTGCCCAGCCCTTGCGGCAACTCAGACAAGGGGTTGTCATGCACATGCAACACCCGCAGGGCGGGCAGGGTGGTAATCTCATCAGGCAATTGGCCGATATTGTTGTTCCACAGGTAAAGCTCCTCCAGTTGCACCATCTGGTTAATCTCGGCCGAGACATTCTTGAGCATACAATTGTTCAGTTCCAATATCTTTAAGTGGGTCAGGCGGCAGATGGGGGTGGGAAAGAAGCGCAACGGATTTTGGGTCAGTGTTAGTTCGCGCAAACTGGTTAATCCCCCAAACCCATCGGGTAATTCCATCAGCCGATTGCCTGCCAAATTTAGTTCTGCGAGGCTGTTCAACAGCCCAAATTCAGGCGGCAGGTGGCGAAGCTTGTTGCGGGTCAGGTCGAGCTTTTTGAGTTTGGCTAACGCCGCAAATTCGGCGGGCAGTTCGGTCAGTTTGGCTTGCCCAAGGTCGAGAGTTTCGAGGGCTTGCAGGCGGCCGATTTCTTCGGGCAACGAGGTAATCTCATTCAACAGCAAATACAAATCGCGCAAATGAGCCAGTTGACCAATCTCGGGCGGGAGAGTGGTTAAGCCAGTTTTGGCCAATTTAAGTTCTTGGAGTTGGCTGAGGTGGCCAATGGAGGGGGGCAAGATGCCCAATGGGTTAAAATTAAGGTGGAGCTTTTTGAGGTGGGCCAACGGCCGTAAACTCGCAGGAAACTCCCGCACCTGATTGCTATTCATCACCAAATCGCGCAGTTGGGGGGCATCGGCCACTTCGAGGGGGATGGTCGTGAAGCGGTTTTCGCTCAGGTTGAGGTAGATGAGGTTGGGCAGGTGGTGGAAGATGGGGGGCAGGCGCGTGAGTTTGAGCTTTTGGGCGAACAGGTATTTGATTTGGGTCAGGTCGGCCGCAAATTCGGCCGAGATGGGGGGCACGGCCGTGGGGTCTTGCTGGTAGGCCACCAGCAACGCATTCAGGGCTTGTTCTGTTTCTTTCTTATCCGCCACTTCCCTCTCCTATCTGCTCCAATTTGGTCAGCCACTCGTTAAAATGGGGGCACATGGTGCGTAATTTGGGCAGGCCAATGGCCACGGCCGCAGGCGCACCCACCCGCACCTTCGCTTTTTATACGCAGGCACTCACCGCATCAGCCGTTTACTGGGCGAGGTTTGCTCCCCTTGGTTAATTTCCTCAGGAGCTAACCCCGTCACCTCTTTGGCCAATGCTCTGACTTCGCTTTCATAGGTAGGAAGTCGTTTGGCCACCCTGACAAATCACAATAGAGCAGGCTTTCAAACTCATGCAATTGAATATAGGGGATAAAACGAGGATGATGGCTCCGCTCTTTGTGCCATGCCTGCTCTAAAAATTGCACTTTTTGCACGGCCGAGGGCAATTTTTGCGCTTGCGCCCATTCTGGAAAATCACTTCCCAACCGATATAAATCCACCATCGTGCTAAACCAAATATTCGGGCGGTGGTTGGTAAGCATCAAACGGTGTAAATCGTTGCCCCAGTGGACAAATAAATTGCCACCTACGAGATGTGGGTAGACCAAAAGCTGGAATTGAGCTAAATGGGGAGCCAAACTTTCCTTGACAAACTGCAATTCAGCCCGCCCTCAACCGCGATATACAAATTAACCCAACTCATTAAGGCAAGCCTCCCAACACATTTTTCTCCCAAAGTTGGCCAATCGTATATTCTTCAAGCCATGTTTCTAATTGATGCCCATCCAACCTCTCCAAAATCGTCTCTCCCTCATGGGTGTTGGCCACAATAATCTCCTCTGGCTCTAATTCATCCACCAGTAGAGAGGATTGGGTAGAGACGATGAGTTGGGTGCGTTCGGCCGCGCCATACAACAAGCTCACCAAAATTTGCACGGCCGCTGGGTGCAACCCCAACTCAGGCTCATCAATAATAATCGTGGCAGGTGGGTTAGGCTGGAGTAATAAAGCGGCCAAGCAGATAAAACGCAACGTTCCATCCGAAAGTTGGCTAGGATTATAAACCAACTCCGAATAGCGGTCGCGCCAGCGCAACTGGGTCTGCCCATCAGCCACTTCGGCTAACACAAAGTCCCCAAAAAACGGCGCCACCATCCGCACTGTTTCCACCACCAAATGATAATGTTGGGGATAATTTTCTTGAAGATGGATTAAAAAGGGAGCCAAATTGGCCGCATTGCTATGCAAAGGTGTTTGGTCATGGGTATTTACCCGTCCCATTACAGGTGCAAAACGGGATGTATCGTGAAAATGATATACCCGCCAATCGCGGATTTGTTCAACAAATTTTTGTGGAGCAGGGGCATTCACTTTAGAGAATGAATGCAAATAACTTTCTAAATATCCCCCCTGCTGGTAAACCATTCACCTGACTAATTTGGGTTGATTCATGGGCAAAAAAGGGAGCGGTCATCGGCCGCTCCAAAACAAAGTGATATTCATTTGCCCCAAATTTAAGATGTGCCTCCATTTCAGGCGTTACCCTAGCCCCCTGAAACAAAAATGCATCCGCCCCACCCCGTTCGCGCACATAATTTTGCAGTCCCCGCGCAGGATCCATCATGTGGCTTAACATCTCAAAAAAGCGAATAAAATTCGTCTTGCCCGACCCATTCGCCCCAATTAAAACATTCAGCCCCGCATGAAGCGGAAAATCCCGCAACTCACGGATGGACTTGTACCCTCTTAGCGTTATTTCTTGTAGGTATCGTTGCGACGACATAAAAATCACTCACTGGTACACATTTGCATTGCGCCCATTATAACATCCCCCCAAACAAAAAGGCGCAGGTCAACGACCTGCGCCTTTTGCTTACGGCTTACGGCTTATAGCTTACGGCTTAATTCAGCCGCTCAAAAATCCCCGCCGCGCCCATACCCCCACCGATGCACATCGTCACCATCCCATAACGGCCGCCCGTCCGCCGCAACTCATGGATCATCTGCACCGTCAGCTTTGCCCCCGAACAGCCCAGCGGATGCCCCAGCGCAATCGCCCCCCCATTCACATTCACCTTCGCGGGGTCCATCTCCAAATGGCGAATCACCGCCAACGCTTGCGCCGCAAACGCCTCATTCAGCTCAATGCGATCCATATCCGCCAAACTCATCCCCGTCCGCTTCAGCAAGCGGGGAATCGCTTCGATGGGGCCAACCCCCATAATTTCGGGGCGCACGCCAGCCACATTAAAGCCCACAAAACGCACCAGCGGGGTCAGTCCTAACGCTTCCGCCTTGCTCCGCTCCATCACCAACACGGCCGCCGCTCCATCGCTCAGCGGCGACGCATTGCCCGCCGTCACCGTGCCCCCCTGCTTAAACACAGGGCGCAACTTGCCCAACCCCTCGATGGTCGTCTCGGGGCGCAGATGCTCATCGCGGTCCAAAATCACCGTGCGGCGCACAGGACGGCCGTCCGCCCCCATCTCCACCTCTTCCACCTCAAACGGCAAAATCTCATCCTTAAAAATGCCCTTGGCATACGCCTCGGCCGCTTTGCGGTGGCTGTGGTAAGCAAACTCATCTTGGTCAGCGCGGGACACGCCAAACTCGACGGCTACTTGCTCGGCCGTTAGCCCCATGCCCATGTACACCTCGGGCATGTTGTCCACCATGTACGGGTTCGGGTTCACCCGGAAGCCCGTCATGGGGACGAGGCTCATCGTCTCCGCCCCACCCGCAATAATCGCATCCGCGCCGTTGGCAATGATGCGCTCGGCCGCCATGGCAATGGTTTGCAGGCCGCTGGAGCAGAACCGGTTGACCGTCTGCCCCGGCACATCTACGGGCAAGCCCGCCCGCAGGGCAATCGTTCGGCCGAAATTCAGCCCTTGCGCCCCTTCGGGCATGGCGCACCCAATAATCACATCATCTATCTCGCGCGGGTCGAGTTTGCCCTCGGTTTGGCGCATCACCTCGGCAATCACGGCCGCCGCCATCTCATCCGAGCGCGTGTTGCGCGTCACCCCCCGCTTCGATTTCCCCACGGCCGTCCGGCTGGCCGCCACAATTACAGCTTCTCGTGTCATGTAAAATCTCCTTAAGGAGCCGTAAGCTGTAAGCCATAAGCCGTAAGCAACTCGCTTATGGCTTACGGCTTACGGCTTATAGCCTAATTCCGCAACGGCTTGCCATTTTGCAACATATGTTGGATACGGTCGAGGGTTTTCTGCTCGCCCAACAGTGAGAGGAACGCTTCCCGCTCGAGGTCGAGGATATACCACGGGTCAACCCATGTCGGGCCACTCAGGTCGCCACCACACAGGATATGGGCCAATTTACGGCCGATGAGCGCATCATGCTCAGTCGCCATGCCCCCCCACACAAACCCCTGCAACCCCAGTTTCAGCGCTGAAAGCGTGTCCCGTCCAGCGGCATAAATTTTCTCGGGTTCGGGGCGCGTATTGCTGGCCGCCAAGGCCAAGGCGGTCTCTTTGGCCACCTGCAAGCGCAAATCGCTGTTCATGTTGATGCTGTCCGTGTCCCGCAAATAGCCCAGCTTTTTGTCTTCCCATGCACTCGTGCCCACTTGCGCCGTGGCAATCTGGGTAAACACATCTTGCATGACGGGCAACACGTCGGCATTATCGGTGCGCATGACGGGATTTACACGGCGGCGCAAAATCTCCATGCACCCGCCCCCAGCGGGAATCAGCCCCACGCCAACTTCGACGAGACCCATGTAGGTTTCGTGGTCAGCCACGGCCGTCCAGCCCGCCATCGCCATCTCCACCCCGCCGCCCCAACACCCGTTGGTGCGGGGCCGTCACAACGGGTTTGGGCGAGTAGCGCAAATCATAGGTCAGCTTTTGCAGGTTGTAGATGGCCTTCTCAATCGGGTCAAATTGCCCCTGCATCGCGCCCATCAACACGGCGAAAATGTTCGCCCCCACGCAAAAATCGGAGCCGTTGTTGCCCACCACGAGCGCATCAAATTTGTCGGCCGCCAACAACTCCAACGCTTGGTTGCCCATCGCCACCAAATCATCGTCAATGGCGTTCATTTTCGAGGTGAACTCGTACAGCAACACCCCGTCGCCCATGTCGTGCAGGGCGGCGCTCATGTTTTCGGCCACGGGCTTCTGGCTCTTGCGTAGGCCATGCACGTGGATGGGTTTCACGGCCGCATCCCCACATACCCACCTTCACAAAATCGTAACACGCCCCCGCCTCGTTGTAGAAGCTGGTGTGCCCTTCGGCCAACATGTCCGTCACCCAATCCGCCACATGGAAGCCGTCCGCCTTCATCGCCTCGACTGTTTCAGCCACGCCGAGCATGTCCCAAATTTGGAACGGGCCTGCGTCGTGGGCAAAGCCCCAGCGGATGGCATCGTCAATGTCGCTCAGTTTGTGGGCGATTTCGGGGCCAACGGCCGCCGCATAAACCATGTTGAAATAGGTGTTTTTGCGGAGATATTCGGCCGCTTTGTCCTGATGGGCGAATAGTTGCTTGAGCCGTGCCCCCAACTCCTCCACCTTGCGCACCGCCCCCGGTCCCACCAGTGGCCCGGTGATGCTGTCCACCTCGTCCACACTCAGCCCCATCTCGATGGCCAACTCCACCCCATAGCTCCCCGCCACGGCAATAAACCGGTTAGCGATAAAGTTGGGCGTGTCTTTGCAAACCACGACCCCTTTGCCCAGCACTTTGGTGCCAAATTCGACCATAAAGTCAATAATTTCGGGGCGGGTATCGGCCGTGGGGATTATCTCCAACAGCTTCAGATAGCGAGGTGGGTTGAAAAAGTGGGTTCCCAAAAAGCGCCCCTTAAAATCGTCGGAGCAGTTCTCCACAATTTGGTGGATGGGGATGCCCGAGGTGTTGCTGGTGACGATGGCCGTCGGCCGTACCACCTGCTCCAGCTTGGCCATTAAGGCCCGCTTCGGCTCCAGTTTTTCGATGATGACCTCGACCACCCAGTCGCAATCGGCCAGCAATTGCAAATCATCTTCGGTGTTGCCCAGCGTAATCAAGTCAGCCCGGTCGGCACGGCCGAGGTTGGCAGGCTTGGCCTTCACCATGCGGTCATACCCCCCCTGCACAAACCGATTCCGCGCCTTGGGGTCGTTCTGCTCCGCCTCCGTCAAATTCGGCGGCACAATGTCCAACAACACGACAGGGATGCCGATATTGGCCAAATGAGCGGCAATCCCGCCGCCCATCGTCCCCGCCCCGATAATTCCTACCTTATTAATATGGAAAGTCATGTGGATTTTTACTTTTAGCTGTTGTAGCTTTTGTTCGTGTTTTTGTTCGGAGTGGCGGCTTTCAGCCCGTCACCACGCTCCAATATACTTCAAATAATATCTCTATTCCCTGCTGTTGATGGCACACATCTGGACGGAGAATGCCAAGACCTAGCAGGTCTTTGGAGACCTACTAGGTCAAACCGCCCAACCTAGTAGGTCTTAAAAGACCTGCTAGGTTTAACTCAAAGGACGGCTAAAGCCGCCACTACGAGCTTAACTCAATTCCTTGCGAGAGTAGCCGAGGATGCTTCGAGCGACGATGAGGAGGTTAATTTGTTTCGTGCCTTCGTAGATGTCGTTGATTTTGGCATCGCGCATCCACTTTTCGGCCAGAAATTCGCGCGAGTAGCCGAGCGGGCCGAGCAATTCCACCGCTTTTTGGGTAATCCATGTCACGGCCGCGCCCGCCCGCGCCTTGCACATACTCGCCTCCAGCCGGTTGCTCTCCCCATACGCCATCTGCGCCGTCGCCCGCAGGGTGAGGAGCCACGACGCTTTGTATTGCGCTTCCATCTCGATGAGGTCGCGTTCCACGGCCGTCAATTTGTGCTTCGGCTTCGTGTAATCAACTACCACCCCCTCGCTGGCCAACGTCTCCCGCGCAAACTCCAGCGCGGCGCGGGCAATGCCCACCGCACTGGCCGCCACGGCCGGCCGACTGGCATCAAAGGTCTTCATCGCCCCCTTGAACCCTTCGCCGCCTTTGCGGACTTCCGCCCCACCCAGCACATTGTCATACGGCACGCGCACATTGTCGAAATGCAGTGCCACCGTGTCGCTGGAGCGGATGCCCAGCTTATGCTCTTGCTTGGCGATGTTCACGCCGGGCGTGCGCCCTTCCACCACAAACGATTTAATGCCTGCCCGGCCCGCTTGCGAGTCTACCGTGGCCCACACCACACAAAAGCCATCGCTCTCTTTGAGCGACAAACTGCCGTTGGTGATGAATACCTTTTCGCCGTTGAGAATCCACTCGTTGGTCTCGGGGTCTAGCACGGCCGTTGTCCGCATCGAACTATTATCCGAGCCAGCCATCGGCTCGGTGATGGCCATTGCCCCCCACTTGGGGCCGCCCTCGGCGAAACGGTTCATAAACCGCGCCTTTTGTTCGGGAGTAGCCACCGCTTCTACGGCCGCGCCCCCCAGCCCGCCGTTGGGCGTACACAGGTAAATCCCAGCATCCCCCCAACTGAGCATTTCAATCATCACAATCAGGCGCAAGATGGCCCAGTTGGGGCCTGTTTTTTCAGGTTTGGCACTGCCATTGCCATTGGCTTTGGCCAATTGCGCCTTGTTTTGCTCCTTCAGCATGGGCCACATCATGTCAATGTATTCCTGCGGCCGTTCATGCTCCCCCTCATCATACTTGCGCGAAATCGGCCGCATCACATCCCGTGCCACATACCCCACCATCGCCAACTCTTGTTTAATTTTCTCTGGTAAATCAAAGCTAATCATGGGAACCTCTTGCGAGCTGGTCAGCCTGTCAGCTAGTCAGCCAGTCAGCTAAGAAGCTGAAATGCTGAAATGCTGACTAGCTGAAATGCTCCTACATCATCCAGCCATCCATATGGGTAATTCCCCGCGCATTGCGGAGCCACAGTTCCACGGGATATTCGCGGATATAGCCATAGCCACCCAGCGTTTGCAACGCTTGGTCAGCCACACGCACCACCAAATCGTCAATGTGGTACTTCATCGTCGTCACTTCGCGGGTAGCGGGCCGCTTTTGGTCCAACAACCATGCCGCTTCCCACACCAGCAGGCGGGCGGCATCCACGTCTATGGCCATCTCGGCCAGCATAAAGGCGATGGATTGCTTGTGGGCGATGGGTTCCCCGAATTGCACGCGCTGTTTGGCGTACTCCTTCGCATATTCGTAGCCAGCCCGTGCGAGACCCACGGCCGCCGCTCCTAACGCCACCCGGCTGTGGTTGAGGATTAGCTCAAAATCAATGCCCGCTTCGCCGCCCAATTTTTTGCTGGCGGGCACACGGCAGTCGGTCAAAGTCAGGCGATAAGTTGGGTAGGCGTTCAGCCCCATCAGCTTTTCGGCTGGCCCGATGGCCAAGCCATCCGCCCCGCCCGCCACCAAAAACGCTTGCGTTTGGCCATTTTCGTTGGCGTAAATCAGGAATAGCTCTGCCTCGGGGGCGATGGGCACGGCCATTTTTACGCCGTTTAGGGTGTAGGCTTCGCCGTCGAGAACGGCCGTTGTCTTTAACTCACGGGGGTCAAACTGGAAGGACGGCTCGGTCAGGGCGGCCGTCACTTTAGGCATCTCATCTCGACAAAAGAGCGGCAAATACTGCGCCTTCTGCTCCTCGGTTCCACTCAGCATCACAGGGATGGCGACGGTGTTGGGTTGCAAAATATGCAACGCGGCGGCCAAATCGCCCCATGCCAACTCCTCTATGGCGAGCGTGTTGGTCACGGCCGAATAAGCCCCGAAGCCGCCATACTCCTCGGGTAGCCCTGTGGGCAACATCCCAATCTCCCACCCTGCCTGCACCACATCCGCTGGCATGTGCCGGGACTCTTCTGCGTCCCGAAACACTTTGCGGATTTTCTGCTCCGCCAGCCGATGCACGGCCTCGGTGAGCATGGTCTGCTCTTCATCCAAGCGAAAATCTATCATGGGCTTATTCCTTGGGAGCTAGTTAGCTGGTCAGCTTTTCAGCTTGTCAGCTAAAAAGCTGAACTGCTGACTGGCTGAAATGCTGACAAGCTCAATGTTAACTAATCAATTAGTAAGTTCGTGGGCAAAAAATATAACGCATTGCGTTATGAATTAAATTTTACACAGCCAAGCATTTGTGTCAAGCCGCTTTCGGATAAATCTTATAAATTGGAGGAATTGGTTTTGGGCGGTTTGCACAGGGAGGGTTATTCGTTACGTATTAACGAGTAACGAATAACCAGTAACAAAAAACAGTGGATGTTCGGGGGAACATCCACTGTTGAGAACGACGCGGTGGTGCTGGGGGGCTTGGTTAGTTCCCAGCGGGGGGCAGAAGCACCGTGTCAATCACATGAATCACGCCATTGCTGGCCACAATGTCGGTGATGATGACCTGCACTTCATCGTTGAGGTAGACGCGCAGTTGGCCATCAATGTTAACGCGCTTGATGGTGACTTTTTCACCGCCAACGGTGGTGGCACTGTCGAGCGTCATCACAATTTCGGAGCCAACATCGCCGCTGACGACGTGGTAGAGGAGGATGTCAGTCAGCAACCCTTTGGGGTCGGCCAAGACGGCCTCGAGTGTGCCTGCGGGCAGTTTGGCGAAGGCATCGTTGGTGGGGGCGAAGACGGTGAAGGGGCCGGGGCCGCTCAGAGTTTCGGCGAGGCCAGCGGCCGATACGGCCGTGACCAACGTGCTAAAGCGGCTGTCGCCAGCGGCTATTTCGACAATGTTGGGCAGGTTCGGCCGCAGATAGCTGGGGGTAGCGGCCGTGGTCATGGCTGGCGCAGGGGTTGCGCCGACAATGGAGGGGGGCAACAAAACCGTGTCAATGACATGGATGACCCCATTGCTGGCAACAATGTCGGTGATGGTCACTTTGACATTGTCGTTGAGGTAAACGTAGCCATTGAAGAATTTGATGTTGACCTTTTCGCCGCCGACGGTGGTGGCACTGTTCAGGGTCAGCACAATTTCGGAGCCAACATCGCCACTAACGACATGGTAGAGCAACACTTGGGTGAGTAACCCCTTGGGGTCAGCCAAGGCGGCTTGGAGGGTGGCGGAGGGCAGTTTGGCGAAAGCGTCGTTGGTGGGGGCAAACACGGTGAAGGGGCCGGGGCCGCTCAGGGTGTTTACCAAATCAGCGGCCGTGACGGCCGTGACCAATGTGCTAAAACGGCTGTCGCCAGCGGCTATTTCGACAATGGTGGGCAGGGTGGGGCGTACAAAATTGCTGGTGAGTACCGCATTGGTGACGGCCGCTAAGGGGGCAGGAGCGGAAGCTGAGAGCGAGGGGGGCAAGAGCACCGTATCAATGACATGAATGACACCGTTGCTGGCCACAATGTCGGTGATGATGACTTGGACTTCATCATTGAGATAGACGCGCAGTTGGCCGTTGACGGTGGCGCGTTTGATGTGGACTTTTTCGCCGCCAACGGTGGTGGCGCTGTCAAGCGTCATCACAATTTCGGAGCCAACATCGCCGCTAACGACATGGTAGAGCAGAACGTCGGTCAGCAACCCTTTGGGGTCGGCGAGGGCGGCGTTTAGCACGGCCGAGGGCAATTTGGCGAAGGCATCATCGGTGGGGGCAAAAACGGTGAAGGGGCCGGGGCCGTTGAGGGTGTCTACGAGGCCAGCGGCGGAAACGGCCGTGACCAGCGTCTCGAAGCGGTCATCGCCAGCGGCAATTTCGACAATGGTGGGCAAGCCGGGGCGCACTTGAGCCGACGCGGTGAGCGGGGCGGTGAGCAAGCCGACGAGTAGGGCCAATAGGGTGAAGAGTTTGAGTCGGGTGTTCATGTTGCTAGTTCTCCTTTAATGAGCAAGTGATTGGCAAACCTTCGAGGTCTCCAAGACCTAGAAGGTTTTGCAAAGATTTTGTACAGTACTGTTATGCTTATGTACGCCTTGCACGGCCGCTTGTATCTATCTAAGCGAAAAATCTGTGCAATTCCTTGCCAAAATCGGCCAGCCACCAGAAAAAAATTGCTCTGTAAACATTGCGTTAGCGGGGAAATGCGGGGGGGTATTCGTTACTCGTTATTCGTTATTGGTATACTGGAATGGTCAGTCGTCTTTTTGGTTTGGGGGCCGGGGGGCGCCCCCCCCCAGGGGTTGGGGGGCTTTCAGCCCCCAGAGCCGTTCATCAACAATTGAAACACGCCCATTCACAATTAACCATTCACAATTCACCCTCTTTCATGCGTTTATCCCTTGCTCCTTGTTCTTTGTTCCTTGTTTCTTGTTCCTTGCTCCTTGCCTTGGTGGGGTGTGGGGGGCAGGCACGGCCGACGGCCGTGCCCCTGTCGCTCCCCACGCAGATGGCCATTTCCACTTTGCCAGCGGGGATAGTGGTGGTAGCGGAAGCGGCCGAGCTGACTGCGACGGCCACGATTGACCCCAGTTTGCCCGCTACGTTTACGCCAGCGGCGGCGGCCGTGCAGGTGGCCACCCTCCCACCCCGCTTGGAGCAAGGCACGCCCACTCCCACAGCCATCATCCCCACACGCACACCGACGCGCACGCCAACACCCATTCCGCCGACACAAACACCCACCCCCGTGCCGTGGCCTACTTTGCCCCCCACCGATGAGTTGGGGCCGAGCAAACTAAGCATTCATGTCATCCAAAACAATGACCCCGCCATTATGGAGTTTGTGCGCCGTGCCCAGCCGCCTGTGATTAAGGCGGTGGGGGATATGGGCTTTTTGGAGGAGGTGAAGCGGGTTTCGCCAAACACGCTGACCATCGGCCGTGTGGATGACATTTTTGCCCAAAATTATGTGGGTGTGCCCGAGGAGGCGGCGTGGGATTATGTGGACAAACATTTGGCCACTTATCGCGCCAATCCGTGGGTGGATTATTGGGAGGGGTGGAATGAGCCTGACCCCAACATGAATAACATGCCGTGGTATGCCCGTTATGAGCAGGAACGGGTGCGGCTGATGGCCAGTTATGGCTTTAAGAGCGCCATTGGCGGCTTTTCCACTGGTGTACCCGAACTGGAGGAGTTTTGGCTCTTTTTGCCTGCCATCGAAACGGCGTTGCAGTACGATGGCATTTTGACCCTGCACGAATACAGCGCCCCACCATTTACAATGGCTATGGCAGTGCTTTGCCCAACCAAACAGCCTATGCCGACCGTGGCTCGCTCACATTTCGCTACCGCTGGTTTTACCGCGAAATTTTAGAGCCACAGGGCTTGGTCATTCCGCTGGTCATCACTGAGGCGGGCATTGATGGCATTATTGGCAACCGACCGGGGCCACAAGGGCTGGGCTGGCGCGATTTTGGCGGGTATTGGGTGGGATTGGGCGGCGGCCGTACCCCTACCGAAGCATTCATCAACCAACTGGCGTGGTACGACGCGGGCGTGCGCCAAGATGGGTACGTCATTGGCTTTACCGTCTTCACGGCCGGCGATATTCGCGGCTGGGAGACATACAGCATAGACGATATCTTGCCCGACTTAGCCAATTATGTGATTGGCCAAAGACGGTGAGCCGATTTTAGATTGGGGATTTTTGATTTTGGATTGGCTAAAAGCTGATAGCTGATAGCTGACCGCTGAAAGGCTAACATGAAACCAATTGTTTTTGGCGTAGCAGGGGGTTCGGGGAGCGGCAAGACAACGGTGGCCAAGAGTGTTTTGGCGCAGGTGGGTACAGGAATTGCCCATTTGCCGCACGATGCCTATTACTGCAATTTTACCGAGCTGACGTTGGCCGAACGGCGGCAGGTGAACTTTGACCACCCCGACTCGCTCGAGACGGCATTGCTGATTGCTCATGTGGGAATTGGTGGCGGGACGGCCGATTCCCCTCCCCGTCTATGACTTTGCCCAATATCGCCGCACGGAGCAAACCATCCAAATCAATCCCAGCCCCATCATTTTGGTGGAGGGGATTCTCATTTTCGACAATGCCGAGTTGCGCGAGCTGATGGATGTGAAAATTTATGTGGATGTGGAGCCAGATATTCGCTTTATTCGGCGGATGGAGCGGGATGTGCAGGAGCGCGGCCGTGCCTTGGACACGATTATTGAGCAGTATTTGACGACTGTACGGCCGATGCACCTGCAATTTGTGGAGCCGAGTAAGCGGTATGCGGATGTGATTATTCCGCAGGGCGGCCGTAACCAAATCGCCATTGGGATGGTGGTTTCGCGTTTGCGCGAATTATTGAGCAGTTAGGAGGTCGGGTGAAATGAATGAGGCACGAAGTTGGTCACAAGCGGGATTGTATTGGGTCACGGCGGCCGTTTTAGGCATAAGCACCTTTTTTCATCTGCAATTTAAGGGGTTCACGTGGGATGTAATTGATTTGGTGGTTGTTTTTGCCGCTCTTGCACTACTTGGCTTTATGGGTCTTGGCTTTTCAAGCCTCTCCTCCCCATCAGCTTCCGCTTTTTGGGCGAGGCGATTAGCCCTTGTCCTCTTGATTGTTTATGGCCTAGCTTCCTGTGCCGTCTTTTCGGCTATGAGTGCTTTTTCCCTTATGCCCCAACCTTTTCTGTCCTATGGATTGCCTGTGCTATTTTTGGCATCACCAGCACCTCAACCACTTTGGGCATGGCTTGTTCACACAAATGGAGCGGGGCCTTGGATTTGGATATTTATCCTTCTGGGGAGTTGCACCTTCGGGAGTTATGCGCTGGTATACTGGTACACTCCCCCTCCAACAACCTTATCATTTCCGATGACATGGGAGCTAAATGCTACCAGCCATTGTGAGCATAATGTCACTCTTAAATTTGTCGAAGCGAAAGGCTACGAAATCAGCACTTGCTCAGATTCGCTTTGGAATTATTTGGAACAGCAACCCAAGGACGAAATTGCCATGACCCTCAGGCGCACCTACGCATGGGGTGTAGGGGAGTATACGGTCGAGACGATTGGGGGTTGGAGTGGTTCATCGGCTGGTTACAATTTATCTCGGTCATGTCGTGGCACGGAAGTCTGCTCACAAACCCCTCCTTTAGGGAGTCCGTACCGTCTACGTTAGAAGCGAACATACGGCCGTTTTCTTAGATTCTCCCCGCGGCCGAAACCTCATACCGCCAAATCTCCCCTGCGCCAGCCACCAGCGCGGGCAATTGTTGCCGAAATAGCGCCATGTGCGGCGTCTCAAAATGGGCGGCCAACGCCTCGGCCGTTTCCCACTCCTCATAAATGCGCCACAAACAAGGGTCTTCTAAATCCGCGTAAAAGCGATAGACGAGACACCCTTGTTCGGCCGCTGTCGCCCTTGCCATCTCTAAAGCCGCTTGCACGGCCGTCTCCCTCATCTCAGGTCGAATAGGAACCACACCAGATACGATAATCATAAGGTTTTGAATTGTGAATGGTGAATTTAACGTTAACGAGTAACGAGTAACCAGTAACTTTAATGCCCCTGCCGCTCCTGCATTCGGCGGACAATGCCCACGGCCGTTTGGCGGGGCACCAAACGCGCTGACCACGCCCCGACTTTGTTGCTCAGGCCGGGAATCTCCACCACCTTGCCGCTGATGAGTGCCTGATACCCCAGTTCCACCACCGTTTCGGCTGACATCAAGCCGCCCTGCACCAGCTTAGACTCCTGCATGGCCGCCCGCTCTTGGAAGCCCGACGCAGTTGGGCCGGGGCACAGGGCGGTCACGGTTACACCAGTGCCCTGCAATTCGTTGGCAATCGCTTCCGAGAAGTGGAGGACAAACGCTTTGCTGGCATAGTAGGTGGCCATCAGGGGCCCCGGTTGGAAGGCGGCCGTAGAGGCGACATTCAACACGCGGCCGTATCCCCGCCCGACCATTTCTCCACAAACAGATGGGTCAGCGCGACCAAATTGGTGATGTTGAGTTGCACCATCTCCAACTCTTTGGCTCTGTCTAACTCGTGGAAAAGGCCATAGCTGGCAAAGCCCGCATTGTTGATGAGGACATCTACGGCCGTGCCCGCTCCCTGCAATGCCTCATAAATCTCTGTGGGAGCCTCGAGGCGGCTCAAATCCTTGGCCAGCACCGTGACGTGGATGTTGTGTTGGTTCCGCAACTGTTCGGCAAGGGTTTGGGCGTTTTCTCGCTCCGTGCCACCAACACCAAATCATACCCCTCCTTGGCCAATTTCTGGGCAAAAACCAGCCCAATCCCCCCTGATGCGCCTGTAATTAATGCTGTTTGTTTCATTGGAAGTCTCTCAGTCTTTCAGTCTTTTAGTCGGTCAGTCAGTGTCCCTAGTCCCGCGTCTCTAGTCCCCCATCCTTTTGCGCCTTCATGCCTTCCAACAAAGTCAGAATCACAGCGGCAAGGGTGGGCTGGAAGGGGATGCGGAAGATTTCCATGCCCGGTTCGGCCGCCAGCACTGCCTCGGCCGTGGGGGCGGGATTGGCCAATTGTTGGATGCCTAATAGCAGGGCGTAAACGTTCAGCAAGAAGGTGGCGCCTTGGCCAGCCGCCATAAACGGCATGGCCTGCTCGATAAGCACGGCCGTCCCCCCCACGCGTTCGCGCAACATGCGCTTAAAGGCCAGCACCGCCCCATATTGGCTGTTTTGTTCCAAGATGAGGTGCAACAGGGCGAATAAGCGGGTCAGCGACGGCCGTTCGGCTAGTGCCACGGCCAGCAAATCGGCCAAAGCGGCCGTGCTGATGGGCGCAGGGTGCGCCACCAGCCGCTCATCCACCACCCCAAACCATTGTTCAAATTGCTCGTGCAGGATGGCCAAAAAGAGGCTCTCTTTGGTCTCGAAATAGAGGTAGAGTGTGCCCTTGGCCACCCCCACTTGCTGGGCGACATCGTTCATGTTAACCGCCTCGTAGGGCTGGTATTGAAACAGTTGCCATGCGGCCGTCATCATCTCTTGCCGCCGTTGGGCTTTTTGGGGTTTGCGTGTTGCTCGTTGCATCTTATTTGTCCAGTAAAGGGTTTTACTTCAACTAACGACCCATAGTATGTAAATGACCGAGAGTCAGTTGTCAAGAGGTAAAAAAAAGACCTGTGAGGATTTAGAAAACTCACAGGTCTGGCGGCCAGATGGCGCGGGCAAATTTTAGGCGGTCGCCACGGCCGCACGCTCCCAAACTTCGGCCAGCAATTGGGGCAACACTTCCCCCGCAGGGGCGGCCAACGAAAATGTCACATGGGGTGTGAGCGGGGTGGGGTGGGGATTGATTTCGATGACAGTCGCCCCCTTTTTGATGGCTTCCACAGTCAGCGCGGCCGCTGGATACACCTGCGAAGAAGTTCCCACCGAGAAAAAGACATCTGCTTGCAAAGTGGCCGTTGTGGCCGCCTCCAACTCGTGGCGCGGCAACGATTCGCCAAACCAGACCACATCGGGGCGCATGGGGGAGCCACACACGGCGCAGAGGGGGGGCTGAACGGCCGTGTCATCGGGCCAGCCGGGGAAGATGTGCCCTTTGGCCGAACATTTGGTGCGCCGAATGTTGCCGTGTAGCTCAATCACCCCTTCGCTCCCCGCTATCTGGTGTAAATTGTCTATGTTTTGGGTGATGAGCGTGAAGTGGGGGACGAGGTGAGCCATTTCGGCCAAGGCGTAGTGGGCGGGGTTGGGGGAAACGGCCGTGACCAGCCCATAACGCCATTTATACCAGTCCCACACCAGTTTGGGCTGGCGGGCAAATGCTTCTGGGCTGGCTAATTCGGTGGGGTCATATTTCGCCCACAGCCCCGTTTGTGCATCCCGAAAGGTGGGCACGCCACTCTCGGCCGAGACCCCTGCCCCTGTCATGACCACAATTTTGTGCGCCTCGCGCAACCGTTTCACCAGATTCTGCGAAATCATGTTTATTTATTCTCCCTAAATTTTAGATGAGTTAAATGGGGAAATGGCTCCAGTTGGCCAACCCTTTCCATTTTATTCAGCCGAACTTACAGAAAGAATTATGTGGCCTGATTGATTGGCAAATCTTTTTTTGCTGGTAGGGGCGCACCCTTGTGGGGTGAAGGATTTTTAAACACGAATTTCACGAATTACACGAATTTTCTCGAATCCATTTCGTGTAATTCGTAAAATTCGTGCTGATTTTAACCTGATTGGATAATTGTTTTTTGGCAACGACCTTAACGGGAGTGGCTCGTCACCCACACTTCTTGCCCCTCAATACAGGCCGCAATTTGCTTGGGAAATTGCAATAAATTAATCGGTTTGCTGATAAACCCAATAAACCCCTTTTCTTTGGCTTTGGGAATTTCTGTTTCTGCATCCAGCGAACTAATGGCGACTACGGGGATATGAGCCAGCTCTGGGTGGGCTTTAACGGCCGTAATCGTATCATACCCACTCAGCCCTCGGCGGAGCATTAAATCAAGGATGATTAAATCCACAGGCAAATTTTGGATTAAAAGGTCTACCGAACCTGTATTCCAGCTATCTTGAATAATTTCTGCCCCTTCCCGCCGCAAAGCAGTGGCAAAGACGGCCATATTGGTCAGATTATCTTCAACGATAAAAATGCGTTTGCCTTTCAGCGTACTCATCCGTAGACCTTCCTAAATCTGTTTATTGGGCATGGTTCACCCCCTCTTGGCAATTTCAGACGGGGGACTGGGGACAAGGGAATCGAGGTTATAAGTGTCCCAAATCCCCAGTCCCTAGTCAAAATTTGTAAAGAGGCTCGCCCGAGAGCCATGCACGAACCATACTGTTTATTGAATAAACCACACAGCCTCACCTGCCACAATTTGGCGGATGAGTTCAGGAAAAACTATCACATTCAAGGGTTTGCTAATGGCGCCATCAAACCCACTGACGCGCAATTGAGCCACTTCTTCGTTCATCACACTGGCCGTTAGGGCGATAATTTTGGCCGTAGCAAATTGTGGCTCTTGGCGAATCATCTGGAGCATGGCAAAGCCATCGTGTGGTTGGATATGGATATCCAGCAAAAAAACGGTGGGGGGTGGGTCTAAGGCTTTCAGTCGCGCTATGAAATCAATGCTATCTTGGAACGTTGCCAAATGGGGCACTTGCATGATGCGCTTCATCACCAAGTTCATCACTTGGCGGCTGGGAGCATCATCTTCGACATACAAAAAAGCGGTGTCCTCAAACATGGTGGATTCCTAAAATCTGCCCCAAATTATGGCTCGCGCTTGATAGGCAAGGCCACGTAAAATGCGGAACCTTGGCCTAAGGTGCTTTCTAACCAGATACGGCCGCCATGAGCTTCGGCCAAACTCTTGGTAATGGGCAATCCTAGCCCCGTACCTTCCGCTTGTTTAACGCCATCTTCGGTCTGCACAAACGGCTCAAAAATCGTCGTTTGCATCTGTGGCGAAATGCCGAGACCCTCATCAATGACCGTTAGCAAAACCTGCTCCCCCTGATTTTGGATACGGAGCGTAATTGTACCCTCATCGGTGAATTTGGCGGCATTGGAAAGCAAATTGAGCAAAATTTGGCGAATGCGCCGTTTATCGCCCGACATGATGGGTAGGTCCGGGTCAATCTCGGTGACGAGTTGAATGGGACGGCCGTGAAGCATCGGCTCAATCAGGGCCAAGACAAAGGTCAACTCCTCTTTCAACACGACATCGTGTTCCACAAATAAGCTCAGTTTGCCCGATTGGATTTTGCTAATGTCCAGCACATCGTTAATCAAGTTGAGCAGGTGGCGGGAGCTTGCGAGGGATTGGTTGAGCAAATCCGCTTGTTCGTCGGCGATGGGGCCAATCATGCCCATGGCCACCATTTCGGTAAAGTTGATAATGGCGTTGAGTGGGGTGCGCAATTCGTGGCTCATGCTGGCCAAAAATTGGGATTTGATGTGGTTGGCTTGTTCGGCTATCTCCTTGGCCACCAAAAGCTCGGCCGATTGCTGGCGTAACTGTTCGTTGGCGAGACGACGTTCGGTAATGTTGCGTAGAATGGCTATCCAGCCCGCTTGGGTCTCGTCACGGCCGAAAATCGGGGTAATACTCAGCGCAAAAAAGCGGCGTTCAGCCCCTTGCCCCACCTCAAACTCATCAGAAATTGCCCCAGTAAAAGGCAAATAGCGCTCTAAAACATGGAACCAAGGAGCCAGTACATCGCGCACATCACGGCCGATAGCCACCTGCTTCTCCTGCCCAATCAGCAACACCCCTGCTGGGTTGACATCCACCACCCGCAACTGCATATCTAACACAATGACTGCCTGCGGGATGTTCTCAAACACCTTATCCCGAGCAATGGGAACCAAATCGAACAGGCGGTAACGCAACAATCCCCACGCCACAATGACATTGCTAATGGCAAAAGCAATTGGCGTTATATCGCGCTGGGCCATCAGCGAAATGCCCAAAACGGGAAACAGCCCTGTGATAATGGGTACCGATACCCCGATTAAAATGATAATCGCTTGACTGCGATAAGTAGAATCGGTGCGGCGCACATGGGCAACGAGCAAGCCGATGGTTACAAAACCAAGCCCCAATAGGTAAAAAACGCTATAAAGGTAAGTGATAGGGGTGAAGGTATAGGTGAAAACAGAAAATGGCTCGGCAGGGAGTACTACGGAGTTTGTTCGCACTAGTTCTGTCCATGAATTGGTAGCAATCAGAACAGAAAAAACAACGGGGACGCTGGCAATGGCTACCCAAAAGCGGAGGGGTTACGCGGCGGCCGTTCAACGACATGGAGCGTAAAATAGACACCGAGGATGCCTACCAGCGACAGGTTCCCATTGCAGGTCATCCCAAAAGGCCTTGATGGCCAATTCATCGGCCGCAATTTCCAGCACATAGGCCACTGTGGAAACAAATTGCGCCACAATGACCCAGCCATAATATCTGGCTAAGGGATTGGCTCGTTGCCGCCACAGATAGGCCAACATGGCCAGCATTAAGGCGGCCGAAAGAAAATAAGGAACGAGATAGGGGAGTTGGTCAGACCGAATGGCGAAATAGTGAAACACGGTTTGTTCTCCGATTGGCCGCAAACCTCGGTAATTGTGAGATGGCTACATGGCGTTTGGCTTGAACAATACACCAATTCGACACTCTTTTCACTATTCAATTCTCATTTTTCACGCCCCTCCCATCCCCCCCTTAAACTTTTTACTTCTTACTTTTCCCCTTCCCCTTCTTCTCCTCCACCTTCGGCTCCACCCCAAACCCACACGCCACACACTCCGTCGTCGCCTTATTCACCTGCACCCAAATGCCTTGCTCATCGGCCGAAACGGGGGGTTTCCAACTCGTAAACGAACATTCGGGATAGCGCACACAGCCGTAGAACGTCTTCCCCTTGCGCGTCTTCTTCTCGATAATCTCCCCCCCTCTCGCACAAGTCACCCCTGTGCGAACCAAAATCTGTTCGGTGTGGCGGCAGGTAGGGAACCGATTACAGCCGATAAAACGGCCGAATCGCCCCTCCCGATACACCAACTGCCCCACCTCACACGTCGGGCAATCACGGCCGACAAATTCTGGCTCTGTCTTCAGGTCAACCTTCTCCAACTGCTCATCCGCCACCGCCAACCGCTCCACAAAATTGCGGTAAAAGCCATCAATGACAGGAACCCACTCCTTGTCGCCGTGGGCAATGGCATCCAGCTCATCTTCCAACCGCGCCGTAAAATCCACCGACAGCACATCGGGGAAATAATCCACCAGCAAATCGTTCACCAGCCGCCCCGTGTCGGTCGGCACGAGCCGTTTTTCGGCCGCTTCCACATACCCTCTGTGTTGCACTGTCTCAATAATTGAGGCGTAGGTAGACGGCCGTCCCACCCCATTTTCCTCGAGAGCCTTCACCAGCGTCGCCTCGCTAAAACGGGGTGGCGGCTGGGTAAAATGTTGTTGGGGGAGCAGTTCCAGCAAATCTAACAACTCGTTGGCCGTCAAATCACTGGGCACTTGCGTCTGGTCATCTTCGGGGCGGTCTTCAGGAGCGGTCTCTTCATAGACGGCCAAAAAGCCCGCAAAGCGCAGGGTCGAACCCGTTGCCCGGAAATGATACGGCCGTTTACTCACCGCCACCTTCGCCTCCCCCGCATAAATCTCTGCCCGCACCGTGTCATAAACGGCCGGAGCCATTTGGCTGGCCACAAAGCGCAACCAAATCAACTCATATAACCGAATTTGGTCGCGGGAAAGATTGTTGCGCAATTGACTGGGCGAACGCATGACCGCAGTCGGCCGTACAGCCTCATGCGCCTCTTGCGCCGTCTTCGATTTGGTGCGGTAGATGGGCGGCTGGTCGGGGCGAAACTCACGGCCGTACCGTTGGTCAATATACCGTTGCGCCTCCGCTTGCGCCTCCTGCGACACGCTGACGCTGTCCGTTCTCATGTAAGTGATGAGACCCGTCGTGCCCTCGTCGCCAATATCCACCCCTTCGTATAGCTGTTGGGCAATCCGCATCGTTTTGCTCGTGCCAAAGCCCAATTTGCGCGATGCTTCCTGTTGCAACGTACTCGTCGTGAAGGGGGCGGCTGGGTTGCGCTGGCGCGTGCCCAATTTCACCTCGCCCACCGTCCATGTCGCCCGCTCCAAAACGGATAAATGGGGGGTCACGTCCGCTTCGCTGTGCAGGGCGGGTTCTTCGCCGTTCAGCCGCCACAGTTTGGCGGGGAAATACGGCCGTGGTTTCACCTTGGCCTTGCTCGGCTGGCTCAAATTCGCCTCGAGCGTCCAATACTCGACAGGCTCAAACGCCTCAATTTCCCGCTCCCGCTCCACCACCAAGCGCACCGCCACCGATTGCACCCGCCCCGCCGACAAACGGCCGCGCACCTTGCGCCACAGCAACGGGCTGAGCTTATACCCCACGAGCCGGTCTAAAATGCGCCGCGCTTGCTGGGCATCCACCCGTTGCATGTCTATCGGCCGAGGGTTCTCAAACGCCTTCAAGATGGCGTTTTTGGTAATTTCTTGGAAGACGACGCGCTGGGTGCGGCCGGGTTCCATCTCGGCCGCTTCCATCACATGCCACGCAATCGCCTCCCCTTCGCGGTCGGGGTCGGTGGCGAGGTAGATTTCGGAGGCGCGTTCGGCCGCTTCTTTTAGCTCCTGCACCACCTTGCGCTTGTCGTTCGAGACGCGGTAATCTGGCTCAAAATTGTTCTCCACATCCACACTCAGCCGCGATTTGAGCAAATCGCGCACATGCCCCACGCTTGATTTGACGGTGTACCCTTTGCCCAAATACTTGCCAATCGTCTTGGCCTTGGCTGGGGATTCCACCACCACCAGCTTGCCCGAGCGGCGCACGTTGCTGGCCGGGGCGGCACTTTTGGCCGCTGGCTTGGCCACGCTTTTCGTGGCACTGCTCTTGGCCGCTGTTTTGGATGGGGTTTTAGCGGCCGTTTTGCCTTTGCTGGCGGCCGGCTTCTTGGTTGTTGTTTTGGCGGCCGTCTTTTTGGCAGGCGCGGCCGTCGCTTCGGGCTTGGGGAGCGATTCATGCGCGGCCGTCATGCCCCGCAAATACATGTTTGTGCCACAAACCGAACACGTCCCCCGCGTAGCAGGCGAACCATTGGCCGCCCACTCCGCTTGCGGGTTGAGCATCGGCCGTTTTTCTTTACATTTGAGGCAATAGCCTTCGATTGAATCCATAGTGAGTGCTGAGTTGAAAGTGCTGAGTGCTGAAGTAGGGGCTGGCCTTGTGCCTGCCCTCTGTTCTGTTATGCCCATGACTAAGGGCAACCACAAGGGTTGCCCCTACCCAAACCGCTCCAAATCCGTCCCCGCAAACCCTTCCACAATGTTCTTAACCTTGGGAATGTCATCCTTATGCACCACCAAAATGGCATCCTTGGTGTTAATGACAATCATCCCCTCCAGCCCGACGGCCATGACCAATTTGTGCGGTTCGTAGTTGTAAATCAAGCTGTCCTGCGAACCATCCTCCCGCACCAGCACCACGGGTCACATTGGCAGATGGGTCGGGGTTGATGGCTTCTTTGAGGGCGTAGAGTGTGCCGGGGTCACTCCAGCCCATCGGGGCGTGCAAGACGAATGCTTCGTCCAAGTTCAGGTGGGTCAAAATCGCATCGTCAAAGCTGATGGATTCGATTTGGGGGTAAATTTCGTTGAGCGCGGCCGTGTAATCGGCCGTGCCAATCGTCTGCCCAATCGCGTTTAGCTTTTCCCAGATGGCGGGCTGGTATTTCTGGTACGCCTCGAGAACATAGCCAATCGTGGTAATAAAATAGCCCGTGTTCCAGACGCAATTGCCGCTGGCAAACATCCGCTCACACGCTTCTTGTGGCGGCCGATAAGTCAGCCCGCCAAAGCGGTAGTAAGATTGGCCGTCTAGTTCGCCCAACTGCTCGCCCAACTCGATCCAGCCCAAGTTGGGGTTGGCAAAGCGGGGGCTTTCCCCCATAAAAGCCAATTTGGTCGCCCCTTGCTGGATGAGCCGCTCGGCCGTGCCCACCACCTGCCCAAAGCGAGCCACGTCCTTCATATAATTGTCCCCCCACAAAATGGCCACAGGTTCGTCGGCCGTGCCTACATGCGCCAAGTGCATCAGGGCAAGACCCACGGCCGCGGCCAAGTCCCGCCGCGTCGGCTCCCCAATCACATTCTGCTCGGGGATTTCGGGCAACTGTTGGCGAATAATGTCGGCGTAGCGCTCGTTGGTGGAGATAAAAATGTTCTCCGCCCCATATTGCCCCAACACCCGCTCGACAGCCAACTGAATGGTGGAGCGGTCGCCAATAATCGGCTCAAACTGCTTGGGCGAGGTAGAAAGGCTAATCGGCCATAAACGACGGCCGAAGCCGCCTGCAAAAATCACAATTTTCATAGTGAGTCGTGGTTAGTGAATAGTGGTTAGTGGTTAGTGAGTAGTGTGACATCAATCCGCAATCCCCATTCCGCAATCCGCAATCCTAAAACTTGGCGTATTTCATCCCGCCCACATGTTGCACCAGCCCTTTCAGCTCCAGCATCATCAGCGTACTGCTGACATAGGCACTGGGCAAATCGGCCGTGCGGGCGATGTCGTCCACATGCTGGGGTTCGCGGGTCAGAAAGGGCATCAATTCCGCTTCTTCGGGCGAGGTGGGCAGAGCCATCTGCACGGCCGCTTTTTCGGCGGGTTCGCCCAGTTTTAGCTCATCCAACACATCCTGTACGTTGGTAATCAGTTTGGCCCCCTGCTGGATGAGCCAATTGGGGCCACTGCTGGCGGGGCTGGTCACATAGCCGGGCACGGCGAACACCTCGCGGTTTTGCTCGAGGGCGAACTTGGCCGTAATCATCGCTCCGCTGGTCATGTCTCCTTCCACCACAATTGTGCCCAAACTCAGGCCACTGATGATGCGATTGCGCGGCGGGAAGTTCTTGGCTTGCGGTTTCGTGCCCAATTCGTATTCGCTCATCACCGCGCCACGGCCGCTTTCGGCAATTTGCTTGGCCAAGGCGCGGTTTTCGGGCGGGTAAACATGGTCTAAGCCCGAGCCGAGGACGGCGATGGTACGGCCGCCTGCGTCCAGCACCGCTTGGTGCGCCACCGCATCCACCCCTTTGGCCAGCCCGCTGACCACCGTGATGCCTTTCTGCGCCAGCCCCACGGCCAGCTCTCGCGCCATCTGCTTGCCATAGCTGGTCAGCTTGCGCGTGCCGACAATGGCCACGGCGAATTGGTCTTGTTCGGTCAGGCGGCCGTGCATGTACAGGACGGGCGGCGGCATAGGTACTTCGCGTAGGTAGCGGGGTAGTCGGCCGTGTTCCAGTGCAACAGAGTAATTCCCGCGCGGCGCACTTGGGTTAGTTTGGCCTCTAAATCCACCGTTTGGCGGGCGTGGAGCAGGTTTTCGCGGGCGCGGCGGTCTAGCCCGAGCCGCTCTAACTCGAGGGGGCTGGCGTGCCATGCGGCCTCGGCCGTGCCAAACGCATCTAACAACGCTTGGAGTTTGGCCGTGCCAATGCCGGCCACAATGTTAAAACCCAACCAGTATTTGTCCTGCTCGCTGTGACCCATCATATTTTCAACCATAGCGAGTGGGAGGATTTGTGTCAAGGGAGGGAGACAGTCCAAGGTGAAATGTAAAAAATAAAAAGGGGGGAGTGAAACACCCTACTTTTTACTTTCACTTCTAACTTTTCACTCTACCAGCCCCTCCATCAACCGCACGGTGATGCGCCGCTCGGCCGCATCCACCTTCAGCACCACTTCCTCAATATCGGGCAGGAGCAGTTCGCCCCGAGAGCCTTCCACCACAAAGACATCGTTCGCTCCTGTTTGAATGGTGTCACTCACCACACCAAACGCCTCCCCTCCTCCGTCACCACAGCCATGCCAATGAGTTGGTGCAGGTAAAATTCCCCTTCTTCCAGCGGCGGCACATCTTCCCGCTTGGCGTAGATGAACAAATTTTGCCACCCTTCCACCTCGTTGCGGTCGTCTATATCCACCAGTTTGAGCAAAATTTTGCTTTGGTGGAATCGCAAATCTTCGATTTCGTATTCGGTCACATCTTCGGGGGTACGGCCGATAAACAGCCGCTCGGCCGTGGCAAAATCAAAGCTACTGGTCAACGGCTCCACGCGCATTTCGCCGCGTACACCGTGCGGCCGATTAATGCGGCCGATGAGCATATAAATGGGATGAATATCTGGAAACATGAGACGTTGGGATTGCGAAGCAACTAACGATTAACCAATAACAAGTAACGGCGTAGCATCTTAAATTTTGACTGGGACAAGGTTGACCATCCCTGTCCCCAGTCCAAGTCCGAAATTCAAACGAACAACTACCCTACAACAAAAAGCGTAAAACGCAACTGAACTGGTTCAGCCGCGTTTTACGCTTTGATAAAGTCGTTGGTTGGCGGAGAAAAAGGGGCTACAGAATATCGAGCGAAATGCGTTCGCCACGGCCGTCGGCGTGTGCTTCCAGCAGGGTGCGGATGGCGTTAATCACCCGCCCTTGTTTGCCAATAATCCGCCCTGCATCTCCCTCAGCCACACGGACTTCGAGAACGATTTGGCCGCGCTCTTCGCTGGCAGAAATTTGCACTTGGGCAGGGTTATCCACCAAACCTTTGATGATAAATTCAGCCAGTTCTTGGTATGCTTCGAGCATGGGGTTTCTCTAAAAACCGCGCAGGTCTACAAGACCTGCGCGGTTTATTTGTCTTTAGGCGGCCGATTCTTCTTCCGAATCGCCAGCAACCACATTCGTCACGGTTTCGACAACGGCTTCGGCCGCGTCGCTCACCACTTCCACCACTTTTTCAACGATGGTTTGGGATTTTTCTGGGGCTACGGGAGCTTCGACAGCGGGAGGAGGCCACGGCCGACCTTCAAATTCAGCCACCAAAGCCTCCAGCGATTCACCCTTGTGTAGGCGAGCCAAACGGTCAAATGTCCCTTGGTTCTTCAGCAACCGACGCACGGGATCAGTGGGTTGTGCGCCCACGCTGAGCCAGTACAAAGCGCGATCTTCTTTCATCGCAACGGTCTCGGGATTGGTCAGGGGGTTATAAACCCCAAGGTTTTCCACGTAACGGCCGTCACGCTTCGACCCCGATTCCATTACCACCACCCGATAAATTGGTTGGCGCTTCTTCCCACGGCGAGTCAAACGAATTTTCAACATCAGTTATATCTCCAAAAGTCTAAAAGTTTATTTGGCACTGCAACCCCCTGTCGGTTGAATGGGTTACAGAACGTTCCAGCACGGCCGTTTTCAGCGGCCGTTGTAAAACGCACAGCACAACCCACCAACAAGCGAACCGCTGGTTGGCTGTTCTGTGATTTCTACATGCAATTTGTTAGGAACAATGCTGGGAAAAGCGAGCAGGGATGCAAGTATAGCGAGAGGAAGCGGGTAAAGCAACAAGTGCAAGCCGTGACTTGACAGCAGGAAACAAGCGATTTCTAATAGGCGCGATTCACGAACAACTCACGAACGACTCACCATGCGTTACCTCCGCGCCTACCTTCGCCTTTCCTTTATTGTGCTGATGCTCATCAGCGGCACGGCTCTGTTTTTGCTGACAGCGTGGATACCCCTCAAAATTCGGCGCATTCGTTTTAGCGCGTGGTTTACCATGTGGATGGGGCGCATTGCTCTGTGGCTGTTGGGGGTTAAAGTCGAGGCTCCCTCTGCGCGAGAATTGAACACCCATGAGGGCTTTTTGTTCCCCAACCATTGCACCTATTTGGACATCCTCCTGTTGGTGGCCATCTTACCCGTGCGTTTTGTGGCCAAAGAAGAGGTGCGCCGCTTCCCGTTGATTGGCTATTTGGCCGCCGCTGTCGGTTGTGTTTTCGTCCGCCGCGAGGATAAAGAATCGCGCACGGCCGCTCGCCGCCAACTGGCCGACATCGAACCATTCCCCCCCATCGTCCTCTACCCCGAAGGCACGCGCAACCCCGGCGATACCCTGCTCCCCTTCCGTTATGGGGCCTTCGAGATTGCCGTCCAAGGGCAAGTTCCCTTCATCCCCGTAGCCATTATGTACGACCGCCCCGACATTTGCCTCTGGTCAAAGAAAGAGAGCATCGTCACGGCCGTCCTCCGCCTCGCCAGCCGCCAAGGGGCTGTCAAGGCCACCGTGCGCTTCCTGCCCACCATCCACCCCCAACCCACCGACGACCCCATCACCCTCGCCCAAACCACCCACTCAGCCATGCTGGCCGTTCTCAGCACCGAGGGAGCGTATCAGCAGGTCAGCTAGTCAGCATTTCAGCTAGTCAGTCTCTCAGTCGTTCGGTGGCCAATCCGCAATCCAAAATCCGCAATCCAAAATGACTTCTCCTCTTCCTCCCCAACGGCCGTTAGAGCCGCAACCCTGTGCCCTTGTTGTGGGCGCATCCTCTGGCATTGGCGCGGCACTCGTGCGCGAACTGGTGCGCCGTGGCTACCGCGTCGCGGCCGTGGCTCGCCGCCAAACCGAACTCGACCAACTCGCCGCCACCCTCAATGCCAATCAACCCACCCCCCGCGTGCTGGCTTACGCCCACGATGTGACAGCTTTTGACGAAATCCCCACCCTGTTCCAACGCATCATCCACGAATTGGGCGGCCTCGACATGGTCATCTACAACGCGGGGGTCATGCCCGCTGTGGGGTTGGATGAGTATGATTTCGCCAAAGACAAGGCGCAAATCGAAGTGAATCTATTGGGAGCGATGGCGTGGCTGAACGAAACGGCCGCCCGCTTCCAACGGGCAGGCAACGGCCGCATCGTCGGCATCTCCTCCGTGGCAGGCGACAGAGGGCGGCGCGGCAACCCCGCCTACAACACCAGCAAAGCCGCCCTCACCACCTACCTCGAGGCGTTGCGCAACCGCCTCACCCAGCATGGCGTGAATGTGACGACCATTAAGCCCGGCTTTGTGCAAACCGACATGCTGGCCAACGCCGCCAAAACATTTTGGGTGATTAGCCCCGAATCGGCCGCCCAACAAATCGTGACCGCCGCCGAAAAAAACCGCCAAACAGTCTACATCCCGTGGCGTTGGGGCCTCGTCATGCTCATCATTCGCCACATCCCCTCCTTCATCTTCCGCCGCATGGGCATTTAAGGGTTACTCGTTATTGGTTACTGGTTACTTGATATGCCTCAATAACCAACCACCCAATAACGAATAACCCAATAACGAATAACGAACAACACTCACCAATGACACATCAAGCACCTTTATTAACGGCCGACCACCTCGAGCAGGTGGCGGCATGGGGCGAGGCGAGCCGCAGTTTGAGCTATGTTTTTCGGCCGAGCACGGCCGAAGGCGTGGCCAACGTCTTCACCCTCGCCCGCCAAACAGGGCAGACCATCGCCCTGCGCGGCGGCGGCAACAGCTACGGCGATGCTTTCAGCAACGCCGAGGGCATCGTGCTAGACACCACCCGCCTGACCCGCATCCTCGCTTGGAACCCCGACACAGGCATCATCCGCGCCGAACCCGGCGTGACCATCGAACAACTTTGGCAATATGTGTTGGGGGATGGTTGGTGGCCACCCATCGTCACGGGCACGGCCAAAACCACCCTTGGCGGGTGCGCGGCCATGAACACCCACGGCAAAAACGGCTGGCGCAAAGGCACATTTGGCGACCACACCCTCGAATTTGAGCTACTCCTGCCCACGGGCGAGGTCAAAACCTGTAGCCGAACCACCAACAGCGACCTTTTTTATGCCGCCATCGGCGGGGCGGGCTTGCTGGGCGTGTTCCTCTCGCTCACCTTGCAAATGACCCGCGTCTACTCGGGCTTGCTAGAGGTGGAGGCAGTGGCACGGCCGCACATGGCCGCCATGCTGGCCGATTTGGCCGAACACCAAGACACGGCCGACTACATCGTCGGTTGGGTGGATGCGTTTGCGGGCGGGAGTAGTCTCGGCCGTGGGGAAATCCACCGCGCCTACTACCTGCCCGAAGGCACCGACCCCGCCCCCACCCAAACCCTGCGCCGCGCCAGCCAAGCCATCCCCGACACGATTTTTGGTCTTGTGCCCAAATCGAGCATGTGGATGTTCGCTCGGCCGCTGACCAACAACCTCGGCTTTCGCGCCATCAACATGGCCAAATACTGGGCGGCCGTGTGGCGCAATGGCCACCGCTACCGCCAATCCCATGTTGCCTTTCACTTTTTGCTGGATTACATGCCCAATTGGAAACGCTCCTACGGCCGTGGTGGCCTCATCCAGTACCAAGTTTTTCTGCCCAAGGAGACGGCCGTGGAGGGGTACAAGGCCATCTTCGGCCGTTGCCAGCAACGGGGTCTGCCCAACTACCTCAGTGTCCTCAAACGCCACCGCCCCGCCGATTTTCTCCTGAGTTATGCTCTTGATGGCTACTCAATGGCGATGGATTTTAAGATTAGCGACGGCCGTCGGGGCAAAATCGCCGCCCTTGCGCAGGAGTTAGACGAGATGGTGTTGGGGTTCGGCGGCCGTTTTTACTTCGCCAAAGATAGCACCCTCCGCCCCGAAGTGGCGCAAGCCTACTTGGGCGAACCTGCCATCGCCCAATTCCGCGCTCTCAAACAGCAGTGCGACCCGGACAACCTCCTCCAAACCGATTTGTGGCGGCGGGTGTTTGGGAGCTTCAGCATTTCAGCTAGTCAGCTAGTCGCAGTCTCTTAGTCCCTTCTTCTCTCCGCTCCTCCGCTCCCCTGCCCCCTCGCTCCTCTGCCGCACAGCCTCAAACAAAATCACACTGCCCGCCACGGCCGCGTTTAGCGATTCCATCGCGTTGTGCATGGGAATATGGATGAGCTGGTTGGCCAGTTGCCGCGCTTCGCTTCCCGCCCCGTCCGCCTCGCCCCCAATGATGAGCGTGGCGGGGGTGCGCCAATCCACGGCCGTATACGCCACCTGCCCCTCCCCAGCGGCCAAATAAACGGCCGTGCCCGCCACCAACTCGGGTATCTCCTCCCAAACGGCCGTGCGGATGGGCAAACGCAACACCGCCCCCATACTGCTCCGCACCACCTTCGGGTTAAACGCATCCACACACCCCACCCCCAAAATTACCCCATCCACCCCACTGGCGGCGGCCGAACGCAACAACGTCCCCAAATTGCCGGGGTCGCGGATGGCATCCAAGAGCAACAACAAAGATGGCTGGGCGGGCCACGCCAAATTCGGTTGGGGCACAACGGCCAGCACCCCTGCGGGGGTGTCGGTTTCCGCCATTTGGTGCAACAACGCGGTCTCCACCTCCAGCGGCCGATGCCCCCACTGGCCAATGAGCCTCTGGTGGGCGGGGTTGGCCAGCCAATCGGCCGTGGCAAAGAACATGGTCGGGGCAACGGCCGCCGCCACCAACTCCTTCACCCAGCGCGTCCCCTCCACCACAAACACCCCCTCCCGCTGGCGAAACCGCCGCTCCGCCTGCAAGCGGCGCACATACTTTAATTTGTCGTTACTGGCACTTGTAATCATGGGTTATTTTCAGGGTCATCATTTGGTGATTGGTTACTGTGTAATGGGTATTGGTGTATGGGAATATACCAATAAACCATTACACAAATAAACGACACCCCCTCATTCCATAAGTCCCCTCGCTTCTCTGTACTTATTTTTCACGGTATACTAGGCACAATCGCCTATAATTAACTCCATTTGGCACATCACCACCTTTTTCCCCTTGGGATGTGCTGTTGGAAGGCAAAAAAATTGCCCACCTGTTCCTCCCGAATCCCTGCCTAGCCTCTCTATCCTAACCGACTCATGGAAGTACGCAAAAATTACACCCACGCGGCCGAACGCACGGTAGATGAGTTGCGGACAATAGCCCATGCCATTGACATGCGCGAATTGTCGGAGATTAGCTTGCCCCAAATTGAGGCTGTGGCAGAGTTGGTGGAGCAATTTATCCCTGCGGCCGAGGCACGCGGCCTGATTCGCAACGGCTTAACCCGCCTACCTCAGCGACACGCCCCCCCCACCCATCTAAATACCGAACTCTATGCGTGGCTCCAATTTTTAGAAAATTGGTGGGATAAAGCTGTCTATGGCACATTTTTTGTCGCGCCCGCTACCGTGCTCTGGGGCTACCAACACATTCTTAAATTGGCGGGTCGCCAGCCTGAAGAGGCGTTTCCCGAAGGGTACTGGCAATTTTATGTCAACTATGCCTTGCGCGAAGATACGGCTCGCCATGCCCACGAAACACATGGGTTTGATACAGTTCTCAAGCGGCACGATTTACACCTTTCGGAGAACGATAGGGTCACGGCATGGGTGATGGCCGCCATTTACAGCTTGCACTCCTACGACCAACTGCTCCACAACGAGTGGCGAGAGCGGGTTTATACGGGCACTTTGCGCAATTTAACGGCCGATACCCCCCATGCCCGCCGCACGGCCGCGCTCTATCGCCACTGGGAACGCGAACGGCCGTATCGTCGCGGTCCCGATGTGATACCCGGCCAAGATTACGCCACCTATCGCCGCACCAAATTCGACGAATTTATCGAGCGCACCCTCAACATTTTGCCCGAAGAGATACGGCGCAGTTGGGTCTATGCTGTGCGCCAAGCCAAAGAGCAAGAACTCCCTCTTTACCAAAAGCAAATGTCCTTGCTCACCTACCTCGATTCGGGGGTGTATGGGGAGACGCGCCGCCCCATTGGGCTGGAGCAAGCCTATGTGGGCATTATTCACCAACAGCGCTACTACCTCATCCCTGCCTGCCAACCCGACACGCTCAAACCCGCCGATGTGATGACCGTTCGCGCCCAAGTGGCGGCCATTTTGGGGCAAGATAAGCCCACCGTGCCGGCCGTGGACTTAACCCATTGGGCACGCGCCAAACGCGCCTATGTGCCCCACTTGCGCCAGCAAATCGGGCCAGCCAATCTGGCCGAACTCGATTTGCTCCACCAATCTCCCATTTTGCTCAATTTAGACCAACGACCGTTTTATCTCGAGCTGGCCGAACTGCGCCAAGCCGAGCGGGGCACGGGTTCGCACGCCATCACCATTTTTAACACGGGCGAATCATTCGTTTTCGACTTTTCGCACATTTTTTTTGATGGCACATGGGGCGCGGCACTGGCCGAAATTATCACCAACGAGGCCACGGCATGGGGGGTGTACCTGAATACCTTGCCCAACATCTTGCCCCCCTCGGCCGCGCCCCGCGCACTGAACATTCGCTTTTCGGCCGCCGAACTCTCTGCCCTGCAAACAGCCCCCACCGTCACCCGCGAGGCCAGCGCCGAAACCGAATCCATCAATTTGCAAAATTTGCTCGCCCTGCGCCGCATCTTCAAGCTCCGCAACGACCTTATCCAACTAACGGTGAACGATTTGCTGGTGCTGTATCGCGCCATCCACGCCTTCACCTATCGGCCAGATGCCCGGCTGGTGCAAGATTTGCGCGATTTGCTGGGGGATGAGCGCACACGGGCGGCGGCCGAGCAAGCCTTGGCCGTGCTAGACCACACCAACACAGCCAACCCCTCCAGCCTCATCCCCGTGGATGCCAGCCAACAAACCCCCCGTGACCGCGTCCACCCCATGACCTTCCAAGTGCCCATCCACGAATTGCACCTGCTGGATTTGCACGAACAAGTCGTCTCCGCGCTCAACCATTACAAACAAGCGACCTATGACCGCGATGAGGCGTACCAAGAATTTGACGAGTTGCAACGCCATTACTTGGCCGCTTTGGCGGGTTGTGGGCTGGTTTTCAGCCGCGCCAAAGAGATTGCCGCTCTTGGAGCCAGCAACAGCGTGGGCACGATTCGCCTGTTGGCACATCTGCCAGTGCCCTTGCAACGCTTATTGGATAAAATCCCGAATCGGTTCGATGTTCTGAACGACCTGATTAAAGGGCGGGAAGTGTTCTCGAACATCGGCATGGTCGCTTCAAACAGCACCCTGCTCCGCTTTATGAGTGCCAAAGATGACAATGAGAACAAAACGTTGGCATGGGGTGTGCTAACCGATGCCGAAGGGATGATGCGGATTACGTTGCGCGATTTTCGGCCGCATGTGCAACAATTAACGGCCGTCGGCCATGCCGCTCTCGCCACCCGCCTTGTCCAAGATTATCTCAACGCCTATGCCAGTGGACTGAACGATTATGTGCGCGATCTGCGCCGCATGACCATGGCCAGCCGCGAAACGCGCATGGTCTCAGATGTAGGGTTATTGGATGGCTGAAAAGATTGCAGACGACCCACTCATTGGGACACAACTCAATAATTATCGCATAGACAGCGTGCTCGGGCGGGGAGGCATGGCTGTCGTTTATGCTGGTTGGGATATCAAACTCAACCGTCGGGTTGCTCTAAAAGTCATTGATGCCCGTTTCCGGGACAAGCCTAGCTACGCCGAGCGGTTTATTCGCGAATCTCAAGTTGTGGCGACGTGGGACCACCCCAATATCATCAAAATTTATTATGCCGATGATGCGGGTGGCTTGTACTACTTCGCCATGCAACACATTGATGGCCTTGATTTGCGCCAACTCATGGATGAATACCACGAGGCAGGCCAACTTTTCCCCTTAGACGATATGATTCGTATTGGCTATTTTGTGGCCTCGGCCATTGATTATGCCCATGATCATCAAGTCATTCATCGGGATATCAAGCCTTCCAATGTGATGGTTTCCAGCGAAAACAAAGTCTTGCTGATGGATTTTGGGCTGGCCTTGGAGGTCAACCAAGGCTCGATGGGGCAAGTGTTTGGCACACCCCACTACATGGCTCCCGAACAGGCCAAAGCATCGGCCAATGCGTTGCCTCAATCCGATATTTATTCGTTGGGCGTGCTATTTTATGAGATGTTGACGGGCACTGTGCCGTTTGACGACCCTAGCCCTACTTCGGTGGCCATTCAACACATTCAGAACACCCCGCCTCCGCCGCGCAGTATCAACCCCAAATTGAATGCGACGACCGAAGGGGTCTTGCTCAAAGCGTTGGAAAAATCGCCCACAGACCGTTACCAAACGGCGACAGAGCTGGTGCAAGCGTTGGAGAAAGCGTTGGCCGAGGGTGCGGAGCAATATGACCCCGATGCGTTGCCACCCCCACCCGCGACGGTACAACGGCCGTTGCCCATTTCCGACCCGCGCCGGGTGATGACAGTTTCGGAACGAGTCGCCCTGCACCTGCAAACACGCACCCCCGCCCCCACCGAAGCAGACCCCGCCCCCGGCGTGCCTATCGAGCTACCCGTTGTCGAGCCAGCCGCCCCTATCACGGCCGCGCCTGCTCCTACACCGTGGTACAGCGGCCGTGGTGGATGGCTAGGTGGTGGGCTGATTCTGTTGCTGTTGGCAGGTGTTGTGTGGGGTGGTGGGCTGTTTGCGCAAGGGTCTGTTACCCCAACGGCCACGGCGACGACGGCCGTGGTGGCGGCCGTGACCCTTGAAACACCCACCCTTGCCCCCAGCCCCACCCGCACTCCTTCCCCAGAAGCGACGGCTACGCAGACCGTTGTGCCGACCGAAACCCCATCGCCGACCGCGACCGAGCCACCCCCCACCACAGCGGTGGTGGCCACGGAAACGGCCGTGCCCACAACCACCCTTGCCCCCTCCGCCACACCCACGCCAACCCCTGAACCAGCACCCTCCTTAATTCTTAGTTACAATCGCACGGGCTTTTATATCTATAACACCACCGATACGACCATTGACCTGACCTCTCTGACCTTTAATGCCCTCACCGATGAGCAAAATTCGACCACCTACGCCTTCCAAGCCCGCACCGACTGGCCTTTTCAGAACCTTGCCCCGGCGTTTTGTGGCGCTATCGAATTGCTGAACGTGGACACTACCGCCACACGGCCGTCGCGGTGCAAAGGGTATGGTATGGTCACATTCCCCGGCCAAGATGCTGAGCAATACTTTTGGGTGCGCCGCCCCGATGAGAATATCACCCAATTCCGCGTCGCATGGCTGGGAGAAACCATCAAAATTTGCCAAATGATAGATGGTTTCTGCACAGTTAGTTTGCCATAGGTGAGGGAAGGGTTACTGGTTATTCGTCGTTATTAGGACATGGTTTACGGCTCTCGAGAAAGCATCTTGACAAGTTTTGACTGGGGACAAGAGACTGGGGACGCTTGTGACCTCTAGTCCCTTGTCCCCAGTCCCAAGTCTGAAATTGTAAAGATAACTTGAATCATGCCGTTATTGGTTATTCGTTTAACCTTGTTGCCCCACCCTCATCCCTACGCTACAATGCGCCGCCAATCTCCCAACTTCCCAATCTCTTAACTTCCCCTTTTAACCAACATGTTTGAGTCACTTTCCGACCGTCTCCAAAATACATTCGATAAACTGCGCCGCCGGGGCAAACTGAGCGAAAGCGACGTGGATGAAGCCATGCGCGAAGTTCGTTTGGCCTTGCTCGAGGCAGATGTCAATTTTAAGATTGTCAAAGAGTTTGTGCGCCGGGTTAAAGAGCGTGCCGTGGGGCAAGAGGTTATGAAAAGCCTCAGCCCTGTGCAACAGGTGGTCAGCATTGTCCATGAGGAGCTGATTGCTGTGTTAGGTGCTCCGGGGCGGCTCAATTTGGGGATGCAATCGCCCGCCATTATTATGTTGGTGGGGTTGCAGGGGGCTGGTAAAACGACGATGGCGGCCAAGCTGGCCTTGCATCTGCGGCGCAAAGGCGGCCGTCCCCTGCTCGTGGGGGCGGATATTTACCGCCCGGCCGCGCTCGACCAACTTGACACGTTGGGCAAGCAGGTGGGCATCCCCGTTTACCATGAGGGGCCGAAAGGCAATCCGCTTCGGGTTTGCCAGAATGGGTTGGCTTTGGCCAAAAAGGAGGGGTACACGGCCGTTATCCTCGACACGGCCGGCCGTCTAACCATAGACGAATCCATGATGGCCGAAATTCGGGGCATCAAAGAAAACCTCAAACCCATCGAAACCCTGCTGGTAGCCGATGCCATGACAGGGCAAGAGGCCGTCCGTGTTGCCACCGACTTTAACAACGCCGTCACCCTGACGGGGCTGATTATGACCAAGGTGGACGGCGATGCGCGAGGCGGCGCGGCCATCTCCATGCGCGAAGTAACGGGCGTGCCCATTAAATTCATGGGCGTGGGCGAAAAAATCAGCGATTTGGAGGAGTTCCACCCCGACCGGTTGGCGGGGCGCATTTTGGGCATGGGGGATATGCTGACCCTGATTGAGCAGGCGCAAGACAAGATGGACGCTCAAGAAGCGGCCAAAGCGGGTCAGCGCATGTTAGAAGGGGATTTCACGCTCGATGATTTTCTGAACCAAATGCAACAGATGAAAAAACTGGGGCCATTGGGCAAAATCATGGAAATGATTCCCGGCATGAGCCAGCACACCAAAGGGGTGGACATGGCGGAGGCGGAGAAGGACATGCGCCGCATCGAAGCGATTATCCAATCCATGACCACGCAAGAGCGCCAACAACCCAAACTGATTAAGGCCAACCGCAAAAAGCGGATTGCCAATGGGTCGGGTACGCAAGTGCAGGATGTGAACAAGCTCTTGCGCGATTTTCGCGAGATGCAGACGATGATGGCTCAGATTCGCAAGAAGGGGGGGATGCGCCGATTGGCGAGCATGTTGGGGGGAGGGTGAGGCTTGTTTCGACAGGAGACAAGGGACTGGGGACGTTTGTGGTTTCCCGTTCCTTGTCACGAGTCCCCCGTCCGAAAGTGTAAAAATGGCATGAACCATGCCCACAATGGAGCAGGGAGCCGCCCCTAGACCAAATAAATGGGATTTGTGAAAATCCAGCCGCGCAGTTGTCCTTCAAAGGGGATGTAGCATTCCACGCGGTACGCGCCTGTCTCGATGGGGATGTGGGTCAGGCGAATGTCGTTGTCGGCCGAGGCGATGATTTGGCCATTATGGATGAGCCGAATGTAGCACTTGGCGGGGGTCAGTATTTGCAAGGTTGCCCCCGCATCCATCACCACATCATCGCCCATCACCCCTTTGGTTTTGCTTTGGCCGCTGAAGCGGAAGCCACGGGTGGGGTGGGGCAAATCGTAGCCGACCCAGCCACGGCCGTTGCCTATCGCCTTGAACAGCGTCGGCTTGTCTTTGGCCAACTCCCCCGTTAACGGCTCATCGAGCAACAGGTGGGTGTTGACACAGCGAAACATGTATTCGTAGGGGAAGAGGGTGCGGCGCATTGGCCCCATCTGGTAGGTAATGGCGTGGCCGTCACTGCCGCCGACGACGGCGACGCGCTTGCCCCGCGTGAGAAGTTCATCCCACTTGGCCAGCGTGGCGGGTGGGGGCTGGTCGATGTATCGCTCGGGGTGTAGGGCGGCGCGGAGGGCATTGAGTTTGCTGGTGAGTGGCTTTTTGAAGTTGGACATGTAGTTCCACAATTCTAAGCCTGTGAATCCTTCGATGTCCCAGTCATACCATGCGTAATCTTGTTCGTGAACGGCCGTGGCGGGGGGGTCGTGGGGGTGGGCGAGGAAGGTGTAGCCACCCGCTCGCTGGACTTCGTTGATGAGTTGTTGGGGGTTGGGAGCGTGGGTGGCCATCTCGCCCTGTGCGCCAATGACCAAGCAATGGTTGCACTGTGGCTCGCGGCGCACGTCGTGTACTTCTTCCCCTGTTAGCAACAGCACCTGCCCTTGGGGGGTTTTGTAGTAGCCATCCACCTCTTCCACCAGCACATTGTGGTCGGTAACGACGAGGAAATCGAGGCCAGCGGCCACGGCCGCGGCCGCCACTTCTTCGTGCGTGCCTGTGCCATCGGAATAAGTGGTGTGGAGGTGGATGTTGCCGATAATTTCGTGCATGGGAGGTGGCGATGTAACCGTTCAAAGATTGGTTTGCGCGCCATCGACTTATTTGGTGCGCCCATGCATGTTGTAGGAGATTTACGCGGAGTCTAAGAAGAGTTCAAAGGGGGTGTTTGGTCAAGAAGCGATTTGAGATGGGCCTTGAGACTTGCGTTAAGTTGCCAAATGATTTCCAAAGTGGGTATATCACCGGTGGCAATGGGGATTATTTATAATGTGACCAATTAGTCATGTGACCGATTGGTCACATTTGTTTATCCCTATGCCCAAGCCAACATTTTTCAACCTACCCGACGAAAAACGGCAAGCGATTCTTGACCTCGCCATTGCCGAGTTCGCCCAACACGATTACAAGAACGCTTCCATTTCGCGCATTGTCGCCCAAGCGGGCATTGCCAAGGGGAGCTTCTACCAATACTTCGAGGACAAGCAAGAGTTGTACCTCTACCTGATAGACCTGATGGCGGCCGAGAAAATGCGCTTGCTACAGGGCGAGCCACCCCCCGACACGGCCGCTGACATCTTCGCCCTCATCCGTTGGCTGTTGCGGGCGGGGCTAAACTTTGAGTTTGCCAACCCCCAACTGGCCCAAATCGGCTACCGCGCCCTCTATGGGGATGCCCCCCTGCCCACTGAAACGCGCACGGCCATGACTAAGGGCACGTTGCACTACTTCCAAGCACTCGTTCACCAAGGGGTGGTACAGGGGGTGATTGCGGCCGACATAGACCATGAAGCGGCCGCGTTCATCTTCAGCGTCATCTTCACCAACTTGGGGGATTACCTGCTCAAGCGGCAGGGGGGCGACCCAGCCCACCTGTTGAGCGACCCCCAATACTTGTTCGCCACGGCCGAAGTCGAACCATTTTTCGAGCAAATTTTGCACATTCTCCAGCGGGGGGATGGGCGTTAGGGCGTGAGAAGTGACAAGTCAAACTGCGAAGGCTCTCTTGACCTCACCTCGCAGGTTTTCATCTAAACAAAACAAATCCCATGAAAATCTTTATCGCAACTGTCGGAACACGCGGCGATATTCAGCCGTATGTGGCTTTGGGCAAGGGGCTGATGGCGGCTGGGCATGAGGTGATGGTTTGTACCACCGCCAACTTTGAATCATTTGTCACAACACATGGCTTGCGCTATGGCTACATGAACAGCGACATTCTCAAGCTGATAGACACGGACAGCGGCCGTGAAGCACTCGAGCAATCGGGCGGCACCGTGGCGCGCCTCAAAGCATATGCCGACCTGTACAAACAAGTGAAGCCGATGCAGGCACGTATGGCGGCCGAGGCGGGGCAAGCCGCCGCCCAATTTGGGCCAGAACTGGTCATCGGCCATCCCAAAGCGATGGTTAGCCCCCACTTGGCCGAAAAATATGGCGTACCCTATGTGATGAGTTTGCCGCTTCCCCTGCTGACCCCCACGGCCGAATTTCCCGCGCTCATCTTCCCCAAACTCCCCCTCGGCGCGGGGTACAACCGCTGGACATACAACCTCAGCATCAAATTGGCGTGGTCGCAGTACCGCGATGTCATCAACGAGTGGCGGGTGCGGGATTTGGGTTTAGCCCCCGCCCCCAAAAAATTTAATGAGATGGTGCTGGCCAACGGGCAACCTACCCCCACGCTCTACCCCTACAGCGAACACATCCTGCCCCGCCCCGCCGATTGGCCCGCGACGACCCTCGTCCCCGGCTATTGGTTTTTAGAGCGGGAGGCGGATTGGCGGCCGTCGGCCGAACTAGAGGCGTTTTTGGCCGCTGGCCCACCCCCTGTCTACATCGGTTTTGGCAGTATGGCGGGCAAAGATTCGGCCAAAAAGGCGCAAATTGCGCTTGAGGCATTGCGCCAAACGGGGCAACGGGGTTTGCTGGCTACGGGCTGGGGGGGCATGGCCGTAGACAAATTGCCCGAGACGGTGTTTAAGCTGGAGGCGGCTCCGCACGATTGGCTGTTTGAGCGGGTCTCGGCCGTGGTTCACCACGGCGGGGCGGGCACCACGGCCGCTGGTTTGCGGGCGGGCAAGCCGACCATCATCTGCCCCTTCATGGCCGACCAACCGTTTTGGGGCAGTAGGGTGGCGGCGTTGGGAGTGGGCAGTGAACCCATCCCGCAGAAAAAGCTGACGGCCGCCAAACTCTCGGCCGCCATTGAGCAGGTGCTGGGGGATGCGGCTCTGCAACAACGCGCCACCGCCATCGGCCAAAAAATCAGCGCCGAAGATGGGGTCGGCCGAGCCGTGGCTTTTATTGAGCAGTACGCCGCATAAAAAAAGAGGTGTGCGGCCGTTCAACGGCCGCACACCTCTCTTTCAATCTCTTCTCTTCCCAAACACTCCTACAAATACCCCATTTCCTGCGCCTGCGCCCGCAAACTATCCCGAAAATGGGGGGCGGCGATGTTGATAAGCGCCTCTGCCCGTTGGCGGACACTCTTGCCATAGAGTTGAGCCACGCCAAACTCGGTGACGACACAATGGACATCGTTGCGTGTTGTCACCACGCCCGCGCCGGGGGTGAGCGTGGGCACAATGCGGGTCAGGGTATCGTTTTTGGCCGTGGCGGGCAGGGCAATGATGGGCAACCCCCCTTTGGAACGCGATGCGCCCCGAATGAAATCTACTTGCCCGCCCACACCGCTGTAAAAGCGGGGGCCTATCGAATCGGCGCACACCTGCCCCGTTAAATCCACCTCGATGGCCGAATTGATGGAGACCATTTTGTCGTTTTTGGCGATGTTAAAGGGGTCGTTGACGTAATCGGTGGGGTGCATTTCGATGATGGGGTTGTCGTTGACAAAATCGTACAATTTTTGGGTTCCGAAGAGGAAGCCGGCTACGATTTTGCCGGGGTGGAAGCTCTTTTTGCTACAGTTGACAATCCCCGCATTGACCAATTCAATGACCCCATCTGAGAAAAGCTCGGTGTGGATGCCCAAGTCGCGGTGGCTGTGGAGATTGGCCAACACCGCATCGGGGATACTGCCGATGCCCATTTGCAAGGTGGCACCATTGGGAATCATGCTGGCAATAAGTCGGCCGATTTCGCCATTGACCCCGCCTGTGCCGCCTTGGGGGGCTTGGGGCAAGGGGTAATCCGCTTCCACAATGTGGGTGAGCCTGCTGATGTGGATGAAGCTATCGCCATGCGTGCGGGGCATGTTGGGGTTGATTTCGGCGATGATAATGCGGGCCGATTCGGCCGCTGGTTTGGTCGTGCCCACCTCTACGCCAAACGAGCAAAAGCCGTGTTCGTCGGGTGGGGTGAGCGAGATAAGCGCCACATCAATGGGCAAATGCCCCTCGCGGAAGAGGCGGGGGATTTCGGAGAGGAAGACGGGGGTGAAGTCGGCACGGCCGTCTTGCACCGCCCCGCGCACATTGCTTCCTATAAAAAGTGCATTCACCCGGAACGACTCTTGGTATTGGGGTTGCACATAGGGGGCTTCGGCAAAGGTCAAAATGTGGGTAATTTCAACATCGCGCAGTTCGTGGGCGCGGCGCACCAGCCCTTGGGAGAGTTGGACGGGTACGCCCGCCCCGCCGCCAATGTAGAGCCGGCTGTGGGATTGCACGCGGCTCAGAGCGGTATCTATATCGGTTAGTTTTTGTTGGTAGATGTGGTGCATGGCTTTTAGCGGTTAGCTATCAGCTTTCAGCGGTCAGTTTGTAACTGATTGACTGAAGGCTGGATGTTTTTAACTTTTTACCCCAAGTAAATAAGGCAGAGCGGCATAGGTGATGGCTTTGCTGGTGGTACGGCCGACGGCGGCCGTGATGTTGGGGACGCAGTAATGAATGACTTGGTGGGTGGTGAAGGTGGGGTTGCGGCGGGTGGTCGGCCGACTGGTGGCAATGCAACCCCCTTCATCTATCGCGTAGTCAATTATGATGGAGCCGCGCCGCATCGCTTTGACCTGCGATTCTTGCACCAACAGGGGGGCGCGTTCGCCCGCTACGGCCGCCGCGCCGACCAACACATCGGCAAATAGCACAGCGCGATTGATGTTGGTGGGGGTGGCGTACATGGTGGTGACATGGCCGTTTAGCTCCTTTTCCAATTGGCGCAATTTATCTATGTCGTTATCCAAAATAACGACTTGAGCACCTACGCCCAAGAAGGCATGGGCGGCCGTGCTTCCCAGCACTCCTGCCCCCAAAACGACCACGGCCGCAGGGGGAATACCCGGCAGGCCGCCCAGCAAAACCCCTCGGCCGCCGTCACTCATCAACAAATTGCCCGCAATGATGGGTGCGAGCCGCCCCGCGATTTCGCTGGCGGCCAGCAAAACGGGGCGGCTTCCATCGGGCTGTTGGATGCGTTCGTAGGCGATGGCGGTGATTTGTTTTTCGGCCAACGCCTCGCGCAAATCGGCCGAGGCACTGGCCAAACTGAGGAAGGCGAAGAGGGTTTGTCCTTCGCGGAAGAGAGCGTGTTCGGCGGCCGTGGGGCGGGCTATTTTGCAGACGACATCGGCGCGGCCGTAGGCTTCGGCGGCCGAGTAGACGATTTCGCCACCGACACGGCGGTAATCTTCGTCGTGGTAGCCAGCGGCCGTGCCCGCGTCCCGCTCCACGTAAACCGTGTGCCCCGCTTGCACCAAACTCTGCACCCCACCGGGGGTCAGCCCGACGCGGGTTTCCATGTCTCGCACTTCTTTGGGTATGCCGTATTTCATAGTTTTTAGTCTCTCAGTCTGTCAGTCGCTCAGTCTCTCAGTCGCTTGCTCTCTTGCTCCCCTGCCCCTAATTCCCACCATCTTACCCCCTCTCCTCTCCCCCACTGGGTGGCAAACATCACGGTTCAGGGGTGAGGAAGTTCCGCTGTTGGGGAGCGGCCGTAAAAAGGCTATTTGGTTGGATAATTTGCGGTTCCTACCTCTGCCCGCATAAAATCAGCCCTCAATCATGCTCTTATTTATGATGATTAAATGCCTTTTGCCCTTTCTCTCTTTTGCCTTTTTGCAATAAATTTTTATTACAAAAAGGCAAAAGAGCAATGAAACAAAGGGGTAAACTTGTTTTTACGTTTAACTTGGTCTAAAAACCCTCATTTGTAACAAATGCCCTTAGAGAAGTGACCCTTCTCTTCATCTCCCAAATTCTCAACTCAATGAATATACCAAATGATGAACAGTGGATGCGCGAAGCGTTGGCGCAGGCGCAGTTAGCGGCCGAACTTGAAGAAGTCCCTGTGGGGGCGGTGGCGGTGTGGGAGGGGCAGATTATCGGCCGTGGCTACAACCGTAAAGAGAGCGACCAAAGCCCCATCGCCCACGCCGAAATTATCGCCTTGCAAGAGGCGGCGCAATTCTTGGGCAATTGGCGGCTGATTGGCGTGACGCTTTATTGCACACTTGAGCCGTGCCCCATGTGTGCGGGGGCGATGTTGCAAGCGCGGTTGCCGCGTTTGGTCTATGGAGCCAAAGATACGCGCTTTGGGGCGCACGGCTCCATTGTCGATATTTTCGCGGCCGAGGGGTTTAACCACCGCGTCGAAATCACCAGCGGGGTGCTGGCGGGGGAAGCGGCCGACCTCCTCCAACAATTCTTCCGCCTCTTGCGGAAAAAATAGTTATTCGTTATTGGTGGCTGGTGGTTGGGGCGTATCAATAACTAGTAACCAATAAACAGTAACTTTTTTCAGGAAGCCTGCCCGTTTGTTTTGCGCCAAAAGAAGAGCCGTTAATGTGCCGCTTATCTAACAGCGGCCGTTTATTAAACTTGGACAATTTGTACGAATTGTCCAAGTTTTTGTATCTAAAAACGAACTTTGTCTAACTTGTTGCTTACAAAGAGAGGCGTAAACAGATTTCTAATTGTGCAAAACATTGACAAATTGACAGCCGTCCGTTACTGTTGAACTTATGTGACGCATGGAAAGCATCACACTCACACTTTATAAACCCTTCCATGCCTCTGCGCTGGTTGAGTCGTGGCCACCTCTCACCAACCCTTTACCCAACTGCTTGAAGAAGTGAAAAACGAAACGAAACGAATCGCACAAGGAGCGAAAAAGAAGATGAAAAACAGATTATTTGTCCTGTTGAGCCTATTGTTAGCCCTCGCTTTGGCCGCTTGCGGTGGCCAAGCAACCCCTGCCCCCACGGCCGAACCCGCCCCGGAGCCAACGGCCGTCCCTGTGGAACCCACGGCCGAGCCGACCGCCGAACCCACGGCCGAGCCAATGCCCGAAGTCATGGAACCCACCATGAGCATTGCTGAAATCGCCGTGGACAATGGCAGTTTCACCACACTGGTGGCCGCTTTAGATGCGGCTGGCTTGGTGGAAACCCTGTCGGGTGAAGGCGCGTTCACCGTGTTTGCCCCCACCGACGACGCATTTGCCGCTTTGCCCGAGGGCACTGTGGAAACCTTGTTGGCTGACCCCACAGGTGCGTTGACCCAAATCCTGCTCTACCATGTGGTAGATGGCGTGGCTTTAGCCGAAACCGTCGTCACCCTTGAATCCGTCACCACCCTGAACGGGGCGGATGTGACCATTGAAGTGACCGATAGCGGCGTGGTGCTGAATGGCTCCGTCAACGTCGTGACGACCGACATTATGGCCACCAATGGTGTCATCCATGTGATTGATGCTGTCTTGCTCCCCCCCGCCGATGAGGCGATGGAAATGGAAGAGCCGACAATGAGCATTGCTGAAATCGCGGTGGACAATGGCAGTTTCACCACCCTGGTGGCCGCTTTAGATGCCGCTGGCTTGGTGGAAACCCTGTCGGGTGAAGGCGCGTTCACCGTTTTTGCCCCCACCGATGAGGCATTTGCCGCTTTGCCCGAAGGCACTGTGGAAACCCTGTTGGCTGACCCCGAAGGCGTGTTGACCGACATTCTGCTCTACCATGTCGTAGATGGCGTGGCCTTGGCCGAAGATGTGGTGGGTATGGAATCGGTTATGACGCTGAATGGCCAAGAAGTGACCATTGAAGTGACCGATGCGGGGGTTGTGCTGAATGGCACAGTCAACGTCGTGGCGACGGACATCATGGCCACAAACGGCGTGATTCACGTCATTGATGCGGTGTTGCTCCCCGCCGCTGATGAGACGATGGAAATGGAAGAGCCGACGATGAGCATTGCCGAAATCGCCGTGGCCGATGGCAACTTTACGACGCTAGTGGCCGCCTTAGAAGCGGCCGGCTTGGTGGAGACATTGGCTGGTGAAGGGGAATTCACCGTGTTTGCCCCCACTGATGAGGCGTTTGCCGCCCTGCCCGCAGGCACGATTGAGGCGCTGTTGGCTGACCCCGAAGGTGCGTTGACCGACATTCTGCTCTACCACGTGGTGGATGGCATTGCGGCCGCTGAAGCGGTGGTGGGCTTGGAATCGGTCGTGACCCTGAATGGGCAAGAGATTACGATTGAAGTGACGGATGATGGGGTTGTGCTCAACGGCACGGTTAATGTCATCATCACCGATATTTTCGCCACGAATGGCGTGATTCATGTGATTGACGCGGTGTTGCTCCCCGCTGAGTAATCCACGGCCGTTGCCTTTCGCTTGCGTGAAAGGTAAAAGGTGAAAAGTAAAAAGTGAGAAGTGGCTGGCTAAATGCCCCACTTCTCACTTTTTATTTCTTACTTTTCACACCTTTCCCTCCTTTTACTCACTCGATAGGTGTAAAAGCAAGCCCGCCATGAGACAGCTAACCATGAGCGAACTCCCGCCATAACTGACAAAGGGCAAGGTAACACCCGTGAGGGGCAGGAGTTTGGTGACACCGCCCATGATGAGCAAGGCTTGGGTGCTGAACAGAATGGTGATGCCAGCGGCCAAGTAGGTGCGAAACGGCCGTTGGCTGTGCAAAGCCACCCACAAGCCGCGCTGAGCCAGCAGAGCGAAGCAAGCCACGGCCGCTAAACTGCCCACCGCGCCCCACTCCTCGCCAAGGGCGGCAAAGGCAAAATCGGAGTGAACCACGGGAATATAGGTGGGGAAAGCCTTGGCCGATGCCACGGCCGAACACCCCCCCACTGGCGAGGGCGTAGAGCGATTGCACAATCTGAAAGGCGCGGTTGTCCGCCTCGGGCCACGGATTCCACCACGCATCTACTCGTAACGTCACCACATCGAAGGCGAAATAGGCGAAGACGGCCGCGAGAGCCAGCAGACCCAGCCCGCCCCACACATACAAACGTTCGCCCGTGGCCAAGTAGAGCAAGGTGAGGAAGAGGATGAAAAAGAGGGTAGCCGCGCCCAAATCCCGTTGCCAGACGAGCAGAATCATGCAGAAGCCCCACATGAGCAACAGGGGGGCGAGATAAGGCAAGGTGTGACGGCCGTTGAGCCGCAACAACTCTTGCCTATCGGCAAAGTAACTGGCCAGATAGACGACCAACAGGAGCTTGAGCAATTCGGAGGGCTGGAAGTAGATGAAGCGCAGAAAAGGGAGGCGGAGCCACTGTTGTGCCCCAAAGCCCGAGGGATTAACCCCAAAGAGGAACGTCGCACCCAGTAAGAGCAACCCGCCGAGAAGCCATGTGTACCGATATTGGCGCAAGAAGCGCAGGTTGCGCGGCCAGATGGCCACGGCGAGAGCCACGGCCGTGCCCAAGGCGACCCACGCGACCTGCCGCGCTAAAAAGTTGGGGGCTAATCTATCCACCAGCAAGATGCCCCAGCCCAACAAGAGCGAGACGAGCGGCCACAAGTAGGGGTCGTGGGTGGGTTTGTAGCGGTGGAGGAGGAGTTGACCGCCAATGGCCAGCACCGCCCACAGGCTGACAGGCCAGAGGTGGCGCAGGTTAAACGCGGCCGTTTGGACAAGACCCAGCGCGATGCCGTTGCTAAACACAAACAAGATGGCAAGGCCGAGCAAGATTCGCTCGCGCTGGTTGTTAATTGCGGGTTCACTGTTCCAAGAGGACATGGCTTAAATGAGGTGAACGGTGGGCAAAGGTGGGTGTTGGCTGTGGAGAGACAGGTACAAATATAACGGCAACGGGTTGAAGAGCGATTGAATAAGGTGTGTTTTAGTCAGTGGAGAGCGGGCTGTAGGGGCAACCCTTGTGGTTGCCCGGATTTCTGGGTATTACGAGGCCGAGGGTAGGCACAAGGCCTACCCCTACAGCGGGTCATCCCCAGCTAAAATGAAACACGTCCATTAAATAACGAATCACGAATAACGAGTAACCTTTTGCATCTCCCCCACACCCTTGTTATAATTTCCCTCGATTGCCACCTTAGCTCAATTGGCAGAGTGACCGCTTCGTAAGTGGTAGGTTATGGGTTCGATTCCCATAGGTGGCTCTCACATTAAAAGCCAGCTTGCCCAAGCTGGCTTTTTTGTTGTTCAAAAGAAGAGAGTAGAGAGAAGAGAGAAGAGAACACGCTTCCCCCTTTTCTCTCTTCTCTTTTCTCTCTACTCTTAGCCGACTAAGCTGAGGAGCCAGCCGAGGATGTTGCCATAGGCGCGTTGGGCGAAGGCGGGCCAGTTGTTGCTGGGCAGAAGGGGCGGGAAGGTGGTCGCGGCCGATTCGTCGAAGCGGTTGCCTGAGCCAGTGCCATCCCAAAGCACATCGCCGACGGGGATGCCTAAATCTTTGATGAACTGGTCGGGGTCGTAGCCGTTGTTTTCGTAGCTGTTGTTATGCACCCAGTTGCCTTCGGGCAGGGAACCAATATCCAACTCGTTGACATCGAATTGGCCTGTGCTGGTGAGGCTGAAGACGGCCACACCTGTGCTTTTGTTGCCGCGCATGGTGTTGTCGTAGACTTCGCTTTGGTCTGTGCCGAGGAGGAGAATGCCCACGCCGGGAGGGAGGAGGCTGACGGTGGTGCCGGCACGGCCGAAGTTCTCCAAGTTATTGTCATCGGCGATGTTGTTATAGACGAGGGTGTTGCGCGAAATTTTGGAGCTGAGTTGGGGCAGGATGACGACGAAGATGCCTGTCGTGTTGCCGTAGGTGTGGTTGTTGTAGATTTCGCCGCCGAGGGTGTTTTCCAATTCGATGCCAATCACATTGCCGTAGGCGACGCTATCGCGCACGATGACTGCTTCGCACTGGCCCGCGTAAATGCCTGCGTCGTCGGCGCCGGTGACTTCGATGCGTTCGATGAGAACATTGGTGCTTTGGACGGGATAAATGCCGTATGCGCCTGTCTTTTCGGCGAAGATGTCGTGGTAGTGGACGTTGGTCACGCCTTCGACGAGGATGCCGTTATCGGTGTAGTTGCGGACGTGGAGATAGCCGACGGTGAAGTTGTTGCCCGAGGCGATGATGGCTTCGGGGAAGTTGTTTTCGCCATCTAAAATGGGGTATTCGCCAGCGGAGTTGGGGATACCGTGTACGGTGAGGTCGCTGATGTCTATGACGACGCGCTCGTTGTAAACGCCGTAGGGGATGAGGATGGTGTCGCCGGGCTGGGCACGGTCCACGGCCGCCTGAATGCTCTCCCCCGCCTGCACAGTAATTTCTTCAGCGGGCCTGTCTTCGTTGACGGCCGCCTCACCGCCCGCATTGTAAGTCGCGGCCAGCAGACGGCCGGGGTTATCCTGTGCGGTAATGGGCACGGGCAGTCCCGAGGGGACGCTGGCGGGGATGGCGGGGAGGTTGCTCTCATCGGTGAGGGCGTGGAGGAAGGCGACGAGGTCTTCGCGCTCTTGGTCGGTCATCTCGAAGCCTTGCACGAAGGCATCTATGTTTTCTTGGCCGTGGATACGGCCGCCGCCATCGGCATAAAAGTCTATGACTTCGGCGAGGGTGGCTTTGGAACCATCGTGCATGTAGGGGGCGCTGAGGGCGATGTTGCGGAGGGTGGGGACTTTAAACGCGCCTTGCTGGCCGTCGTCTACCACGCCAGCACGGCCGAGGTCATCGCTGGGGAGGCCGACGACGCGGAAGGTGTCGCTGGCAAAGGTGGGGGCACCGTGACATTCAAAACAGCGGGTCGCTCCTGAACGGAAGAGGGTCAGGCCGCGCCGTTGTTGGCTGGTGAGTGCCTCGAATTCCCCAGCGGCGTAGCGGTCGAAGGGGCTGTTGTCGGTGAGGAGGGTGCGCTGGAAGGCGGAGAGGGCGTAGGCCATGTTGGTGGGGGTGACGGCCGCTTCGCCGCCGCCAAACGCCTCATCAAACAGGGTGATGTATTCGGGAATGGCGCGGAGTTCGGCTTGGAGGGCGGCGGGGTCGGCTACGCCCATCTCGTTGGGATGGGTGAGGGGGGTGTTGACTTGGCTTTCGAGGGAGGTTTCACGGCCGTCCCAGAAGAGGTTTTGGACGTAGGCGACGTTCCACAGGGTGGGGGCGTTGCGCTCGAGGGGTTGGCCGTCGAGGCCGAGGGGGGTGGCACGGCCGTCGCTGAAGCCCAAGTCGGGCTGGTGGCAACTGGCGCAGGCGAGTTCATCGTTGCTGGAGAGGAGTGGGTCGAAGAAGAGGAGACGGCCGAGTTCGACTTTGGCGGGTGTGCTGGGGTTTTCGGCGGGTTCGTTGGAGGCGGGGAAGGCGCGTTGCAAGCCCGTGTAAGAGGGCAGGATGGTGCTGGAGCCTGCGCCGTGGGTGGCCATGTCTATGACAGGGTCGGCCGGCTGGGGGAGGAAGCCAGCGGTGACAAAGAGCAGAACGAGGAGGAGTAGTAGCCCGAGGAGGATGCGGCCGAGCCATTTGAGAAGGGATTTCATGGGGTCTCCGGTGGGGTGGGTAGGAGTGGGGGTGGGTAAGCGATGAGGGGTAGTATAGCGAGGGAAACGGCCGTTTCCAACTGGGAAAATGGGGAGCCGCTCATGTTGCTTGCCCCCTCTTTTTTGCCTATCATCTCTACATTCACTAACCCCATCTCATCAGGAGCATCTTCCGTGCCACCCATCTTCGACAATATCCATACGCCTTTCTTGCCCGTTGGTGGGGGGAGTAATGGGCGAGGAGGCGCAGAACGGCCGTAATGAGTTTTGGGTGAACGGTTTCCGCACCTTCTCGCTCCTATGTTGCGCTTTCTTGTCCCGACATGATTTTATGATTTCCCCTGCCATTTCTTTCTTGGGAAGAAAGGACGCGAGAGAGGTGAGCCACCCCAGATTAAGCAACTCTATAGGAAACTGGCTTTTAAGATACAAATCATATTGGTTCTTATCATCTAGTCCATCCACTTTGATTTGAAACGATTGTGCAGACGCATTTGCTGTTACATGTCTATTACGCCCATTTTTAACTACCGTAACAGCCGCTTTAGAAGCAACTTTCATGTTTAATTTCCCACCAGACGCATGAATAGTTGCCGTAACGCTAGTAGAGTTAGTTGTCCAATATTCATGAGGGATAGCTTTTCCTTCAATAACGACATTAAGCTGGGGATCAATTAAAATTTCCCAATTATAAGGTGGTTCAACAGCCAAAAATTTGAGCCAAATGTTGAAACCATCCACATTAAAGCTCGAAGCCCCTCCTTGGGAATATCTTCTTTTGCCCTCAGCCCTCACTGGGGGTGCTTCGGTAATTGGCTCAATGCGAAAACCAAGTTTAAGTTCTTCTAAATAAGGACTAACCAAATCTGAATTGCCAATGACTTCGACCAATAATTGCTGGCCTTCCTGATTTGTAAACACTTTTTGACGAACCGTAATCCGTCGGCTTTCTATGGCGGATTCACCCAGATTGCCCATCTCCAGCCCTGTATCACTAAAGTTATCAGTAGACATGTTGCCTCTCCTTTATTACATGAGGTTATTTTGCTGAATTTGACACACAACGAAAGCCAAATATTTGCTTGGATAAGCGTGGATCAGATTCAAATCGTTTGTCATCACCTAAGAAGTTTCCCCCTCGAAGTATCAAAGACCTATCTCTTTCTAAATTTCTTCTTTTTCATTCCATAATACCTCCACATATTGATTGTCATTGCTTTGCCCATAAGACCTTGTCCATTCGGAGACATTGCCTAAAAAAAGATTAAAGACCCCATAGGAAGACTCATCAATCAGTTCGTAAACAGGAATTGCTTCAAAAGGTGTTACTAAGCCTGATGCGACTGGCCCCAGTGCTACCTCCCATTGCAACTCTGTTGGCAACTGTCGGCCGAGCCACTGACAATACTTCACAGCCTGTACCGCATGCCTCTTGCACAGGAAAACTTGCCCGAGTCGCATCACCATACTCATCATTATTAGGAGGAGACTGACAAGCCCCCTGCTTGCATACACAACAGGTATTGCGCGTTAGAGACTTCTTCTTTTCTATGGCAAAAGCGGCCACAGCTATCTCTTGGCCAACGGCCGAACCCTGTGGGCAAAACAAAAACTCATTGACTCGTTCTGACAAACACACAGGGATACTTTGGGCATCCACAGAGACCAACTCTGTCAGGGCAATGGCTTGCGACCGCCACACGGCCGGGCGCACCCACTGCACATAGAGCATGGCCATGAGCACCAACACCCCCACGGCCGCTCCCCCTACCTTCTGCCAGCGCACCCACCGCTCCTGCTGGCGACTGGCTTGCACAAACGACTGCTCTAAAGGCGACAACGGCTGAGCGGAGTGAGCCAATAAGCCCGCCAACTGCTCCAACTGCGCGGGGCGATAGAGATAATCCGCCCGCCGTTGTTGGCTGTGCCACTCCTGCGCCGCCCTGTTTAGCTTGCGGTGCAACACCAGCTCCGTCCGATTATCCGTAAGCCATCCCCGCAGGAGCGGCCACTCCCGAATGAGCGCCTCGTGGGCAATGTGCAGTTCCCGCTCGCTTTTAGTGAGCAGACGCGCCGCGACGAGCCGCTCCACAAGGAGCACGGCCGCTGGCAGATGCGCCACATCCGCCCAAGCCAGCGGCCGACTGCTATCCTTGCTCGGCGTTAGCTCATTCAGTTCGGTTAGCTCCACAAAAATGTGTTGGGCGAGTTGGTGCTCATCGGCCGATAGCTCCTTATAAATCCCATTTGCTGTTTCGGCGATGGCTTTCTTGACTCCCCCCGCCTCAGTGTAACCCGAAAGAGTGAGCACACGGCCGCGCCGCCGTTGCCACGTCTCATGCAGGGCGTGGGAGAGCAAGGGCAAGGCTCCCGCCTCTCCGGCCACATCGGCCAACAGTTGCGTCACCAACCCCGCCTGAAACAGCCAGCCGCCTTGCCAAGCAGGGCCAAAGATCGCCTCCTGTAACTCCGCCTCGTTGAGTGGCACCTATGAGTGCTTGCCCTGTTTGCAGAACTTTGCCGCAACGGTTCATAGGGCAAACAGGCAGAATAAAAATCGGCGCGGAGGGTAATAACGATTTTGCAGAGGGGCGAAGCGGCCTGCACGATATTGGCGATGAATGCCCGCCGTTGCGCCTCATCTTGGCACTGGCTAAAAAGCTCCTCGAACTGGTCTATGACAAGCAAAAGAGGGGCAAGCACCGAGGTGCGGGGGGCTAAGAAGTGGGATAAGGCCGAGGGGCTAAACAAAAGCTGGTCGCGCACGGCCGTTTGCTGGCTCACATCATCTGGCCATAACACTGTCACCAGCTTTTCCAACGGCCGCGCCGTGGGCGTGAACAGATGCACTTGCCAATGGCCCAGCGGCGGAACTGACCCTCCCGCCACCAGAGTCACCCCTTTAAAGGCAGGAATGACCCCCGCCCGCACCACAGAGGATTTACCACTGCCTGAATCGCCCACGACGGCTAAAAAATTTGTTTCGTGTAGGCGATTGGCCAGCACGGCCGTTAACTGTTCTCGCCCAAAGAACCACTCCGCTTGCGACTCGTCAAAGGAGCGCAACCCCTGATAGGGTGGCTCTCCTGCCTCGGGCGGCAAGTGCTCAATATCTTGAATAGGTAAGCCATAGATGATTTGGTTGCCCGCAACGTAATCCCCCGAATAGAGAAATTAATATCGTTGGCCGCTTGATAATTGGTGGTGTGTGCGTCAGTGTCCATAGCAACACAATTGGGTGACAGGCACTTTTAAAGTGCCTGTCACCTGATGTTTTATACCCACGACCCAACCCAACTGCTCCAACTGCTGGGGCGAATCTGCCAGTGCAATTTCGGCGATTGCGTTTTAAATCGGCCAGCCACTGCATTAACGCATCCAGCTTTCATCGCGCAGTTTGGTTGTTTCCTGAGCCACCCCTCGTTCACGATGTTGCAACTCACTGGCCGCCGCAACCGCCTCTACCAAGGCCGCTTCTGCCTCAAACTTCGCCTCGGTGTAGTTAAAGGTTTCCATAGCCGCCATTAACTCCGCATCACGGAGCATGTTGTTGTAAAAGCGACGTGCCTCGCTGAGCCAGCCGCTGAGGCTTTGCTTGCGAATGCCTTCTAGCCCCAACGCATTGCGGGCGGCGTTGTTGCCCCGAAAGGCGATGCGGGCAATTTTGAGCGAAGCGGCGTAAGCCACGGCCGCTTCCCATCCCACGCCCGTTGCACGCCAGCGGTCGCCTCATATTGGTCGCCATACTCCTTCTTTTGCTTCTCGGTTAACTCCAACGCCTCTTGGAACAACGTTTTGGCCGCTTCCATGCGAATTTGGGAATAGCCATATAAGCCCACGGCCGCCAAAATGGTCGGGCTGGCAAGGGTGTTGTTGATGGCTAATTCAGCATCGAGCAACTGTTGGGCAATACTGCGCGAAACACGGTTCATGGGGAAATCCTCCTTATGATAAACAAATCGTAGGGGCAGGCTTTATGCCTGCCCACAGGATTAAACAAATCAAACAGGGGAGGGCAACCACAAGGATTGCCCTTACAATGTGCCCCGTAGAGCGGGCAATTACCAATTAAAATAACCAGATGGGTTGCCTAAAGAACACAATAAACTCGTTAAGTCATTGGGGCTACTTGTTGAGTCGTTGGGGCTACTTGTTGAGCCGTTGAGGCAACTCGTTGAACCGTTGAGGCAACTCATTGCGCCGTTGGGGTAACTCGTTGAGCCAATGGAACAACTTATTAAACCATTGAGTTAACTCGTTAAGTTGTTGGAACAACTCGTTAAACCGTTGGGGCAATTTATTTAAGTGTTGGGGTAACTTGTTGCGCTGTTGAGGCAACTCGTTGGGCTATTTAGCTTAGATGGCCAGCAGGGTGGGGACTTCCTCGACGATTTAATTAGGCTGTCCTAGAGTGTCATGCGCCTCCTAACGCTTTGGGCTACCAATTGCAAGGCATTCTAGCATAAAACAAATTAGTTGCGCTAGCCCCTTTTGCCCCCAAAAACAAAGTGGCCTAATCGAGGAGATTGTGTCAAGGGGCGGGAGGGCGCGAAAAAGATATGAGTGGTACTTGTAAGGAAACTTCTACGCCTGCTCACCCGCAAGGACGGTTAACCCATTAGGTGAGCGGGCGGCGAGAAGAATCACGGTGGTTTGTGTTTGCACCACACGCCGCCCTTCCGCCCCTGCGATGATTATTACCTTGTGGCGTGTTAATAATGAGTGGTTTTGGTTCCTATTTTCTCCTAACAGGAACCCATTTTCCCCCTATTCCAACGTCAGCAGATACTCAATCACCCCATCCAGCTCCTCCCCCGTCAGCTTTTTAGCCAAATTGGCGGGCATCAGCCCATCTTGGAACCCCTCCACAAGGTATGCGCTCGGGTTTAGAATCGAAGTCATCAAATAGGTTCGCGCATCCTGCCCCGGCACCCGTTCGGCCGCCCTGTTGCCCACCCCCTTCAACGATGGCTACGGTATCGCCTCATCGGCCTGCACTGTGGCAACTGCCGCAGTTCTGCATGAACGCTGTTTGCCCCAGCTTTGCGCGGCCGTGGGCGTGGGGTGGGCGGCGTGTGTCGGCGCGGCCGTGTTGCACCCCAGCAGGCACAGCGCGAGGGTGAGGAGGAAGATGGTGGGGAGGTGTTTGGTGGGGAACATAGGGGTGTAGTGGTGTAATGGTGTCGTGGTGTATTGAATACACCCATACACCAATAGACAAATAAACAAAATGGTAGAAGAACTAGGAAGCGTCTATTTTAATTTAGCCTTCCCTCTGTCGGGGAGGTGGTGCAAAGTCGGCCGTGGCTGTTTGGGGGACGATGTTAGGGGTGGGGGAGAGTGTGAGGGAAAACCGCCCTCACCCTAGCCCCTCTCCCCAAGGGAGAGGGGAATTGGCTCCCTTTTCCCATGGGAGAGGGCTGGGGCAAGGGGAATTAGCTCCCTCTCCCTGTGGGAGAGGGCTGGGGTGAGGGCTTACCGTTTGTTCATTGCTCATTGCCCCCTGCTCATTGATAATTAGACCCATGTCTATTACAACCAACGCCTCCCCCCTTGTTCGCCTCCTGCGCTACGGCCGACCCTTCCGCACCCGCATTTGGCTGGCCACCCTCTTCTCCATTCTCAACAAAGTCTTCGACCTCGCCCCGCCCGTCTTAATTGGCACGGCCGTGGACATCGTCGTCAACCAAGAAGACTCCATCATCGCCAGCTTCGGCTTCCCCGACGTTCGCACCCAGCTCCTCATCCTCGCCCTCTCCACCCTCATCATCTGGGCCTTAGAATCCCTCTTCGAGTACCTCCTCAAAATCTACTGGCGCAACCTCGCCCAAAGCATCCAACACGCCCTCCGTCTCGATGGCTACGGCCACATCCAAAAGCTGGAGCTGGCCTACTTTGAAGAGCGCAGTACAGGTGGCTGATGCCCATCCTCAACGATGACGTGAACCAATTGGAACGCTTCCTCGACATCGCGCCAATGAACTCATTCAATTCCTCACCACCGTCATCACCGTCGGCGGCATGTTCATCTACCTCACCCCCAGCGTAGCGTGGATGGCTCTCCTGCCCATGCCTTTTGTCTTTTTCGGCTCGTGGGTCTTCCAAAAACGCATCGCCCCCCGCTATATTGCCGTCCGCGAACAAGTCAGCATCCTCAATAGCTTCCTCGCCAACAACCTCGGCGGCATCGCCACTATCAAAAGCTACACGGCCGAGCAGTACGAACTCGGCCGAATTGAGCGCGAAAGCCATGTCTACCAAGCCAAGAACGAACACGCCATCGCCCTCAGTGCCGCCTTCGTCCCCGTCATCCGCATGATCATCGCCCTTGGCTTCAGTGCCATCATGGTCGGCGCGGGTCTCATCGCCGTCGAAGGCCAGCTCAACGTCGGCGCCTACAGCATCCTCGTCTTTATGACCCAGCGGCTCCTCTGGCCGCTCACCCGCTTGGGCGAAACGCTCGACCAGTACCAGCGGGCAATGGCCTCCACCAGCCGAATGCTCGACCTGCTCCAAACAGTCCCCACCATTTTGGATGGCCCGCAAACCCTGCCCACGCCACAGGTACGCGGCGAAGTTATCTTCGACCAAGTCTCATTTAATTACGAGCGTCGCGCGGCCGTTATCCGCAATCTTTCACTCAACGTCCCCGCTGGGGATACCATCGCCCTTGTGGGGGCAACGGGGAGCGGCAAAAGCACAGTCGTCAAGCTCCTGCTCCGCTTCTACGAAGCCCAAAGCGGCCGTATCCTCCTCGATGGCCAAGATATTCGCTCCTTGCGCCTACATGATTTAAGAAAAGCAGTTGGCTTTGTCAGCCAAGACGTTTACCTTTTCCACGGCACAGTTTACGAAAACATCGCCTATGGCTCCTTTGGGGCCAGCATGGAAGATGTCATCGCGGCCGCCAAAGTCGCCGAAGCGCACGAATTTATCATGGAGTTGCCCGATGAATACGAAACCATCGTTGGCGAACGGGGCCAGAAGTTATCGGGTGGCCAACGGCAACGCATCTCAATTGCCCGCGCCGTGCTTAAAAACCCACCCGTGTTGGTGCTAGACGAAGCGACTTCGGCCGTGGACAACGAGACCGAAGCGGCCATCCAACGCTCGTTGGAGCGGATTACCGTCGGCCGTACCACCATCGTCATCGCCCACCGCCTCTCCACCATCCGCAACGCCCACTGCATTTATGTGATGGACAAAGGGGAATTGCGCGAACAGGGCACGCACGATGAGTTGGTGGTTCACAACGGCCTCTACGCCAGCCTGTGGCGCGTCCAAACAGGGGAACGGGTGCGGTGAGATAGAGGGCGTGGTTAGAAGAAAGGGGGTTCGCCCGCCGAAGGGGTGGCGAGGGGGGTGGGGCTCTTCACTTTTTTCACCGCCTACCCCCTCTATCTCTATCTCTACCCTCTATCTCACGGGCAATAACCTTGCCCCGTGTACAGCAAAGCGGTTGGGCTGTTTGGCCACGGCGGCAGGGAGTAAGCGGGGGGCGGCCACGGCTGGGCGCGGCGCAGGGGGGGGGGGGATTTGGCTTCCATTTGTTCGCCCACAAAAGCACGCAGGAGGGGATGCAAGCTATACCTGCCTTCGGGGGCTGGTTGCACCAACGAGCGTTGACTTAGCAGGTGCAGGTATTGTGCGGCCGTGCTGGGCAACACTTTGGCCATGATGGCCGCCGCACGGGGGGAGAAATCGGCCGCTTCCAACGCGCCCAAAGCGACCATAAAGCGGCGCAACTCCAGCGGCAAAGCGTGGTAGCTTTCCCCCAACGAGAGACGCACACTCCTATCTTCGTCGGTCAGCGCATCCAACGTGTGCCCCGCTTGCTGAATGCGCTGGGTATATGCTTGCGCTTGGCGGGTGGTGCGGCCGTGCAACTGCCCCGCCGCAATCGTCAGGGCCAGCGGCAAATGCCCAAGGCAGTCCGCCACCCCCACCAGCAACGGCTCCCACTCCTCGGCTCGCTTTCTGCCGAGCAACTGGCGAAACAAAGCCAGCGATTCGCCGCTGTGCGGGGCAAAGGAGTTCACGCGAAAACGGGGGAGGCCATCCAGCGCGGCCAATTGGTGTCTGCTCGTTACCAACACGGCCGCATGGCCTGTTGTGGGGGGGAGAAGCGGCCGTAACTGCCCACTATTTTCCACATTGTCCAACACCATCAGAAAGCGTTTGTGCGCCAAAATAGCCCGCACGGCCGTGGCCCGGCTCTCCACGTCGGGATATTGGCGCACATTCTCCCCATAACTCATGGCGAACTGGCTCAAGATAGTCAGCGTGTTCGTCGCGTCTACTTGCGCCCACAAAACACCATCGGGGAAGTAGGCCCGCAAGCGGTAGGCAAGGTGTGCGGCGAGGCTGGTCTTGCCCACGCCGCCCATGCCGTACAAATGGTAGGTGGCCAAGGGGTGCGCCGCGATGAAGCTGTCACTCAGTTGGGCAATTAGCTCCTCGCGGCCAACAAAATAGGGCAGGGCGGGAATGGCTTGGAAGGGGGCGGCCGTGGCAGGCCACGGGGCGAGCAGGGGCTGGTACTGGGTCGCGGCCGTGCCGCGCAACTGGGCAATGGGGGGGTAGCCGGCCGCTCCCAAAAGCTGGTTCGCTTCCATCTCCTCCAACTTCAGCGCGGCCGCCACCTGCACCACCGCTTGCCACTGGTGGGGCTTGCTCACCCGCCCTGTCAGCCAATTGATAATGGTGCGCTTGGGAACCCCCGAGAGCGCGGCCAATTGCCCGGCCGAGTAGTGGGAGCTTTGTAGATAGCGGCCGAGAGTCCCTTCCAAATCCGCAGGCATCCAATTTCTCCTTCCCCAACAATAGGCACTATTCCCGAGTTGTCGGCTTGCTTACGGCCGTGCAACTACCTTAAACAACATCACACCTCATTTTCACCTCGCCAAAATGGCACGATTTGAACCCAGAATTTGCCCCCACCTTTTTCTACTATTAAGGCAAGTTACGGTAACTAAAAGGCAGACAAAACCTCTTCAACAGGACGCAATTGGAGGGGTGGGGAACCTCATTTCTCCCCTGAATCAGCGTCGCACTTGAACAATCAGTTTCTTTTTCCATCACGACTCTTGGGCATCTCATGGGGTGCAGGGTCTGTCAATCGGTCTCCTGCACGGCGCGCCATTCTCAAGTGAGTCGCCATCAAAACAGGAGAGTACGTGATGAAAGGTTTACACTTTGCTCGTTGGCGGGTTTACTTGGTCACGGCCGTTCTCGGCCTCACCCTCATTGCACCATTACATACTGGCCACACCCCTGTGTGGGCCAACGATTGCCAAACGGCTGGGAGTGGCAACGGCGGAGGTTGCCCCGGCTAGAAAGCTCTAACAAAAAAGTGAGCAGTACGTTTGGCGTACTGCTCACTTTTTTTGCGGGATTGCTAGAAGGAGGTGAACTAGCAAGAACCTTCGGCGTTTGTCACAAACCGTCTAACAGGTTTTTATATTCCTTATAGAGAGCTTGTGCATTTTTATTATGGCGTAGGGTTGCCAGCAACCGCAAGGACTGGACAAGGCGAGAGTGGGCGAGTTCGGGCAAATTCTGGCGCAAAAAGAGTTTACCCATGTTGCCCCACACTTGGGCCGAGCGCAGAACGTCCCCCATCTGTTCATAAGCGGCCAAACTGCGTTGGTAAAACTGTTCGGCCAGTGCCCATTCCCCACGGTCGCGCCACACACAAGCCAAGTTGTTGTTCAGCACCCCTTTCAGCTCAAATTCACGGGGTACGGGCTGGAGCAACAGCTCCGCTTCGGCAAAACGTTCGGCCGCGTTGGCCAAATCTGCCTGCCCATAATAAGCCGCGCCCTGATTCAGCAACGCCTGTGCCAGTTCCAACACATAGTCCGTTTGGCGCAAGTGGGCGATAAGTTGGTGGGAGATGGTGTGTGCTTCCGCCCACTCCTCGCGTGCCTGCAAGGCGAGGATCAATTGGTTCAGGGTGCGGTGGTGATAGGTGGTGTACCCCGTTTGTTGTTGCAGGGCGATGGCTTGTTGGTAATAGTGGCACGCCTCTTCGTGTTGCCCTTCGTGGTGTGCCAACATGCCCAATAGCTCAATGAGCAAAATGTGGTGGGGAGAGTAATGGCGCACCCAGCCGAATGCTTCGTTGGCGTGTTCACGGGCAAGGGTGTAATCGCGCCCTGCCAAGTAGGCTTGGCCAAGGATGAGGTGTATCTCGGCCGTTAGCTCCTCGTTTTCGGGCAGATGAGGCAACAGGAGCTGGGCGCGTTGGGCGGTAGCCACGGCCGCTGGCCATTGACTCGCAACAGGTTGGGAAACTCGGGGTTAAGTCGTTGAATGGCCTCGTCTGTTTGGAGACGCGCCGTGCGGCCGTGCCACGCTTGCAAATTGGCCGCCAGCGCGGTGACGAAGCGAGGACTAGGGGAAAGGGGTGCAACAGGAACCATGATGTGTTGGTTGCAGGTTACAAGTTACAAGTTGCAAATGACATATCACTATCACCTGTAACTTGTCACCTGTAACCTCCTACCCCATTTCTTCTGGCCAATGAATAATCTCTGTTCGCAGAAACGATTCGGTCAGGCGGTGCAACCCGTAACGTCGCTCCCATGTTGTGCCGCGAATTTCAACCAACGAACGGGCCGTCAGTTGGCTCAGGGCAGATAAAATTTGGGCGGCTGTAAACGGTGTCGAGCGTTGCAAGTCCTCAATATCAAAGCCCAACTCCGAGGAGGCGATGGGCATGACTTCCAGCACATGTTGAGCATCTTCGGGCAGGCTGTGCCATGCTTGCCAATAAATGTGGCGATACATCCCCTCGATGTCGGTGATATGCGCGGCCGTTAAATCATCCAAAATGCGGCTGAACGAGAATAGTTTGGTCAGCCCAATGACCAGTTTGAGGGCGAGGGGATTGCCGCCCACGGCCGCATAAATTTGGCGCAGAATCTCTTCCCCAAAGGTCGCTCCTTCTAGCTCGCCAATGCGGCTGGCTTGCTCATGGATGAGGGCAACGGCCGCCTCAAATGGCAATTCGCGCAGGGTGAGCGAATGGGCAACGGCCGTGGGGGGCAGGCGGTGGCGGCTGGTGAGCAAGAATTTGCTGGGGTTGGCCCAATCTTGCAAGGTGTCGAGCAAAGGGGCTGTGTCCACCTCAAGGTTATCCAACACGATAAGGTAAGGGGTGCTTTTCAGGAGTTGGCGCAGAGTGGGAATTTGCTGGGGTGCGGCCACTTCAGGGCAAATCTTGTCGGCCAAGGCTTGCAAGATCGGGGCGGGGTCGGCCGTGTGCGGGGTGAGCAGGCGATGCCAAACCACTTGTTGGTAACGCCCAACGGGGATGAGGCGGCGCACGGCCGCATCGGCCAAACTCGTTTTGCCCAGCCCGCCCAGCCCAACAATGGCGATGACCCACGGCTCGACGTGGCTCTGCAAGCACTGGGTGAGTTGGTCGAGGTGGTCATCTGTGCCAAAGAGTTGGGTGTAGGTGGGGGAGGTGAGGTTAACTTCTTGGCTATGTCGATGGGTGGTGCGGGCGGCCGACTCTAACTCATAGAGCACGGCCGCGAGTTGTTCAATAACTTCGGCTTGGCGGTGCTTGGCTTGGTCGCGGCTGAGGCCGACGGTTTTGGCGGCCGTGGGCAATGGTTCAGGCTCGGCTTGGATAAAGCGGGCGTGGAGCAAGTTGCCCCCAATGCCATCATGCTCTTTGACAATTTGGAGCGCGTGGAGCAGAACCTTTTTGATGGCGGCAAGCGTATTGGTTGAATCAACAACTTGGCGCACGAGGGCTAGGTTTTGCAGAATTTCAGGGGAAGGGGCGGCCGTGTTGTGCCAGTTTTTCAGGGCATAGTGGACGGCCGCTTGGAGTTCACTTTGGGTGAAGGGCAAAGGTAGTGGTGACATTTAATCATCATTCTACCCAATCTCGCCCATTTTGGCCTACTTCCGCCCCCCCTTGCCCAATGCTTGTCTATACAATCCTCTTCACATCGGGCTTACATCTGCTACGACTGTACCCCCTACAAGGAAAGTCTGGCAACCACCTAACCTTGGGAAAGTCAGCCAGCCGACGCAAGCCTTTGGCTTGAAAACAAAATTCTGGCCGTTGAGGATTTATCTTCAACGGCCAGTTTTTTCTGCGTGTATCCCAAAGAAGTTAATTGGCAAGGTAGGCACTGGTCAGCGACTGCTTGGCCTTCAACAACTCTGGTGGCGTTCCTTCAAACATCACCTGCCCCCCTTTACGGCCGCCCTCAGGCCCCATATCAATAATCCAATCTGCATTCTTAATCACATGCAGATTGTGTTCAATAACCACCACTGTATTGCCCGTGTCCACAAGGCGGTCAATCACTTCCATCAGGTGGCCAATGTCCGACATGTGTAACCCCGTCGTTGGCTCATCCATAATGTAGATGCTTCCCTTTTTGTGCAGTTCGCTGGCCAATTTAATGCGCTGGCACTCGCCACCCGAAAGCGTGCTGAGCGGCTGGCCAAGCCCCAAATAATCCAACCCCACATCACTCATCGCTTGCAGTTTGCGCACAACTTCCTTCAGCTCAAAAAATTCAAGCGCTTGCTGAACGTTCATGGCCAGCACATCGCTGATAGATTTCCCATTGAGCTTGTAAGTCAGCACCTCATCTTTGAATCGCTTGCCGCCGCAAATTTCGCAGGGCGATTTGGCCTCATTCAGAAAGGCCAAATCGGTATAAATCACGCCCAACCCCTGACAATTTTCGCAAGCGCCCTTGGAGTTGAAGCTGAACAACGCGGCGGGCACTTTGTTGGCCGAGGCAAACGCCTTGCGCACATCGTCCATGATGCCTGTGTAGGTGGCGGGATTGGAGCGGCTGGAGATGCCCACGGCCGCTTGGTCAATCACAATCGCATCGGGATGTTGCCGCTGAAAAACTTCGTTAATGAGCGAACTCTTGCCCGAGCCAGCCACCCCCGTCACCACTGTCAGCACCCCTTTGGGAATATCCACACTCACATTCTTGAGGTTATTGACCTTGGCATTTTTGATGGGCAGTTTGCCCGTCGGCGTGCGGAACGAATCTTTGAGGGTAATAGTTTGGGTCAAGTGTCGGCCTGTCAGCGTATCCGCCTTGAGTAGATTGGCGTAACTGCCTTCATAGACGATTTCGCCGCCATGTCGCCCCGCATGGGGGCCGACATCCACGATATGGTCGGCCGCTTTAATCACATCGGGGTCATGCTCCACCACAATGACCGTGTTGCCTTTGTCGCGCAGTTTTTGCAACAACTCGTTCATGCGGTGCACATCGCGGGGGTGCAACCCCACACTCGGCTCGTCGAAGATATAAATGACATCGGTCAGGCTACTGCCGAGATGCTTGACGATTTTCACCCGTTGTGATTCGCCACCCGAAAGCGTATCTGTCTCGCGGCTAAGGCTGAGGTATTCCAGCCCAATATCCAGAAGGTGTTGTAGCCGTTCGACGAGGGCTTTGACCATTGGCTCGGCCGCTGGCTCTTTGATGCCCTTCACCGCCTCTACCAATTCGGTAATTTCCATGCTGGTCAGGTCGGCGATGTTGTAGCCGTTAATCTTGCATTGCAAGATTTCTTGGCTCAGGCGTGCGCCTTTGCACACCGTACACGGCCCCATCGTCATGTACGCCTCGACCGACTTTTGCGTCCGCTCCGACATGGTTTTCACATCGCGCTTGATGTATTTGTTGGTGAAGCGAGCGACGATGCCCTCGAACGTCATGTTGAAATCTTTGGAGCCTATCTTGGCCTTCACTTTCATGGGTTTGCAGTGCAGGAGGGAGTCCATCTCTTCGGCCGTGTACTCCTCTATTTTCTTGTCGGGGTCGAACAAACCCGCATCAATGAGCAAATTCCACCCCCAGCTATCCACAGCATATTCGGGGAACAAAATTGCTCCTTCATTGAGCGATTTGGATGTGTCCAAAAACTTATCCATGTCCACATCTAATTTGCGCCCCAAACCATTACAATTGGGGCACATCCCTTTGGGGTCGTTGAAGCCGAACACATTGGTCGGCCCGACATGCGGTTGCCCAATGCGCGAAAACATCAGCCGCAAAATGGTGTTGATGTCGGTGATAGTTCCCACGGTGGAGTGGGAGCCGCCACCCATCCGCTTTTGGTCTACCACAATGGACATGCTCAAATTCTCGATGGCATCCGCATCGGGCTGGGCATACTTGGGCAGAAAATTCCGCACAAACATGCTGAAATTTTCGTTCAGTAGACGTTGGGCTTCGGTGGCAATGGTGTCAAAGACAATAGATGATTTACCAGAGCCGGATACGCCGGTGAAGATGGTGATTTTGCGTTTGGGAATTCGCAAGGAAACGTTCTTCAGATTATTTTCACGTGCGCCGCGAATTTCGATGTATTCTTGTGACATAAATTCTCCTTTTGTTTCTTTGTCGAATCTAAACGCAATGGGTGGGTGATAGTTTTTTTGAACCTTTTAGATTGGGGTTGAAGGCAAAGGGGCAAAATGGCAGAAGGTGGATTTTCTAAATCAGTTTTTAGAAGGCGCGTAATTTTAGAATATAAGTTCTGTTTTGTCGAGGCTTTGCGGAGCTTGGGCTAGGGTTTCCCAAAAGTCGGCCAAGCAGGGCAAACGGAGCTAATGAACCGCGGAGGGAGCGGAGAACGCGAAAGTTTGGCTCTCTTCTCTTTTCCCTCTTCTCTCTTCCTGCGCCCTTCATACAAATTACCCTTTATAATAGCCTTCATGGGCAAGCCAGTAATCCCATAAGGAAGATTATGATAGACAAAACCATGCGCTCGCTTTTTTATATACTTTTCTGCCTCATTGGGATGGCCTTCTCGGCCGCTTGCGCCCAATCCCCCAGCCCCACTCCCCTGCCCACGACCGCTCCCCTTCCTTCGCCCACCCCCGAACCCAGCTTGCCTACAGGCCGCATCGCGTTTATCACTCCCAGCGGCCAATTGGCCACCATTGCCCCAGATGGCACGGCCGAACGCACCCTGACCAGTGGGGAAACTTTCTATCAATTCCCCGCATGGTCGCCCACCAGCAACCAAATCGCGGTCATTGGCGGCGGCGGCCGTGGAGCCGAGCAAGGGGTGTTTGTGCTGGCCGATGAGGACGAAAGCACGGCCGTGCCGCTCTTCACCACTGGCACGCCCATCTATTTATATTGGTCGCCCAACGGCCAGCAGGTTAGCTTCATCGCCAACCACCCCCGTGGCCTCGCCTTGCACATCGCCCCTGCCGATGGCCAAGCGGCCAGCGACGTGCTGACCACTGGGCAACCCCTCTACTGGCAGTGGCTGGCCGACAATGAGCAGGCCCTGACCCACGCCAGCAGTGGCGTGTTGGCCTATGTGGATGTGACGGGTATGGTCAATCCGTTGCCCTTAGGGGGGGATGGCTTTTTCCAAGCGCCGGCGCTCTCGGCCGACGGCCGTTATCTGGCCTATAGCGATAAAGCGGCCGACGAGAGTGATGGCGGCCGTGCCCTGTTTGTCTACGACAATGAACCCGCCCAAACCCTCCACCAAAGCCGTCATCTCGGCGTTTTGGCCATGAGTTGGTCGCCCACGGCCGCGCAATTGGCCTATACCAGCCCAACCGAGAACCGCCCCACCTCATTCGGCCCGCTCCAGTTGTATGATGTGGCCACGGGGGCAAGCACGGTGTTGGTCGCCGAGCGCGTCCTCGCTTTTTTCTGGTCGCCTGATGGCCGCCAAATCGCTTATCTGGCGGTGAGCAATGAAAACAACCAACAAGCCAAGGTGGGTGAACAAGCCAAAGCGGCCGTGCAACCCATCCAACAAACGGATGAAATTTACCTAACCCTGAATGTTTTAGAGGTGGCCACGGGCGGCATTCGGCCGCTGTACACCTTCCAACCCACGCGGCTCTTTGTCAACCAGTTTTTGCCCTATTTTGACCAGTACGCCCTCAGCCACCGCCTTTGGTCGCCCGATAGCCAGTTTGTGGTGTTGCCCGTGCAAGGCGAGGCGACGAGCGAAATTGTGGTGGTTCCCATAGACGGCCGTGCCCCCATTCCCGTCGCCGCAGGTCTGAGCGCCTTTTGGAGCTATGAGTAACGGCCGTCAACATGCCCTTTATTGTTTGCCGCCAATCCCTGCTACAATAAACGTGCATTCTTCCCTCTCTTCTCTTTGTCTCTCTTCTCTCTTCTTCAAGGTCATCCATGAAAGCATTTGTCACAGGTGGAACAGGATTCATCGGCCGTCAACTCATCCGCCAGCTTGTCGAGCGCGGTTACACCGTTCATGCCCTTGCCCGTGGGCAAGCGGGGCAAGAACAGGTGCGCCAACTCGGCGCTATTCCCGTGCTAGGCGATATTACCGAGCGGGAATCCTGCGTGAAGCGATGACGGGTAGTGATGTCGTCTTCCATGTGGCCGCATGGTACAAGGTGGGCGCGGCCGATACCCAACTGGCTGAGCGTATCAACGTAACGGGCACATTAAACGTCTTGGGCTTGGCCCATGAGTTGCGCGTCCCCAAAATTATCTACACCAGCACCGTCGCTGTCTTTGGCGATACGCACGGCCAGCTTGTAGACGAAGAGTTTTACGCTAACGGCCCATTTCTGACCGAATATGACCGCACCAAATGGCTGGCACATTACCATGTGGCCGTGCCGCTTATACAACAAGGCGCTCCGATTGTTATTGTCATGCCGGGCGGGGTGTATGGGCCGGGCGATACCAGCCAAATTGGGGAGTTGATGCGCCGTTTTTATTTGCGCCAGCCACCCTTCCCCGTTTTGCCTGCACCCTCCACGACGCTGACCTTTGCCCATGTGGAAGACATTGCCCACGGCCATATTTTGGCGGCCGAACGCGGCCGTATTGGCCAAAGTTACATCCTCGCTGGCCCCGCCGTGCCTTTGGGCGAGATGGTGGATTTTTGGGCGCGGCTGACGGGCAAACGGCCGCCCATGTTTCATGTCCCTGCGGGTTTGTTGCGCCCCACCGCCCCGCTCATGGGCTTGCTCAACAAAGTGGTGCAGTTGCCAGAGCTATTCTCGGCCGAGGCGACCGCTATTGCGGGCGCAACCTACATTGCGCGGGCGGATAAGGCGCGGGCGGAGTTGGGCTGGCAACCTCGTTCGCTCCAGCGGGGGATGCTGGAGGCGTTGGGGCACATTGCGGCCGAGGCGACGGAGCATCCCATGCCCATTTCCCGCGAACGGGAATACGCGACACTCGCTTTGGGCGCGGCGGCCGTGTTAGCGGCCGTGTGGTGGTTCTTCGGCCGCAAGAAAAGAAGATAAGGGGGAGAGAAGAGAGAAAAGAGAAGAGAGGGGCAATGACCACGGGACAAATGACAAACACTGACCACTACCCCCCCCCTCTCCCAACTTGCCCACACCCCTGCGATATTGCCCATTAACCCGGCCGCAACCATAGCCCAGCCCACTTGCACCAGCGAAGTTGTGGAACAGGGCGATGCCCCCCATAGCACCAAGAGAGCCACACCCAATCCCACCAAATAAGCTGTGCGCCCTGTCGAAAGGGCGTAATTGAGCCATAAATTGACCCCCGCAAACAACGTCGTGGCCATGCCAACCAGCCCCAGCACGAGGCCGGGGTTGGCAAATTCGTTGCGGAACACCAGTTGCACAATTTCGGCGGGAAAGAGGAAGTAAAGCACGGTAAGAGCCAGTCCCGGCAAAAGCGCGGCCGCAAACGCCGCCGCCAATAACGGCCGCACAGGCCGCCCCGCATTGTGCCGCTCAATGGCTTTGGGGAAAAAGACCATGCCAATAGCCAGCGAAATAAACAAATTGATTTTGCCCAGCGTGATGACGGCCGCATACGTCGCCGCCTCTGGTTCGCTAAAAATGGCGCGGGTAATCATCACATCGCTGTTGGTGAGCAAGGCGAAGAGGAGCAAGCCCACAAAGGTGGTGGCCGAATAGCGCAGGCTCACTTGGAGCGGCGGGGCTTCGGCCGTGGGGGGCGCAAAAGCGTAGCCACGCAAAAAATAAAGGGCTAAGCCAAAGGCGCTAAAGGTGGCGATGGGCAAGGCCAAAACCCCGCCCACCGCTTGCCATCCCCACTGGATGAGCAGAACGGCCGCGACCAAGCGCACCACCGCTTGGGTCACGTTCACCGTGGCCAATTGGTAAAAGCGTTGTAACCCCTGCAAGGTGCCATCGGTAATGGGGCGCACAAACAGCATGACCAGCGCAAGGCTGGCCGCCCACAGCGGGGCGGGCGAGGCAAAGTTCAGCACGGCCGCGATAGGCCAACTGAGGGCAAAGAGGAGCACGGCCGCGACAATGCCCCAACGCCATGCCCAGCGGTGGCTCCGCTGGAAGAAGTGGGCGAGGTGGGCAGAGTCGGCCGCTTTGCTCCGCAAGTCGGCCATGTAAAAGGCCACCACGTTGCGAATGACATTGGTCACATGGAGCAAAATCTGCAAGATGGAGATGGAGGCGACCAAGACGCTGTATTGGGCTGGGATGAGCAGGCGCCCCGCCACGACGTTAAAGCCATAATCGAGCGCCCCCGCCAAAAAGGTCGCGGCCGTCATTATCAGGCTCTCCCAAAAACCTGTGGAGTGCCACAAGCGGTGAACGGTATTGCGCATGGGGGAGGGGAGAGGGGAGAGAAAGAGAGGGGGAGAGAAAGAGAGGGGGCGTTTGTCTTTTCCTCCCTTCCTCTCTTTCTCGCTTCCTCCCTCTACCGTGTCCAGCCGCCGGGGAGGGCGGCTACACCTGCAAAGATAATGAGCAGGGAGATGAGGATGGTCAGGAAGGTGTTGCGGAAGCGCAACGTATCGCCCGATTTGCGCCAGCGGGCGGACAAATGGGCCACGACGACGGCGATAATCATGGCAAAGCCGTGCTCTAAGCGCACGCGGGGAAAGCCTAAGCCATCTACCAAGCCGCCCCAGAAGATGATGATAAGTCCTAAGAGCAGTTGCAAGTCCATTAGCCCTGTAAAAGCAGAGCTGAGACCACGGTCTGCACCTGTGAACTTGCTTTTTTGTGCCCAACCAATGGCGAACTTAATGATGGCCAATACGCCGACAATGACGATGACCCACCGAATAATCGAGTGAATTTCTAAAACAGTACTCATGCAAAAATCTCCGTTAAGTTGAATAGAAGTGAGAAGTGAGAGGTAAAAGTGAGAAGTGAAAGTGAAAAGTGAAAGGTGGAGGCACTTGTGTACCCCACCTTTTACCTTTCACTTTTTACTTTTTACCTTTTACTCTCCCCACCGGGCGCAAGACATAGTTGTGGAGCAGGGCGGCCAGCACTGCGCCGAGGGGTGGCCCGATGAAATAGAGCCAGATGTTGGCGAAGTTGCCCGTCAGAATAGCGGGGCCGAGGGTGCGGGCAGGGTTGAGCGATGCGCCTGTGAGGGGGCCGCCCATCAGGATGCAGAAGATGAGGGTGAGGCCGATGGCCACAGGAGCCATATCGCCCGCTTTGCCCGAGACGGCCGCGTGGTAAATCGTGTTCACCAGCAAAAAGGTCAGGATGATTTCGATGACCAACCCTTGCACAGGGGTAACGGTGGCCGCCAAAGTCGTCGCGCCCAAGCCTGAGCTTGTGCCGCCGAGGACGAAGGCTAACACGGCCGCGCCCGCCACGCCACCCACCAATTGGGTGACAATGTAGGAAACGGCCGTGGTCGTATCCACCTTGCCCCCTGCCCACAGACCCACCGTCACCGCTGGGTTAATGTGCAACCCCGACAAATCGCCAAAAGCATAGGCGAGACCCACAATGACAAAGCCATGCGCCAAAGCCACGGCAACCAAGTCGCCACTGACGGCTCCTGCCCCCGCTCCAATAAAGATGAGCGTGAATGTGCCGACAAATTCCGCCACCAGTTTTTTCGTATCCATCAATCTGTCTCCTTGTGCGTGAGAAATCGAAAGGGTATTAACCGCCCGTAATGATAGCAACGAAAGGGGGAGATTGGTATATTGGTATACTGGTGTATTCGTATATTGGTGTAGCAGATTTGCTCCCTACACAAGTACACCAATAGACCAATACACAAATAAACCAATACACCATTACCCCATGAACACTCGACAAACAACCATTGACCATCTGCGGGACAACCCCGCTGTCTCAGTTTTGATTATTGGCGCAGGCATCAACGGCATTGGCACCTTCCGCGACTTGGCGTTGCAGGGGGTGGATGTGTTGCTGGTGGACAAGGGCGATTTTTGCGCGGGAGCGAGTGCCGCCTCCTCGCACATGGTGCATGGCGGCATCCGCTACCTCGAGAACGGCGAATTTCGCTTGGTGCGCGAGGCGGTGCATGAGCGCAATCGCCTCATCCAAAATGCCCCCCATTTGGTGAAACCATTGGCCACCAACATTCCCATCTTTGCCAATTTTTCGGGGATGCTCAACGCGCCGCTCAAGTTTTTGGGGGTGATGGACAAGCCGAGTGAGCGCGGCCGTTTCATCATCAAAGCGGGCCTGATGATGTACGATGCCTATACCCGCGAGCAAGGCGGCCGAGCCGTGCCCCCCCACAAAGTCGTCGGCCGTGCCGAAGCGGTGGGCCAATACCCCAAGGTCAACCCCAATCTAGTCGCCCTTGCCACCTATTACGATGCGGCCATGCCCATGCCCGAGCGCATTGGCATGGAGATTGTGCTGGACGCACTCCGCGAGAACCCTGCGGCGCAAGCGATTAATTACATGGCGGCCGTGGGGCTGTCCGAAAACGGCCGTGTCCTCCTGCGCGATGAGCTAACGGGGGAGCAAATCGCCGTCCAGCCCCAACTGGTCATCAACGCGGGCGGCCCGTGGATTGACTTTGTGAACCGCGCCTTCGGCCGTCCCACCGAATTTATCGGCGGCACCAAAGGCTCCCACCTCGTCCTCGACCATCCCGAACTATACGCCGCGTGCGACGGCCACGAATTTTTCTTTGAGAACGACGACGGCCGCATCGTCCTGATTTACCCCGTCAACGGCCGCGTCATGGTCGGCACCTCCGACATCAAAATTGAAAACCCCGAGGAGGCGATTTGCACCGAGGAAGAGGCCAACTACTTTATGAGCTTCGTCCAGAAGATTTTCCCCACCATTGAGGTGACGCGGGCGCATGTCGTCTTCCAGTTTGCGGGGGTGCGGCCGTTGCCCGCCAGCAAATCCAAAACGACGGGGCAAATTAGCCGCGACCACAGCAATGAGGTGGTGGAGCCGAGCGAAAGCGGCTGGTCATTCCCGCTCTTTAATCTGGTGGGGGGCAAATGGACGACCTTCCGCGCCTTTGCCGAACAAGCCACCGATGCGGCTCTGGAGCGGTTGCAACGGCCGCGCCGCGCCTCCACGGCCGAGTTGCCCATCGGCGGGGGCAAGCATTACCCGCGCACCAAGCGGGCGCAAGCGGCATGGGTGGCGGAAACGGCCGCCCAAACGGAGCTTGACCCTGCACAGGTGCGCCAACTGTTTGAGCGGTATGGGACGTATGCGGCCGAGTTTGCCCGCTACATAGCCGATGGGAATGACCGCCCCCTCGCCCACAAACCCGATTACACGGTGCGGGAAATTGCATTCCTCGCCCATGCGGAGCAGGTGACGCGACTGGATGATTTGTTGTTGCGCCGCACGGCGTTGGGGATGTATGGGCATCTGACACGGCCGCTGATTGAGGAGTTGGCTGGCGTGGTGGCGACTGTATTGGGCTGGGATGAGGCACGGCAAGCGGCCGAGGTGGCGCGTGTTCTCGCCCTTTTGGCGGCGCGGCATGGCATGGCGTATTAGAGCCAAATACCTATGAAAGTTCTAACTCCACCTCCGCCTGCAATGCTGGCCGAATATGATTTATAGGCAAGCAAAGTGTACGGGCAGAGTAAGCACAAAACAAAACGGCCGAGGCATTGCCTCGGCCGTTCCTCTATCTCTATCTCCCCTCTCTTTCTCTACCCCTCATACCCCAAATTAGGAGCCAACCACCGCTCCACCACCTCCAGCGGCAACCCCTTCCGCGCCGCATAATCCACCACTTGGTCCCGCGCAATGCGCCCCAAGCCAAAGTATTGCGACTGCGGGTGCGAGAAATAATAGCCACTCACGGCCGCCGCTGGCCACATCGCCATACTCTCCGTCAACGTCACCCCCGTGTGCTTCGTCGCCTCCAACATCGCAAACAACGTCTCCTTCTCCGTATGGTCTGGGCAAGCTGGGTAGCCCGGCGCAGGCCGAATCCCTTGATACTTCTCCGCAATCAAATCCTCACGAAGTGCTGAGTGCTGAGTGCTGAGTGCTGAGTAATCGGCCGTCCCCTCTGCTCCTCCGCCCCTCTGCTCCTCTGCGCCTTCATATCCCCAAAACTCCACCCGCACCCGCTCATGGAGCCGCTCCGCAAACGCCTCCGCGAGGCGGTCGCCAAGGGCTTGCAGGAGGATGGCGTTGTAGTCGTCGTGATGCGCCTCAAAATCGGCCACTTTTTCGTGTAGGCCATGCCCCGTCGTCACCACAAACAAGCCCACATGGTCGCGCAGGCCGCTCCCCACGGGAGCCACAAAATCGGCGAGGGAGTGATTCGGCCGTCCGGGGTTTTTGCATCTGCTGGCGCAGGCAGTGGATGCGCTCCCACTCCTCGCGGCGCGACGCGTCGGTGTAGACCACAATGTCATCCCCCGCGCTGGCGGCGGGGAACAGTCCAATCACCCCTTTGGCCGTCAGCCATTTTTCGGCGATGAGTTGGTCGAGCATCTTTTGGGCATCTTGCCAGAGGTTACGGGCACTTTCCCCCACGATGGGGTCATCCAAAATGTGGGGGAATTTGCCGACGAGTTCCCATGTGCGGAAGAAGGGGGTCCAATCAATGTACGGCCGTAGCTCCGCCAAATCGTAATCCGAAAAAACTGTTAGGCCGGGCAAGAAAGGTTGCGGCGGGGTGTAATTGCCCCAATCGAGCGCCATCTTGTTCCCTTGGGCACGCACCCACGGCACAAGATTTTGCTGGCTCCGCTTGCCCGCATGGGCGAGGCGCAACTGCTCGTATTCGGCGCGAACTTCGGCCGCAAATTCCCCGCGCCGCTCGTGGCTGAGGAGGGTGCTGGCCACCCCCACCGCCCGCGACGCATCCACCACATGCACGACTGCGCCCTGTGGGTAGTGGGGGTCAATTTTAACGGCCGTGTGAATCTTGCTCGTCGTCGCCCCGCCAATCAGCAAGGGCATGGTGAACCCTTGTCGGCTCATCTCCCGCGCCATGTGGCTCATCTCCTCGAGGGAGGGGGTGATGAGGCCACTCAGCCCAATCATATCCACCTGATGCTCCCGCGCCGCCTGCAAAATCTTCTCCGCAGGAACCATCACCCCGAGGTCAATCACCTCGTAGCCGTTACAGCGCAGAACCACCCCGACGATATTTTTGCCGATGTCATGCACGTCCCCCTTCACGGTGGCCATCAAAATTTTGCCGTTGGTTTGGGTGTTGCCCGTGGCCACTTTTTCCTCTTCGATGAAGGGCACGAGGTAGGCCACCCCTTGCTTCATCACCCGTGCGCTTTTGACCACTTGGGGCAGGAACATTTTGCCCGCCCCAAACAGGTCGCCGACGATGTTCATGCCGTCCATCAGGGGGCCTTCGATGACCTCAATCGGCCGAGCAAACAGATGACGCGCCTCCTCCACATCCTGCTCCACAAAGGCGTTGATGCCGTTGACGAGGGCATACGATAGCCGCTCTTGGACGGGCTTCTCGCGCCAACTCAAATCCTCTAATTTGGCCTTGGCATGGCCACGAAATTGGTCGGCCACCTCGAGCAAACGGTCGGTCGCGTCGGGGCGGCGGTTGAGGAGCACATCTTCCACCCGCTCCAGCAAGAGGGGCTTGATTTCGTCGTACACCTCCATCTGCCCCGCGTTGACGATGGCCATATCCAGCCCCGCCCGATGGCGTGATAGAGAAATGCGGCGTGCATCGCCTCGCGCACGGGGTCGTTGCCCCGGAAGGAGAACGACACGTTGCTCAGGCCGCCGCTGGTGGAGGCGTGGGGCAGTTCTTGTTTGATGCGGCGCACGGCCGCGAAAAAGTCCACCGCATAGTTGTTGTGCTCCTCAATGCCCGTGGCCACGGCGAAAATGTTGGGGTCGAAGATAATATCCTCGGGCGGAAAGCCGACTTGTTCGGTGAGCAGTTTGTAGGCGCGTTGGCAGATGGCGAATTTGTGGTCGGCCGTTTCCGCCTGCCCTTGCTCGTCGAAAGCCATCACAATGACGGCCGCGCCATAGCGCCGCACCAGCCGCGCCTGCTCCAAAAATTTGGCCTCCCCTTCTTTGAGGCTTATCGAATTGACGATGCTCTTGCCCTGCACACAGCGCAAACCCGCCTCAATCACCTCCCATTTGGAGGAATCTAGCACGACGGGCACGCGGGCGATGTCGGGTTCGGCCGCGACCAAGTTGAGGAAGCGCACCATCGCCGCTTCGGCATCCAACATGCCCTCGTCCATGTTCACGTCCATCATCTGCGCCCCGCTCTCCACCTGTTGCCGCGCCACGGTCAGCGCTTCGTCGTATTGGCCGTTCAGAATCAGCTTGGCAAAGCGGCGCGAGCCTGTCACGTTGGTGCGCTCGCCGATGTTGACGAAGTTGGTTTCGGGGGTGATGACCAGTGGTTCCAGCCCGCTCAGGCGCAGATGGGGTTCGACGATGGGCAACGGCCGTGGGGCAACGCCCACCATCGCCTCGGCTATGGCGCGAATGTGGTCGGGGGTGGTTCCGCAACAGCCGCCGACGATGTTGAACAGCCCTTCCTCGGCAAATTCGCGCAAGACCCGCGCCATGTTGGCGGGGCTGTCGTCGTATTCGCCAAATTCGTTGGGCAAGCCCGCGTTGGGGTAGATGCTGGTGTAGGTCGGGGCGATTCTGCTCAGGGTTTGCAGATACGGCCGCATGGCATCTGCCCCCAGCGCACAATTCAGCCCCACAATCAGCGGCTGGGCGTGCATGACCGAGTGCCAGAATGCTTCGGTGGTTTGCCCAGAGAGGGTTCGGCCGCTGGCATCGGTAATCGTGCCCGAAATCATGATGGGCAGGTGGATGCCTTTGTCGTCGAAGTACTCCATGCAGGCGAAGATGGCCGCTTTGGCGTTGAGCGTGTCGAAGATGGTTTCAATCAGGATTAAATCTACGCCGCCTTGGACGAGGCCGTCTACGGCCGTGTAATACGCCGCCCGCAACGCCTCAAAGTTGGTGTTGCGGTAGCCGGGGTCGTTCACATCGGGCGAAAGCGAAGCTGTGCGGTTGGTGGGGCCAAGTGCGCCAGCGACGAATTTTTGGATTGCGGATTGCGGATTGCGGATTGCGGAATGATTCTCCCCTGCCCCCCTGCCCCCCTGCTCCCCTGCGAATTTATCCACCGCTTCCCGCGCCAACACGGCCGAGGCATAGTTCAGCTCAAAGGCCAACTCCTCGAGGCCGTAATCCGCTTGGGAGATGACGTTGGCGTTGAAGGTGTTCGTCTCGATAATATCCGCCCCCGCCTCGAGGTAGGCGAGGTGGATGGCGCGGATAATGTCGGGTTGGGTGATGGAGAGCAGGTCGTTGTTGCCCTGCAACGGGCTGGGGTGGTCGGCCAAGCGCGTGCCACGGTAATCCGCTTCGCGCAGTTGGTAGGTTTGGATCATGGTTCCCATCCCCCCGTCGAGGAGGAGGATGCGTTGGGAGAGGGCGGATTGGAGAGAGGACATGGGGTGTAGTGGTAGAGGAGTGAGTGAAAGGTGAACGCCCATGTGAAGAGTGGGCGGGCGGTAAAAAGTTCGTAGTAACGACTTTAGTCGTGGTTCGTAATAACGACTTTAGTCGTCGTTCGTAGTGGCGGCTTTAGCCGTTCAACCCTCAAGCCAACACAGCTTCCCGCTCATCCACCAAAATGCCGCTGAGGTATTCGACGACATTGGCGCGGATGGGCATGAAGTAGATGTTGCCGCCCGTGGCTTGGGCAAAGCGGAGCGCATCACGGCCGAAGTTCCAATTCCACTCCAGCGTGGGCTGGAAATGGGAGGGGAACACCGCCCGATTGCGCGAAATCCAATATTTTTTGCTCCCCTCGGCCAGCACAGGACTGACCCCCCAATAAATGTTCAGGTCGGGCAGTTGCTCGTAGAAAATTTCCATCAGCCGCACATCGAAAAAGGGCTGGGTGAAGAAGCCATCGGCCCCTGCCTCTTGCTTGGCGCGGGCGTATTCTAGCTCTTGCTGGATGCCGTTGCGGTAGGGGTCTATGGCGGCGTAAATGGTGATGTTGGGGTCGGCTTGCTTGATGAGGCGGATGAGTTCAACGGCCGTGGCCCCATCTTCCCGCGTCTCGTCGGCTGGGGGCGGGTCGCCCGTCACCACCAAAATTTCGTGCAAACCATGTTGGCGCAAGGTATCCAGCAGGGGGAATGGCGCGGTGCGGGAAAAATCTATGGCGCGGATGTGGGGGATGGCGTGGGGGACGTATTGCTTGGCCGTGGCGCACCCTTCCCAACTGCGAACGGGGAAGCGCATCAGGTCGGGGATGTTGACGGTGTGGAGTTGGGGGAAGTGGCGGGCCACGGCCGCTAACTCTTCTTCTAATTGTATCTGGTTGCGCGGAACCAGTTCCAGTGAAATGCGTGTCATCAGCTTGTCCTTACATGCAGGGGGAGCGGAGGTGAATAAGCTAACGATACGCAAAAAGGGAGGGCGGCTCAAGGGTGTGGGGTTTTGTTTGGGGGAGGGGGCGGAGGCAGATGTACAAACTGTACAAGTTTCGAAGAAATTTTTGTCAATTTGTGGGATTTTGGATATCAAACGACCGAAGTCTTTAAGGCTTCGGCCATTTACCAACTCGATAGTTGTGAATTTCTGAAAAGTTCGAAAAGAAGGTAGAGTCATATGTGGAAACACCTTGCTTTGCAAAGAGTAAGCGAAAACCCCGACAGATTCACCTGTATTAAGAAGCTCATGAACCATAAGAGATCAATCAGTGCTTGACTTTGTTGACGACAAACTTCTCCAATGGTTTTGAGGGGAAGTACTCTTGTCTTTGGTGTGACAGTTCAAGGCTATGCAAGGTCAGGAAAGAATAAGCCACAAAGACCAGAGACCAATGTTTTTGAAAGGCTTGGGCTGTCGCATGCGATATTCATCCAACCCTAACTGACCTTTGCTGTCCTGATAAAAGGGTTCTATCGGCCAACGTAGAAGATAAGTCTGAACAATGAGTTCGGCAGTCCAATCCAAACAATTAGAGATCAAAATGACAAAATTGCCTTTGAGTTCTGGGTTATCAAAACAAATAACGAGACGAACCTTCCCCAGCACGGGAATGGCCACGTTACGTGAGAAGCACCAATATATTTTGCCTTTAACTTGAATTGGCCCAATGCTGCTGTTGAAGGAAGTCATGGACTAGCTCTTTCAACTTTGATGTGCGGACTAGGCAGAGAAATGACCTTGCCATCCTGATCTTTCAGAACAAAACCGTTTACTTCCAAATTGCGATTCTTCTTGAGGATGCTGGATCCAATCTTTTCGGCTAACTCAATAGCGGGCTCAATTTCTGCGCCAGATACCACCCATCAAAAAGAACGACCTCAAAGGACAATTTTATGCTCAATCGCTTACTGGAGTAGTATCTGGCTAAGGTGATTTTGGCTTTAAACTGTTTGCGGCAAAGTAAACTCTTCATCAAGGAGTAACAGAGGAGCGACTTCTTTATGAAATTGTTGGCGCGCCTTCTTGGCCTTTGAATCTGGCGGTCTGAAGCAGTTTTGACAAACTCTTCCCATGCGTCTGTTCTTCATAGCGGCCTAGATTAAGAAATCAACGGAAAGCGAATTTGGCCAACACACATAATGGCTGGTCACTAAATTCTGGCGGCCTGGCGTAACGGTCTTCGGCATGATGGTAATGGCGGGCTACATATTCGAACAAATCACCTGCATGTTCAACACAAGGTGTCGTCTATGATTAGGGCGGCCATGTCCCGTCGTCGGCGATATGTTTTAACAGCCTCCTTCATTTGCTGTACCTGTCGGTCATTAAGCTGCTTTTGTTGCCATGGTGATTCTGAAAGAAGCGACTGGAGGTTGGCTTTTTATCCGCACTTTCCAAAAGACAACGGGCTATGTTGGCCATGCTCTTGTTTTCTTAACACCATCAAGCCTGTCAGGTAATTCCGAAAGTGGCTTGAATTGACGGCAATCTTGAAGCAAGACCGAAATTCGTCACCATATTTCAAAACGATAGGGGTTGGTTGAACAATGGGCAACTGCATTTTGTTCTCTCCTGAAGCAATTTTTGGTCTTCTTTTACTTCATTTTCTATCCAACAAAATTCACAACTATCGAGTTAC
>JADJSZ010000020.1 GCA_016711405.1 Candidatus Hadersleviella danica | reverse complement strand
TCTAACACGAGTCTGAAATATGCTAATCTTCGGGATGCGATTTTAGAAGAGGCAGAATTATATGATGCTGACTTGACATTCGCATCGCTTGGGAAAGCAAATTTGGATGGAGCAACGTTGAATAAGGTTCAACTTATAGGAGCAGATATGAATCATGCTTCCCTGAAGCGTGCATCTTTGTGGGAGGCGAACCTGTCAAGAGCAGAGTTGACTGAAGCTAATTTAGACAACGCAGATTTGTGGCGTGCAAATTTAAATAAGGCGCAACTAGTAGGGTATCTCTAAAGAATGCAAAATTATTGAAGCTTTTCTCAAGAAAACTAATTTATTTCAGGCTGATTTACAGGGTGCAGACATAATTGAATCGGAATTACAAGAAAGCAACTTGTTTGGTGCAAACTTAACAAAGGCAGATTTAGAGAGATCAAATCTATCCAATACTCACATGGGACGTGTCAACTTAACCTCTACAAATCTAAAAGGGGCAAAACTGGAGGGTGCTAAGTATCTTAGTACTGCAACAATGGATGATACAATCATGCCAGATGAAGTCATCTTAAAAGGTACGCATAATTCAAAAGGCATGTCTCCCGACGAGTGGCTGTCGATACCTGGACATGAACTTAATAACTCGATAGTTGTGAATTTTGTTGGATAGAAAATCTGAAGTAAAAAAGAGGATCCAAAATTGCTTCAGGAGAGAACAAAATGCAGTTGCCCATTGTTCAACCAACACCTATAGTTTTGAAATATGGTGACGAATTTCAGTCTTGCTTCAAAGATTGCCGTCAATTCAACCACTTTCGGAATTACCTGATAGGCTTGATGGTGTTAGAAAACAAGAGCATAACCAACATAGCCCGTTGCCTTTTTGGAAAGTGCGGATAAAACCAACCTCAGTCGCTTCTTTTCAGAATCACCATGGCAACAAAAGCAGATTAATGACCGACGGGTACAGCAAATGAAGGAGGCTATTAAAACATATCGCCGACGACGGGACATGGCCGCCCTAATCATAGACGACACCTTGTGTGAACATGCAGATGATTTGTTCGAATATGTAGCCCGCCATTACCATCATGCCGAAGACCGTTACCCATTGAGCCATAATTTAGTACATCGTCATAAAAATTCGCTAAATTTTTGAAAATTTAGAATTCGCCTCATTAACACTTGTGTAGCGAGAATTAAGCTTTTCACGGCAGGTCTCAATGGAAAACTGCCACTGGATTTTAATTTATTTGGCGTGCCGTTCAGCAATTAAGGCCAATACCTCCGCTTCTAACTTTTCCATCGTCCGAATGCGTCGCTTAAGGCACAAGCGAGCTAAGGCGGAAAACTCGATTTCAATCATATTGAGCCAACTGGCTGATTTCGGTGTGTAATGGAATTGAAACCGTTGCGAAAGCCCAAGCCTCATCAGCAGGCAAATGCTCGTAAAAGGAACTGGCATTATGGGTATTGAGATTGTCCAAGACCAAATGAATCTGAATCGCTTCGGATACATTTGGAAGCAAAATCGAGGCAGAATAGGGTAAATTCCTTCTTCGTACGACGAGGATAAAACCCGCCCGGAGTCGCTTACCCGTCAAGGGTTCAATCGCCGCTAAGAGCACTGGGATCCATTTTTTTCATAGGCATAATGTTTCCTTGCGTACTTGGCCTGTTTGCATGGCTAGTGGTTCAATGATGTCTCAATTAAGAAACAGGGTCATTCATCAAAGCAAGCGACAGGATGAAGTGGGTTATATGGTTGAGCATACAGCCCCAGAATGTGTTCCAGCTTGGCTAAGAATATGCTGTTGATTTGACCAATACACCAATACCGTTTTAGGTGAGGCTTGAGTTCGTTTTTTTTAAGAATGCGACCAACCTCAGTGTAGGAAATGCTCTCCACAATTCCCAATTCAACCGCCTTATTGGCTAACAAGCGCAACGACCATCTCTCATACCCCTCTGGGGCTTCACTACAGGCCAAAGCTGTAATTTTGGCTCTTTGTTCTCCTTCAATCGTTATGGGACGACCCGAGCGTGGGTTATCCTTCAAGGCATCCAAACCTGATTGTTGGTATTTGTCCGCCCATTTGGAAGCTGTTTGGTGGGTAATTCCCACTAGTTGTGCCACCTTTCTGAAAGTGTATTCACGATCTAATTCCCACAGAGTTCATGCCCGCTTATACTGGCTGGCAGGTATATTGCTTTTTCTTCAACAATGCCTCTAAATAGGCTCGATCAGTTTCACTGAGGGTCACATGTTCTTTTTTCATCCCTCTAGCTTATCGTTTGCTTACTTCTCAAACAAATTGTTAGCAGAACTTTTGTGACGATGTATTTATGGGCATAAGAATTGGTATGGAAGAACCTTAATTAGAGGGGGAATATTATCTGTTGTGTTAATGTCAGGGGTAGAACTGTAATTATCGGAGGTGTTAGCAGGCCTCTGAAATCCTCCTACAAAGTCATGCAAGTGAATTTCTGAGCGTTGGAGCTGATATCTATTAGGCAATTGAACTAATTCATAGATTTGGAAAGTTATGGCAATATGTTCCCCGTCTGGTGACCAACTCCGTATCAAAATGTCTACATAGGGAGAGTCATATGTGTAAATGATTGCTTCCCCTTGCGAATAATTATTTGGAACATATAAAAATACTCCTTCCAGCCAAAGCCTCATTATCGGGATCGGCGGTGAATGCAATGAGTTTCCCATCAGGTGACCATGATGGAGAAAGGCTATAGGGGTGGGTAGACCGTTGAATTTGATTCGCCCCAGTGGTCGCGTCCATCGTGTAAATGCGGTAGCCACCCGTGCGGCGAGAGGAGAAGGCAATGGTTTGCCCATCAGGTGACCATGTCGGCATCCCATCAAAGTCAGGGTCATTCGTCAGGCGGGTTTGGTTGGAGCCATCCGCATTCATTACATAAATTTCGGGTTGCCCATCCCGATACGACTCAAAGGCGATTTTCGAGCCATCGGGTGACCAAACGGGGTTGACATCATCCCCTGCACTCGCGGTGAGTTGGGTGAGATTGCTCCCATCGACTTTCATCACATACAAATCGAAGTTGCCCGCCCGATTGGAGGCAAATAACACATGGGTAGCCCCCCGATTGAGGCGGGGGTGAATATCGGCCGCTGGATGATTGCTCAAATTGATCTTGGCTTGCGCGGCCGTGTTCAGCAAAACCTCCCAATTGCCCGTATCGAAGTTTTGGTAAACCAACAACGTCGCGGGCAAATGGAAATTGGGCGGAGCCGTAGTCGCGGCCGTGTCTGGGGGAGCCATCTGAGCCAAAACGGCCGCTAACTCGGCCGAATTCTCCTCGGTAGGTGGATAAACCAACATCTCCAACCGCTCAGGCAAAACCTCATCCAATTCCGATTGTGCCTCGAGGCGAGGAGATACGCCCCAGATAGAAAAAGTGATAACGGCCAGCAAAGCCAGCCACAAAAAAGCGCGTTTAGCGAACATGATATTTACTGCCTCATTGTGTAAAGGGTTGTGGAGACTACCTCATGTCCTCCCGATGTGGGGAAATTATAGAATGATATTTGCGGCCGTGTCAACTACACGGCCAACGCTCATAAAGTGCGATGGGGCAGTGGGGTCTATCCGTCTATTGGTCTACTGGTCTATTAAAATGCACCCCCAAATAGGTCTGTTTAATCCACGAATTGGGATGTGAATTTCCCAAATCACACGAGTTTTTTTCGAGACCAATTCGTGAAATTGGTGTCTAAAAACCCCCTACAACCATTTTCAACAAAAACGAAACACCCCATACCCCCAAGGCCAGATTATGAGCGTGGAAAGTATAACCAAACCGACGATGCCCCCGTCCCTATCCCTATCCCTATCCCTCTGCTAAAATACCCCCATGACCCGGCCGAAAATACAGCAATTTGAGTACGAATTAGCGGATAATGTCGCCTTTGACGACAAAGCGTGGCAGACTCGCCAAGAACCCATCCCCATTGTGGGGCAGGAGTTGGCTTTTGTGGCGCTGGTGCAAGAACTGATGGCCACACGGCCGTTGGACACGGCCGCCTACCACCGCATCATGCGCCAACACGCACGGGCGGGCGTGCCGTGGCTCTCCAAATACCACCTCCTGCACGTCTACGAACAACTTTGCGCCGATGGCTGGCTCACCTTCGACCCCGATGTGCCGCTCCACCTGCAAATGAAACCCGTGCGCACCCAAGCGGGCGTGACCGTGGTGACGGTGCTGACCAAACCCTACGCCTGCCCCGGCAAGTGCATCTTTTGCCCCACCGATGTGCGGATGCCCAAGAGCTATTTGCACGACGAGCCGGGCGCACAACGCGCCGAACGGTACGCCTTCGATCCCTATGACCAAACGGCCGGGCGCATCTCCGCCCTCGAGAAAATCGGCCACCCTGTCGAAAAAATCGAACTGCTCATCTTGGGCGGCACATGGTCGAGTTATCCCCGCGCTTACCAAGAGTGGTTTGTGCATCGCTGTTTTGAGGCGATGAATGGGCAGGAATCGCCTGATTTGGCCACGGCGCAACAGGTGAACAGCACGGCCGTGCGCCGCAATGTTGGCCTTGTGGTGGAAACCCGCCAAGACCACATCACCCCCGACGAATTGCGCTGGATGCGCTATTTGGGCGTGACCAAAGTGCAGGTCGGCATTCAGAGCATGGACGAGCGGGTGCTGGCGCTCAACATGCGCGGGCACGATGGGCAAGCGACGCGGGACGCATTCCGCTTGTTGCGGCTGGGCGGCTTTAAGATTCACGGCCACTGGATGCCCAATCTGCTCGGCGCAACCCCCGCCAGCGACATGGCCGATTACGCCAGTTTATGGGACGACCCCGCCATCCGCCCCGACGAGCTGAAAATCTACCCCTGCATGTTGCTGGAAAATGCGGAGCTTTATGCCTATTGGCAACGCGGCGAGTACCAGCCCTACACCGAAGAAGAAGTGCTGAATGTGCTGGTCGAGTGCAAGGCCATCACCCCCCGCTATGCGCGGCTGACGCGAGTGGTGCGGGATATTCCGACGACGAATGTGGTGGCGGGCTTTACTAAGGCGAATTTGCGCCAGTTGGCGCAAAAGCGGCTCAAGGAGGAGGGACGGCCGTGCCAATGCATTCGTTGCCGTGAGGTGCGCCGCACCGAAATCACGGCCGCCGAGATGCGCTTGCGGGTGGAGGAATACGCCACTGTGGGCACGATGGAGTATTTTCTGGGGATGGAAACGGCCGAGGGCAAATTGGCGGGCTTTCTGCGCCTCTCCTTACCCGACCCCAACCAAGAGTTGCCCCTGCCCGAATTGGCCAATCACGCCATGATTCGGGAGGTGCATGTGTATGGCCCCGCGCTCCCGCTAGGGGAGGAGAGCCAAGGGGAGGCGCAACATATGGGGCTGGGGATGTGGCTGATTGGGGAAGCGAAGCGGCGGGCGAGGGAGGCAGGCTACGGCCGTGTGGCGGTGATTAGCGCCATTGGAACCCAGCAATACTATGCCAAACATGGTTTTGTGGTGGATGGGTTGTATATGACGTGCCCGTTGTGAGGGAGCTTCCTGCGAATTATGGGTTATGGGTGTGTTTCATCTCGGTTGGAACTCGCAAGAAGTTGGACGTGAATGACACGAATTGTCTCGAATCTCATTCGTGAAATTCGTGTCTAAAAAACTGACTCGTAAACAGTCTTCAGTCAAACCCTAAGCGCACTGAATAGGGGTGCATCGCACACTTTTACAGTACCCTCTGGGTTGTGCAATGTTGTTGTATGGGTGGCCATAAATAAACCTGCAAGGTTTGGAAGTGGGAGGGTTTGCAGGTTTGCGGGAGTGGGTAAGGGATACGGGTCGTTGACAATGATGATACGGTTGCTCAGAATGTCGTAGCCGTATTAAGCTAGATTTGGTCATATTTATTAGGCAGGTATCGTCATAAGTAAAACTGGCCAATACCTCCTCAAATATCCTATTTCCCTCCTCAAAATTGTTTTTTGTAGTGAGAAGGCGCAGAACCAACCCATCTGCTTGGCGAGGAATATAAACTTCTCGCCATTTACTCTCTGTTCTAGCTGATGTAAAAATCCTTGAACCAGCTATTTGATTGTTAACAACAATTTCATCAACAGGTGTCACATTGCTAGGCGTATTTCCGAATAACTCATCTCTACTCCATTGAGCTACATCAGAAATAGACGGGCTATTAAATGCTTTCTGCTCAACGCTTATCACATACCTCGCAAAGCTAGAGGAATAAAGATTAGTCCGTTCATACGTATCTCCTCGGTTACCACGTTCGCCATATGAATCTATCCGCCATCTAGCGGGATAATCTAATCCAAAGCAATACGATGGATTTTCATAATGAAGGGGAACATCTGTTACAAGGTTTGGGCTGATATTAAAATCAAGTATCCATAATGCCAAAAGATGAAAAGTTGAGCTTGCCCCATACCCATTCTGCAAGTTTTTTTAGGTTTTCAAGAATATATTTTTTCATGGCTATGATTATGTAATCGGCCAAGCTCATCATTTTGACAACTTTGTCATGAGGTTTCACGGTCAAGGGGATATGCTATGGCCGTTGGTAATGGGACGGCGAGAATATTATAGTCGGGATAAGTTGCGGGTTCTCCTTTACTACCAATTTTCAGGCATTACATCTGTATGAACATATCTTGCCGCCGCAATGATTTTTATCTCAACGTCATTAGTTGGGATAAGAAACAAATTGAATATAGGATACATCAACTCATTTGTTAGACCTATTTGGCGCAGTATCTTTACACATTCTTCGTGCCGTCCTAATTGAAAATCAGCCCCACGCCAATAAAAAGGCCCCGAAAAAAACTTGACTTGGTCAAATAGAAGGTAAGTTGCTTTCTTTTGGGTGGTATTTACTAATTCTATAAACATCGTTGAGTGTCCAGAATAATAACGCCGAACACTGCAAGAGTAGTCAGATAGTGGTGGTTCTAAATTCAAGAGGTTCATTTGTCCCTTTGACCTAGCAAAAGCCTCAACAGAAAGTTCCCTCTGCGTCATATCTTCACGGCCGCCCCACTCCCCACCACATTTTACAGTCTTTTGCCCACCGTGGGGTATTATTAGCTGGTCAGCGTGTCAGCCAGTCAGCGTGAACGGCTAAAGCCGCCACTACAAACCAATCCCCATAGGAGTTTCCATGACCCATACTTCCCACCTCAGGCCAGAGACACTGGCCGTCCATGCGGGGGTGGAGCCAGACCCCACCACTGGGGCCGTGATGACCCCCATCTACCAAACCTCCACCTATGCCCAGTCCGATGTGGCCGTGCATAAGGGCTACGAGTATTCCCGCACCGACAACCCCACCCGCACCGCCTTGCAAACCGCCCTCGCCGCGCTCGAAGGCGGCCGACACGCCCTCGCCTTCTCCTCGGGCATGGCCGCCATAGATACCCTTCTGCGGCTGGTCAAGCCCGGCGAACATGTGCTGAGTGGCAACGACGTGTACGGCGGCACCTTCCGTCTGTTCGACAAAATTCTCAGCCATTATGGGATTGAGTTCACCTTTGCCGATACGACCGACACGGCCGCCATCGAGGCCGCCCTGCAACCCAACACCCGCTTGGTGTGGCTCGAAACCCCCACCAACCCCATGTTGCGCCTGACCGATATCGCGGCCGTGGCCAAACTCACCAGCGCACGGGGCATCTGGCTGGGGGTAGACAACACCTTCGCCTCCCCCATTTTGCAAAACCCCCTGCGCCTTGGGGCCGATTTTGTCGTCCACAGCACCACCAAATACATCGGCGGCCACTCCGATGTGGTCGGCGGGGCGATTATCTTGAACGACAGCGACGTTTACGCCAAGCTCAAATTCCTGCAAAACGGGATTGGGGCCGTGCCGGGGCCAATGGATTGCTTCCTCACCCTGCGCGGCATTAAAACGCTCGCTTTGCGGATGGCGCAACACAGCCACAACGCCTTGCGCGTGGCTCAGTTTTTGGCGGATGACCCGGCCGTGGCGCAAGTGATTTACCCCGGCCTCGAGAGCCATCCCCAATACGAATTGGCCAAACGGCAGATGACCATGCCCGGCGGCATGATTTCGTTTGTGTTGAATGGGGGCGAAACGGCCGCCCGCCAAATCGCCCGCCACACCAAGCTGTTCACCTTGGCCGAATCACTGGGCGGGGTCGAATCGCTCATCGAGCTACCCGCCCCCATGACCCACGCCTCCGTGGCCGATTCGCCGCTGGCCGTAGACCCCGGCCTCGTCCGCATTTCGGTGGGCATTGAGCATGTGGATGATTTAATCGCTGATTTGCGGCAAGCAATGCAATAGATTGATTGCGGATTGCGGATTAGGGATTGCGGAATGAAAGACAATCCGCAATCCGCATTCCCCATTCCGCAATCCCTAATCCCGAGGTTTTATGTCAACAGAATTTACCCATGAACTGGTGTACGACACCGTTTTAGGCACGATAGGCAACACGCCGCTGGTGCGGCTCAATTCGGTGGTGGATGATTTGCCTTGCACAATTTACGCCAAGGTGGAGTTTTTCAACCCCGGCGGTTCGGTCAAGGACCGCATTGGCTTGGGGATGATTGAGGAGGCGGAGCGGAGCGGCCGTTTGCGCCCCGGCGGGACAATTGTCGAATCTACCTCTGGCAACACAGGGGCGGGGTTGGCCATTGTGGCCGCCATTAAGGGGTACAAGTGCATTTTTGTCATGCCCGATAAGATGTCGCAGGAGAAGATTGAGCTGTTGCGGGCATATGGGGCGGAGGTGGTGGTCACGCCAACGGCCGTGGAACCGAGCGACCCGCGCAGTTATTACCAAGTCGCCGAACGCCTCGTGCGCGAAACCCCCAACTCGATTTTGGCCAACCAATACCACAATCCCGAAAACCCTCGCGCCCATTATTTAACGACTGGCCCCGAAATGTGGCGGCAAATCGGCGACCGCATGACCCATTATGTGGTTGGCATGGGCACGGGCGGCACGATTAGCGGCGCAGGACGCTACCTGAAGGAGAAAAACCCCGCCATTCAGGTGGTCGGCGTAGATCCCATCGGCTCGATTCTCTACGATTTGCACAAAGGCGTGCCCATCGAACAAACCAAAGCCGAGGGGTACAAAGTGGAGGGGATTGGCGAGGATTTTCTGCCCGGCTCTACTGATTTGAGCGTGGTGGATGCCATCGTGCAGGTAAATGACCGCGAGAGTTTGCTGATGACCCGCCGTTTGGTGCGGGAAGAGGGGCTGTTTGTGGGTGGCTCGTGTGGCGCGGCCGTGGCGGGAGCCATCAACTACGCCCGCCAGCACAAACTCGGCCCCGAGGCGACGATGGTCGTCATTTTGCCCGATTCGGGGTCGCGCTACCTGAGCAAGGTGTTTAACGACAACTGGATGCGCGAAAATGGGTTCCTCGGCCGCCCGCGTGTTACCCAACACGTTTCCGACATTCAGGCGGGCAAGAAGAGCCAGCAGGTGGTGACCGTTCGGCCGAGCGACAGCATGGAAGAGGTGGTCGGTTTGCTCAAGCGGTATGGCATTTCGCAAGTGCCAGGTGGTGGGAGAAGACGGCCGTCTCGTCGGCATTGTGCGCGAAATTGACCTGCTCGACCACCTCCTGCGGGATGACCATGCCCACGAACAGGGCGAGGCTATCGAGCCGATTATCAACCGCCACCCCATGACGGCCACGACAGGCACGCCGCTGGGCAAGCTGGTGCAAATCTTCAAGGAGCAGGACGCGGCCGTGATTGTGGATGACCAACACCACGTCACAGGCATTTTGACCAAGATTGATATGCTGGACTTCCTCGCCTCGCAAACGGGGTAAGGCTGTTGCAGGTTACAAGTTACAAGTCGCTCCACCACCTGTAACTTGTAACCTGCAACCTGTAACCCCTCCCCTTTGTTCATTGCTCCTTGCTCATTGAAACCATGACCCTTTTCCACAGAATTTTTGACCTGTTTTACCCCCTCATCCGCTTTGTGTACGAACGGTTGGAGGGGCACAGTTGGTATGATGAGATACAGCCGCGCCTCTGGCTCGGTGGCGCCCCCACCTATGCGCGGGATTACGACTTTTTGGTGCGCCAAGGCATTGGGGCGGTGGTGGATATTCGCGCCGAGCGGGAGGATGACCGCGCCTTTTTGGCCAAACACGACATTCGCTACCTCAAATTGGCCGTGCCCGATATGTCCGCTCCGCCAGCGGCCGTCATCGAGCAAGGGGTCGCGTTTATGCACCAACAACTGGCCGACGGCCGCCCCGTTTACGTCCACTGCGCCAAGGGGCGCGGCCGTTCCGCCACTCTCGTGGCAGGCTATTTGATGAAACACGAAGGGTTGAGCTTCGAGCAAGCCCGCGAACTCATGGTCGCCAAACGGCCGCTGGTCAAGTTAGAAGCCCGCCACGGCCGTGTGTTGGGCGAATGGCAAGGGGGACGGGGGACAAATGACCAGTGACAAGGGACAAATGACAATTGCCCTCCACCGAACAGATGGTCTAAAATTCCCCCATGTCCCCCCTCACCCTTTCCCCCCAAACTGTCCGCAGGGCGGCCGTGGCCGCCCAACACCTCGCTGGCCCCTTCCCCACCCCCACCCGTGAGGCGATGCTGGCCGTGTTGCACCAAATCCGTTGCCTGCAACTCGACCCCATCCGCGCCGTGGAACGCACCCAATACCTCGTTCTGTGGAGCCGCTTGGGCACCTATGACCGCGCCCTGCTCCACCAACTCATCTACCAAGAACGGTTGCTGTTCGAGTATTGGGCACACGCCGCCTCCATTGTGCTAACCGAAGATTACCACCTGCACGATTACATGATGCGCCGCTACGACGAGGGGCGCACCAGTGCATGGGGTTCGCGCATTATGCAATGGGTTGAGGAAAACGAGGCGTTCAAGCAATCCCTTTTAGACCAAATAGCGGAGCGTGGCCCGCAATTGCCCAGCGATTTTGAGGACAAGGCGCGGGTTCCGTGGGATTCCAGCGGCTGGACGAACGGCCGTAGCGTGGCCTACATGCTCGACCATCTCTGGACACGCGGCCAAATCATGGTCAGCCAGCGAGATGGCCTGAAGCGGTGGTGGGATTTGGCCGAGCGGGTGTTGCCGCCCGATTTGCCCACGGGCTGGACGGCCGCCCAAGTCACCCGCGACGCGGCGCAAAAATCGCTCCGCGCCCTTGGCGTGGCCACCGAGCGCGAGATTAGCAAGCATTTCACCGAGGGACGCTATCCCGAACTCGGCCGTGTGCTGGCCGAGCTAGTCGCCGAAGGGCAGGTTATCCCTGTGCAGGTGGCGGGCTGGGAAAACCTGCCCCATTACGCCCATGTCGAGAGCTTGCCCCTGCTGGAACAACTCCAAGCAGGCGCATGGGAGCCGCGCACCACCCTCCTCTCCCCGTTTGACAACCTCATCCGCGACCGCGAACGCACTGAGCGGTTGTGGGATTTTTATTACCGCATCGAGATTTATGTGCCCGCCGCCAAGCGGCAGTATGGCTATTATGTGTTGCCTATTTTGCATGGCGAAACGCTCATCGGCCGTGTTTCGCCGCGCATGGATTGGAAGAAAAAAGTGTTGCACATCGAAGCGGTGTACGCCGAGCCAAACGCGCCGCAGGGTGAGCAGACGGGTACGGCCGTGGCAGGAGCCATCCACCACCTCGCCGACTTTTTGGGCGCGAAAACAATCACCTACGACAGCAAAGTGCCCCCCGAGTGGGCGGCGGCATTGTTGGGGTGAGGGGGTGTAGGGGTTTATTCGTGTATGGGTGTAGTGGGGCTTGAAACTTAATTGCGGCGCACGATGGCCTTGGCTTCTTCTCGCACGGGTGGGTAATCATCTTCAACGGCGATGAGAGCCAAACGGCCGTATACCTCAGCAGGCAGTTGCTCGAATTGCTGTAAGGCGAGCACGGCCGTTAATCGTTCATACCGCAACGGGCTGTTGAGCTGTTCCAATACGGCCGCTGAGGGACGTGGCGGATTTAACCAAGTGGTGTTGGTTGGCATCACGTCACTGGGGTCGGTTGACCAAACAATGCGTTGTTTATGTAAATCAGCTTTGCATTTGATGTGGAATTCTTCTCCTTTCCCATTGGTGAACTCAACCACAAACAGCTTCTTTGAGAATGAATTGAGGCGATGTATGGCTCGAACGGTTCCTCCCCTTTGGGCAATTTCTTTTACCAGCCATTGACGGTTTTTTTCGTCGTCGTAGCTGTTGAAAAAATCACCGAAGTAACTTGTTTGGGCGGCGAAATATGCCCAAACAGGGACAAAGACACAGACCGCTAACAAGGACAACCAATCGTCATTAACCATGTTCCTCTCCTCCTATACCAGCCGTGTGCTGGAGAATTTTAACTGCGGCGCACGATGGCCTTGGCCTCTTCTCGCACCTGTGGGTCGTCATCTTCCACCGCCATTTGTGCCAGCCGCACAAGGTTGCGTTGGCTCACGGGGTGGGTTTGGGCCAATTGGCGCACGGCCGCTAATCGCTCTGTGGCCAGTGGACTGTCCAAATGCGGCCGTTCCTCGCGGGGTGCTGGGGCAATAGGCAACGGCTCTTCTTGGGCCAACCAATCACTGGGGGATTTTTCCCAATAGATTTTGCGGTGTCCCCCATCGTATTTGGCTATCGTTGTGTACACCTTGCCAATGCGCCCTTCAAAAGTCACTTCATATACTGCGTATGGGTCGTATTGCGACACTCCCCGAACTTTGGTCAGCGTGACCATGATGCCCCCCCGCTCCGCCACTTGCTGGCGAAAAAGTTCGTGGATGGCCTCGGTGGTTTTGTCCACCGCTTCGGCCACCGCACGGCCAGCCATAATGAGCAAAGCGATGACGATGATGAGGAAGATAGAGATTGGGTGCATAACAGGTGGTTAATTGAAGGGCGTTATTCGGTGGGTAATGCTATTCGTTATAAGTTAAGGTTTTAAGCAAAAATCAAGAGAGAAAACAAGTCCAAATCCCTTTGCCTCATTGTTCTTTTGCCCTTTTGTAATAAATTTTTATTGCAAAAGGGCAAAAATGGGAAAAGGCAAAGGGTGTTTAGAGGAAAAGTACCTACTTGACACTCTGGAAAATCGCTTAACTTATAGCCAATTGGATAATGCGCTAATTATAGGCTGTTTAGCGAGGGGCAAACGGCCGTATGCCCCACTTGACAGGTTTTGCTACCCAGTTGTCATCCCTTTGCGCCTTCTCGTCAAAAAACACCCTCCCTGCGCCCCTACGCCAAATACCAGTATAATTCCCCCCTATGAACTTAGTCACCCTTGCTGGCGTACACAAACGATTTGGGGAACGGCCGTTGCTCGAAAACGCCTCCCTGCTCATCAACGAAGGCGAGCGCATTGGCCTGCTCGGCCGCAACGGGAGCGGCAAAACAACCCTGCTCCGCATGATTGCGGGGCTGGACACGGCCGACAGCGGCCAACTGACCATCTGGGGCAACGTGCGCGTGCGCTACCTGCCCCAACAGCCCAATCTCGACCCCAACCTAACCGTTTTGGAGACCATCTTCCAAACCGACACCCCCCAAATGGCTCTCTTGCGCGACTACGAGCGGGTTAGCCTTGCCCTGCACCACCAGCCCGCCGACCTCGAGTTGCAACGGCAACTGGGGGAGCTTTCGGCCGAGATGGACCGCGTGGGGGGCTGGACGGCCGAGGCCAACGCCAAAAACACCCTCACCAAGCTGGGCATCACCCAGTTTGAGGCGGCCGTGGGCACATTGAGCGGCGGCCAAGAGCGGCGCGTCGCCCTCGCCCAAGCCCTGCTCAACCCCGGCCACCTCCTCATCCTCGACGAACCGACCAACCACATAGACGCATCCACCGTGCAATGGCTGGAAGAGTATTTGCAAGGCATGTCGGCCGCCCTGCTGATGGTGACCCATGACCGCTATTTCTTGGAGCGGGTGGCCAACAAAATTGTGGAGCTAGACCGCAAAGAACTCATCGCCTACGAGGGCAACTACACGCGCTACCTCGAGCAACGCACCGCCCGCCAAGAGCTTTTGGCGCGGCACGAACAAAAGCGGCAAGTGCAATTGCGCCGCGAATTGGCATGGCTCCAGCGGGGCGCACAAGCCCGCGCCACCAAACAAAAGGGGCACATCCAGCGCGTGGAGGCGTTGCTAGAGGTGCAATATGACCCCGCCGACGAGCGGGTGGCAATGGCATTGGCCAGCCGCAGGTTGGGGCAAAAGGTGCTGGAGGCGGAAGGCATCCGCAAAAGCTATGGGGATTTGACCCTGTTTGCCAATTTGGATTTTCGCTTGGAGCAGGGGGACAGGCTGGGGTTGGTGGGGCCAAACGGGGCGGGCAAAAGCTCCTTTTTGGATGTGTTGGCGGGCAAATCAGAGGCGGATAACGGCCGTGTCATCTGGGGCCCCACCGTGCAACTGGGCTATTTCGACCAGCACAACGAGGAGCTAGAAGCGAACGCCCACCGCACCGTGGCCGATTACATGGGCGAAATCGCCCCGCTGATTCAGACCAACGACGGCGAACGCATCGAAACGGCGCAAATGTTGGAATGGTTCCTCTTTTCCCGCCCCGAACAACGCACCCTGATTGGGAGCTTGAGCGGCGGCGAACGGCGGCGGCTCTACCTGCTTCGCACACTGGCCACACGGCCGAATGTCCTCTTTTTAGATGAGCCAACGAACGATTTAGACGTGGAAACGCTGGCCGTCCTCGAGCAATTTTTAGATGCCTTCGCGGGGGCACTCATCGTGGTCAGCCATGACAGGTACTTTTTGGATCGCAACGTGGATTTTGTGCTGAGTTTTGAGGAAGGCGGGGTGCTGGGCACGCGCTACCCCACGCCCTATGTGCCTCAATCTCGCCCCACAACGCCCCCGCCTGTGGCCAAAACGGCCACCGCCCCGCCCTCCATCACCCCCACGGCCGTTGCCACCCGCAAACTCACGTGGAAGGAAACACGAGAATTGGAGGCATTGGAAGCGCAGTTGCCCGAGTTGGAGGCGCAGGTGGAGGCGTTGGCGGCCGTGCTAAACGAGGCGGGCGGCGACTACCAGCGCTTGGGCAAAGCCACGGCCGCACTAGAAGCGGCGCAAACAGCCTTAGACGCCGCCATGGAGCGCTGGCTGGTATTAAGTGGTTAGTGGTTAGTGGCTAGTGGCTAGTGAACTCCTCAATAATCACTAACCACTAACCACTAGCCACTCCCATCAGGCTGGAGATTTGGACACGGGCTTCTTGGGTGAGGGCGGGGTGGGCGAGGAGCACGGCCGCGAACTGCTGGGTGGTGGCCATATCTCCTTGGGCGTGGGCCAATGTTGCTTGCACCACCTGCACCTCCAACTGGAGCTTGATATCGCCTATGAGTTGTGCCAAGGCCATGCCTTCGGCCGTGTATTGCTGGGCGGCGGGAAAATTGGCGGCCGCTACGGCCACGTCGGCCAAGCCAATCAGCGCCACCACCACTCCCCGATTGTCTTTTTGCTCCTTTTTTAAGAGGAGGCTCTCCTGCAACAAAATTTCGGCTTGCTCCAAATCGCCCAATTTTTGCGCCAGCCGCCCCGCATTGGCTAATGCGGTGGCCGCCCCATAACCATGATTCTGCACCCGAAATAACGAGATACAAGCCAAATAAAATGTCTGGGCGACCACAAATTCCCCCTGCGCCTGTGCCAAATTGCCCAAGTTATTCAGCATCATGGCTCGCCCCAAGTCATCCCCCGTCGCTTCATATAATGCCACAGCCTGCGTAAAGCAATTTTTGGCTTCGGCATATTGCCCCAGTGCTTTGTAGCAACTCCCCAAAAAGCTCACCCCAAAGATTTGCCCATCTAAATCGTCAGCGGCCGTGGCTAAGGCCAAACTCTCTTGTGCCAGAATCACCGCTTGCCCAAACTCCCCCTTGTGAAAGGTGATAATCGCCTCGTGCCCCATGAGGATGCCCCGCAACTTGGGAGCCTCTGGCCCATCGAGCAAGGCATACGCTTGCTGAAGCAAGGCTTGGGCAGATGACAATTGGCCAAGGTGAATGTGCATACGAGCCATGCGCCCCAACCAATCGGCGGGGAGTGAGGCGGGCAAGGGGGGGCTGGTGGGCAACCTTTCCCACCCCGCTTGTAGCAGGGTAATCCCTTCGGCGAAACGGCTTTCGACGCTGAAAAAGTTGTGCCAGAGCGGGAGCATCTGGGCCAACACGGCCGCATCGCCCCCCTCTGCCGCCCACAACCACGCCGCTCGCAAATTGGGCAATTCCGCCTGAATACTCGTTCGTGCTTTGCCGCTTTTGCCATCGCCCTGCTCGGCCAAATAGGCCGCCCAAAAATGGGCATGGGCATGGCTCAGGGCGGCTTGTTCGCCAGAATCGGCCAGCCGCCCCCACGCATATTGGCGCAAAAGGGGGTGCAAGGTGTAGCGTCCTTCTTCGTGCCGCACCAAGGATTGTTCGAGCAAAATGATCACATCGACCCAATCAGCGCGGGCAATGGCTTGGGCGGCTGGTAAGGTGAATCCTCCGTGGAAGATGGCCAGCCGGGCTAATAATTGCCGTTGCGGTGGGGTTAACAACGCCCACGAATGGTCAAACACGGCCGTCATGCTCCTGTGCCGTTCGGGCACATTGCGGAGCGAACTGGTGAGCAAAGCGAGGCTGTGATGGAGTTCGGTAGCCACGGCCGTGCAGGGCATGTGGCGCAACCAACCCGCCGCCAATTCTATGGCCAGTGGCAATCCCGCTACGCTTTGGCAAATATCGGCAATGGCTTCTGCCTCCACGGCCGTTGGTGCAAAATGGGGCAATACCTTTTGCGCCGCTTGCTTGAATAACACGGGCGCACTGGTGGCCACATCCAAATTGGGCACGGGCAACAACTGCTCTTCGTGCAATTGGAGCCGTTGGCGCGAAGTCACCAACAACTTAACCAAGGGGGCTTTATGGAGTAAATCGGCCAAGAAAACGGCCGTGTCGGGATCCTCGGCCACCTGCTCCATATTATCCAGCAACAACAACATCTCTTTTTCGGCCAGTTCGGCCAACAATTGGGGGGGGGCGAGGGGCAACCCCAAGGCCACCGCCAATTCATGGGGGATGGCTTTGCCTGTGGCTGTTTCGGCCAGCGAGACAAAGCGCAATCCATTTAGAAAATAGCCTGTGGGGATAAGGCTCCGCACAGCTTCTAAGGCCAAGCTGGTTTTGCCCACCCCACCCGTCCCCACCAAGGTCAACACGCGGCAGGCGGGGTTGTTCAGCTTGCCCAGCAGTTCGGCCACCAATGCTTCGCGCCCAATTAAGGTGGTGGGCGTAGGGGGTAAGTTATGGCGGGGTGACTGGCTGGCATGGCGGATGCGTTCGGCAAGGGCTTTGGTTTCGGCCATTGGCTCTACCCCTAATTCTTCGGCCAAGAGGTTGTGGTAGGTTTGGTATTGGGCTAGGGCGGCGGCTAATTGTCCATCCCGCGCCAACAGGAGCATTTTTTGCTGTTGGGCTGTTTCGTTTAAGGGGTTTAGCTGAATCAGTTGGTCGGCATAGGGGAGGGCACGGCCGTTGTGGCCTCTGTGCATCAGGCTTTGCACCAAGCGGCGCAAAAGCTGGGTGGCCATTTGGCGGTATCGCTCTTGTTGTAGAAGGAGCCATTCCTCAAAGGCTTGGTTATCGCGCAAGCTGAAGCCAGCCATAAAATCACCTTGGTAGAGGGCCACGGCCGTTTCCACTTCGGCAAGGGTGGCCTCATCCAAGGGGGTGTTTGGTGGTGCAATAGCACCTCGAGGGCGCGGTGGCGTTGGGCAAACTCGGCCGTGTCTAGCCAGTAGGGGGCTTGGGTGTTAAAGCCGACAGTGGTGCGAGTAACCACCAAATACTCCCCCACTAGTTTGCGAAGCAAGGTAAGGGCGACGCGCAGGTTGGAGGCCGATTGTTGGCTATCACGCTCGGCCCACAAAAATTCGGCCAAGGTTGTGCGGGCGATGGGTTTTTGTTGGCAGGCGAGGTAGAGGAAGAGAGCCTCGGCCGTGCGGGATTGCCACCCTGTTACCAGCTCTGTGTCATCGCGCCAAACGGAAGCTTCTCCTAAGAGACGAAGGGTTAACATGGGCATAAGAACATTCGTTAGAAGTTATAAGTTAATTCGTGCCACGAGTTTTTCACCCTAATAGTCTGGCCGTCAAATTTTGGCGGATGGCATTTTGGAGGGGTAGGTCTTGTCCCTCTTCAGGGATAAATATGCCTACCCTAAGAGGTGGGCAACCACAAGGGTTGCCTCTACAATCCGCCCGACAAAACAACTCGGTCAGACTACTCGGCCAGTATGAGACGGGTTTTCACCCCTAGAGTTGAATTCAGACCTCAAGAGTTAAATTAAGTGTTAGGTACTCGTTTAGGCCAGCGAATTATACCGCTTTGTAGAGGGTGCGTTAGGGATACTCACAACGGTCATAAACGATTCAAGTGTGTCGTAACGACTTTAGTCGTAGGCTTGTAATAACGGCTTTAGCCGTTCGGTTTGGCTCAATCAAACTGTTCCGTCAGGGCTTACTCCTCCCCATTTGTGTTTTTAGGATTAGCACGTAAATAAGTAACAAAGAGAGAGCGAGGGTTCAGATGCATCTTTGCGACTTGGCGTTGAAAGAAGACCTGCTAAATCTATTTATTCAGCTTAAAAACTTGGCGTTCCTTAGTAAATAATTCGGTAATAGAGTGAAAAGTGAGAAGTAAAAAATGGGGATCCTTCCTAATTCATGTGGTTGACAACAGGTGAGTTTGATTTTTGTTGGCAGAAAAAACCACATTGGTCAAAATTGTCATTCTGTTGCGGAGCGGCGAAGCCACTTCAGAGCAAAGAATCCCTAAAACCTATGCTAATCCGAGGTCAATGGGACGTTTTCGGGATTCATCCCTTTGGTCGGAATGACACGTTGCTGTCAACCACATGAGAACTAGAAGAGCCAAATACATTTGCTCCGCCAGCATTTGGTGCCATTCAGTCAGGGAACGGCTAAAGCCGCCACTACAAACGGATGACGGGCGTGATACCCCGCATAGGGACAAAAATACACCTATACACCCATACACCAATAAACCAATTTACCTGAAATACCCATGCCCCTCTCTCCCGTCCTCCTCCTCCATAGCTTCCTCTTCACCTTCACCCTCTGGCTCGGGCTGTACCTCATCCGCCGCGATGGGCAAAAAATGGTTTTGCGGCTGGCGGGGCTAGGCTTGCTCGGCTACACGCTTATTTTGGTGGGGGAACTTGTGTGGCGGCCGTTGGCCGAACGGGCTAACTTTTTGCCCGCCCTGCTGTGGCTGGGAGCCACCCTCCACCTCCTGCCCGAAGAGACCCACGGCCGTGAACGACTCTGGCGGGTGTGGCGCTGGGGGGCATTGCCCACGGCCGCCCTCCTCCTCGCCCTGCCCAGTCTCACCGTGGGCCTCATCCCGCTGTTGCTGGGGTGCGTTCTGGGGCTGGCCATCCTCTCCCGCCGCTCCCCCTTCCCCCACACCGTCGCCACCTTAGCCACTGTCACCCTCTTTTTTGCCCTGAGCATGGGGGCGTTGCTCTGGCCGTGGGCATGGTTTGGTCAAGGCTGGACACTCGTTTTGCTGGGCACAGACCTCGCGGGTTTGGGGTTGCTCATTGGCGTGTGGGATGCCTTCGACGAGGAGAAACGCTCTGGCCGCACATGGTGCGCTCGGCCGTGGCCGCCCTGTTTTACGCGGGCGCGTTGGGGGGCTGGTTCTCATAGCGGCCGTGCTAGATGGCCAATTCAGCCTTGGCAACCAATGGCTCCTCCTCGCCGCCCTCAGTTTTGGCGTGGCCAGCCAGATATTTGCCGAGCCGTTGGCGCGGCTGTTTGATTGGCTGGCCTTCCCCCGCCACACCTCCCTGAGCCAACAACGCGAAGAATTGCGCGAAACGCTCGAGTTGCTTCCCCGCGTGGCCACCCTCGACCCCTTGGCCTTGGAAGAGGCCGAGTTTGCCCGGCTGACGCGGCGGGCGATTAGCCACATGGGCGATTTGCCCAAGCTGGCCACCAGCCCCTTGGCCCATCTGCCCCTTGTGCTGGCCAGTAGCGAGACCCCCATCGGCCGTGCCCAAGCGCTCAAAGCATTGCTGACTGATTGCATTGTGCGGCTGAAACCCGCTGGTAAAGGGGAATTTGGCACGACGGCCGAATGGCGTTTTTACAACGCCCTCTACTTTCCCTATGTCGTGGGCCTTAAACCATATGCGCGGCGGGAAGGGCAACAGGCGGATGCCATCGCCCAGCAAGCGTTGGACTGGTTCCAAACGGCCGTGCCCGAGCGCACCTTGCACAATTGGCAAAACACGGCCGCCAAACTCGTGGCGGATGACCTCAAAATGGCAGGAAGTGGCAGTTGATTTCGTAGATTTGGCAGTGGGGAGTGGGTTAGAGTAGATCCAACTTCATCCAAACGGGGTGGCTCCCAACGGGTCGCCCCATTTCAACACAATAGGAGATTTTGCGATGTCTACTCAAGCCCATGCGTTGCCCACCACGGCCGCCCCCAATTACTTGCTCCGCTCCCTGCAAGCCAATTATGTCCTCAGTTTTCTCAATGGGGTGCTCTTTATCGTCGCCGCCAATCCCGTCGGCCGTTGGATGGGCTTGCCCAACCCAATGATTCTCTTGCCCATCGGCATCTTGTTCATCGGCTATGCCGCCTTTGTCTACTACACCGCCACCCGCCCTGTCCTAAACCCCGCACTGGTTATGGGCACAGTCGTGGGCGACTCTTCTGGTTTTGTAGCCTGCCTTCTGCTCCTCTTCACCAACTGGGTTCCCCTCAGCACGGCCGGCTATGGGGTCATTATTTTCATTGCAGTGGTGGTGGATGTGTTTGCCACGTTGCAATTCATGGGCTGGCGGCGGCTAACGGCCTAGGTGGTGTATTGGTGTATTTGTCTATTGGTATATTGGTGTAGTGGTGTATTTCATTACACCACTACACCAATACACAAATACACTTTCTAATGCACCTGTATGGGGTCTTTGATGGCTCCCCGCTCGGCCAGTGGGACATTGTACCCCTCATCCCAGCCTGTGGGGGCGGCAATTTTGTGGATTTGCACGGCCGTGTTCTTGTAATCAGGTATCTTCGCCCGCTCATCAATGCGATCCAGCGTCAGCAGATTGGCCGCCGCCTCCGCAAAGTGGAACGGGACAAAAATCGTCTTTTCGGGCGAGCGCCCCGTCACCAACACCCGCAACTGAATCGCTCCGCGCCGGGAGCGCACCTCCACCCAATCACTCGTCTGCAAACCTAGCTTTTCCGCATCCGCAGGGTGAATTTCGCACGTTGCCTCGGGGTAGATTTGCTCCAAATTCGACCGCCCCGTCATGGTGCTACCGCTCCAATGGTACAACACCCGCCCCGTACTCAGGTTGAAGGGATACTCCGCATCGGGCAATTCAGAATTCGTGCCATAGGCCACTTCCCAGAACTTGCCCTTGCCCCGTGGGAACTCTTCGGCAAACAAAAACGGGGTGCCGGGATGGTCAAAGCTGGGGCAGGGCCAATGGACACCCCCCTCGCGCTCTAAACGGTCGTAATCAATCCCCCAAAAATCGGGAGTCACATGGCGCATCTCCTCCCAAATGGCGCGGGGATGATCGTACTCGAAGCCTGCGCTCAGTTGCACCCCAGCCGTTGCTCGAGCCGCCGGCCGAGGTCGGCCAAAATCTCCCAGTCGGGGCGGGAGTTGCCCACGGGGGGCACGGCCGCGCGACACCGTTGCACGCGCCTGTCGGTGTTCGTAAACGTGCCATCTTTCTCGGCAAAGCTGGTGGCGGGCAAAATCACATCCGCCATCTCCCCCGTCTCGTTGATAAAAATATCTTGGCAAACCAAAAACTCCAGGTGTTCGAGGGCGTGGCGGGCGTGTGCCAAATTCGGTTCGCTCATCATGGGGTTTTCGCCCAGCACAAACATGGCTCGAATGGAGCCAACGGCCGCGCCATCCACCATCTCCGTGGCCGTCAGCCCCGGCGTGGGGCTGAGGGAAATGCCCCATTTTTGCTCGAATTTGGCTTGTATTTGGGGGTCATCCACCTTTTGGTAGGCCGTGAACACATTGGGCAAGCCGCCGCTATCCGAACAGCCCTGCACGTTGTTTTGCCCCCGCAACGGGTTCAGCCCCGTGCCCGATTTGCCCACATGGCCGCACATCAGCGCCAAATTGACCAGCGACAAGGTATTGTCTGTGCCATGCGTGCTTTGGCTGATGCCCATTCCCCAATAGATGGCCGCCCGATTGGCCTCGCCGTAAATTCTGGCCGCCTCGCGGATGCTTTCGGCGGGCACACCGCTGATTTGCTCCGCCCACTCAGGCGTAAACTCGTCCAAACTCTCGATGTACTCTTGAAACCCCTCCGTCCGCTCGCGGATAAATTCGGGGTCGTATAACCCCTCTTTGACGATGACATGCGCCATCGCCTGAAAGACGGCCACATCGGTGCCGGGGTTTTGGCGCAACCAGAGCGTCGCAAAATCCACCATTTCGATGTGGCGCGGGTCAATCACCACCAATTTGGCCCCGTTTTTGCGCACCGCCCGCTTGAGAAAGTTGGAGATGACGGGGTGGGTTTCGGTCGTGTTGGACCCCGTGACGATGAACGCCTCGAGGTTTTCCATCTCGGCAATGGAGTTGGACATGGCGCTGGAGCCGATGGCCAACTGCAAACCCGTCACCGACCCCGAGTGGCACAGCCGGGCGCAATGGTCTACGTTGTTGGTTCCCAGCAGGGCGCGGACGAGCTTTTGGAAGAGGTAATTGTCCTCGTTGGTCGCTTTGGCACTGGCATAGGTGGCGATGGCCTGCCCACCGTGTTGGGTGACGACGCGGGCCAACTCGTCGGCCACCAAATCCAACGCCTCGTCCCATGTCGCCTCGCGCCAAATGGCTTTGGCACTGCGCCCCTCGTGCCGGTTGGCGCGGATGAGCGGCGTTTTGACACGGCCGGGGTGCTTCACGTAATCCGTCCCAAAGCGCCCTTTGACGCACAACATGCCGTAGTTGGGCGCGGCCTCAAACGGGGCATCCACGGCATAAATAAAATTGTCCTTCACCTGTAAATTCATTTGGCAACCCACCCCGCAATAGGGGCAGGTGGTGCGGATGGTGCGGTCGGGGGTGAGCATTGTGGGGTTCCTTGGGGGAGAGGAGGGAGGGGAGAAAGGGAGAAAGGGAGAAGAGAAAAGTGAGTGACTCAGCACTCACTAACTTCACTAACCACTAACCCCTCCCCTTCTTCCCCGCTTTGGCTTTGTTTTAAAGAAGATTTCGTCGGGGTCGTGGCCTTCTTCGAGCAGGGCTTGGCGTTTGGGTTTGAGGGCACCTGTGGGGCAAACGCCGACACATTGGCCGCAGAAAACGCAGGTGGTGTCGGGCATGGGTTGGTCTTGGAAGGTGGCGATGGTGGTGTGGAAGCCACGGCCGTTGAAATTCAGCGCAAACGCAAACTGGGCATCATCGGCACAGACCTGCACACACCGCCAGCAGTTGATGCACTGGCTGTAATCGCGCTGGTAAAATGGATTGTCGTCCAGCAGGGGTATTTCCCGCCGTTCGCCTTCGGGGAAACGGTGGCGGTCGGCCGCATATTCATCCAACAACGCCTGAATCTCGGGGGCTTCCTCTAAATTAACGGTGGAGGCGAGCAGTTCCAAGATGGTGCGACGGCCGCGCCGGACTGCCATGCTGTTTGTCTGCACCTGCATCCCGTTGCCACATTCGGTGACACACGCGGCCGATTGAACACGGCCGCCCGCTTCCACGGAGCAGATGCGGCACAGTCCGTTGCCCGTCAGGTGGGGGTGGTAGCAGATGACGGGGATGGGGATGCCTGCTTGTTCGGCCGCTTGCAAAATGGTTGTGCCAGCGGGAACGGTGAATTCGCGGCCGTCTATGGTCAGGGTAATGGGGGGCATGGGGGTTACTGGTTACTCGTTACTGGTTATTTGTTATTGGGTTATTGGTTAGTGGTTACTCGTTCGTTGTGAGGGCTTAGTACCCCAATAACGAATAACCAATAACTAATAACCCACCACCCGCTGGGGGTGAGTGTAGAGGCGCATTCGGTCTTGGCGGATGTAGCCGACGATGGCGATGTGCCACGCTTCGGCGAGGGCGACGGAGAGGCTGGTGGGGCTGGTGCGGGAGCAAACGAGGGGGATTTCCATCTGCCGCGCTTTGTTGAGCATTTCGCTGGAGATTCGGCCGCTACTCAACAAAATCAGCCCCCGCGTGGGCAAACACATCTGCATCGCCGCCCCGCGCAACTTGTCGATGCAGTTGTGTCGGCCGATGTCCTCCACTTGGATGAGGAGTTTCTCGGCCGTGGCCAGCGCGGCCGTGTGAATGCCCCGCGTCATTTGGTACTTTTCCGCCCCCAAATGGACTTGGCGCATTAGTTCGGCAATTTGGGCGGCCGTGGCCGAGGTGGTTAAATCGGCCGCCAACGGCTCGTGCTTCTGCGACAAATCATCAAATGTCACCCCACCGCCACAGCCAGCGGTGATGATGCGGCGGCTGGGCAAGGTCACGGCCGTGTCGTTCAGCCACACGTCGAGGCAACGGCCGCTTTTTGCCATATGCACATGATGCACATCGGCCAGCGAGCGAATCACCCCTTCGTTGGCCAGAAAACCGAGCGCCAGCCACTCCAACTGGTGCGGCGAACACATCCATGTGGCCAACTCTTGCCCATTGACCGAGAGGCACACCTGCGCCTCTTCGACCACATCGGCGGTAATTGTTTGGGGCGAACCCGCAGTGAGGCTAATGTAATTCATGGAATCAATGAGCAATTAGCAATGAGCAATGAACAAACTTGTTCATTGCTCATTGCTCTTGTAAACTGCCGTGCCGACAACACGGCCGAAGCGGCCGTCTGCCCCAGCCCGCAGAGCGAGGTGTGGGTCATGGCGAAGCCGACATCTTCGAGCGTGGCCCAATCGTCGGGGCGCACATCGCCGTGGCGCATACGGCCGAGCAACTCCATTTGGCGTTGCGTGCCCAGTTGGCAGGGGAAACATTTGCCGCAACTTTCGTGGGCGAAGAAGCGGGCCAGTTCATAGAGGTGGTGGGGCAGGTCGGCCGTCTCATCAAACACCATCACCACACCCGAACCGAGGGGGATATTGTGGGTGCGGGCATCTTCGTAGGTGAGGGCATGTCGAGCTTGGCGGGGCCGATGAATGCCGGCCGCGCCGCCCATCAGGATGGCTTGGATGGCCTGGCCATCTTTACGCCACCGCCCATTTCAATTAACTGTCGAATCGTCAACCCAAACGGGACTTCGTACACCCCCGGTTGAACGACATCGCCACTGAGGCAAAAGAGCTTGGTTCCGCTGGAGCCGGCCGTGCCGATTTTTTGCCATTCCCCTTGCCCCAACCGCATGGCGGCCAACATGGCCACGAGCGTTTCGACATTGTTGACGGCCGTTGGCTCCCCAAACAGGCCGTGTGTGGTGGGAAAGGGGGGTTTGATGCGCGGAAAGCCTCGTTTGCCCTCGATAGCCTCGAACAAAGCCGTCTCTTCGCCACAAATATACGCCCCTGCGCCGAGGCGCAACTCGATGTCGAAGTGAAACCCCTCGCGGCCGAGAATGTGACGGCCGAGCAAACCCGCTTGCTCGGCTTGTTCGATGGCGTTTTGGAGCCGCTCGGCCGCCAGCGGGTATTCGCCGCGCAGGAAAATCCAGCCGTTGTGCGCTCCCACGGCGTAGGCGGCAATCGTCATCGCCTCGATGAGGCTGAACGGGTCGCCTTCCATGATGTTGCGGTCTTTAAATGTGCCCGGCTCGCTCTCGTCGGCATTCAGGACGATGTGCTTGTGGAAGGGGTCGCCCGGTGCGCCGCGTGTGAAGAGCCATTTGCGGCCGAGCGGGAACATGGCCCCGCCTCGGCCGAAGATGTTATACGTTTCGACGGTGGCAATCAGCGTGTCGGGCGACAGAGCCATTGCTTGAGGGAGCATCTCGTAGCCGCCGTGGGCTTTGTAATCGGCCAAACTGGTGGGGTCGGCGCGGTTGATGCGGCCGAGCATGAGCTTGGGTTCGCCGTAGACCCGCAATTCGGGCGGAGCCATCTGCCCCGCTAAGAAGGCAGAGGACTTGGGCGGGGGTGAGATTGCCCGCTGGTTGTTCGCCGCAGTAACGCAGGGGGCGTGCTCGCACATCCCCAAACAGGTGACGCGCTCATAGGTGAGGGTGCGCTGGGGGTTGGTTTGGCCGTGTTCTAGTCCCGTGGCTTGTTCGATGGCTTGCCAAACGGCCGTGCCCCCGGCCCGTGTGCAAGCTGGGTCTTCACAAACGCGCACGACTTGGTGGGCGGTGGGGGCGTTGTAAAACATGGTGTAGAACTCGATAACACCATGCACATCGGCGAGGGGCACGCGCAACGCATTGCTGATGGCTTGTTGGACTTCGCGGGGGAGCCAGCCGTAGAGGGTTTGGGCGTGGTGGAGGGCGGGCAGGAGCATGGTACGGCCGTGGGGGGCTACTTGTGCCAGATAGTGCTCGAGCGGAGCCAGCGCGACGGCTGGTTCGTGAATGGCTATCTCGGCCAAATCTATTCTGCCAGAACTCATGGGGTCTCCTAGGGAGGTAAGGTGGGAGGGGATTGGTTGGTGGTTACTCGTTATTGGTTATTGGTTATTGAATGCTATGCGTTTTGCCAACGGCCGTCATCGTGCGGGGGATATGGCTATTCTACACAATGCTTGGGCGGGTTGTACAGGACGAGGGGTAAGGAACCAAAGTGGGCCAGGACCCACCGGGAACGATTTGGGTCATCTGGTTTATGCGCCAATCCTGCCAAGGTGTACGAACAATCTGTAAGTGCTGGCACTTTTCAACGCAAAGTCGCTAAGAAGCAAAGGCGCAAAGGGGTTAGGTGGTTTCGGGGAAATAATTGTCCAATTGGGTTAAAAACAAACACGTAATGCTCTGAATTTGCGGAATTGATTAGGAAAAAATTCGTGAAATTCGTGTCTAAAAAGTTTTCGCCCCTCAAGATAGTTAAATTTTGGAAATGGCCTTATTTGTACGAGGAAAAACTTTGCGTCTTTGCCCCTTTGCGCCTTTGCGTTAAGTTCTTAAACAATTTGTTCGTGTGCCCTCTTGCCAGATTAGCTTGACAAATTTTGACGGGGGGCAAGGGACAGGAGTAGAATGCGCTTTGAGGAACCAGATAGACGGAGAAACTTGCTCATGAATGTAAAAATTTTCACCACAGGTGGCACCATAGACAAGATTTATTTTGATGCGAAAAGCACGTTTCAGGTGGGGGAGCCACAGGTGGTGGAGGTGTTGCGCGAGGCGAATGTGACGCAAGCGTATGAGGTGGCCTCGCTGATGCAAAAGGATAGTTTGGAGATGACGGATGAGGATCGCCAACTGATTTATGATGCTGTCACGGCCGATTCTTCCCCCCACATTGTCATTACCCACGGCACAGATACGATGGCTCTAACGGCCGCCGCTTTGCGCGGCATTCCAGATAAAACCATTGTCCTAACGGGGGCAATGAGTCCCGCTCGCTTCCGGCTGACTGATGCTGTCTTTAACATTGCCAGCGCGTTCACGGCCGCGCAAACCCTCCCCCCCGGTGTCTATTTGGCCATGAACGGGCAGGTGTTCCCCGCTGGCCGTGTCCGCAAAAATGTGCCCGAAAATCGGTTTGAGTTGATTGAGTAAATGGTGAGAAGTGGAAAGTAAAAGGTGAAAAGTTGCGCAACTTTTCACCTTTTACTTTTTACTTTCCACTTTTACTTCACTGCGACAGCAAAATAGACGGCCGCGCCAATTAGCCCAAAAGCCACTACATAATTCCAGCGCAGGGATTCCCCCAACACAAAAATAGCAAACAAAATAAAGACCGAGATGGAAATAGCCTCTTGGATGAGTTTCAGTTGGGTCGCCGTAAACAAGCCATAGCCCAACCGATTGGCGGGGACTTGGAAGCAATACTCAAAAAAAGCAATTCCCCAGCTCAGAAAAATAATCATCCACATACTATGCCCATCTCCCTTAAAGAATTTGAGATGGCCATACCATGCCAATGTCATAAAGATATTCGACAGAATTAACAGGCCAACCGTTGGCATAGTGTCATCCTTTTTTTAGATTTAGGTGTGAGTGGTTGAGAAGGCTCCCCCCAAAGAGTATTTGAGGCACGAATCTAATTTATTCACGTGGCCGTGAACGCAGAATGCTATGCACCGCCTCCCCTTTGGCCAAAACAGTGCCCTCGGCCGTGTGTACCTCGGCCGAAAAGCGCAGTTCGGCTCCTTCGCGGCCGTTGTACTGCGCCGTCACCCAAATGCGCTCGGCCGTGGGTTTTACGGGCAGAAGGTAGCTCATGGTTAATGTTTTGGTTACAGAAGGGGGTGCGACCAAAAAGCTGAGGGGGCCGATGGCGTTGTCCACGGCCGTGGCTATCATCCCCCCCTGCATATAGCCCAGTGGATTTTGGTATTTGGCCTGCACGGGGAAGGAGATGGTCAGTCGCTTGTTGGGCAAATCCACCGTCTCAATGCGGCCCTCCATCTCCAAAAAGATAGGTGGGGGAATTTGCAGGTTACTTTCGGCCGCCAGTGCGGCCATTCTTTCGATAACTTCAGTGGGAATTGTCATTAGGTGTAATGGTATATTCGTGTATTTGTGTATTGGTGTATTCGCTCACAAACATACACCAATATACCAGTATACCAATACACCATTACACCAGTCACTCAATTCATCTGCCGCACCTGCCACCAAAGCTGGGGTAAGAGGCGCACTTTGCCCCACTGGCTCACATGGGCACGACGGCCGAAGTTGTCATAATCATGCGCCTCAATGTCATCTAAAATGGCGCGGTAGAAGCCAGCGGCGGCCGCAATGGCCAGCCGCCCTTGGGGAGCCAACAAAGCAATGCCCGCCCAAGACTCATCATACAGGCGGCGCGTGCGCTCGATTTGGAAGCGCATAAACGCCCGCCACCGCTCGTCCACCACCCCTTTGGCCACATCCGCTTCGTTCAGGCCAAATTCAGCCAGCTCGTCGGTGGGCAGATAAAAACGGCCGCGTCGCCAATCCTCCCCCACATCGCGCAAAATGTTGGTCAATTGCAAAGCCACGCCCAGTTTGATGGCATAGGGAACCGCCTCATGGCTCACAAACCCGATGATGTGCATACTCATCAACCCCACCGTGGAAGCGACGCTGTAGCAATAGGTGGCCAAATCGTCAAAACTATCGTAGCGTGTCTGGTGCAAATCTCGCGCCACCCCATCAATGAGTTGTTCGGCATAGCGGCGGGGGATGTGGTAACGGGCGCGAGCATCCGCCCATGCCAACGCAATCAGGTCATCGTGCGGGGGATGGTTGCTGAGGGCGTGTTCCCGCCATTGGCGCAACTGATTGGTCACATCTCCGCCGCTTGGTTGGTCTACAATGTCATCCGTGGTGCGGCAAAAGGCGTATAACGCCCGCACAGCACGTCGTTGGGGTGGGGTTAGCAGTTGCGAGGCGAGGTAGAAGGAGCGGCTGTTTTGCTTGGTCATCTCTTGGCAAACATGGTAAGCCCGCGCCAGATGCAATTCTTCAAGCAGGTGGTGCTGTTCGGTGTGGGCGGCCGTGTGCCCTGCTTCACCGGCCAAATCGAGTAGAGAGCGTTCCCATGTGGTTGTCAGTGCCATGACCTTATCCTCCTAAGGTGTGATTGATTGTTGGTTTTGCACGTTATTGCCCTACATTACCTCTTTTGTATATGTTTTGTCAATAAATAATCCTGTTTTTGCACAAAAACTAACGCATTTTGGTCATATGGGCACGGTTGAAGCCATCTTTTAGGTTTTGGATGGGGAACAAGGGCAAGGGATTCGGCACGCCCAAATTTTTATATATTGCTAACTTTGCTCTGATATTCCTCTGATATTCGTGCGTAGAATAATAAATATGTTTTAGCACTCGAATGCAGAGAGTGCTAAAACATGAAATAGCAACTCAACCAACAGTTTCACACACTTCATTTAGTAGGAGAAATATCATGAAAACCATCGTTCGCTGGAACCCACAACGCAACCTGTCCAACATCCAAAATGAATTTGACCGTTTGATGGATAGCTTCTTTACGCCCCCTGTCTTGGGCAATGTGGCCAACGCCAATTGGGGTTTGGCTCTCGATGTGGCGGAAGATGCCACCCACTACACCATCACGGCCGCTCTCCCCGGCGTGAAGGGCGAAGAGCTAGAAATCACGCTCGACAAAGATGTGCTGACCATTAAGGGGCACATGCAACAAGAGGAAGAGCGCGAAGGGGTGCGCTACCATCTTCGCGAACGCCGCTATGGGAGCTTCAGCCGGAGCATTCGCCTGCCCGAGAATGTAAACGCCGAAGCGATTGAAGCGTCGCACGAGAATGGGATTGTGACGATTGCCATCCCCAAAGCAGAGGCGGTGAAGCCCAAACGGATTAACGTGAACGGCCAGAAGGCCATCGAAGGGGAAACCCAAGCCGCCTAAGGTGCGGGTTGCCACCCAACAAAAAAGGCCAGCACCATGCTGGCCTTTTTTGTTGGGGCGTGAGATTTGGCTGGGCTAAACACGGCCGTTGCTCTCCTATCAACTCCCTTGCTTATAGTTGTGAATCGCTTTCATCTATGCTACTATTAACATAATATCACGCTTGTTTTGCGCTTCATCATCCGCCATTATGAACGAATTTAACCGCACGCGCGCCAAAATTTTAGGAGTCCTCATCCGTGATGCACGGCTACATGCGGGACGCACTGTTGAAGATTGCGCTACCATTGTCCACATTTCCCCAGCCGAATTTGAACAAGCTGAATTGGGCAACCATGTTTTATCCTTGCCCGATGTGGAAACCTTGGCCATGTATTTGCAAGTCCCCGTGAGCCATTTTTGGGGCGACAAAGTACGCGGCCGTTATCCCCGTACTGAGTATGGCCAAATTATGGCCAACCGCCATAAAACCATTGGCGATTTATTGCGCCAAGCGCGGGAAAAACAGGGGCGCACTGTCCAAGAAGTAGCGGCCGAGATTAACGTCTCCCCCACCCAAATTCGCTCCTTCGAAACAGGTGAAAAACCCATCCCCTTGTTCGACCTCGACAGGTTGGCGCGGTTTTTGGGGCACTCGCTCAACTTCTTCATTGGCGATGACCACGGCCCTTTGGCGGACCACGAAGCCGAGCAGAAAATCCGCCAACGGCTGGATGAGCTTCCCCCCGAAGTTCGCGCCTTCGTTTCTGAGCCAATCAACCTGAGCTATTTAGAGATTGCCATGCGCCTGAGCCATATGGATGTCAAATCGCTCCGCACCATTGCGGAAAACATCCTGAACATTACTTTTTAGCTGTTGGCTATCAGCCGTTCGCTGTTAGCCAACCCCTTCATTGCGCTTTATGAAATTGAATTTTGCCAGTTTATGGCCCATGCTGTTCATCGGCATGGGCTTTTTGTTGTTGGTGGCGGGTGGTTTGGGCGGTGGTGGGTGGGGTGATGGCCTGTTTGGCCCCACGCCCACGGCCACGCCAGAGCAGATTGTGCCCACGCGCACGCCTGTAGGCACGGCCGCTTCTGCTCTTGCCACCCCGCCGCCTGTGTTTGCGGCGGCCGTGCCCACCCCCCCTGCGGGTTTGCCGCTGGTCGTTCCCCCTGCTCATAACCCCATCGGGGCGATTACGGCCGCCCAACGCTGGGGCGCGACCTTTCCCGAAGGAGCTTATGCCCAAACGGTGGCCGACTTGGGGCTGGGCTTTGGGAGCTACCTCAATTGGCACGCCGATTTGGAGACAGAAGGCACCGAAGCAATGTATTGGCGGATGGTGCGTGTGGGGGAAGAGGGGCTGGCCAACGATACATGGGAATCTTTGACCGAATTGGCACAGACCAACCCCGGCTCGTTTTGGCTGGTGGGCAACGAGATGGATGTGAAGTGGCAGGACAATGTCACGGCCGAGCAATATGCGGCCATCTACCACGAGGTGTACACCCACCTCAAAGCGGCCGACCCCACCGCCTATGTGGGCATTGGCGGCATTTCCCAGCCCACCCCGTTGCGGATGGCTTACTTAGACAGCATTCTCCTGAGCTATTCCACCAGCCACGGAACCCCCCTTCCCACCGACTTCTGGAATGTCCATGCGTTTATTTTGCCCGAAGAGGTGGATAGTTGGGGGGTAGATATTCCGCCGGGCATGTCGGCCGTCCGGGGGGAGCAATATGGCTTGGATGAGCACGATAATTTGGCGATTTTTGCCCAAAACATCATTGCTTTTCGGGAATGGATGGCGGCGCGGGGGTATCGGGAACGGCCGTTGGTCGTCACTGAATATGGCATTCTCATGCCGCCCGATTATGGCTTTGAGCCAGAGCGGGTGGCGCAATTTTTGGCGGGCACGCTCGATTTTTTTACCACGGCCGCCGACCCCACTCTGGGCTATCCCGCTGATGATAACAAGTTGGTGCAGTGGTGGTTTTGGTATGCTGTCTACGACACGGCCGACCGCTACCCCGCTGGCAATTTATATAACCCAACCACCAACCAATTGACACAGGTAGGCGAGGTTTGGGCGAGGTATGAGAGAGAATAAGGGTGTCGAAGATAAAAAAAGCCCACACCAAGAGCTGGTGCGGGCTTTTTGATAAGGGCGCCGCTCAGGTGAGAAAGCTATTTAGCTCGTGATAGGGCGGTGGCGGCGCACAGCGACATAGCTGGCGGTGCCGAGAAGGGTGGCCACGGCCGCGAACAGATAAGGCAGTGCGGTTGAAGCCAGTGCGCCTGAAGGAGTAGAGAAATTGGCGATGGTCACGGCCGTGGGGGATGTGCCTGTGTTAAAGTTTTGCACAAATGGAGCCGCTATGGGGAACTGTGTAATTTGGGCAAATTGGGTGCTGGGTGTGCCACCCGGACCGCTATTGGTTTGGAGGACAATGTACAGCGGTTGCCCATTTGCTGGGGTACATCCACCGGGCAAAGCCATACTGTAATTGCCATTGGTGGCGGGATTGCCCGTAACCAATGCGGTGGTACCACAAGAGATAAAGCCTTGGTCAAAGACTTCAACGGTGCCCCCTAATGTCCACCGTGAGCCATCCCCTGCATATACTGTCCCTGTAATAGCGTTCCATGCGGCCACAGGTTGTGCCGCCCAAAAAGTTGCTCCTAAAAAGCTCAAAACTGCGATAAAGATAGTTAACTTCTTCATGCCCAATCTCCTTGCATACTGCAATAAACGATTAAAAAATCTGCTCCGTAAGGTGATTTGTAACATAGCATAAAATAACAATCGTAAACAAGGATACTGGTACCATTGGGGGGGCACTATGGGTGTCCAAAACGGTTCCAAAATGGTTAAAAACTAGTTGATACCGCTGGGGGTTAAAATTGGCCACTCTTTTACGTCCTCCTTAGCGCACATAGAGCAGGTGGTACACGGCCGCCCCAAACGCTGTGGTCACGTTGAGTGACTCCTTGATGCCCTGCATGGGAATGAATACCACCTTGTCACACAAAGCCAGCAGGTCAGGGTCTACCCCTGTCACTTCGTTGCCGACAATGAGCAGGAGGGGTGGCCCGCCGAGGGGCAGGCGGGTGGCGAAAAGGGGTTCGGCCGTGGGAGAGCTTTCCAACGCCCACAACTGATAGCCTTGTTCTTTTAAGGCACGGCCGACCGCCACCCCATTGAGGTGGTGGCTCCACGGCACATTGTCTTGCGCCCCCAGCGCGGTTTTGGCCAATTTGGGATGGGTGGGTGTGCCCGTGATGCCGCACAAATGGAGGTGGCGCACGCCTGCCCCATCGGCCGCCCGGAAAATGCCGCCCACGTTGTACAAACTGCGGATGTTGTCCAGCAACACCTCGACAGGGGGCAGGGGGATGGACGGCCGTGCGGGAACCAGCGGCCGAGCGGGAAACTGCAATTGCTCCGTGGGCGTGCCGCAATAAATACAGCGCTCTTTGCCGGGCGCATCATCGGCCGCAGGAAAGCGAAACCCACACGCAGGGTTGGGGCATTGCCAAAGGTGGTACATAGGGGGTTACTGGTTACTGGTTATTCCGCATTCCCCATTCCGCATTCCGCAATCCCTCTACTCTGCCCGTTTTTGTTCGCGCACCAATTCGCGCACTTCTTCGCGTTGGCCGAGCAGGCCGCGCAGGGCTTGGAGCGAGAAGCCGATGCGGGTGAGGCCCAACAAGCCGAGCAGGTTCATCACCACCAATTGGGAGGCGTTGAGGAGGATGGCGTAGGCAAAAATGGCACTGCCACTGTAGCCCGCCAAGCTGATGGGAGCCAACATGGTTTGGAAAATAATGGGTTGGGTGGTGGCGGAAGGGGGGCAGAGGGCGAGGGCGGCCAGCGCAATGGGGAGCCAGCTTTCGCGGGGGAAGAGGTGGGGCACGGCCGCTAAAACCAGCACATGGTACACGGCCGCCCAAAACCATGTCAGCCCCGACCAGAGGAAAATTTGGGTGAGTTGGCGAGGGCTGGAGGCGGCATTGAGGTTGTGTAAAAAGCCGTTGATACTGCGCTGGGCGAACGATTCGGTGATGTAAGGCAGTTTGGCCAACTTTTTCGGCCATCTGGTCCGCACCCGTTCTTGGTGCAGATAGAGCCACAGCAGAGCCAGAAAGGCGAGCGACAAGGGGGTGATGACCGCCAGCAAAGCACTTTCGGTGGCCACACCGCCCGCCCCCAAGGCCACGGCCGTGCCAAAGGCGACCAGCCGCATCACCTGCTCAAACATGCGCTCCACCACATAGCTGGAGACGGCCTCGGTGTAAGAGACCTTCGCCTCGGCTTCGCTTCCCATCAGGGCAATCCGCGCTACCTCGCCCGCCCGCAGGGGGACAATCGTGTTGACCCCGTGGCCAATGTTGCTGGCGTGGAAGGTGAAGCCAAAGGAGGGTTTGTTACCCAGCAAAATGCGCCAGCGCACGGCATAGCAGATGAGGGAGAGCAACAGGGCAAACACGGCCACTAACAACCAACGCCAATCTGCCCCGCGCAATTCATGCCAAACAAGGTCAAAATCTATGAAGAGGGCAAAAAAAATGGCGGCGGCCGTGACAACCCCCGCCAACGCCCCCATCTGCCACACCCTACTGGTGATGATGCGTTTCATGGTCGGTCAGTCGGTCAGTTTCTCAGTCGGTCAGTCACTGGTTGATAGACTGACCAACTGAGAGACTGAGAGACTTTTATGGCCTCATCCGCTTTAACATGCGCGGGAAAGGAGCCGTTTCGCGGATGTGGGCGAGGCCGCAAATCCATGCCACAGTGCGCTCCAAACCTAGTCCAAAGCCACTGTGGGGCACGCTCCCATATTGGCGCAACTCGATGTACCACTGGTAATGCTCGGGGGGCAACTCGTGTTTGTGGATCGCCTCCAGCAACAAATCCGGGTCGCTCATTCGCTCGCTCCCGCCGATGATTTCGCCATACCCTTCGGGGGCGAGCAAGTCCACGCTTTTGCACACCTCGGGGCGGCCGGGCCACGGCTCCATATAGAACGCTTTAACGGCCGAGGGATACCCATAGACAAACACGGGCTTCTCAAATTGCTGGGTCAGCACCGTTTCGTGGGGCGAGCCAAAATCATCCCCCCACTCAATGGCCAACTCCGCCTTGCGCTCGGGGTCGCTCTCTTTCTCCTGCAACTCCTTCAGCAGGGCAATGGCCTCATCGTAGCTGATGCGTGGGAACGAACCCGACACCTTCTCGAGGGCGGTTGTGTCTCGCTCCAACAGTTCCAGCTCCGCTTTGCGCTCGCGCAACACCGTTTGGACGATGTAACTCACAAATTGCTCTTCAAGTGCCATCAGGTCATCTAAATCGAAGAAGGCTATCTCAGGTTCTACCATCCAAAATTCGGTCAGGTGGCGGCGGGTTTTCGATTTTTCAGCGCGGAAGGTGGGGCCAAAGCAGTACACTTTGCCAAAGGCCATGATGTTGGCCTCGTTGTAGAGTTGGCCTGTTTGGGCCAAATAAGCTGTCTCGTCGAAGTAGTTCAGGGCGAACAAGTTGCTGGTTCCTTCAGCGGCCGAGGGGGTAATAATGGGCGTATCCATGTTGATGAACCCTTGCCCATCCAAAAAATCCATGATGGCCCGCTTAATCGTCGCCCGCACCCGCAAAATGGCCCATTGGCGGTTGGAGCGCAACCAGTGGTGGCGGTTGTCCATCAAAAACTCCACCCCATGCTCCTTGGGAGTGATGGGGTACTCTTCGACGTGTTGCAACACCTGCACACTCTGCACGCCGACTTCGTAGCCAGCGGGGATGCCCGGCGCTTTGGGGTTTTCGCGCACCTCGCCCGTCACAATGAGCGACGATTCTTGGCCGAGCCGTTTTAGCTCCTCAAAGGTCTCGTCGCCCACTTCGGGTTGGAAGGCGACGATTTGGGTCATGCCCGAGCCGTCGCGCAGACGGCCGAAGAACAACTTGCCCTTGCGGGTGCTGGCATATAGCCACCCCTTCAGGGTGACAGTTTGGCCAACATATTGGCCGATATTTTGGATGGTGATATGGGTACTCATAGGTTTGTACTGGGTTCTTGGGAGAAGAGGGTCGTTATCGAGAGTGGCTGACAGAGGTTTATCTATCTCTATCTCTATTCTCTATCTTTGAATAAGCCAAGTATCTTTTGGAGTGGGGGATGTGTCAAGCAACCCCGCCCTGCCGTTTTGCCAATCGTTGGGGGAGATAGGCTTGTTGTCTTAAGCCCATAATTTGGGCTGTTATTTAGCCAAATTGCAAAATAATCAACAAAATAATCAATTTTCTTGTATTAAACGAGAATTTTCCACACAAAACCTCTTGACAACCTCCCTTTCGTTCGATTATTATCTAAAAAATTCAGCTATAACCGAACAAATTAACCATTAACGATTAACCGTTCACCATTCACAATTACCCTCCCCTTATGCCCACTCTGACTTGGGACATCGCTACGGGCTACGACTTTTTCATTAGTCTCATGGCTCTGCACGACCCAGAGCAGTTCAGCTTACGGCCGTCGTGGGCGGCTGGGGTGCGTGCCCGCCTGCCCACGGCCGAGCGCGATTTTTTGCAACGCTTTTGCGCCACCAAACTCCTGCCCCTCCATTGGGTGCATGGCTTACCTGCGCCCAAGGATAGCCGCGCAGTTCTGGCGGAACTCGGCCGTATCCCCCCTGCCGAACGCCTGCTGGCTCTCCTAACAACCCACCACACCCCTGCCGAACTGCTGGCTATTTTGCACGAAGTACAGGCAAAAGGGGCATGGGATGCGGCCGATGTGACCCGCACCCAAGCGTTATTGCCCGCCCACGAAAAGCCCTTCCAAACCCCCGCCACAATTGGTGCCATGCTCGATTTTTGGGCACGGCCGGCCGAGTTTGGCGACCTATTTTTGCTCTCCTGCGAGAGCTTCTACAGCGAGTTTTTCGCCGAGGAAGAGGAGCGGCTCTTGCCCCATTTGCAGGCGGCGGCCGAACAAGGACAGGCGTGGGCGGCCGATTTGCCGCTGGAAACCCTGTTTGAAGAGTTATCCCAAGGGGTGCGCTACGAATTGCCCCTTGCCGTAGACGAAGTTGTGTTCGCGCCCGTTTTTTGGTCCACCCCGCTCATTATTGACCTACCCCTCGACCAGAACCGCTTGCTCTTCACCTACGGCGCACGGCCGGCCGCTGTCTCGCTCGTGCCCGGCGAGGTGGTTCCCGCCGATTTGCCCCAAGTGCTCAAGGCGTTGGCCGACCCGACCCGCTTGCGGATTTTGCGCTTGTTGGCCGAACGGCCGCTGGCCCCCGGCGAACTAGCACAGGAGTTGCGTTTGCGGCCGTCCACCCTCACCCACCACCTGCAAGCGTTGCGCCTCGCCCGCCTCGTGCGCCTCACCCTCAGCGAAAACGACCGCCGTGTCTACGCCCTCCGCCCCGCTGGCCTCGAGCGAGTGGTGGAAATGTTGTACCAGTTTGTGAATAGTGGTTAGTGGTTAGTGGCTAGTTCTCCCCCTGCTCATCCGCTCCTCTGCCCCCCTCCCCCCCATGTCCACCCTCACCACCGACCTCCTCATCTCCGCCTACCGCCAAGGGGTTTTCCCGATGGCCATAGATGGACAAATTTACTGGTACGACCCCAACCCCCGCGCCATTTTGCCGTTGGATGGGTTCCACATGCCGCGCTCGCTGATGCGGGCGGCCAAGCGGGCGGTGGTGGAAACGGCCGCTGGCTCCCAGCGCGAGCTAATCACGGCCGAGGTGCGCCGCTCGGCCAAACCCGGCTTTCTCCTCACCCTCGACCGCGACTTTCGCGGGGTTATCACCGCCTGCGCCGACCCTCGGCGCAATGGTAGTTGGATAGACGAGCAGATTTTGGAGGCGTATGTGCGCCTCTACCACAAAGGGTTGGCTCACAGCGTGGAAACATGGCAAGACGGCCGACTCGTCGGCGGCTTATACGGCGTTTCGCTCAACGGCCTCTTCGCGGGCGAGGCGATGTTCAGCCGCGCCACCGATGCCAGCAAAGTCGCCCTTGTCTACCTCGTCCAACACCTGCGCCAGCGCGGCTACGCCTTGCTCGACGTGCAATTCCAAACCGAACACCTCGCCCAATTCGGCGTTATCGAAATCCCCCGTGCCCAATACCGCGCCCGCTTGCGCCAAGCGTTGCAAGTGCAAACGACATTTGCGGAATGAATTGTGAATTGTGAATTGTAAATCGTTAATTGTTCATGACGACTCACTAACCACTAGCCACTAACCCCTAACCACTCTTATGAATCCCAAAAACCAACCCACTGGTATGACCGCCTTCTATATCGTCTGGGCGGGACAATTGCTCTCCATGCTTGGCACGGCCATGACCCAATTCGCCCTGACGATTTGGGCTTATGAACGAACGGGGCAAGCGACAGCCTTGGCCTTGGTCGGCTTCTTCTATGTCACGCCCCTGCTCGTCCTCAGCCCCTTTGCGGGGGTGGTGGTGGACCGCTACAGCCGCAAATTGCTGATGATGGTCAGCGATTTTGGGGCGGGGGTGTCTACCATTATCGTGCTGGTGCTGTACAGCATGGGCATTTTAGAGGTGTGGCATCTCTACATCACCGCTTTTATTGCGGGGGCAACCGAGGTGTTTCAATGGCCCGCCTACTCCGCCTCAATTAGTACGATGTTGCCCAAGGAGCAATACGGCCGTGCCCACGGCATGATTTCGCTGGCTGGCGAAGGCTCGCGCATTTTTGCCCCCATCGCGGCCGCGGCTCTCATTGGCTTGTTCGGCCTGCAAACCATTTTGCTCATAGATGTCGTCACCTTCAGTTTTGCCATTGGGGCGTTGGCCATCGTCTTCATCCCCCAACCCAAAGTAACCGAAGAAGGGGCGGCCAGCCGAGGGAGCGTTTGGCAAGAGGCGGGCTTTGGTTTCCGCTACATTTGGCAACGAAAACCGTTGCTGGGTTTGCAAATTTTGTTCATGGTCGGCAATTTCTTTGCCACATGGGGCTTCACGCTTATGGCTCCCATGTTGTTGGCTCGCACAGGCAATGATGCCCTCACCCTTGGCAGTGTCAACTCAATGGGCGCCATTGGCGGGGTGATGGGCGGCTTGTTGATGAGCCTGTGGGGCGGCCCCAAACGGCTGGTTCATGGGGTCTTCCTCGGCTGGGCATGGTCGGGCCTTATTGGGCTGATGCTGATGGGGGTGGGGCAAAGCTGGACATGGTGGGCGGTGGCCAGTTTTGGCAGTGCCATCGTCGTGCCTATCATCAATGGCTCAAATCAGGCCATCTGGCAACGCAAAGTCCCAGCCGATTTACAGGGGCGCGTCTTTTCCATTCGCCGTCTCATTGCGTGGTTTGTCAATCCCATCGCCACCCTATCGGTGGGGCCATTGGCCGATTTTGTGATGGAACCCGCCATGCAAGGTGAAGGGGGGCTGGCCAATATGTTTGGCTGGCTGGTGGGCAACGGCCCCGGCGCAGGCATGGCTCTCATCATTATTTTTGCAGGGCTGATGGCCACCTTGGCGGGGCTAGGCGGCTACCTCTTCCCGCTCCTCCGCAACGCCGAAACGCTCTTGCCCGACCATACCCAAGAACTGCCTGTTGGGGCATAATAAAAGTACGAATTACAAAGTACGAGTTACGAAGTACGATGCCCATCAAATAATTTCGTAATTCGTACTTCGTAATTTGTAATTCGTCCTTCCTTACTCCCCCCTCCCCTCCTCATGGCTCTCATTTCGACGATGGATTCGGCCAAGAAGATTGCGCTGGTGGCGCATGACAATAAGAAAGATGATTTGCTCGAGTGGGCGACCTTTAACAAAGGGACGCTCGCTCGACATCGCTTGTATGCGACGGGCACAACGGGTACGTTGCTCTCGCGCCGGTTGGGGTTGGTCATTACCAAGCTCCAAAGCGGTCCATTGGGCGGCGATCAGCAGGTGGGTGCAAAGATTAGCGAGGGGGAGATTGATTTCCTCATCTTTTTTTGGGATCCGTTGGCTCCCCAGCCGCATGACCCTGATGTGAAGGCGCTCTTGCGGCTGGCGGTGGTGTGGAATATCCCTGTGGCCATGAATCGCACTACGGCCGATTTCCTCATCTCTTCCCCCCTCATGGCGGCCGAATACGACCGCCGCCTCACCGATTTTGAGGATTACAAAAATCGGCTCCAGCATAAGATGTAAATTGGTTATTGGTTATTGGCTTCCAACCACCAGCTAACTTTTGTTCATTGCTCATTACTGAGTAAAAAAAAAAAAAAGGGAATTGGGGGAAAAGAGAAAAGGAAAAAAAGCAAAAAAAAAGGGGAAAAAATAATTTATTATGTATTTCATCTAAAAAACCTCCTTTCAGTAGACTCATTACTCATTGTTCATTGACCTCTCCCTTCCATGTTAAAAATTGAGCCGATTGATATACAGATGACGTTGGGGGATTCAATTCGCATGGTGGATGGCTTTTTGGAGCGGTCTACACCCATGCTGACAGGGCAGGAGCAGGTTTGGGGAGCGTGGTGGGAGGGGCAGTTGGCGGGGTATGCGGCCGTTTCGGCCGTGGCGGGCTTGCCCCACTTGTTCTCTTTGTGGGGTGGGGTCATTCCCCAATATCGGCGGCGGGGCATCGGCCGTGCCTTGTTGGAGCGGGTGTTGGCCGAAGGGTGGTGGGACAAGGCCACCGACCTTTCGGCGGCCGTGGAAGCCCCCCACGAGCCAGCGGCCGCTTTTTTACGCGCCAACGGCTTTGTGCCCGAACATGAAGAGGTGTTGCTGGCTCTGCCCCAAGGGGTGCGCTTACCCACGGCCGTTTTCCCCGCTGGGTTCGAGCTTGTTTTGCGGCCGCCCAACGCCAATACCCTCTTTGCAGGCATGTACAAAAAGGCTTTTAAGGGGTTGCCGTGGTACCAACCCTATGATGCCCAGCAGTTGCCTCCTTTCCATGAACTTTTTTTTCTCGAGCATAAACTAGGATTTGCGGGCGTGGCCGCCTTAATCGCCCATCGGGACGGCCGTTGGCAAGTGGAACCACTGGCGATTTTGCCCGCTTACCAGCGGCAAGGACTGGGGCGGCAACTGTTGCTGGCCGTGGGCAATTGGGTACAGAGCCAATCCAGCGGCCAATTGCTCATCGGTACATGGGCCACCCACACGGCCGCGCTCACCCTTTACCAATCCCTCGGCTTTGTGCCCGAATCGGCCGTCCACTACTGGCAACGGCCGCTCGGGTAGTCATTCAGTCTTTCAGTCCCTCAGTCGGTCAGTCGATCAGCGTTCAATCCGCAATCCGCATTCCCCATTCCGCAATCCCCCCATCCCCCATGTCTATCAACATCACCCGTAGCGACAAGCGACGCAAAACAGTTTCGGCCCGCATGGTGGGGGGCGTGTTAGAAATCCAAGCCCCCGCGCACATGAGCGATGCCGACTTGGAACCCATCATTGCCAAATTGCAGGGGCGCATTGACAAACGCCAGCAGAGGCGGGAGTTAGATGATGGCGATTTGGCCAAAATTGCCCATGACTTGAATCAACGGTATTTTCAGGGCAAACTCAAGTGGCAATCTCTGCAATGGTCTACCCAACAAGACAAGCGGTATGGCAGTTGCACCCCGGCCGACCAGACGATTCGCATTTCCCATCGGTTGGCCAAATTGCCCCGCTTTGTGCTGGAATATGTGGTCATGCACGAATTGGCGCACCTGTTGGAGGCCAACCACGGCCGCAATTTCTGGAAGCTGGTCGGCCGTTACCCCCTGACCGAACGGGCACGCGGCTACCTCATGGCTCTCGACTTAGAAGCTGTCACTGTGGAACACTAACTTAGATAGAGACGAGAGATAGAGATAAAGGAAACTCGGTTATTCAGCCCACTTCGTTCCCCTCTATCTCTATCTCCATCCTCTATCTCAACACCTTTTACTTTTCACATTGCCCATTTCCCCCTAAAATTCCCCCTTATGGATGAGGCAGATTTAATCCGACAGGCCAAGCGGCACAACCTCAACGCGTTTAACGAGTTGGTTTTGTTGTACCAAGATATGGCCTACAACGTGGCTTATCGCATTATGGGCGAGGGGGTGAGCGCGGCCGATGCCACCCAAGACGCTTTTATTAGCGCCTACGAAAAGCTCCACACCTTTGCCGATGATACCAATTTTAAGGCATGGCTGTTGCGCATTGTCACCAACAAATGCTACGACATGCTCAAATACAACAAACGCCGCCCCGGTAGCTCGCTCGATGAGATGACCGAGGAGAACGAATCCTCCAAATGGTTGGTGGGGGATGGGGCGCAACCCGAGGAAGAGCAGGAGGTGGGGGAGATGGTCGCGGCCGTGCAACATTGCCTCGATGCCCTGCCCGACGACCAGCGCATTGTGGCCATCTTGTGTGATGTGGAGGGGTACGATTACAACGCGGCGGCCGAGATTGCCGCCACCTCCCTTGGCACCATCAAATCGCGCCTCAGCCGCGCCCGCGCCAAACTGCGCGATTGCCTGCGCGACTTCGCGGAACTTTTACCAGATAAATATCGTTCTGTAGAGCAGTGAAGATTAAACAATGAGCAATGAGCAATGAACAAAGGTCTTCGGTCAACGCCAACCAATGACCAATGACAACTGACAAATAACCCATGACAATCATGTTAAACTGGCTCCGCAACCTCCTCAAAAGCAAAGATGAGCAACGCCAAGAGCGGCTGACGGCCTATCTGGATGGAGCGTTGTCGGCCGCCGAACAAAAACGGGTGGAGCAAGAATTGGCTCAAGATGCCGCCTTGCGAGCCGAAGTTGAAGCCCAACAACGCATCAAATACGCCCTAAGCCAATTGCCGCGCCGCGCCGCGCCGCGCAATTTCATTCTCGACCCCGCCAAATATGTGGCTAAACGGCCGAGCATGGCCGCCCAAATCTACCCCACCCTGCGCGTGGCCACGGCCGTCATGACCGTTCTCCTCGTCGGTGTGATTGCCCTCGATTTTGGAACCCGCGCTGGCCAGCCCGACATGATGGCTAGTGCCCCTGCGGCCGAAAGCCAACCCATCGCCCAAGCCGATATGGCGGCCGAGCCAGCCCAAGAAATGGAACTAGAAGCAACGCAAGGCTTGACCGAAACATCTGCAAACCAAGAGGGGGAAGATACGCTGGCGGAAGATTCAGCCATAACCACCTTTGCCATTGAACCAGCGGCCGAATCGGCCGCGACCGAGATGGCTGAAGAAGAAATGGCTGAAGAAGAAATGGCCGCCGAAATGGCTCCTGAAGCGGCCAGCGTACCTCCTGCCGCCCCCTCGGGTGGAATGGGGGGTGGCGCACCCGAAGCAGGCGAAGAGACGGCCAATCAGGCGGAATTGGCACCTCGGCCGACCGCCACGGCGAGCATGGATGCCCGCGCGGCCGACCCCATGCCCACCCCGGCCTCCACAGCCACCCCAGAACCAACCCAAACCGCGCCCACACCCGCTCCGCTTCCTGCCGACGAACTGATAACCCCCAAGGAACCTGCCCCAACGGCAACTCACCGCACCCCATGGCGTACCACCCAACTCATCCTCGGCACGTTGGTCGCCCTCCTACTGACCACAACCCTACTCATTCGCCGCAAGTTGTAATGAGTTGCGTTTCAGCTCAATTGCAAGAGACAAAAAATTGGACACGAATTGCCTCGAATCTCATTCGTGAAATTCGAGTCTAAAAACTCCTCCTCACCAAGTCTCAAATCAAATCAAACTTATCCGTTATACTGGATGTACTTCTAAACTTGAGAGATTCGGGGCTGGGTGCTGAAATGCTGACTGGCTGACACGCTGACTAGCTCTAAGGAGACGACCCATGTTCAACTTTGACAACCAAATTGTGCTGGTAACGGGAGCGGCGGGAAATTTAGGCTTTGCCGTGGCGCAAGCGTTCCGCACGGCCTGGGCGGGGCTGGTACTGGTGGATAGGGCGCGGGAACGGCTGGCCGAGTTATATGCCGATTGGCTCTCGGCAGACGATATTTGGCTGGCCACGGCCGACCTCACCGACGAGAAGAGCGTGGCCGACATGGCCGCCACCGTGCTGGCCGAGGCGGGGCGGGTGGATGTGTTGGTCAATGTGGCGGGCGGGTTCAGCATGGGCACGGCCGTTCACGAGACTGAACTGGCCACATGGGAATTTATGCTCAACCTCAATGCCAAATCCGTTTTGCTCACCAGCAAAGCATTTGTGCCGCAGATGATAGCGCGGGGCGAAGGCAAAATTGTCAGCGTGGCGGCGCGGGCGGGGTTGGAAGGCAAAGCGAAAATGGGCGCTTATACGGTGTCCAAAGCGGCCGTCATCCGCCTCACCGAAAGTTTGGCCGATGAACTCAAGGAGCACAGCATCAATGTGAATTGCATCCTGCGGGCACGATAGACACGCCCCAAAACCGTGCCGCCATGCCCAAAGCGAATTTTGCCAAATGGGTTGCCCCCGCCGAGTTGGCTAATGTCATTCTGTTCTTGGCTTCGCCCGCCGCCTCGGCCGTGCAGGGTGCGGCCGTGCCCGTTTATGGCCACAGCTAAGCCCACAAACTGCCCTGCACCTACTTGCTCCTACCCAATCCTTCGCCTATCATGGAGCCATGACCCTTGAAACACAAAACACATTGCTCCAGTTGCTCAATGACGGCCGTCCCCACCCCCGTGGGGAACTAGAAACGGCCGTCCAAGCGATGTGTGGGGAACGGCCGTACACCACCCTTTCCCGTGATCTACGCACTTTGCGGCAAAACGGCTGGCGCATCGCCTACTCCCGGCGTAAAGGCGTGGTGGGCTATTACCTGCAACACCCTTCCCGTGTCGAACAATTGCCTCAGTGGAGCGAACCCCTCAACCGCCACTACACCTCCCCTCCATTCGAAGCCCTCTCCCCGGAAAATTGCCGCGATGGCTCAAGGCCCAGTTTATCTTCGCGCAACGCCGCTTGTTATTGGCCGAAGACCAAATTGGTCGGCTGGCCAAATAGACCAATCCGCATGGATTGTCTATCGCGCCCAATCCGGGTAGGCGATCCTATGTCCACGCCATATGAACAACATGCTTTTGGTTCCGTCATTGATGTGTTAGAGGCTGTCGGAGCTACCTATGCCATATGGGGTGGTGTGGCTGTTGCCGTCTATGGCGAGCCACGTTTTACACGACATTTTGCTCGGGATTCGGTTCCTATTCCTGTCGTCAAACGTCTTCAGAATCCCGTTTCGTAGACCCGATGCCATCAAGTGTGCCGTGAGCTTTTGCAATGTCATTCACGAGCCATATCAAATCAAAGTAGATCTCTACGTGCCTCACGAATCCCCATTAAAAGCGATGATTGTCTCACGTATCAAATTGCCTTTTGATGAGATGCGTCGGGCGGCCTATGTCACGGCCGAATCTGTCATCATTGCCAAACTCATCGCCTATCAAGATAGTCAATCCACGCGTCATCTTGAAGATATCGGGGCCATTATTCGCATCCAACAGCGCAAATTAGATTTGCACCATATCGAACAAATGGCTACCAAACTCGGTTTGTTCAGCATATGGGGGCGTGAATTAGAGAAGAACAGGTTGGCTTGAGTTTGTCCGCTGATTGCCAAAAAGCCCCCAAGGATTTTGCAAATCCTTGGGGCTTTGATTTAGCCCGTGTTCTTCAACCCCGCTGCAATCCCGTTAATCGTCAGGAAAAGCGCCTGTTGGAGCGCTTCTGCTTCTGGCCCCTCTTTATCCGCCAACGCCCGCAAATCCCGCAACAGCCGAATCTGCATGAAGTTCAGCGGATCCACATACGGGTTGCGCAAGCGAATCGAGCGTTGGAGCGTCTTGTCATTGTCCAACACCTGCTTCTGTCCCGTCACCCGAATCACCCAATCTTCGGTTTGGCGGAAGGCGGCTAAAATCGCTCCATACACCTCCTCCCGCACCGCCTCATCCCCCACCAACTCCGCATATTGGCGGGCAATGCCCATATCCGCCTTGCCCAGCGAGACTTGCGTGTTGTCTATCACCGTGCGGAAAAAGGGCCACTCGGCGTACATCTCCTGCAACAGCTTAATGCGCTCCTCGCTCGTGCCAAACGCATCCAAAGCGATGCCCACCCCATACCAGCCCGGCAGAACATGGCGGCTCTGCATCCAGCTAAAGCCCCACGGGATGGCGCGTAAGCCTGCCAACACATCGGCCGATTGCCGCCGTGCAGGGCGCGAGCCGATTTTCATGCCGCTCAACTCATTCAGCGGGGTCGCCTCTTGCCAATAGTGCAACACATTGGGCGTTTCATAAATAAATTGGCGGTAGGCGTGGTAAGAAATGTTGGAGAGTTCGGCCATCGCCCCCCGCCATTCGGGTTTAGGGGTAGCCTTGCGCTTGTGGCTGGGCGAGCTGGCAATCAGCACGGCGTGGGTCAGTTGCTCGAGGTGGCGACGGCCGATGTCGGCCGTGCCAAAGCGGGCGTTAATCACCTCCCCCTGCACCGTAATGCGAATGCGCCCCTCCACCGTGCCCGGCGGTTGCGCCAAAATCGCCTTGTTGGCGGGGCCACCCCCACGGGCGATGGTTCCACCACGGCCGTGGAACAGCGTCAGCCGCACCCCGTGGCGGCGGCAACAATCCGCCAGCCGCTCCTGCGCCTCGTATAGCTCCCACTGCGCCGTCAGGTAGCCCGCGTCCTTGTTGCTGTCCGAGTAGCCAATCATCACATTTTGTTCGTTGCCCTGTTGGGCAAGGTGGCGGCCGTAGGCGGGATGGGCAAACAAGTCGGTCATCACGCGCTCGGCGTGAACCAAATCGTCGCGGGTCTCGAACAGGGGGGAGATGGCCAGCGCGGCCGTCTCGCTCTCGTCGTTCAGGCACAGACCGTGCCAATAGCCCAGCAACAAGACGGCCAACATGTCGTCCACATCGGTGGTCATGCTGATGATGTAGGGGCCGATAACTTCACGGCCGTAAATCTTTACAGCATTGCCAATCACCGTAAACAGCCGCATCAACTCATCCGATTGGCTGGATAGCCCCTTGAGCGGCCGTAAATCGGGCACGGGTTGGGCGAGTAAATCCGTGAGCAGGGCGGTGCGGGCGGCCGTGTCCAGCCCCAAATAATCGTCGCACAAGCCGAGGGCGCGGAACATGGTGTGCAACGCCTCGTCGTGGTAATCGCTGTATTGGCGCATGTCCAGCCGCGCCACATGCAAGCCAAACACCTCGGCTTGGGTCAGCACTTGTTGCACTTCGGTTTGGGCAATCACATCCGCTTTGCCGTGGCGCAAGCTATCGGCCAGCAGATGCAACGGTTGGCGCACATCGTCGCCCGAGCGAACGCGGGCCAGCGGCCGTGTCTCTTCCCCACGCAAACGGGATTTAACAGGGTCTACGTTGGCATCGTCTAAATCAGTCCGCAGAATGGCCGCCCGCAGGCGGTATGGCTCCTCGGGGTATTGCCTCTTGAGGAAATGGGCGTGGGGAGATAACCCCTCGCGGTCTTCGCGTTCTAATTCCGCCGCCAAAGCGGGGCTGATGGTGCTGAGGCGGGTGGAGAGGCTGAGCGACCTATCGAGCAAGCGGGCGGTGCGGCGGTGCATGGTAATGGCGAGGCCACGGTGGAGCCGGATGGTTTCGGCCGTGACATCGGCCGTGACATTCGGGTTGCCGTCGCGGTCGCCGCCAATCCACGAGCCAAAGGTGAGGAAGCGAGCGGGCATCTCCATGCGGGGGTAATACTCGGCCAACGCCTCCTGCATGGTGCGGTAAATTTGGGGCACAATGTCCCAAATGGTCGTCTCAAAATGCCACAAACCCGTCTTCACCTCATCTTCGACACGCGGTTTTTGGGTGCGGCTCTGATTGGTCAGCCACAAACTCATAATTTCGGCCAACATCTGCTCTTTTAGGAGCCGCTCTTCGTCGGGCAACAACTGGCGGCGATCCAAATCTTGCAGGGCGGTGGTCAGCCGGGCCAGTTTGGAGAGAATCGTCCGTCGTTTGGCCTCGGTGGGGTGGGCGGTAAAGACGGGTTCGATGTGCAAGTTGGCCACGATTTGGCGCATTTCTTCTTCGTCTACCCCCGTGCGCCACAACGTGGCAATGGCGGCGCGGATGGATTCGCGGGCGGGGTTGGGGTATTCCTCGCGGGTGCGCTGGCGTAGCACGCGGATGCGGTGCTGGTCTTCGGCGATGTTGATGAGTTGGAAGTAGTTGGTGAAGGCGCGGGCGACCGCCTCGAGTTCATCGAGGCTAAATTGGCTGACGAGGTGGGTGATAGCGGCCGTGGTTTCCCCCACCACCTCCTTGTCCTCCTCGGTGCGCCGTACCTTGGCCAGCGAGCGGAAATCTTCCTCTTTGCGGAAGATTTCCACCCCTGCTTGCCGCCGGATCACCTTGCCCAGCAAATTGCCCAGCAAGTTAATGTCTTCGCTCAATCGTTCGGGGTTGATGATGGGTGTACTCATAGCTTGTTTGCGAATGGCTAACGGCTTGCCTCGGGATGGGAAGGAGTAAAAGCTGTGCAGAGACGCACTGGAAACTTATCTTTCCGCCATATTAACAATCGTATTTTTTCGACAATCCACATTCTTACGAGGGAAGAAGCGGGAATGTCATAACTGCGGGCGATTGCTTCAATTTGTTGTTTGAGAGAGGGCCACACGAATGGTCATCACTGTTTTGGTTTCACCTCGTTGTGGCTGATATTCGGCTTGGATAATTTCAAGCTCATCTAAATAATCAGTTAAATCATGGCTATCCCAAAATTCAGCTTCTTCTTGGATAGATTGAAAGGCGGGGATTGTTGGCTTAACCATCTTTGGTCTCCTGTTGTGTTCGTACAAATTCCGTTCTTTTTTGGCCATATCTCGTGCGGTAATGACGTAATAAACCCCGCTTGTTTCTTGGGCATTGAGAATCGTTGCGATTAAACGACTTCCTGAACGCCCTAAAACCATGAGGCGGTTTTGTTTGGGCTGCAAGAAAACTGCGTGTTCATCACTGATTGATTCCTCAACTTGTTCTGGCAGGACATCATGCCGAGCAATATGAGCAACATTCCAATCATCCCAAATGAGATGGGTGATTATTAATTTGGGGTTGGTCATTGTTTACTTCCGTAGCGTATTACAATGTAATACAACTGTCAATTTATTTTGGGTGAGCAAACCAGCCACCCAATCAAAATATACCAAGGCAAAGCAAAAAGGCGTAGCGGATTGCGCTACGCCTTTTACTTCGATAGAAGTTGGAGATAGAGATAGCAAACTCGATTATTTGGCTAACTCGGTATTCCTCTATCTCTATCTCTACACTCTATCTACCCCGCCAGTGCCACAAACTCATCCACATCGGCCAGCACACGGCCGACGGCCGTCTCCCAGAACTCGGGTTTCGTCAAATCCACCCCCAAATGCTTGTGGGCGAGTTGCTCTGTCGTCAGCGAACCCGTGTCGCGGAGCAGGGCGCGGTAACGGCCGACAAAATCCGCGCCTTCGGCCGTGGCATGGGCATACACCCCATTGCTGAACAGATAGCCAAAGGTGTAGGGGAAGTTGTAGAACGGCGAGTAGGTGCTGTAGAAGTGCAACTTGGAGGCCCAAAACAGCGGCTCATAACGCGCCAAACTGTCCTTGTAGGTCAGTTTTTGAGCGGCCAGCATCATCTCCGAAAGCTCATCGGCCGAGAGTTGCCGCTGGGCGCGGGCGGTGAAGAAGCTCTTCTCAAACTCAAAGCGGGCGCGAATGTTCATCATAAAAGAAGCGGCATCGTTCAGTTTGGTTCCCAAGATGCTCAGTTTTTCGCCGTTGGAAACGGCCGCCCGAATGGCCGCATCCTTCACCACCAACTCATTCAAGGTGCTGGCCGTCTCGGCAATGCTCATCGTGTAGCGCCGCGCCCCAATGGGCAAATCGTTCATCACCCAGCCATGGTACCCATGCCCCAACTCGTGGGCGAGGGTCAACATGCCGTTGAAACTGCCGTTGTAGGTCATAAAAATGCGCGGCTGTTGGCTGAGCGGCAAGCTGGTGCAAAATGCGCCCGCTCGTTTGCCCACCCTGTTTTCCGCCTCTACCCAGCGCTTATCCACCGCCAATTGGCAAAAATCAGCAATTTCGGGGTTCATTTTGGCAATGTTTTCGACGACGAATTCGGCCGCTTCTTCATAGGTAAACTGCCGCGCCACCCCATCACCCGCCACAGGTGCGGGCACATCGAACCAACTGAGTTGGTCGGTGCCAAACAGCTTGGCTTTGGCGGCGAAGTAGTCGGTTAGTTTGTGGGCGTGTTGGTCTATCACATTCCACATCGTGTCCAGCGTTTCGGCCGTGAGCCGATTGTTTTGCAATGGCTCTTGCAGGAACGATTCCCAGCCCCGGTATTTGTAGAGGGTGAGCCGAAAGCCCGCTTGGTAGTTCAGAGCCAGCGCGGCCGTTTGCGCCAATTCCCCCCACGCCTCTTCAAATTGGTTGAAGGCGCGTTCGCGGGTGGCGCGGTCGGGGTCATCCATAAATTTGCTTTGCAATTGACCCAGCGAGAGCTTTTGCCCCTCGAAATCCACCTCTTTGTTGCCCGAAAAAATGGTGTAAAAACGCCCCCATGCGTGGTAGCCATTGGTGGCCAACTCACCAGCCAACGCTTCCATTTCGGGAGCCATTTGTTGGCGGGCTTCGTCGCGTTGTTCGTTGAGGTGGAACTGGACGGGGGCCAAGGCGGCCGTGGCCAGCAACGCTTGCCACTCGTCGTCCGCTTGGGCGGCCATATGTGCCCCCAGTTTGGTCCACAACACGCCCAATGTGGCGCGGGATGGGTCGAGTCGCCCCATCAGTTGCAGAGCGGCCGTGTCTTTGACGCTCTGGGAGGCCAAGCAACCAACAAACGCCCCTGCCTCTTGCTGGCGGGAGCTTATATCGTAGAGGCGTTGAATGGCGGCCGTCCATTCGCTGTGGCTGGCGGCCGAAAGGGGGGGGGGGAGGGGGAGAGAGACGGCCGTGGCCAAATCGGCCTCGATGGCTTGTAAAAAGCTCTGCAATTCGGTGGAGGCGCTTCCGCCGGGGAAAATGCTGTCTAACTCCCAAATTTCACGCTTGCTCATGGGGTTCTCCTTCAATTTTGGATTTTAGATGGGGGATTTTTGATTTTGCACGGGTGATTGTGGCACAAAAGAGGTTGCCATCACCCAAAATGCAAAGATGCGCGGGAATAGCTCGCTGATTAGATGATAGTCTAACGAACAGCGAAATGCAAGCGGTGGCTAAACGGCAAGTGAACGGTAGGCAATGCCGTTTTTAGAGCATACAATGAGACTGATATTGCACCCACCATTGTCCTATCTACCAAAATTAGGGAGAAAAAAATGAAACAGCTTGCCCTTTGTTTTTGTCTGTTATGGCTCATCGCTTGTGAGCAGTCTCCCCGTCTCCCCCCAACGCCGTTTTGCCACCCTTCGGCCGTGCCCTAATCGCAACCCACCCTCGCCACCACAACGCCCCGCCGCCTCCCAGTTACACCTATTCCATCTCCGACGACAAGTTCTTCCCCAACCCCCTCACCACTATCCACCGCAACAACCACAAGCCTTTCCTCGCCAACGATATCACCCGTTTTGCCCCTTGTTCGCCCTTCTAATTTGGTGTGGGCAACAGGGGTGGTGGAGCAAACAGCCGGGAAGCCACCAATATGGCATGGTCACCTGTCGCCAATGAGTTGGCCATTAAATTTTGTCCCGACAACCAATTGGCAGAAAAGTATCTGTTTCTTCTAACCGCCCCAACTTTTTCATTGCAAAACCTGTCCCCTCCCGAATCTATTTGTGCCCAATTTCAGGCACTTTCATGGCAACCAAATGGCCAACAAATTTTATTCGATGCTGTTTTAAGTTCTGACCCCCAAATGCCTCTTCCAATTTACAGCAGACTGTTTGTCACAGACCGTTTGGGGGTCAATAGTCAAGCAAGTTCATGGCGCTCATTGTATCTCATGAGTATCAAGGGTTGGATGGATAACAGCACGGCCGTTTTAGCTGATTACGGTGGTGGTGGTTCATGGATCATTAGTTTATTTAATCTGGAAACCGATGAGGTGGTGATTTCTGAACGGGTTTATGTATACCAGTTGATGAATATCTCGGAGGAACATATCGCTACCCAAAGCGGTGAACCTTGTTGCATTCGGTCGGCCGTTGTGATTTCACCCCAGCCCCCCAATCCCTTACATCCCGATGTTGAATTTGAAAGCGGGCAGTACGCAACTTACCTTTCCATCATCTTTGGGGAAAATGGGTATGAGGTGCTATTCAACTCGCGTTTTGAGGATTGGCTAAACGACAGCCAGCAAATGCTCGTTCTCACATGGCCAGCCGAACTCGATTTAAGTACGGTGGAAGTGTTGCACCAGCCTGCGGCCACGGCTTTGAAGTGGGGATGTTCCCTCGGGTAATTTGACGAAAGTTGTGCCCGAGCGATTTACGGCCGTGTCTCTCCCAACAGACAGCACCTCCTTTTCCTTACCCCTGCCAGCCCCGCCCCAGACCTACAACTCCTCAATCGCGTCACAGGGGAAATTGTATGGACAGAGCCAGTTTTGGCCACGGCCGATGAGTTGAGCGGTGTCGTTTTTGCCCACACTTCCTTTGCTCCCAACAGCCAATTCGCCACCTTTTACACCCCCGATTCCGTGTTGTGGGTTTACGATTTGGCCACAGGGGTGTTGACCGAAGTGGGAACGACCGTGCCCTCCCAACCTATTTGGTCGCCCGATAGCCACCGCTTTGTCTATGTCAATGAATCCAATCGGTTAGCGATTTTTGACACACGCACACAAACCAGCTTTTCCCTTCTACGAGAAGGGGAGGCCATGCTCGGCGAACCCCAATGGTCTTATGACGGCCGTTACCTGAGCGTGACCATCTTCAGTAGAAGCGAGCAACCTTCACTAGTAGCCATTTTGCGTCTGCCAGATTAATGGGGCTTGCTCGCACCAAAGCAGGGTGAATTGAAAGGCGAAAAGTAGGCGGCTATCCCCAAAATAACTATAACTTGTACTATCTATTACCCACATCTTTTGCTACCTCGAGAGATGACCTCTGATTTTTTTTCGCAAAGGCGCGAAGGCGCGAAAACGCAAAGGGTTTGCGGTGTATTAACTCTCGAGTTCAAAAATCAAGCCTAGGGCTGAAAGCCCATCTCATACCAGCCTCGGGTGAAGCCCTAGGCAGATGTGGGTAAGAGATAGATAACTTGTAACCTACAACCCAGTTCATGGCGAAAAAACCATGACGCGAACCAATTCCCAATTTATGAGCATTTATTTACACGACATTCCCCTCGCTGAGGCCCGCGCCGTTTGGTGGGGGGCACTGGCCGAGGCAGGGCTAGACGGGGTGCTGGGCATGGAAGAGTTGCCGCTGGATGAGCAACTCCTCGGCCGTGTCCTTGCCGAACCCGTCTGGGCCAAAATTTCTGCCCCCCACTACCACGCCTCGGCTATGGATGGCTTCGCCGTGCGTTCGGCCGATACCACTGGCGCACTGCTCAACACGCCCAAGCTGTTGCGCGTGGGGGAGCAAACCAGCTATGTGGACACAGGCGACCCGTTGCCCGATTGGGCCGATGCGGTTATCCAAATCGAACACACCGAACCCATCACGGCCGCAAACCACCCCGCCCACCACACCCCCCGCCAGCCCTACGCCATTCTCATCCGCGAGGCGATTCCGCCGTGGCGCAATGTGCGGCCGATGGGCGAAGACATGGTCGCCACCCAACTCGTTTTGCCCCAAGGGCACGTCTTGCGCCCCGTGGATTTGGGGGCGTTGGCGGGCAGTGGGCATACCCATGTGCGCGTCGCCCGACGGCCGCGTGTGGCCATTATCCCCACGGGCACCGAACTAAAACCGATTGGCCAGCCCGTGCAAGCGGGCGACATTATCGAGTACAACTCGATGGTGCTGGCCGCCCAAGTGGGGCAATGGGGGGGCGTGGCCACCCGCTGGCCGATTGTGCCCGATAATTTGGCCGCGATTCAGGCGGCCGTGCGCGAGGCGGCCGAAAGCCATGATTTAATCCTGCTCAACGCCGGTTCTTCGGCTGGGGCAGAAGATTTTTCGGCGCAAGTCGTGGCCAGCCTCGGCCGTGTTCTCGTCCACGGCATCGCCGTGCGGCCGGGGCACCCGGTGATTATGGGTATGGTCGCGGGGGACAAGGGACAAGGGACGAGGGGCACTCCCCCAGTCCTCCAGTCCCTCGTCCCCAGTCCCCAGTCCCCATTCTCGGCGTGCCCGGCTACCCCGTTTCGGCCGCGCTGACGGGGGAGATTTTGGTGGAGCCATTGCTGGCCGTGTGGCAGGGGCGACGGCCGCACGAATTGCCGACCGTGCAGGCGGAACTCACCCGCAAAACGGCTTCGCCACTGGGGGATGATGATTATGTGCGGGTGGTGGTGGGTAAGGTGGGCGAGCGGGTGTTGGCCGCGCCCATCCAGCGCGGGGCGGGGGTGATTAGTTCGCTGGTGCGGGCCGATGGTTTGGTGGTCTTCCCCGCTGGTTCGCAAGGGCAACCTGCGGGGGCACAAGTCACCGTCCACCTCTACCGCCCAGCGGCCGAGATTGAGCGCACCATTTTGGCCATTGGTTCGCACGACATGGCTTTGGATGTGTTGGGGCAGTATTTGGCGGGGCACGGCCGCCGCTTGGCCTCGGCCAATGTGGGCAGTTTGGGCGGGCTAGTTGCCCTGCGGCGGGGCGAGGCGCACTTGGCGGGGGCGCATCTGTTGGATGCGGAAACGGGCACGTACAACACCCCCTTCTTGCCCCAATACCTGCCCGATGTGCCCGTCACGCTGGTGACGCTGGTCGGCCGTGAACAGGGGCTGATTGTGCCTGCTGGTAACCCGCACGGCTTGCGCGGCTTGGAAGATGTGGCCGAGCATGGAGTGCGTTATGTCAACCGCCAGCGGGGGGCGGGTACACGTTTGCTCCTCGATTACCACCTCGCCCAGTTAGGAATTGCCCCCGAACAGGTGCAAGGGTATGAGCAAGAGGAGTACACTCATTTGGCTGTCGCGGCGGCCGTGGCCAGCGGCCGTGCCGCTTGTGGGCTGGGCATTCCTGCGGCGGCGCAAGCGCTGGATTTAGGCTTTGTCCCCCTCTTCCAAGAGCGGTATGATTTAGTCGTTCCGACTGGGTACTATGCGGGGGAGCTGTTACAACCCCTCTGGGAAATTTTACAAACGGCCGCCTTTCGCCACGCCATCGCCGCCCTACCCGGCTATGATGTGTCGCACATGGGTGAGGTGGTTCGATAGTCTTTCAGTCGGTCAGTCTCTCAGTCGGTCAGTCGGTCAGTCAATCCGCAATCCAAAATCCCCAATCCCCAATCCCTAATTCCCCATGTCCGATTCTATTGAACAGCTACGAGCCTTGAACGAGCAGGTGGAGGCCTTGCATGAGGCTGATTTGAGCCAAAGTGCGCGGTTAAGCGAGGCGGCGGCGACCTTTTTGGAGCAAATGCTCGAAGGGGGAGCCGAGGTATCCTCGCAACTTATTGCCACCACATGGTATTTGCGGGCGCGGAGCCAGCAGGAGCAAGGGGAGTATGGTGCGGCCTTGTTGAATGCGCGGCGGGCATTGCCGCTGTTTGGCATGGTGCGCGAAATCGGCCGACAGGCGGATTTGTTGCGAATTATCGGCCGTTGCTATGCCAATATGGGCGATTATTCCGAAGCACTGACCTATTTTGTGCAAGGGCTGGATTTGGCGCACGAGTTAGACGACAAGCAACGCATCTCGCGCCTGCTTATTTCGATGAGTACGGTGCATTATTTTGCGGGCAACTATGAGCAAGCGTTGCAGACCGAGCTACAAATTTTGCGTTTGGTGCAGGGCACGGCCGATGACCAACGCGGCGAAGCCATCGCCCTCAACAACGCCGCTCTGACCTATATCCGGTTGCAAAAGTGTGATTTGGCCCTCCAATATGCCCAAGGCGCATTGGCGTTGGTGAACCAAATGCCCGAAAGTGGCCTGCGCGGGGATGTCTTGGACACGATGGGGTCGGTTTATATGGCGATGGGGAATTATGAGCAGGCACTGGCTTATTTTCAGCAAGCGTTGCCCATCTTAGAGGCGGGAGGGTATCGGCAAGGACAGGGGGAGTTGCGGAGCAATATCGGCCGTGTCCACTTGGCCTTGGGCGATGATGCCCAAGCGTTGGCCGAGGTTAAAACGGCCTATGAGATAGCCCAACAGCTCGATGCACGGGGTGATGTGAGCAGTTACGCCACCTTGCTGGCCGAAATTTACAAGTATCGGGGCGAGTTTGAACTTGCTTTGACCCATTATGAAGAGGCGCAACGGCTGGACAGAGAGCTATTCAACCAAGAGTTGGCCAATCGGATGGCCAATTTGCAGGTGGTGTACCGCACCGAAGCGGCCGAGCGCGAAGCTGAAATTTACCAGCTTAAAACGGTGGAATTGGAGCGCATGGTGGCCGAACGCACGCAGGAGCTTTCGGCCGCGCTCGAGCGGGAGCAGAACTTGGCCGATGAATTGCGCTGGGCGTTGCAACGAGAAACGGCTCTGAGCCAGCTCAAATCGCGGGTCATTGGGGCTGTCTCGCATGAATTCCGCACCCCGCTGACAGTGATTGCTACCTCGGCCGCTTTGCTGGATAAGTATTGGGAGCGGTTGGGCGAAGAGAAGCGGCAGAAGCAGTTTGAGAAAATTCAGGATTCGATTCGCTATTTGGATGAGTTGTTGCGAGATGTGTTGCTGATTGATACGACCAACGAGGCTGAAATTCCCATCAAGTGCCAGCCCATGACGCTGACGGCCGTGGCCGAACAGTTAGCGGCTGATTTGGCGCCTCTGTCGCCGCGCATACAGGTGGCGGCCGTGGCCAAAGACGCGGCCGTCTCGCTCGATTACAACCGTGTCAAGCAAATCGTGGGGGCTTTTGTGTCGAATGCGCTCAAGTATTCGGAGCCAGAAACGGCCGTGCAAATTCGCCTCGAACTGCACGGCTCTCACTGGCGCGTATTGGTGCAAGATGCGGGCATTGGTGTGCCCTTGGCCGAGCAGGCGTTGCTCTTTGAGCCATTTGCCCGTGCCAGCAATGTGCAGGCGCAACGGGGGTTGGGGCTGGGCTTGCACATTGCCCGCCGTTTGGCGGAGGCATTGGGCGGCCGTGTCTGGCTGGCCAGCCCCGGTGTGAATGGGGGGAGTGTGTTTGGCTTGGAACTGGGGGCGTTGCCCCCAGCTATACAATAGTGGGCTTTCAGTCCACCACGTAGATTACCACCCATCTTCAACTCAAATGAAACACACTCATAACCAATAACCTACTGACTAACGGTTGAGAAGAGCCTCCATACCCTCGAAAAGGGAATTATTGGGGGTACAATCAGCAGTGGGTACAGGCCAAGAGCGATGCCCGCGACATAGGCCAAGTTTTTCGCTATCGGCGCGGCTCCATGAATGGCCATCTTACAGATTTGACGACTAGCGATGTGGCTGAACCCTATAAATCACCACCCCCCGCATGGGTCGCCGCCGCACTATTTGAGTGGAAGCTGAGTTAAGAGTGCTGAGTGCTGAGTTGAAAGTATTGCTGACTAGCTGAAATGCTGAAAGACTGAACGACTGAGAGACTTCTATGCAAATTGGGATAAACGGCCGTTTTTTCCGCCAAAACTGGCGCCCTGCCGCCGCTGAGATTGCTTTTTGCCACACCCACGGTTTCCGTGCCATTCAGTTTCAGGGCAAGGAGTTGGGTTTGGGCGAGAAAGAGTTGGGGGATAAACCCGCGGCCGTGGGCTTGCTCCTCCACCAGAGCCAAATCACGGCGGCGATGGAGTTGAACATTACCATTGATACCAACGGCAAAACCTTGGGCGAACGCACCCCGTTGCAAGTGCTGGAAGCCAATCTGCCCGCCATCATCGGCTTGCAGTGCAAATTTGTTCACTGGCATCTCGTCCCCAGTTGGCCGATGAGCGAGGCCAAGGCCCGCACTGTGGAGCGCAATTTGTTGCCCCAATTGGCCGAGGCGGTGCGGTTGGGACAAGAGCATGGCTTTGGCTTTGGCTTTGAACACAGCGAACCACGCTTGCGCCTTTTTGGCTCCCCTTCGGCTTGTGCCGATTTGCTCAAGGCGGTGCGTGGTTTGCAATTGGTGTGGGATTTCAACCACACCCCCCCCGAATTATTGGCCGATTTTGCCGCTTTGGCGCCTCGCGTCGGCTTGTTGCACATTTCAGATACGCCGTGGCCGATTGTGAACCACCATTTGCCCCTTGGTGAAGGAACGTTGCCGCTGGCGCAGTTCCTGCAACCATTGCACGAGGTGAATTTTAGCGGCATGGCTATTCTGGAGATTGGCGGCTTGCCCGCCTCGGGCGGCTACGGCCGTGACACCGACGAAGCCCTCATCGCCTCGCGTGATAAATTGCGGGAGCAGTGGCTAGTGGCTAGTGGTTAGTGGCGAATCCCCTCTGCTCCCCTGCTCCCTCCTTTTATTCTATGTCCACAACACCCCCCCCCTCCCGCTGGCGCACGGCTGTTATTTGGCTAGGCGTAGTTGCTTTATTGGCTCTCTTTGCGTGGGGGTTGAACAACAACACCGAACGACGGCCGCAGGTAGGCGATCTCGCCCCCGATTTTCAAGCGTATTTTTACGAGGGGTATGGCTGGGAGGAAGCGGCCAACCCCGCCAACGTAATGCTGGCCGATATGCAGGGCAAAATCGTGGTCATCAACTTCTGGGCTTCATGGTGTCTCCCCTGCCACGAAGAAGCGGATGATTTGGAAGCTCTGTGGCAAAAGTACCGCGAGCAGGATGTCGTCTTTTTGGGCATCGCATATATTGATACGGAACCCAAAGCGCTTGAATTTCTCGAGCAGTATGCCATCACTTACCCCAACGGCCCCGATTTGCAGTCGCGCATCACAGGCAGGTATTTTGTGAAGCAAGTGCCGGAGACGTTTGTGGTAGATAGCGACGGCCGTTTGGCTTTCATCCGCCCCGGCCCAATTACGGCCGAAGAGTTGGAGCAGGTGCTGGTGGGGTTGGTTGGCAATTGAAATAGGTTTTTAAATACACGAATTTTGACTGGGGACAAGGGACTTGGGATGCTTGTGACCTCAAGTCCCTTGTCCCCAGTCCCTCGTCCGAAATTGTAAAGATAGCTTGAACCAAGGGCTATCAATCCAAAATCCAAAATCCCCATGCTTCCCATTTCTACTGGGCTGTTGAGCCAACCAACCAAATTTGTGCAGAAAGCGATTGTGATGCACCCCCAGCAGGGGTTGTTATTGGCCTTGCAACGGCCGTTGGTCTACACTGAAGACGAGGGCTTGTGGGATTTGCCGGGCGGCAAGGTAGACCATGGCGAGGACAATTTGCAGGCCATCCAGCGCGAAATACAGGAGGAAACGGGGTTGTTCGTCACTGCCGTGCGGGTGCAATGGGTGCAAACGGCCGTGAGCGAACGCACAGGGGTGTATTACATCTTTGCCGGCTACCATTGTCGGGCACTCAGCGCGGCCGTGGCTCTCAGCGAGGAACACCACGCCTACCAATGGCTTCCCCCCACCGAATTTATGCGTCTGCCCTCCACCCCCTTTCTGCAAGCCCTCGTGCGTGAAGCGTTTCGGTTGTAGCCTGTCAGTCGGTCAGTCTTTCAGTCTCTCAGCAGACTGACCGACTGAGAGACTGAGAGACTGAGAGACTAACCATGAAAATTGGCATTCTATCCGACATACACGAAAATTTTGGCAATCTAAATCGCGCCCTCGAGATGTGCAAGGCGCTGGGGGTGGAGCGGTTGTTGTGTTTGGGGGATTTAATCAACCCCGGCGTGGCGCGGGTGTTGGCTCATTGCGGCTTGCCCTGCCACCTCATTTGGGGCAACAATGATGGCGACAAAGTCCTCATCACCAAATTGGCTTTGGCGGCCGATAGCCAGCTCACCCTCAGCGACAGGACGTATGATTTTGTGGAGATAGACGGCCGCAAAATTTTTATGACCCACTACGACGATTTGGCCCAACCGATGGCTCACTCTGGGCTATATGATGTGGTTTTGTACGGCCATAACCACCAAAAATTTGCGGGGAGCGCAGGGAATTGCCTCATCCTCAACCCCGGCGAACTGTTTGGCTACCTAACGGGTATTGCCAGCTTTGCCATTTACGACACGGCCGCGCACACGGCCGAACACCACCTTGTTGGCTAAAGCAAATAAAAAATAGACACGAATTTCACAAATTACACGAATTGTTTCAAACCTTATTCGTGTAGTTCGTGAAATTCGTGTCTAAAAAACTCACCCGTGAACAACTCTCAATTCAAGAGAAGCACGCTCACTGGCTAAATTGTGGCTATTCCCCCAACGCCTGTTGAACCTTCTCGATGAGCGTCTCAAAATTATAGGGTTTGGGCAAAAAAGTGGTCGCCTTATGGTCATCTATGTTGCGCCGCGTTTCTTCTTCGGCGTAGCCCGAGGAAAGAATGACGGGCACTGCCGCATCCACTTCTCGCAATTGGCGCAACGTTTCGGCTCCGCTTAAACCCGGCATTTTCATATCGAGCAAAATCGCATCAATGCGGTCATGGTTTTGCCGATAGACTTCAATCCCCGTTCGGCCGTTGGCCGCCTCCAAAACTTGCACCCCAATCGTATCCAAAATATCTTGGACCGCTTCGCGTACAATCTCCTCGTCATCAATGACTAAAATCGTTTTCACAAGCATCCTCGGCAATGAACCATTGGGTCACAAAATGGGAGCCAACAGTTTATCATGGACGGCCTTCAGAACCGCTTCTTCCAGCGGGGGGGGCAACTGCAAGGGGCCGTTATCGGTCAACAGGCGATAGGTGGGGTTTGGTTTATAGCGGTGGGCAACAATCTCGCCCCGCACCACCTCAAATTGGCCGAGGATGTCTTCCTCGGTCACAGCGGCCGTGCGGCCGTCTACTAGCGGTACAAACCCTGTGCCAATTCCCTTGGCCTCGGCCTGTAACTCGGGCAAGGTAGGGGCGTGATTTTGCACTACCTCATGCAATAAAGCCACAAATGTCTCGTTTGGCTCAAACTGGTCGGGGTCATGCTGGGGAGCAGGGCATTGATTTCGCCCAGCACCGCCTCGGGCAAAAGGCCGTGGGTTTGCACCTCTTGGGGGGAGAGCAAGGAGAGCGAACGGTAGAGGCGGCCGTTGTCGTGAAAGGTAAAAACGTAAAGGTCGAGCATGGAATAAACGCAAAAAGTGAACAAGGCAGAGGTTCATTTTACCATAATCACGATGTAAAATTTACCCAAAGGCTTCAAGGAACTGTTCAGATATGTCGTAATGACTGTACTCCTAGTACATTGCGGTGCAAATAACTTGTTAGTTTGTCATTCCGAACGAAGTGAGGAATCCCTATTCCGAGGGTAGGCACAATGCCTACCCCTACAAAACGCCATCCGTCAAAATTTGGTGGTCAGACTACTAACGCCATCAGTCTATAACACGTGAATAGATACAAATAGAGTTTATCTCTCGAGGTGCAAAAGGTTTGGAATTTACCACACTTCTGGTTTGAGAAAATTTGCACAAAGGCTATAATTAGCCGCTGGGAAATGGTAAAAAGTAAAAAGCAAGAAATAAAAAGCGTCGTTTAAGCATCTTAACGCTCTCTTTTCACTTTTGACCTTTCACTTTGGACATTTACCCCCCCACCCCACTTTTCACTTGTCAAAGAGGGCAATCGCATGAATGTTTTTACCGTAATGGGAATTGTTGGCATTAGCGTGGCTTTGTTCACCCTAATTATTGCAGGCTTAATGTATTACCTCAGCCGCGCCGTCACCGTGGCTTATGCGGAAGTTGAGCAGGAAAAAAAGAAGTACCGCCCTGCCACCACAATGGGTTATCGCATTTCGCCCACCGATGACCCCAACGCACAATTTAAGCAAGCGCGGGAGGAGGCGGCCAAACGCGCCGCCGCTTTGCCTCGCGGGGGCAACATGGGTGTTGGGCAAGGTGGCACTTTGCAAACAGCCAGCAAAGACCTCAAGCAAGACCCCATCTCGGCGTTTAAGATTGCCCAAACGCAGGGTTGGACAGGCTTGGGCGAGATGGATAAATACCAAACGGCCGCCGCTTCTGCCCCAACGGCCGCGCCTACGGCCGCGGGCCCACGGGTCAAGCGCAAGCTCGTGCCGGGCACCGATTATCCCGTGGTGGAAATTACGGCTGGCATGGATCCCGTTGAACGGCGGCGGGCACGCATTGCCAACGCCAAAGCCAAATCGGCCGCCATGAAAGCCCTTAAAGCATCGGGCGCAGACACTGTTGCTGGCCCTGTGGCCACCAGTGCGCCAGCCGCCGCCCGCACGGCCGCTCCCAAGGTGACGGCCGCTTCGGTCGGTGTGGCCGAACCGCAACTCATCGCCATTAGTGATGACATGGATCCCGCCGAACTCCGCAAAGCGCGGATTGCCAACTCCAAGGCGATGGCCACCTACAAGAAGGCTCTCAAAGCGGCGGGTGTGACTTTAGAGGACGACCAAGACGAAGAAGCGGCTCCTGCCCCAGCGGCCGAAGCGGCTCCCGCACCTGTGGCCACCCCGACTTCTGGTTCTGGGGCGGCCGACTTGGCGGGAATTCCCAAGCCAGACCTCATCGAAATTACCGATGGCATGGATCCCAACGATGTCCGCAAAGCACGGATTGCCAATTCCAAGACAATTGCCACCTATAAAAAAGCGCTCAAAGAGGCAGGGATTGACCCCAGCACGATTGAGATTTAAGAAGCTCAACACAAAATAGGGCAACAAAAAAGAGGCGGATTAATCCGCCTCTTTTTTGTTGCCTATGGGATGAAACGGGCTTTCAGTCCTTGGGTGGTGTCCTTGTCTTCTCCTAGGGCTTCGCCCTAGGCTGGTATGTATCGGGCTTTCAGCCCTAAAAGCTTTTTCGACGATGAATGATGAACAACGAAACGACTTGAGGGATGTCGTACTTCGTAATTCGTAACTCGTCCTTCCCCCTACCGCTCCTTATAAACTCCCTCAATCGTCATCCAGCCCTCGCCAATTTCCAATTTGGTTAGCTCAATCGGCAGGGCGAGCTGGTCATAGGTGGCTTGGGCTTGGTCTACTTGGCTTTGCAGGGCGGCCATCACAAAAGCGGGCATGTTGGCATTGCCCACACCCACTTCATATACATCAATGATGGGACGGCCGTCTACCAGCCTGACCATCCCCCGCCCAAACACCTCTACCTGCAAGCCGCCAATGACCATGACCGCCCGGCCGCTGATTTCGCTGGGGGTCAGGCGCACTTGCGGCCGACTGAGGGGGATGCTCGGCCGTGGGGCGACAAACCACATGATGGTTTGCGCCGTCTCCTCATCGGTGACGGTCACGCTGAACGGCTGGCCAATTACCTCGCCCGAATTCCAATTGCGGCGCAATTCGTCCACGCCGGGGTGAATAATAGGCGGGACTTCGGGCAAGTTGCTGGTAGCGGCCGAACGGAGCCATGCCCACCCATTGGCACCAAGCAACAAAACGGCCACCCAAACATTCACGGCCGACCAGATGCGCCACTCTTTAATCCGCTTCATACGCCTCCAGTTTTTTCAATGAACAATGAGCAAATCGTAGTTGGGCAATGCGAGCGAATGACCAATGCCCAATGACCCATTACACTTCATAGCGCCTAAAAAATTTGTGTTCCCGCGTGAGGGTGGGCAGGCGCAGGCGGATGGGCAGGCCGTCGTCCACTTCGTAGGCAAGGTTCACTTTACGGCCGACCAACTCCCGCACCAGTTCCCAATACTCGGGGTGAACAGCCTCAAGCGGCCGAATTTCCCCCGTGTGGCTTTCTTGTCGCCCAGCCACAAAATCTGCCAGCCGCACCACATAGCGGTCAGATTCGTGGTTTATATCCTCCACTTTTACCTTAAAAATGGCTCGCAAAAAATCGGTATCAGGCAGTTGCCAGACAAAATGTACCTGAAATTCATCGCCAAGAGTGTATTTCGATGGAATTGTCATAGAGAAATTTGTGGTTTATGAGAGGGTTGTTACAGGTTAGGCGTTTTCTTAAAAACAAGTAACTATTCAGGTGGGGGAGATAGAGTGTAGAGATAGAGATAGAGAAACACGATAGGCTGAATTGCTGAGTTCTCCTCTATCTCTATTGTGTAAAGGATTCCACTACTCGAGTAAATAGTAAGTAGTAAATAGTGAGTAGTTCGGCACTACTCACTACTCACTACTCATTTGTGAGTGTGTGACAAGTTTCGTACACAACTATCTCCTGCCTCTATCTGAACAGTTACTATTTTATGGGTTTTCCACTGTAATGCGACAGAGAAGGGTATTGTCTGTTTCAAGATCTGGCCCCCAAATAATTTGGGCCATGCTTGACCAACTAATTTGGTTATAGCCATCCTTGACCCCCACAGAGGTTGTTGAATGTACTGTGGTGGCCTTCCAATTGCTATCGTCAAAATCGGCCGACTTCCACCCCTCTGGCTCACCCAAATCAACAAAATCACACGGGCTTGTGCCAGCCACTGGGTTCTCCTCCCCCTCACACGATTTATCCAGCGGTGCTTCATGCACAACCACACACGCCCAATCGGCATTGGAAACAGCCACAATGTCGCCCGTATCCATGTCCGTTAACTGCATAATAAAGCCCCCATCCCCCATCTGCTGATTGCTCGCCCCAATATATTCTAGACCTGTGTCGTTTTCCTTGTAATCTTTAAGAATAAAATTGAGCTGGAGCGGATAGTCGGCTTCAAATGTCACCGCTTCGGCATTGAAAGACCGCTCCGTTGTAATAGAAACAGAGTCTTCCACAATGAGGTTATCGCCCAGATAGGCCGCAAACCAATTATCGGCCCAACCTTCCAACTTAAAGGTATGTGCCCCCCCTGTGACAGTGCTTTTCGATACGGAAATTTCTGCCGTGGCCGAAGAACAAGATACCACACCCAATGAACTGATTAACAAAAGAGCCAATAATTTACGCATGTCATTTTCCTTAGAATTATCAAGTTTTTAAGATGAAGGTGAGACGGGAGGAGCCACAACCCCCATCAGTTGTACGGCTGTGCCCAGTTTGATGAGCCGCGTCGCTTTGGTCGTGCCATCGGCCGTGGGCAACTCCGCCAGCGGCACAACTTGGTCACTTGTCAGGAGGAGCGCCGCATCGGTGACGGCCGCCAGCCCACACACCCCTTTCCGCGCCAGCAACATACCCGGCCGCTCATTCCCCTTTTTGGCCAGCGGGATTTCGCCCACGGCCGCCACCTTGCCATACCCCTCGGCCGTCACCACCAGCACCCGCGCCGCTGGGTCAGATGGAGCAATCATTGCCCCAACGATGCGCTCCCCCTCGCGCCAGTTGAGGGCTTGCACCCCGCGCACCCGCACCCCCTGCATGGTCAGGGGTAGGCGGATGGCACGGCCGTCCCCATTCACCAGCAAGATTTCATCGCGCTGGCTGGCCCCCAAAATGGCCACGGGCACGCCGGGCAGAGCCTCATCAAATTGGAACGGGGCGGGCGATTCCAGCAACGGCCGCAGTGTATCCAGCCGATATGCCCGCACATAGCCGCGTGTCGTGGCCAGTGTCAGCCAATCGGCCGTGGCCATGTCTGCCCAGCGGCACACGGCCGCCACCTCTTCCTGCGGCCGAAAGTGGTACACATCCGCCAGCGACATGCCCAACGCCCCCAGTTCCACCCATTGCCGCGCCGAAATCCGCACAAAGCGGTAGGTGCTGGTGACGAGCAAGAGCGTTTCGTCGTAATCGGCCCAGAGGGGCAAGAGCCATTGGGGATTTTGGATTGCGGATTGCGGATTTTGGATTGCGGATTGGGTGGCGATTTGGTTGGCGTTGCTGACGAGGATGAGGTGGGTTCCTGTGATGGGTTGGTCGGCCGTGCCCTGCTCCTGCAACGCCACCCGGCTCAGGAGCAGTTGCAGGTTAATCGGGCTAATTTTGCTCTGCGGATGGCCAACATGGGCGGGCAAATCGGTGGGGGTGTAGGCGGGCATCTCCATATTGCCCAGCGCCACCTCATGTGCCACCACCCCTAAACCAGAGGTCACACTGCTAAAGGTATCCACATGGCGCACTTTTTCCTCGCCAAACAGTTCGGCCAACAGGCGGCGGAAGATGGGAATTTCGGCCGAGCCACCTGTGCGGACGACGATGTCTATGTCTGCGGGGCGCAACCCTGCCCCCGACACCATCTCCAGCAGATACGCCCGCACCCGCTCCACATCATCCCGAATCACCGCCTCACAATCGGTGCGCGTGACCAATTGGCGGATGCTGAAATCAGGCCATCGAGCTTGATGAGGCGTGCCCATGTCGTCGGAGAGGCGGCGTTTGGCTTGCTCGGCCGCCTCGAACATTTGCAGGGCGTGGTTGTTGCTGACGAGGCTAATGAGGGCGGCAATTTCGGCGGGGCGAGCGGCCGTGGCCGCTATTTCGGCCAGCAGTGCCCGCCGTTCGGGGGTTTGTAGCTCCAAAACGTGTTGCCAGTCAGAAAAAATGTCGTAAATCCAACTGGGGATGGGCATGTCGGCGTGGCGGGTGTGGTAGGTGCTTCCCTCGCCAAAGTGGCGCGGCAATTTGGCGCGGACCAGCTTTTGGTCGAACACATCCCCTGCGATGGGGATACCGCCGTTGGCGAGGATGCGCTTCTGCCCATTTTCCAGCCGCATAATCGTAATGTCGAGCGTCCCACCGCCGAAGTCGAAGATGAGCAGGTTTTGGGAGCCAACGGCCGTTTGGGCATAGTGGTAGGCGGCGGCGATGGGTTCGTATTGGAAGCCCACCCGCTCGTAGCCCGCCCGAAAAGCGGCATCGAGGAGCCGCGCTTGGGCGAGTTTGTCCTTTTCTGGCTCGAAGGCGAAGCGCACGGGACGGCCGAGGACGACTTCGCGCACCTCGTGCCCCAAAAACTTGCTCTGCCCGCAAGCGGGTGGTGTGCAGGTAGAGGGCGATTAAGTCCTCGAGGGCAAAGTAAAACTGGCCGACGACGGTGCCGTGGTAATCTGGCTCGCGCAGGCCGCTCTTAATGGAGAGGAAAAGTCGGCCGGGGGAGAAGATGTCGGTGAAGACGTAGAGGTCGTCTACGTAGTACATATCCGCTCCGCGCACTTCAATTTCCCCTACCCAAACGCGCTCCATGCGAATCGGCCGCCCTGTGTTTTGGGCCAGATAGGTGGTGATGGCCTCGCGGCCGATGTGAACCTTCTGGTCGTTGGTGATGTAGACGGCCGTGCGGGCGACATACGGGTTGCGGTTGCTCTCATCCAAGGGCACAAGCGCAATGTTGTGCCCGTCGAACACGGCCATGCCTGAGTTGGTCGTGCCGAAATCCATCCCCACAATGCGGCGGGGGTAGACATGCTCAAATTCTCCTCTGGCTCCGGGGTGCTGTTGGGTGGCAACAAACACGCTTGGCCACGGCGGGTTGGGTGAAAGGTGAAAAGTAAAAGGTGAAAGGTAGTGCCTCCTCTTACTTTTCACTTCTTACTTTTCACTCCCAACTGGGGGAACAGCGACCCATCCGCGTACACGGCCGTTCCCCGTGTGGCCAAGCCCTTGGCAAATGGGCGAACTGGTAAGTCTATCCTATTTGGTGGGGGTGGGGCAAAAAATTACGGCCGTGGGGATGGGATAGTGAATTTGGGCAGTTTGCTAAATTGGGTGTAACATGGCCGAAACTTGTGCGTTAGGCATGTTATAGTACGCTCATCCTACTTATTGTGAGGGTGCTTGTTTAGAAATATGGTTTGTTTTGATGAGAGGGCTGAGAGCGTGAGGCAGTTTATCACGATTGGGTAGTCTGTTGAACGCGGAGGATGCTTCGAGATAGCAATCCCCAAGCCAGCCAGTTGATGTTCGAGCCAAACCAATAGAATAGGTACGAGGTCGTCATGCAGTCTTCCAACCGTCCCATCCCCGTGTTTCAACGTCGCTCGGTTAAGAGTCCTTTTGCCTTGTCTGGGCATATGCTCTTAAACGGTTTCATCGCCATTATTATGGTGGCGCAATTATTTGTTCCTATTGGAATGGCTGTTGGAGCGGAGCCACTTTCGCCCTCGACTTTATTGAATGAACAATCTGGTTTGGATGTAGTAGGGGTACAAACCCCGGAACCCTTCGGCCAAATGGATGCTTTGGCACAGTTGCCCAGTACGGCCAATGCCGAGTGGTTGGTGACGGATGCCACTGGCCAGCAAGTGGCTGAGGCGTTGGCCTTGGCGCAAGCCCCTGCAGTTTCGCTGACATGGAGCCAGCGCTGGCAAATTTGGTGGGAAGGCAC
>JADJSZ010000019.1 GCA_016711405.1 Candidatus Hadersleviella danica | reverse complement strand
AGGCAATCTCTTTGTTTTGTTCAGGCGTTGACATACATCATTTCTCCTTTAGAAGTTGGGACTTGACTTGTTATTTGTCATAGCGCATTATAATTGCATAGTTCTTGTGAGCAAGTATGCACTTATTTGTGCCATAGTACCAAAAAGGATACCAAGAAATGACGGAATCGTATTTTTTGTCCAGTAACAGCCACGCTTTCTATCATTGGTGGCAAATGGAAACCAATCATCTTGTGGATATTGTTCAAAGAAAAACGAAGATTTAGCCAGTTAAAGAGATTTATCCCCCAAATTACTCAGAAAATGTTGACCCAACAACTGCGAGAGTTAGAGCGGGATGGGGTTGTTCATCGAGAGGTTTATCCTGTTATTCCTCCTCAAGTAGAATATTCGTTAACACAAAAGGTATTCACTTATTCTATTCTTCAGGCCATGGAAGAATGGGGCAATCTAAATATGAAAGCATAAGCACAATTACCCATAACCACACTCAGAGGGTGTACGAACAACTTGTAATTTCATTCTTTTTGACGCAAAGGCGCAGAGACGCAAAGGGCGCAGAGGGGGTTTGCCAGAGAAAATCCTCTGCGCTCCCTGCGCCCTTGCGTCCCTGCGTCAAATCTTTTTACAACTTGTTCGTACACCCAATTTAACCGTGGATGTCGTGGCGCAAGATAGCGCAAAACACAAAATGCCCTCGTCTCGCCCAAACGCAGGGATGCAAGGGTGCTGATTCAATACTTGAATGATGAGGAAGAAGTATGCGAGACCCCGTGAAGAGTATCTTGGTATTCGGAATTTATATGATTGCTTTCGGAATGATTTTGCTCATCATTCCCAATTTCTATCTTGCTTTGGGCGGCATTCCCCCACAAATGAAGTCTGGATTCGCGTTGTGGGCATGTTGTTTTTAATCGGGTGCTATTATGTACAAGCCGCACGCGCCAAATTGTATTTATTTTTCTACTGGACGGTCTATGCCCGCGCATCCGCCATTGTCTTTGATTTGCTTACTTGGGCTGGCGGGTTATCCCCCCCCTTGCTCCTCCCTTCGTGGGGGCAATTGATTTGGGCCCCGCGCCCCCCCCGGCAGCTCCCGGCCCTGCGGTCAGCCAACTTCCTTGAAGATGCAACGTCTCTCTGGGGCTTAGTCGTTGAGAGCCTTCTCCACAGGGGGTGAAGGCAGGGGGGGGCGGCCGCCCCCCCCCCCCCCCTCCATCTATTTTTCCCCTAGACTCATCCCCTCTGGATGAAGGATATTCATATGATGAATGATTTTGCTCCGCGATGTCCTAGAAAGCGATCTCCCCATCTTCTTCGAGCATCAATTGGATCCCGAAGCCAATCAGATGGCCGCCTTTACCGCCAAAGACCCCACCAACCACGAAGCGTTCCTGTCTCATTGGCATCGCATTCTGGCTGAACCAACCAATATCATCCGCACCATTGTGGTGGGTGGGCAGGTTGCGGGGAGCGTGAGCAGTTATTATGAAGAGGCAGACCATCCCGAAGTGACTTATTGGCTGGGCAAGCGCTTTTGGGGCAAGGGTTTGGCCAGCAAGGCTCTGGCCGAGTTTCTCGTACAGGCCAATCCCACACGGCCGATTTATGCCCGCACAGCCAAAGACAATCTCGGGTCACTGCGGGTCTTAGAAAAATGTGGCTTCACGATAATTGGGGAGGATAAAGGGTTCGCCCACGGCCGTGGCACGGAGGTTGAGGAGTTTCTGCTGGCGCTTCAATAAAACTGGCACTAGTACACGAGGCCCCGCGGCTCCCCCCCCCCCCCCCGCGGCGCCGCCCCCCCCCCCCCCCCCCCCCCAGCCCCCCCCCCCCCCCCCCCCGGGGGCCCCCCCGCCCCGGGGGCCCCCCCCCCCCCCCCAGAGACAAACCAACAAGTTTTTTGCGCCGCAATGTACTAGCGCAAACAAGAGCAACAAGAAAAATTATGTCGCGTCCTACATTAACCAAGCAAACACCCCCCGCTGATTTTCTGAGCTTCTATTGGCTGAAAGAAGAACTCGTCGCCTTCTTGCGCGAGCATCAACTCCCCACAACTGGTTCTAAGCAAGAGCTAACTAGCAGAATTAGCCAATTCCTCACGACAGGCTCCGTCCCAGCCACAGGCAAGCCTTCTCAAAAAGCAGTTAAAGTTGAAATGCCCCCAACATTTACCCGCCAAAGCATCATTGGCGCAGGCTGGCGTTGTAGCCAAGAATTACGTGCATTTTTTGAGCAAGAAATTGGAAAACATTTTCATTTTGATGGCGTAATGCGGGATTTGATTCATAATGGCTCTGGGAAAACGCTCGAAGAAGTCATCGAAATTTGGCAAGAGGAATCGCGTAAACCCCGAAAAGAGAAACCCATTGCGGTACAATTTGAATACAATCGGCATATGCGAGAGTATTTTAAAGCGCATCCACAAGCTACGTTACAAGAAGCAATTCAGGATTGGGAAACCAAAAAGGCACAACGCCGCCATTAAGTTGCGTTTAGAAAACCACCCCAAAAGCATACACCGGAGTATCTTTTGAAGAATCTAATCCTCGTCAAACATTCTATTCCTGAGATGATTTCGACTGTTCCCGCAAAAGAATGGCGACTTTCTCAACTTGGTCAAATAAGATGTGCCGCGCTGGCTGAGAAATTAGAACCTTTCTCACCAGATGTAATTATTTCGAGCACCGAGCCAAAAGCAATTGAGACAGCGCAACTTGTCGCCCAGAAATTGGATAAACCCTTTAGAATTGCTTCTGGCTTACAGGAACATGACCGAATCAACGTGGGTTGGCTTGCAAAAGAACAGTTTGAAAGCAAGGTAAAAGCGTTTTTTGATATCCCCGAAAGTTTAGTTTTTGGTGGAGAAACAGCAAGTCAAGCATTAGCGCGATTTTCAAAGGCATTAAGTTTTATTGAGGCTGCAGTATCCAGATAAAAATATTGTGATTGTTGCTCACGGAACAGTCATCACGCTTTTTATAAATCAGTTCAATTCAATTGAAGCATTTTCATTTTGGAGCAAATTGGAATTGCCCTCTTTTGTCGTTCTTTCTCTTCCAAATCACAAACTCGTCAAATTAGTGTATTCGTTATAAGTTAAGGGTTTTATGCAAAAATCAAGGGTGAAAAACAAGCCCAAATCCTTTTGCTTTATTGTTCTTTTGCCCTTTTGTAATAAATTTTTATTGCAAAAAGGCAAAAAAGGGAAAGGGCAAAGGGTATTTAGCCGAAAGAACGCTTCGTGAAACTTAGCTTATGTCACAAAACCACCACTTGATACTCTGGAAAATTGCTTAACTTATAAGGAATGAAATTAGTGGAAGGTGTTGTGTAAAATCAAGAACGTGTCAACAAAGTTGCACTTGCTTTATCCGATACCCCGCAGTTTAATAACATAGTTGGGCGGCACTGAGCAGGCACAATGGAATATATTGCAGGTAACTCCTTATGGGGTGCCTTGGCCAGCAATTCGGCCTCACAGAACTTGGCTCGGCGGTTAAGCTTTGCCGAAGCCGACACGCTATGGGTTTTTGCTCGCAATGACGAAAATGAAAAAGATAATTCCTACTGAAATCACAGAATCGAATATCGCACAAATAATTAATTTACTCTCCAATACACCCAGAAAATTGGAAGATTTGTGTACGCGTTTTTCTGATGAGCAGTTCGTAAAACCACTAGGAACAGGAGAGCGGTCACTTACAGAGAACATAGCACACTTACTTCACTGCGAAGCAATCGCTTCAGAATTTATTTATCTGGCATTGCTGAAAAACGAAGCTACTTTTAACGATATTCATCCTGAACGAGAGTATGGGAAATTATTGCGTTATGATTTGTTTCCCTTCAAATCGTTAGTGGATTATTTTACTTTCCGTCGAACAGTCCTGTTGCGCGTGCTTACTTCTTTAAAAGCAGAACAATGGTCACGCTCTATTCCCGAAAAAGGGAAAATTCGGCAAGAATCCGTTTATTGGCGTGCACGCTCGCTGGCACTTCACGAACTAGAGCATATTAATGATATTGAAATCAAACTTGCCAAGCTCGAAGTAAAATGAGCAAAAAATTATGTTTGGCAAAACGCGGGCTAACAAAGGGTGCCTTGGATGCGGCTGATTCTGCGGCATTTCCGAGCATTTTTGTGGCTTCCCATTTTTTATGCCCAAACAGAATCCACGGCCGCCCCTTCACCTATTTTCTTCTGGATGCTTCCCCACACCTGCTACACTCTTCCTTGGCGGGGTTTGCCCACCAATGACACTGGAATAGATGGAATTAGATTGCACAGCATCCGACAACCCGCAGTCTAATAAGATCGTTCGGCTACTTTATATACGCATAAAGAAATAAGGAGACTTAATCACATGGCTGATGTTACACGTGAATTCATCAAAGCGGCCAAGAAAGGCGACCTCGCAGGGCTTAAAGCACTTCTTGAAAGCGATAGCAACCTAATAAGCGCACAAGATTCCGACGGTTCAACGGCCTTGCACTGTGCGGCATGGAAGGGCCACACGACTGTCGTTGATTATTTGCTCGCGGCTGGCGCGGAGGTGAACAAACACAATAACAACGACCATTGGGGAACCACACCTCTCCACGCGGCCGCACACGCCAATCAAGCTACCATTGCACAACGGCTCATTGTCGCGGGAGCAGACGTGAATGCAAAGGATATGAAAGGGATGACTCCCCTGTACCACACGACACTTCACAATGCCAAAGCGGCGGCGAAAGTCTTGGCGCAAAATGGCGGGGTTTAACACGGCCGCCAAGTTCTCGCCGACCAACTGGCACAGCCGAACTAGAGGTTAGACCCAAGTAGCAACATCGATAAGGAAGGATCATTCGTATGCCACGCCAAGGACTTCAAATTTCTCTTGTTATTCTGGGACTTGTGCCCACCATTACAGGCATTTTGGGAATGTTCGGACTGGACGATCCACTTTATGCTTCTTTAGGGCTTCCTCGAAACGCTTTATTGGATAGCAATTTGCGTTTTTACAGTGGGGTCTGGTTTGTCCTTGGAATCACTGTTTTACTGACTGTCCAATCTTTAGAAAAGTATTTTGAATTATACAAAATACTCTGGGCGATGATATTCGTGGGTGGCATTGGACGACTTCTATCCATTGCCGTTGTCGGTTTACCGCCAATCCCATTCATTGGGTTTACTGTGCTTGAGATATTGGGGCCACCGATATTCTTATATTGGCATCGCCAAATCGCAAAAGTGATGCCCCATGACAATTGAGAAATAACAATGGAGGTAAAATGAACATACAAGTCAGCACTCTTTTCTATTGGTGTAATGATATTGACCAAACTCGCGCATTCTACACAGATGTCCTCGGGTTCACGGAGACATCTTATAGAAATGACGAGAAGATGGGTTGGCTGAGTTACGAGTTAGATAATCTGGCCGTGAATTTCATGCGAACGACAACTCCTCTGGCCGTTGCCGCAGAGTGGGCACGGCAACCGGGGTGGGCAGGCGGCACGTTAGAAGCACATTCACTTGGTTTTGCAAGTGAGCCAAGCGGATTTTGAGGCGATTATCGGCCGTGCCCAACAATTAGGTGTCAAGATTCATGAGGCGTACCCCCAAGGAGATCCCTCTAAATATCTCCAACATTTTCTAATGGATCCAATGGGCAACACCGTGGAACTATATTATGAGGCAAAACAGAGCTAACCCTTCGCTCGATGCCTTGATAGGGAAATTGAGGAAAGAATAACATGGACTTTCGCGCTCTTTATCAGGAACTTCAGCATAGCACAGAGCTGATTCGTGCTTTGTTATCAGGAATCGAACAGGAGGTCGCACGCCTCAAACCGAGTGCGACATCGTGGTCAATACTTGAAGTTGTGTGTCACTTCTACGATGAGGAGCGCGAAGATTTTCGCGAACATCTTGATTTCATTTTGCACCGCCAAAATGAAGAATGGCATGGAATTGACCCTGATGGTTGGGTTATAGAGCGAAAATATAACGAGCAGAATTTCGTTGAAATGCAGGAGAATTTCTTTGCCGAACGCGAAAAATCCTTTGCATGGCTGAATGGGTTAGTGAACCCTGCTTGGGAGAAAACCTATACAACGGCTTACCGCACCATCAGTGCAGGAGAAATGTTTGCCTGTTGGGTCGCTCATGATAATCTCCACATTCGCCAATTGGTGGAACTTAGGCGTATGCGGCTGGAAAATATAGCCAAGCCCTACAATCTTGAATATGCTGGTGATTGGAATTGAAATTACTTTAGGGGTGATGTTTCGAGCGTTGTTACAGGTTACAAGTTACAGGTGGCAAGCGACTTGTAACTTGCAACTTGTAATTGCAATCAAGAACCAAGACTTTAGACCTGAATAGCGACTTGATTTTAAGGATGGACAAATGTATACCCCCAACCATTTCAGAGAAGCGGATGTACAAGAATTTATTGATTTAATGCGGTTAAATCCGTTGGGGATTATTGTTTGGCAAAGTACAAATGGACTCACGGCCGATCATGTGCCGCTATTTTATAAAAACAACAAACTCATTGGGCATATCGCAAAAGCCAACCCCATGGGGAAAGAAACGATAACCAGTCCTGTGCTCGTTATTTTCCAAGGAGCCAATGCTTACATATCACCAAACTGGTATCCAACCAAACAAGAAGATCACAAAGCAGTGCCAACTTGGAATTATGCAACTGTTCATGTACACGGACAGATAAATTTTATGGCGGAAAACAAAGATAAACGGCACATATTACAAGAACTAACAGCCATCCACGAAGCAACCGAAGAAACTCCTTGGTCAATGGCGGATGCCCCTGCTGATTACACCGAAAAAATGATAAACGGTGTCATTGGAATAGAAATAGTCATTTCCAAGATTGAAGGAAAATGGAAAGTCAGTCAGAATCAACCCTCAAAAAACAAACAAGGGGTTGTCGAAAATTTGCAAAAACGCACTGGTAGCAATCCAGAGAAAATGATTGACTATATTAAGAAAAGAGATACAAGCTTATAAAGGTCATTATATCCTTTGCCCTTTTGCTATAAGAATTTATTGCAAAAGGGCGAAAGAACAATCAAGCGAAGGGGAGGGGAAACTATGACACAAGTGTCGTGTCGTAATATATTGTCTCACTACATCTAGGGTTAAATTCGGGCACTATCGTTATATTTATTTTGAGGCAATGCCCAACGAATGTCTAAATTCCTCAACTTTCCAAATGCGATTCCCAAGCTCCTCGGTGAGGTGGTTTATCTGCGCGAACTGAGCGAGGAGGACATCCCTGCATGGTTTGAACGTGCTTCTGACCATGAATCTGCTGATTTAGCTGGGGATTCTATACCAGAGTCGGCCGAGATGGGTTTCTCATGGCTTCAACGCCATCGGGAGCAGTTCCGCCGACAAACAGGCATTCGCTGGGCCATTGTGCCACAGGGTTTGGCCGCAAGCGTAGGAACCATTGGGTTGACGATTACATCTACCGAGGAGCGTATTGCTGAAATTGGGTTTGTCATCGGCCGTGCTTATTGGGGCAAGGGCCTTGGCACGGCCGCCGCACAGTTGGTCACCCACTACGCCTTCCACACACTGGGGTTGGCGGAGATTCAAGCAGAAGTTCTCCAGCGCAATTTGGCCTCTCGGCGTGTTCTGGAGAAGCTAGGGTTTCAACTCGAGCGGGACTTGCCGGGCGATTCGCAAGCAGAGATGGGATCCGAAGATTGCTACCTCTATGTTCTCCCAAAGCCCCCCCCTCGCTAGAACGAATTTTGAGAGAGCCTTTTAACGCGACGATGGGGGGCGGGGGAACGGCCGTTCTTCCCCCCTTGACGCGCTCCCCCCACCTGCTACACTCACCGAATTGTCCCTCACACATTAACCCAAGGAGTAAAGATGGAAATCTCGATAGAAACAACAGTAAAGGCACCGTTAGAAGAGGTTTGGTCTGCATGGATAACACCAGATGACATCACAAAGTGGAATTTCGCCTCAGACGATTGGCATTGCCCAGAGGCCAAGCTTGATTTCACGGTAGGCGGAAAATTCAGCTATCGCATGGAAGCAAAAGACCTTTCAATGGGGTTCGACTTTGAAGGAACGTTTACCGCAATCAGTGCGCCCCATCGCCTTGAATACGCCCTCGGTGATGACCGAAACGTGACAGTCTCCTTTTCGGAAACGGAGCAAGGAGTTCGGGTTGTAGAAACCTTTGATGCCGAAGATTTGTTTTCGGCAGAACAACAAAAACAAGGTTGGCAAAGCATTCTGAACAATTTTAGAAAGCACGTTGAAAGTGGTGGCAACCCATGAAGAGAATACCTAAATCATGAACACAAAAAGCACGGCCAGAGTCAGCTATCGGTTCATGGTTATTGTGACACTATGGTTTTGTTGAAGGGGTGGCAATTTTTCTAAACAGCCATTGGCCTGTTTTAATTCTCTCTGCAATGTGTATTGCTATGGGAGTCGCTGGACTTCAAAAAGCAAAAATGGCAATCCCATAGTTAGGCGGCGCAGGTGGCAGGTGAACCAATTCATTTGTTAGGAAGCAAATATGACCAAAACAGTTAATTTGCCACCTCGCGGCTGGAAAAAGATATTCTTCAAGATGCCAGTTGCCATTGCCCGTATGGGTTTTGCTGGCTGGGAAACATTGTTCGGGCTGGAATGGATGCTACTGACCACCATTGGCCGTAAGTCGGGCAAGAAACGCTACACAATGGTGGATGTATTGCTTTATGTCCCTGAAACGGACACTTATTTTATTGAGGCGGGTTTCGGCAAAAAATCTGATTGGTATCAGAACATCAAAGCCAACCCTGTTATAGAAGTTCAGGTGCGACGGCGAAAATTCAAGGCCACGGCCGAGGATTTACCCCCCGAGAAAAACGGGGACATCATGGTTGACTTTGTCCGTCTCCGCCCAGCATATGCCAAATCAGTGATGAAAATGGCGGGGATGACCTTCACAACCGAGGAAGAACTGCGTGAGATGGCGGCGCAGTGGGTCTTGTTAGCCGTCCACCCACAGAAGTAACGCATGATACCCTTGAAAGAGCCTGAGAGCCGTTGTCAAATTAGAACTTGTGTTCTACAATAGAGAGCCAAATAACCCCTTTTGAGGCATTAAGACAAGGAGAGAAAAATGGCCAAAGCACTCGGTAATTCTGTTATCGTCGAGAATCCAAAGATTGAATCCAAAGGGACACAATTTACAATTGGAATCAGAAAACGAATTCCCAGCAAAACAATCGCCTCCGCAATCCCAAAGTTCCTGAAACAAACGGAAAAATATCTTTCCATGAAGGGTATTCAGAGTTCAGGTTCACCCTTCTTTCGCTTTCACAGCATCAATATGGGCGTTGAGTATGACCTTGAGGTGGGGTTCCTTTGTCAATCGGCCATAGAGGCAGAGGGAGAATTTGTGGCGAACACATTTCCTGAGGGAAATTACGCCACCCTAAAGTATGCAGGGAAAAACCGTGGATACCAAGGGAACAAGGCTCTCATTGAGTGGGCACGCTCTAATCAGCATGAAATGGATCGCTGGGACACGGAGTTAGGGGACACATTTGCCTGTCGGTATGAGGTTTATTTGACGGACATTACGGCCGAACCCGACCACACGAAATGGGTCAAGGAAGTAGCCATCAAACTAAAATAGTGAAAGTGGGCCACACCAAGCGCGTCCCTAATGGGTGGTCTTTTGGAGCAGAATCCACGGCCGCTCATCCCCCCCACCCCCAAACATCCCTACTGAAGGAACACAAATCATGGCTAAACTCATCTACTCATTGCTCATGTCGGTAGACGGCTATATAGAGGATAAAGACGGCCGTTTTGACTGGGCGACCCCCGACGAACAAATGCACGCCTACATCAACGAGATTTCGGCGCCCATCGGCACCTCCCTCTACGGCCGCAAAATGTACGAGATGATGGTCTATTGGGAGACGGCCCACACAATCCCCAATCAACCGCAAATTGTGCTAGATTGGGCACGCCAGTGGCAAGCGGCCGAGAAAATTGTTTACTCCACCACCCTTGCCGAGCCACGCAGTGCGCGCACCAAGATTGAGCGGGCGTTTGACCCTGAGGCCATTCGCCAATTGAAGGCTCACAGTGGGCACGACATAGATATTGCTGGCCCAGAAATTGCCGCCCACGCTCTAAAGGCTGGTCTGGTGGATGAACTCCTCATGATTGTCTCGCCCGTCATCATTGGGGGCGGCAAACGGTTCTTGCCCGATAATGTGCGGCTGGACTTGGAGCTGATTGAAAATCGCCAGTTTGACAACGGCTTTGTGGCTGTGCGGTATGCCGTTCGCAATTGAATGGTATGGCATGATGCTCCCCCCACTGGCTAAACACCCCCCCCCGCGCCGCCCGCCCTTGCCCACCGCCAAAACCGTCACCGTCACAATTTGTTCACGATATAGGCCCCGGGGGGGGGGGGGGGCTTGGGTTGTGTGGGTCCCCCCCCCCCCCCCCCCCCGCGCCCCCGGGGGGTTGGGGGCTTCCGCTCTAGCTTTGGCCCTCCGGAGGAGAAGGACAAATAAAATGCTTGATAGCCAAGGTTGGCAGAGAGATACCCTCCCCCAACTGAGCCAACTTTTCGAGAATGATTCTGAGGCCAAGGCCTTTTTGCTGACTGGTTCTCTGGCTAATCCAGAAATTGAAGTGGATTGTTGGAGCGATATGGATGTGACGGTCATTCTAGCGGATGAGGCGGTGGCTCGTTACACTCAATCGCTGGCTTGGTTACACCCTTTTGGGCGGCTTATTGGCGCGGAAAGACACGAGAGCCAATTGGCCAAGACGGTGCGGGTCTGTCTGGAGGGGTTCAAGCGGTTCGATTTTGTCTTTGTGCCTGAATCGGCCGTGGGAGATTCGTTGGCGCAGGCGAGTGGTCTCTTTCGTCGGCCGTGCCTGATACTCTGGTCGCGCTTGCCCAACCTTGAGGCGCAATTCGTTTCATCGCCGCTCTCTTATCAAGACATTTCTGAGCCAGAACTAGAGCGCATCATCAACCAATTTTGGTTCAAGGCGGCCGTGGCCATCGCCAAAGTCGTGCGCAACGATTTGCTAATCGGCTTCCACTTGGCACTAGATTTATCGCGGGACTATCTGCTCCTTCAGATGATTCGGCGTGATAGAGAGAAGCTGACCCACATTCATCGGATAGGCGGTTGGGGAAATGAGGTGGTGCATGGGTTCGCCTGCAATATGTTGGAGAATGCCCCTTTGGAAATACTCAATCTCATTGCCCACAGTTGTGAGACCTTTGATGAACTCGCGTTAGAGGTATTGCCCAATTATGTGGCACGGAGCCAGCTAATGCGGCCGATTATCGAAATGGCGCGGAAGCTATAAATAGCCCGAAAGCCAATCCACCGCTCTATTTATCACAGCATGGGCTACTAAAATAAAGTGATGATTATTCTTCTCAATGGGCCACTTGGCATAGGCAAATCCACACTCGCCGAAGCTCTCATGGAGCAAATGGACGGTTGTGTGATGCTAGACGGCGACCATGTTGTGGCGCTGAACCCACCCCCACCAGATGAGCTTGAGTATTTGCACACCACCTTGACCCTCCTCATCCAGCACCACCAAGCCCGAGGGTATCGTCATTTCGTCATCAACCATATTTGGCGTACACCCGATGAACTCGAGGATTTACACGGCCGAATCAAAAAACTCGACCCCACCATTGACATTCATTGTTTTCTCCTAACGTTGCCGCTCGAAGAAAATCTGCGGCGCATCCACATCCGCCAAGGGGCGCGGGCTATTGATGAGCAAGATTTTGAACAGGCGACTGTGATGGAAGAGCGAGCCATCTTGTTGGGCGACGGGAGCCACAGCCTTGGCGAACCATTCGATGTTTCAGGTTCACCCGAAGTACTGGTAACAACACTTTTAACCCGGCTAGGGATCTAAAGGCTTTCCCCTCCATCTCTTCTCTTCTTGACCCATCTCCCCCACCTGCTAAACTCGCTTTATCAGGGGCACCCCACACCCCACTCGCAAAGCACAAGGAACTACAAGATGGCGAAACAAACTGTTGAAGCATTTCTGGATGACCTTCGTTTTCTAGGTGGCGAACAATACGCCTTGGTTGAGTCTGTGCGCACGCTCGTCAAAAAAACGATTCCAGACGTAACGGAGGAGGTGAAGTATGGCGGCATTCTGTTCTCCTCAGGCGTATCGTTCTGTGGCGTGTTTGCCTATAAACAGCATGTTTCGGTGGAGTTCGGCCGTGGAGCCAACATCGTAGACACCTTTGGCCACCTTGAAGGTGGCGGCAAAGGGCGGCGACACATCAAGCTGTATGCCGAAAAAGATATTGCGGAGAAAAATGTGGCGCAATATCTGCCTCTGGCATGGGCGGTAGCCCAAAGTAGTGCCTAACCATTCATGCCACCCAACTTTAAATGAGGCTGGTTGAAGGAGTAATGCGGCTCCTTTAAAACATCGCGGAGCGGTGGGCGGCCGACATTGCAGAGCCAGCGTATGCGGTGGACGACGAAACCGCTCTCAAAGTGGTTGATGGTGTGGTGGACGTGATCTCTGAGGGTCATTGGAAACTATTTGCGGATTAATGTTTCCCTCAGTCCCTTTCGGTCGTGCGTTGTTTGTAAGCTATCTATTACGCCCATCTTCCTAGGGCTTCACCCTAGGCTAGTATGAGACGGGCTTTCAACCCTAGCGTTGTATTTTGACCTCGGGAGCTAATCCACCGAAAACCCCTTTGTGTCTTGGCATCTTTGCGCCTTTGCTATAAAAATTAGACTTTATCTTTCGAGGTATAAAAGATGTAGGGGGTGTTTAAGAGCCGTCGCTACGAATCAATCAGATAATAGGTGAGTGTAATGAGCAATCAGGAAAAGCGGGTTCGCTATAGTTGGCATCTACTTCTCGTCGTTGCCTTGTTTTTGTTTCTTTATGGGATTGGGGCCTATGATTACCTGATGACAGTCAGTCATAATCAAGGTTATTTCGAGTATCTTGGTTACAATCAAACTGTCATTGATTATTTTACAAATTATCCTTTAGTTCTGCTGATATTTTGGACTATCAATATCTTTGGCGGCCTAGCGACACTGTTATTCATGTTGCTGAGAAAGGAAATGGCATTTTATTTTTCAGTGGCTACTTTTGTTTCTATGTTTCTGCTAGATTTGATCACATTTTTCTTTCGCAATCGGTGGCATGTGATTGGGGCGGAAGCATCTGCTATGGATATTCTGGTGCTGATATTGACGCTGGGGCTTTGTATTTATAATTATTTTCTTTTCAGAAATCATAGAAATGAATGATTCAAGAATTTATGACCCTGCCAAAAGAATTGAACATGCTGATAGAACTGTCTTTACAGCATATAGCAAATGATCCCTATCACCATTTAAATTTAGGATATCGGGAAGCTATTTATTTGGCACTTGGCCCGCAATTGTTTTCTCAGCCGAATGATAATTCGGGGTATTTAAGGAGAATACGGTTAGCCAAAACATCTGTTTTGTTTGTGTTATCTGCTTGGAACAGTGTATGGCCGCAAGACAATACAATTGAGTCTATTCTTCATCAAATTGAGGTGGTGTCTCAATTACGGGAAACGATAGATGAAGGGAAAATTGCACATGACATTGAACAACGATGGGACTATGTAACTGAATTAACCGACCAGACAAGAAACATGGCTGGGGTGGGGGGAATGGCGGCCGTAGCCGCTTATTCCTTGGCACTTTGGGATGGTTTTAACGAAGCGGATGATATTGATTACCAACGCCCTGATTCAACTGATTTCATGTTGAATGATGTTCATTTTTATGCCTCTACCGTCTATGCAGAGGGGCCTCCTTATCCGATTGCATTAGCACCCAAACCCAATAACCTAAAACGGTTAGCGTTTTGGACATGGTGGCTTCGAGAAGCTATTCCAACTATATGGTAGCTGAGAGATTGTGTGATTGTTCTAAAATAGGCAGTTACGCCGAACAATGGCACACGGCCGTCTCTCCCCCCTCTTCAACACCTCCCCCCTCGCCAGAGCCAATTTAGAGAGAGCTATCCTGATGAGTGACACATCTCTATGGCGGTTTTTTCTAACCGCGAAGAGCGCAGAGGGCGGAGGTTTCTCTGGAATTGCCTTCTCCCCCCTACGGGATGACTTTGCAAAGCCCTGCAATTCCCCCCCTTGACGCGCCCCCCCCACCTGTTAGACTGTCTATACTGTCAATAAGTCACAAACTGATATTTTGGATGGGTGTATTAGTTTATAGGTGTAATGGTGTATTTTAATACACCATTACACGATTACACCCATAAACAAAATGCCAGATGATGACCATGAAAAACAGAGAGCCTAAACAATTTATTTCCCACCTTATCCCCCACACTCTGCAACCTAATCACATTGTTCGGCCGCCACAGGCTGAGACAATCCCAAGGAACAATCCATGCAATTAGCCAAATTTATTCTCGCAAACATCGAGCCTATTCTTGCCGAATGGGAAGCGTTTGCGGCCAGCCTTGCGCCGGGGGCGACGATGACCAAACGCGCCCTGCGTGACGACGCGGGGGCGATTCTGCGGGCAACGGCGCGGGACATGGAGGCCGACCAGAGCCTTGCCCAGCAGACGGATAAATCCAAAGGCGAGGGCGGGGCGGATAGCACGGCCAGCGATCAACTCGACACTGCCTCGACCCAGCACGCCGAGGAGCGCGTTGGTTCGGGATTCAATATCATGGAGGTTGTGTCTGAATACCGCGCCCTGCGTGCCAGTGTTCTGCGTCTGTGGCGCAAGAGCGTGGCGCAGTTCGACCTCGACGACCTCGATGACATCACCCGCTTTAACGAGGCGATTGACCAATCGCTGGTTGAGGCTATCGGCCGTTACACCGAGCGCGTCAATCGGTCTCGCCTATTGTTTCTAGCGATTCTTGGCCACGATTTGCGTAGCCCGCTGAACTCTATCCGCATGGGCGCACAGCTTGTGGCGCATGAAAATGAAGACCAGAGATCTGGTGAAATGCTGGCCATGATTGACCGGCAATCGGAGGTGATGGCTACCTTGGTCACGGATATGATTGACTTCACATCAACGTGGCTGGGCAGTGCCATGCCGCTGAACCGCGAGCCGGTTGATCTGCAAATACTCTGCCGTGAAGTGATTGATGGATTCCACGTGACGCACCCCCAGCGCACCCTGCACTTTAATGCGCAGGGCGACCTCATTGGCCATTGGGATGCGGCCCGACTTCAACAGATTGTCTCTAATTTGTTGGGCAACGCGCTTCAGTACGGGGCAAAAGATGAGCCAGTTGAACTCTCGGCCGTCTCCGAAGGCGCGTTGGTGATGTTGAGCGTGCATAATGAAGGCACGCCCATCCCGCCCGAGGTACTGCCGACGCTCTTTAACCCGCTGGTGCGTTATGACACGGCCGAATCAGCCTTGCGCCGGGTGGCGGGGAGCATTGGGCTGGGCTTGTACATTGTGCGCGAGATTGTGAATGCCAAGGGGGGCACGATTGAGGTGACTTCGACGGCCGAGGAAGGCACGACGGTTACCGTGCGCATTCCTCGCCAGCCCGCTGTGGAAGAGGGGAAGCACGGCGAGGGGAAAGCCGCGAGCTAACCGGGGGGGGGGGGGGGGGGCCGCCCCCCCCCCCCCCCCCCCCGGGCCCCCCCCCCCCCCCCCCCCCCCCCGCGCGGGAAAGCCCCCCCCCCCCCCCCCGCGGGGACCCGGCCCCAGGCCGGGGGGGGAGGCGGGAGGGGGGGGGCCGCCCCGCGGCCGGGGCGGGGGGGCCGGGGGGGCCCCCGGGAAAGGCGCCGGAGGCGGGAGGGAGGAGGGGGGGAGGGGGCGGGGGGGCGGGGCGGGGGGGGGGAAAGGGGGAGGGGGGGGGGGCAGGGCCGGCCCCGGGGGGGAGAAGGCGACCCCCCCCCCCGCGGGGGGCCCCCCGGCGCGCCCCCCCCCCGCGGCGGCCGGGGGGGGGCAAGCAAGAAGGCCCGGAGGAAGGGGGGGGGCGGGGCCCCCCCCCCCCCCGAAAGGCGGGGGGGGGGGCCGCCGGGGGGGAAGGGAGGGGGGGGGGGGCCAAAGGGAGAACCCCCTCCCTTCCCTTCTTCAACAACTTAACCCCAGCCAGAGCCATTTTGGAGGGAGCCACCTCTCCATCTTCCCAATCGCTTACAGACAAGGCTTTGTCCACATGGACAAGGGTTTTGTCTACATGGACAAGAGTTTTGTCTACATGGACAAGAGTTTTGTCTACATGGACAAGAGTTTTGTCTACATGGACAAGAGTTTTGTCTACATGGACAAGAGTTTTGTCTACATGGACAAGAGTTTTGTCTACATAGACAAGAGTTTTGTTTATATAGACAAGAAGTTTGTCTAACTCAATTAGCTTCTAAGCTAGACAGAGGCATCTTTATTTGCTAAATTCTATACTCATGTGATGAACAATTTTTAGCCAAAGGAGTTTGACATGCCTAATATTACTTTTTCGCAACAAGTTTCTGACCTGCGCACAATGGCCAGCGGCATTACCACGCGGCTGGATGACCTGACGAGCGGAGGTGTATTGGCGGCCGATGCGGCCGTGCTAAACGCTTTTGCCGATGAGCTGGACCAAATCAATGCCGAGCAAGAGGATTTGAAAGCGCAATTGAAGACCAAAACGCGGGAGTTGTATGCCAAGATAAGGGAAGCAAAGGCGAAACAGGCCAACGTGCGGAAGCGGATAAAACTATCTGCGCCGCAGGAGCATTGGGTGGCTTTTGGCATTACGGCCAAGCGGTAAACGGCCCAATTCCCTCTTTAGAAGCTCTCTCCCCACCTGCGCCATGTTGTAGGGGCGAGAAGGCGGCGCATGATGCCAATGCAAAACACACCATGCCCTCTCGCCGCCTCCTCGCCCGTGGCACGGCAACTACCAAGGGCGAGGAGGCGCGGAATTCCTCCCACATGTTTCCATTAAATCCTTCCCGCGCCTTCTCGCCCCTACAACGTGATTTTTCCTAAATTAACGGACTTTTGAAGAATCCTGAATACATAAAATTCTAGGCTAGACAGCGCCGCTTTTATTTGCTAAATTTTGTGCTTCCGGGATTAAAATTTTTACCAAAAGGAGTTCGATATGTCTACTGTTTCTTTTTCGCAACAAGTTTCTGACCTTCGCACAATGGCCAGCGGGATTACCACGCGGCTGGACGACCTCACTGGCTCTGGTGTTGTGCCGGCTGATTCGGCCGCACTAAATGCCTTTGCCGATGAGCTGGATGCGCTTAATGCTGAGCAGGAGGATCTTAAGGCGCAGTTGAAGACGAAGACGAAGGAGTTGAATGATAAGCTGAAGCAAGCGAAGGCCAAACAATCTAATGTGAGCAAGCGGATTAAGTTGTCTACGCCGCAGGAGCATTGGAAGGCTTTTGGGATTACGGTTACGCGGTAAGCGGCCGTGTCAGATGTATAGCGGGGGGGAGCCGGGTGGGGGGAGCCAACCTCTCCACTGATTCCCCCCTTGACGCTTCTCGGCCACCTGCTAAACTCTCTTCTCAAAAATGGATAGCTGTAGACTGAACAACCTAAACCGCTTATTTCACACATTATTCGACAAGTGACAGTCTAATAACATAGTTACGCAGATTCCGTCAGTGTCATATCAGAAAATAAATTACATAATGACACCTTCAAAATGAACGTACTTTTTCTTTACCACAGGCTTCGTGCTAATGGATTGCGCTATACCAAGTCGCTATATTTCGTAGAAGACATTGAACGGCGCGGGCATAATGTCCGCTTTGCACACTTCATTGTTGAAGACAAAGAAAAGTGGGTGAATTTACAAAATGACGTGATTTCCCCTTCGCTGAAGTATCCGAATTTCGCCCTGACGTTTTAATATTTGGAATTGGGGTCTGCCGATAGATTATTTCCAAGTAGAGAATGGTTAAACGAACTCAAACTCAAAGGGTGCATTATTCTTCACTGTGGCTTGGAATACAATGACTATAACCAGAACCGAAAACTGTTTGATGAGATGTATGCGGGCTTCGGTTGCGGAATTCTCAAGAAAAAGAACGACATACAAGGTAGAGGCGAACTTCCCAATATTCGTGGTTCAGCCGAAAGCGAAATAGCCCACACAGATGTTGAAACACTAAAAAAATATTGTGCTATTCAAGACACTGTAATTTTTCAAGATGTGCTTTGGGTTGAGTCAAGCGATGCACTGGTAATCAAACGAAGAAGTGATTTAACGACTTGGTTCGGATACAGGGTACTACTAACCGCAGGCTTTAAGAGTTTTGTAAAGGCGTACAACGATTGGGATATACACGGCAAAAACAACGCTGTCTACGGCGTATTTAACGATTCTGACGGAATAGAGATTTTGATAACTGGTTATTTCGTGACAGATGGTAAAGATAAAACGGAAAGAAAACAATCGAACATTTCTTTTGAATGTTCTTGAATATTTGGATATTCACAACCCAGTAACATACAAGACGGAATCAGCAATAAATCGCGCCCCCGTTGGAGAGAAAACTATGTGGCATATTCACCCAACAGAACAATGGATTGACGAAGTTGTAAAGTTTATGAATGAACGGCAACTGAGTCTCCAAGATTCGAAATTTATGATTGCGTTCTTTTCTTCAATGGATAACGAATTCGTTGAATACTTTAAAAGCAAACCAGAGCAAGATTTCTTCCTTTAGTGGACGCAGTTTTCATATCTTTACGCCTCTCATCTATGAAGGCAATACAATACCCGATGAGCATTGGCGATATATGAGAAATGAATTTAAGGCATTGGGCATTCCCATCAGCATTGACCCAACATTTGTTTTCTTTCTTCAGACACACAACATCAGTTTTGAGCCTTTATTCTTTGCTGGATTTACTTGTAATTCTTTCAATAATTTTCCAAGCAAAATGAAGCATGTTATTGAAACTTGTATAGAAAACCGATGATGTACGCCTTTAGCAAATAGATTGTCAGAGATTTTTCTGAGTGAAAACATCCTCCCGTATGACTGAGTTGATTACCAATTGAAAGAAACGATAACTCGCGCTATTAGAAAGGGCGAATCGTCACATCCTTTCCAAAAACATAAAGGCGATTCTGTTAGAGAACGCGCCAAATCAACTTCAATTCTATTTCTTGCCGCTGACCCTACAGACGCATCACGGTTGCGACTAGGTGTGGAATTTCGAGAAATTCAAGAGAAGCTCAAACTTGCCAAATTGCGAGATGATTTCAAGTTGGAATTGCCACAATTATCAGTTCGACCAACAGATATTAGTCAAGCATTACTCAATACACAACCAAAATCGTTCATTTTTCTGGTCACGGCACTTCTTCAGGTGCGTTGTGTTTTGAAAATATAACTGGACAGACGCAACTTGTTCAACCTGACGCATTAGCGGCATTGTTTGAGCAATTCTCCAGCCAAGCAAGTTGTGTTCTATTGAATGCTTGTTATTCAGAAATTCAGGCAAAGGCTATTGCCGAACATATTGAATATGTTATCGGAATGAACCAAGCGATTGGTGATAAAGCCGCTATCGCTTTTGCCGTTGGCTTTTATCAAGCATTAGGAGCAGGCAAACAAATTGAAGACGCATATAAATTTGGGTGCATTCAAATCAGATTGCAAGGCATCCCTGAACATCTAACACCAGTTTTAATCAAAAAAGGGCAAGTGCAATAATAAAACCGTCGCCGAAGGCGGCGGTTCGCCTCTACAACGGCCGCCTTCCCCGCCTCAACCACTCACTCCTCAACCGAGCCATCCCCACCCGCCGCCCCCGCGTTTCATCCCTCCCAGCTCCAGAGTCACCTTCGCTGGCAAAACAGTCTCACGGCCGTCCATCCCCCCTCATCCACACCGCTCCAAAACGATTCAATCCCCCTGTGCCGTTGGCTCAAGGTGCAAGTTGGTTGGGTGGTTCGGGTAATACCAAAGCAAACGGCCGTGTCTTGCCCAAGACACGGCCGTGGGAGATATGTATCGGGGAAGGGAGTTAGGTGGGGGAGTTCTACGGCCGTTCGGCCGAGGTGGTCTCTCCACAGATTTTTCCCTTGACGCTTCACCCCCACCTGCTAAACTCTCCTCATTATCAGCCTTATCACACATCTCTTACCGCAAAGCAGACATTAATTGGTAAGCTGTCCCTAGGATTCAGAGGCGATAACAAGAATGAGAAACAAATAATGGCTAAGATTGAAGGTTTTCGAATAAAGAATTTTAGATCTCTTAAAGACGTTACGCTTGGACGTTTATGGAGACAACAGCAAGCCGACCCACTTACGCCTATGACTGCGGTCATTGGTAAGAATGGTGTTGGCAAGAGTACACTGTTTGATGCCTTTGGATTTCTAGCGGATGCTTTAAAGTCAGGTGTTGAAGAGGCGTGTTACTCCATGGCCGAGGAGGATTTGAGCGTATCAGGACTCAAGGTCAGCAAGGGCCTATCGAGTTTGAGGTCTACTACAAACAAGACGGAAACACCCGACCCATGACCTATGAAATTTCCATTGATATAGATAGTTCAGGTCGTCCTTATGTTTTGAAAGAGCGCCTCAGGCAGAGGCGTAAAGGTCAGAACCATGGCTGGCCATTCTCATTTCTTCTGCTGAACAGTGGAAAGGGTGTTGTATGGAAAGGTGATTTAGCTGGCCATCTGATAGAGGAAGGACAAGGAGATAAAGGACAAGGAGATTTCGACTTGCTTGGTCTGATGGAATCTATTAAATCAGGTAAGACAAAAGAAGAGTCCAAGGAAATCGAACTGGTTGAACTTGAAGACATGCGCAAGCTAGGAATAGTTACGCTGGGGTCGCTGAAACAACATCCAAGGATTTCTGCATTTTGTAGGTTCATTGAAGGCTGGTACCTGAGCTACTTTACCCCTGATGCAGCCCGAAGCTTACCCCTCGCTGGACCACAAAGGCATCTCAATATTCATGGAGACAATCTTGGAAATGTTGTGCAATTCATGGAGCGGGAGCATCCAAAACGTTTTCAGGCTATCCTGAACCGGATTGCGGATAAAATCCCAGGCATCAACAAGATTGACACTGAAAAGACAAACGATGGCCGTTTGCTACTGCGGTTTAATGACAAAGGCTTTCAAGACCCGTTTTATTCCCAGCAAATGTCTGATGGGACATTGAAAGTATTCGCATATCTCCTGTTACTTGAAGACCGACTCTGCCACCTTTTTTATGTATCGAAGAGCCAGAAAACGGCTTGTACCACAAACTCGAATCCCTAGCGAAAGAGTTTCGCGACCATGCAACGTGCGGCGTAAGGGCGGATCTCAGGTTTCATTACAACTCATCAACCCTATCTGGTTGATGCCTTGGAGCTCTCTGAGGTATAAAAAGGTTCAGATGGTTATTCAATAATCCGTAGAGCTAGTGAGGACGCAATAGTACAGGGCTTAGTTGACGAGGGATTACCTTTAGGTGGCCTTTGGTACAGCGATTATTTGGATGCGAGGTGATTGCGTGCATTTTGAAATTCTTGTTGAAGATCAGTCTGGCAAAAAGCTCTTTGATATTCTAGTCCCCAAAAATTATCGGTGCTGACCATACATACAAGATTCATTCTTACAAAGGAATAGGCCGTATTCCGAAGGATCTCCGTGCAAACGGAATGCCAACAACCGCATCCTGCTTGACCAGCTCCCACGCCTTCTTCAAGGCTATGGCAATGCGTTCGATAATTACCCTGCGGCGGTCATTGTCGTATGTGATCTAGACGACAAGTGCCTTAAAGCCTTTCGCCAAGAACTCTTCAGTATCCTGAACGCCTGCAATCCCCAACCGCAAACCCGTTTTTGCATTGCAGTTGAAGAGGGGGAAGCTTGGTTTCTTGGTGACATTCCAGCTATCAAATCTGCTTATCCACGAGCTAAGGATGCTATCTTAAGGGCATATGTGAATGATTCCATTTGCGGCACATGGGAGTGCTTGGCAGATGCAATTTATAAAGGAGGTTCGACTGCCCTTCGGTCTAAAGGCGGGCAGTCTGTCGGTGCCGAAAAGTCTCAATGGTCTGAAAAAATCAGCCCTTATATGGACACAGCAAACAACGCATCACCAAGCTTTGTCTACTTTCGGCAGAAGTTGCTGGAACTTGCTGGAGAAAAACGATTGATGGATTGAGCTATAGTGTACCTAATCAATATAGCTCCACAATACCTCACCCATACCCCAACCGCCCCCCGGCGTTTCAATCCGCAACCCCTCCCCCGCCGCCAACTCCAGCGTTACCTTCGCTGGCAAAACAGTCTCACCCCCATCCACCCCCACCCGCACATTCCGCCCACACGCCCCCGCCTCCCCCCCCTGCAACCCATACGCCCCCCGCGCTGCGCCGCTCACTCGTAATCGTCGCCGCCACGGGAACCAAAAACTGCACCTCCCGCACCAGCCCCTCCCCCCCACGGTGCAAGCCACGGCCGCCCGAACCCCGCCGCAACGCATAGCGGCGCACCCGCAACGGGTAACTAAACTCCAACGCCTCAACAGGCGTGTTCAGCGTGTTGCTCATGTGCGCGTGCAAGCCATCCCCGCCATCGGCCGTCGGCCCCGCCCCAATGCCGCCCCCCATCGTCTCATAATAAGCAAAAGGACGGCCGTCTAAACCCCGCCCCCCAAACGTAAAATTGTTCATCGTCCCTTGGCTGGCCGCAGGCATCAGCGCGGGCAACGCTTGGGCCAGCGCCCCCAACACCACATCCGTAATGCGCTGGCTCGTTTCCACATTGCCCGCCGCCACAGCATGGGGCGGCCGTGGGTTCAGCAAACACCCCTCGGGAATCATCACCGTGATGGGCGCATACGCCCCCTCGTTCATCGGCAAATCCGCCCCCAGCATGGCCAGCGCCATGCACCGCACCCCATACGCCACGGCCGATTCCACCACAGCGGGCACGGTGTTGAGATTGCCCCGCACCGCCTCGGCCGTGCCCGCAAAATCCACCGTCAGATGCTCCCCCGCCACCGTCAGCGCCACCGCAATGGGGATGTCGCTCTGCCCTTGGCCGTCGTCATCCAGATAATCGGTAAAAGGGGTAACGGCCGTCGGGCATGGCCGAGATGGCCGCGGCCGTTAGCCGCGCCGCATAAGCCAGCAACGCCTCCCCCTGTCGGTTCACCTCTGCCAGCCCATACCGCCCCACCAATTCCGCCAGCCGCTTTTCCCCGATGGCGTGCGCCGCCAGTTGCGCCGCCAAATCCCCCTCCCGCTCCTCGGGCGTGCGCACATTGCGCAAGATGAGTTGCCACACGGCCGCATTCTTCACCCCCCCCGCCACCAACTTAATGGGCGGAATAATCACCCCCTCTTGGTAAATCTCCGTCGAAAGCGGCATCGAACCCGGCGACATCCCCCCCACATCCGCATGGTGCGCCCGGCTGGCGACGAAGAAGGACGGGGGACGAGGGACGAGGGACTGGGGAAGGCTCGCTCGTCCCTCGTCCCCCGTCCCTCGTCCCCCCTCCCCCACAAACACAGGCGAAACCATGGTCACATCGGGCAAATGGTTCCCCCCCAAATACGGGTCATTCAGAATCACCACATCACCCGGCGCAAACGGGGCACACTCGCTAATCGCCGCCCGCACCGAAGCAGGCATCGCCCCAATATGCACAGGGATGTGCGCCGCTTGGGCGAGAAGGCGGCCGTCCCCCAAAAACACAGCACAACTAAAATCCAGCCGCTCCTTAATGTTCGGGCTATACGCCGCCCGCTCCAGCGTCACCCCCATCTCCTCGGCCACAGAAGCAAACAAATGGTTAAAAATGGAAAGGGTAGCGGGAGAAGACATGGGATTTTGGATTGCGGAATGCGGAATGGGGAATGCGGATTGGAGTCTGTGGTAAGCAAAGCCAATGACAAATGACCAATGGCAAATGACGAATTACGAATTACGAACAACTCCCCCAAAAACTGCTCAATGTTTGCCCCGTTTCCGCCCATGTGGGGTGGGTGGTGTAGCGGGCGCGGGCATAGCGGCTCAGTTGCAGGAGGCGGGGTTTGTCGTGGTAGAGCTGGCGCAGAAGGTCGGCCAGTTGGGTGGCATCGTCGGGGCGAATCAGGTAGCCATCACGGCCGTGGGTGATAATCTCGTGCGCCGCGCCGGCCGTGGTGGCAATGGCGGGAACCCAAAGCTCATCGCCTCCAGATAAACAATGCCAAACCCCTCATAGCTAGAGGGGACGATGAGCAGGTGCGCGGCCGAAAAACGCTCGGCCAACTCGGCATGGTTCAGCGCCCCCCAAAAGCGCACCTGCCGTTGCCAGCGATTTTGCGCCACCTGCCGTTGCATGGCCAGCGTGTAATACGGGTTCACCTCCGGGCAATTGCGCCCGCTCAAGGGCATTCAGCAGGGTGTGCAACCCTTTGCGGGGAATAATGTTGCCCACGAACAGCAGGCGCAACGGGCCGAGACGTTCGAGTTTGTGCGGCAAATTCTGGCTGGCCTCGGCCGCTTCGGGGAACCTGTCCCCCGCTGGGTAGGCGATGGTGTGCGGGGGCAGGGAGCCAATCAGCGCTTCGACGGTTTGCTTGGTGGTGGCGCTGTTAAAAATAAAGCCATCCACCGAGCGCAAATAACGCCGCTCGATTGGGCGATAAATGGCGTTTTGCCACGCTGGCCGTAGCTCACTGCACCGCAAATGATGAACAATGCTAATGAGCGGGTAGCGCACGCGGCCGCGCAACCACTGGTTCAGCCAGACCAGCGAGGGGTGATTCAATTCGTCTTGGAGGAGGAGGTCGAAATCGGCCGTGGCCAGCGCGTGGCGCAGGGCGGGCGCAAAATTGTGCCCAAGATGGCGCACATAATTCTGCCACGGCACCGAGACAATCGTGACCGTGTGCCCCTGCTCCCGCAAATAGCCCACCAGCAGGCGGTCATACAAATACCCTCCCGAAAGGGTTTCCAGCGAACCATAAATGAGTAACCCAATCCGCAAACGCATGGGGCTAATAATAGCACAAGGGGGGGATGGGTTACTGGTTATTCGTTACTGGTTATTGGGGTGTTGCGTTTCAGTTGAGATTTGTTTAGGGGTGAGCCGTTTTTAGACACGAATTGCACGAATGACACGAATTTTTCTAAATTTAATTCGTGTCATTCGTGCAATTTAATTGTCCCAGTCCAATCCTTCCTGCTCAACCCAAACATTGGTCATTAATCGTGTTCCACTGCCAAAATAGCAAAGCTCCACAGCAAAAGCGCAATCCATAACGCATTGGAGGCCATCAGGTGGAACATTTGGATCCACACAGGGGCGAGGAGCAACACATTTAGGAAGCCGCCCAGCACTTGGATGACGATGATGACGGCCACGGCCGTGGCCAGCCGCTTTTTCTGGGGCGTGTTGCGCCATGCTTCCATGTTGTAAATCAGCCCCAAAATATAGCCACTGGTCAAAATGGCCAACAAGGGATGCCAAATGCGGAGCCGCACCGCAAAATGGGCTCGGGTCAAACTTCTGCGCCAGCCCTTCGCTCAGGCTTTCGACGGGGAAGAGCGTATCGCCCAAGGCGGTGATGGCGCCAAATGCGCTCAGAATGAGCATGGCCACCAGTGCCACCCCCAGCAAATGGCGCGACGGCCGATTGTCGCCGCCGAGCCGCAGGGGGGAGCCACCGGCCGCCCACCACACCACCAGCGTAAACGCCCCCACCAACAACATGGTGTTGACAAGGTGGAAGCCGACCACAACGGCGCGGGTGGTGGAGGTATCGCCCGCCACCAACTCGAACAAGACGAGGCCAGCCCCTAAGGCTCCCTCGAAGACAGTCAGGCCGAAACTGGCCACGGCCGCCTTCCGCACCCGGTGCGCCACAGGATATGCCCGAAACGCCCACGCCACCTGCCCAATGCTAAAAAAGCCCAGCATGGCACTCGTCAGGCGGTGGCTCAGTTCAATCCATGTTTCGATTTGCTCAGGGCGGGGAATCACTTGGCCGTTGCAGGTCGGCCAATGTTGGCCGCACCCCGCCCCCGACCCCGTCGCCCGTACATACGCCCCCCACATAATGACGAGGACGGTGTAGGCGAGGATGAACCAACTGTAATAGAGAAAGCGTGTGTTTATTTTGGTCATTTGGCACTTGTCATTGGTCATTAGGTGACTGGTTACACTTCTAACAGGCCTGTCACTTCATTGTTCATTGAAAACAGCTTCGGGATTGTAGCACGCCAACGGCCGGGGGGAATTGACATTTGTCATCTCTCGCATGTTACCTTAGTTGGGGATGGCATGATATGATACCGATTATGGAACTTCTCACCCGTTGCCCTTGGTGTGGCACAGACCCACTGTACGTTGCTTACCACGATACTGAGTGGGGCGTGCCGCTTTATGATGACCAACAGTTGTTCGAGTTTTTACTGCTCGAAGGGGCGCAAGCTGGCCTGAGCTGGATAACGATTTTGCGCAAGCGCGAAAATTATCGCCGCGCCTTCGACCAATTTGACCCCCACAAAATTGCCCATTATGATGAGGCCAAAATCGCCAGTTTGTTGCAAGATGAGGGCATTGTCCGCAATCGGCTGAAGGTGCGTGGCTTCGTGCAAAACAGCCGCGCCTATCTCGATTTGGTGGCGGCCGAGGGGAGCTTTAGCCAATGGTTGTGGCAATTTGTAGACGGCCGTCCCCAGCGCAACCAGTTGGCCAGCATGGCCGATGCGCTCCCCGAAACGGCCGTCTCCCGCGCCCTCAGCAAAGCGCTTAAACAGCGCGGCTTCACCTTTGTCGGCCCCACCATCATCTACGCCTTCATGCAAGCCACGGGCATGGTCAACGACCATTTGGTAAGCTGTTTTCGCTACGAAGAAATTAGCAATGAACAATGAACAAAGAGGTGTTGGTGCGGATGAGCCAATAACGAATAACCAATGGGTGTGTTTCATTTCAGTTGAGAGAGGGTAGGGGCAACCCTGTGGTGCCTAACCTCTGATAATTGAGGCCGAGGGCCAAGGCCTCCCCACAACCGCCCAGATGAAACACACCCAAACCAATAACCAGTAACCAATAACTCCTCCTACCCCATGACCATCAAAATTGTCACCGATAGTACTTGTGATATTCCCGCCGAGTTGGTGGGGCGGCATGGCATTACCGTTGTGCCTGCGTATGTCAACATCGGCACAGAGAGCTATTTGGATGGGGTGAACCTTTCGCGGCGCACCTTTTACGAACAACTGCCCCATTACCCCATCTACCCCACCACGGCCGCGCCCGCGCCCGATAGGTTTGCCCAAGTGTACGAACAGCTATCGGCTGAAGGAGCCACCGCCATTCTCTCCCTCCACGTCGCCGATAGCCTGAGCAGTTTTTACAATGTGGCTCACCAAGGGGCAGAATTGGCCAAGGCGGTGCCGACGACCGTATGGGATTCGCAACAGTTGAGCATGGGCTTGGGCTTCCAAGTGTTGGCGGCGGCCGAAGCGGCCGAGGCAGGAGCCACCCTACCCGAAATTTTCGCCATGTTGGTGGATTTACGGCCGCGCATCCACATCTTTTGCCTGCTCGACACGCTCGACGCTGTGCGGCGCGGCGGCCGAATCAATTGGCTCCAGATGAGCATGGGCAATTTGCTCAAAATTAAGCCGCTAGTGCATGTCTATGAGGGGGAGGTGACCTTGCTGGAGCGGGTGCGAACACGCGGCCGTGCCCTCCCCCGCTTGGTCGAAATGGTGCGCGGGCTGGGCGACCTCTCGCGCATTGCTGTGTTGGATGCCAACGCGGCCGAGGAAGCGCAAAAACTGGCCGAGTTGCTCCAACCCCATTTGCCAGCGGCCGTGGCTCCCCTGTTTAACACCGCCTGCCCGGCCATCGGCGTACACGTCGGGGCGCAAGCATTGGCCGTGGCGTGTGTCAAAGCGTAAGGGGAGGGGGACAAGGGACGAAGGACGAGCGTGAGTCCCCAGTCCCCAGTCCCTCGTCCCCTACACCCCAGCAAGAAAACGGCCGTTGGAAACATTCCAACGGCCGTTTTCTTTGTATTTTCTCATTTTTGGGGAGGCTTACCCAGCCCGCCAGCGCCGTTCGCGCCACCAAACGGTGGTGGTGGCGGTGAATAAAACGGCCGTGCCCAGCCACAGCCAATAGGGCAGGGGCAACGCGCCTTGGCCAAGGTCTTGGAAAGAGACGGCCGTGTATGTGCCCGGTGTCGCTCCCGGCGAAATATATTGCCCCTGTGTAATTACCTTGGTATCCCCCGGCAACATCCGCACCATCGAATAGCCGCTCACCGATGTGCCAAAATCGTCCATGGCAATGCGCACGGCCGTTGTCGGGAAATCCTTATAGCCGCTCCCCGGCGCGGGCGGGTCATGCGTCGTTTGCGGCGTAATCACCCCCGTGTACTTCATCTGGATAAACTCGTTGGTAGCGGGGTTGAGCAAGGCCACATTTTCGCCATTGTTGCCCAAAATTTTATTTTCCCCAGCGCTAAACACAATGTTGGTGGGAATTCCCGCCACCGAGCCGCCCAGCAGATTAGAAACGACGACGACATAGCCTTTGGGCTGGATTTGGGTGCCGACGGTGAAGGTGAACCAATTGTCATCCCCTTTCGTCCACAACTGCCACCCCCCAATATCAATCGCTTGGTCAGACATGTTATACAGCTCGATAAACTCATCGCGCTGGTCTACACAGCTATTGCCATTTGTATCGAACCCCAAAGCGGAGGGGTTGCCTTGGTTACAGCCCCCATCTCCGCCAATTGAGGGGTCCGCCAAAACTTCGTTGAATACCACACCTCCGCCCAGCCGTTGGCTCTGGGCTATCGGAGCCGCGTAAGCGATGTTGACCCACGTGAAGCCGAGAAGCAACACGGCCGTCAACAAAGAATAAATTAAGCCCAAAGGCAAACGATTCATACCCATATTCTTCTCAATAAGCAAAACAAAGTGGCTAACGGCCAGTTTCATAAACGGGAAGGCTCCCAGATAATTTCAGATGGCCTCCTGCTTGCTTTGCCAAAAAATCCTACCACATCCCCCTTACAATTCCCATAAAGCAGGGGCGAACCCTGCCTTTTTTTTAAGCACCCTTTTGCTTTGTTGCTCTTTTGCCTTTTTGTAATAAAAATTTATTGCAAAAAGGCAAAAGAGGGAAAGGGCAAAGGGTATTCTATAAACCAATGCCAAATATCAGTGTCACCATAGAAGCTGAGTCTATCGCCCTATTTTCTTGTACAGAATGACCTATCCTCACGCTTGACAAAATAGCTATAATGGGTGGTGAAGAGGTACAAAACAAACAGAGAAAGTGCGGCCGACGCTAACCCTTGTCTTGTCTACGGCTTGGCCGCTTTCCAAATCGGAATGACTGTTGGCGGGTGCGGCCACGGCCGCATCCACCACAGTCATTTGTTGTTTGTAACATCGTTCTACGTACCACTTACGTTGTTGGTCAGATGACCAATAACCCAAATTATGACAATGTCTAACTTATCTACCGCAATTACAGATTTTCAACGCGCTCGCCGACGAGCGAGTTTAGAGATGGTCATGGCCCGCCTAACGGGCAAATCGGCCGATTTACTCTCCTACGAAGACGTGCGCCGCAAGCTCCGCGCCAACAAACAGATAGACCGGGGCTTGCAAGATGTGCCACTCCAAGCCATTGTGGGCAGTGTCGGCCGTTACAAAGATTTCACCCGCACCTTTTTGCCCAAAGATGACGTGAGCGAACAACGCTGGGCCAATTTGCTCGTCATCAACAGCATGGGGCGTGGGCTACCGCCCATCGAACTGTACAAATTAGGCGATGCCTACTTTGTGTTGGATGGCAACCACCGCGTTTCTATCGCCCGCGAACAAGGGTTCCCGACTATCCAAGCGTATGTCACCGAAGTCGTGCCCAAGGTTACTATCGCGGCCGATATTAGCCTCGATGAACTCATCATCAAAGGGGAATACACCGAATTTTTAGAGCGCACGCGGCTGGACGAACTGCGCCCCGAAGCCGATTTTACGCTGACAGCCCCCGGCAAATACAAACTGCTCGAAGACCATATCGAAGTCCACAACTACTTTATGGGGCTAGATTTTCAGCGCGAAATAGATTGGGACGAGGCGGTGGTGCATTGGTACGACGAGGTGTATCTGCCCGTGGTGGAGATGATTCGCGCTCGGGGGTTGATGAAAGAGCTACCCGAACGCACCGAAACCGATTTTTACGTTTGGCTGGCCGAACACCGCGCCGAATTAGAGGATTCGCTGGGTTGGCGGGTGGAAACCGAGGAGGCGGTGGCTAATTTTGCGGCGCAATTGACAGGGCGCACGGAAGCATCGCGCATGGTGCAATTGTGGGAAACGGCCGCTGACCCGCCCACTGATGCACCCATCCCCAGCAGTTGGCGGCAACAATACCTGCTCAAGCGGCGGCCCGATTGCCTGTTCAACACCGTGCTTGTCTCAGTCGGCGAAGATGATTTGAGCGAAATAACTCTGCGCGTGGCCGCCCAGATTGCCCAGCGCGAAAGCGGCCAATTGCGCGGGTTGCACATCGTTACCGATGAGACTGACCAGATAGAGATGCTGGATTTATTCGACCGCGCTCTGCACGACGCGGCCGTGCAAGGCGAATTGGCCTTCGACATGGGCGAGCCATACCGCAAAATTGTGGAGCGGGCGCAATGGGCTGATTTGGTGGTGGCCAGTCTCAAACACCCACCGGGAGAGCAGGTGATGGCGCGGCTCAATTCGGCATGGCGGCAACTGTTGTTGCGTTCGCCGCGCCCTGTGCTGGCTGTGCCCGCTTATTCGGCCATGCAACGGCCGCTCCTCGCCTACGATGGCAGTGCCAAAGCGCAAGAGGCGTTGTTTGTGGCCACCTATTTAGCTGGCCATTGGCAACTCCCCCTCACCGTGGTCACGGTGGGCAAGAAAAAGGATGGCCAAGCCATTTTGGACAAAGCGCGGGCGTATCTGGAGGAGCGTGGGGTGACGGCCGAATACCTGCTCAAAGCGGGCGATGCGGCCATTACTGTGTTGCTGGCGGCCGAGAAAAACAACTGCGATTTCATCATCATGGGTGGCTACAGCTCTAACCCCGTCCTCGAGCTAATCGTCGGTAGCACGGTAGACCAAGTGCTCCGCAACGCCACTTGCCCTGTACTGATTTGCCGCTAAGAGGGTGTTTTAAAAGTGTGGTTTGCACCAGTGTTCAGTGCGCTTCGCGCCAGTCATTACGTTACCCCAGAGGTTAGAGGTTTGACTGAATACTGAACACTGATTACTTGTATCTATTCAGGGACGTGTTGATTTTTCTTGAACCGCGGAGAGCGCGGAGAGCGCAGAGGGAATTCTAGAGGAAACTCCGCGCCCTCTGCGCTCTCCGCGGTTGGAAAAAAACGGCTAAAGCCGCCACTACAAACCACACCTGAACAGTTACGATTAATTTGAAAACACGGTTCAATTAGCCCTGCCACTCAAACTCGGCCGTTGTCTTCGCCCGCACCTCATCCAGTGTCACGCCGGGCATCAGCTCGGTGAGGGTGAGACGGCCGCCGACAAACCGAAACACGGCCAACTCGGTGATAATCACATCCACTGCCCCTATTGCTGTCAGCGGAAAGGTGACCTGAGGGACAATTTTGGGGCGGCCGTGGCTATCGGTGTGGGTCATTGTAATAATCAATTGCCGCGCCCCGCTGGCCAAATCCATCGCCCCGCCCACGCCCAGCAACGGCTTGCCTGGCGCGGCCCAGTTGGCCAAATTACCCGCCTCGTCCACCTGTAGGCCACCCATCACGGCCGCATCCACATGCCCCCCCCGAATGAGCGCAAACGAAAACGCACTGTCAAAATAGCTCGCCCCCGGCAAGGCAGTGACAGGTTGTTTGCCCGCATTGACGGGGTAATCCAACGCCCCGCCTGTGGTGGGGGCGGGGCCAACGCCAATCATGCCATTTTCGGTGTGGAGGGTCAGTTGATGGGAGGGGGTAATTAAATCGGCGATGAGGGTGGGGATGCCCACGCCCAGATTGACCAATTGTCCTTGTTGTAATTCGGCCAAGGCACGGCGGGCGATGCGCCAGCGCAGGTCGTCCCCCTCGGCCGTGGCCACGGCCGCCGAACTGCCCAACTCGGCCGTGGTCAGCGTGGCCTGTACAAGGTAATCCACCAAATGGCCGGGGGTCACAATCTGGTCGGGGTCGAGCGTTCCTACAGGCACAATTTCTTCCACTTCGGCGATGACTACCCGGCCGGCCGTGGCCATGAGCGGGTTGAAATTGCGCTCGGTGCGACGGTAAACGAGGTTGCCGGCCGTGTCGGCCCGCCATGCCCGCACCAGCGCAAAATCGGCACGAAGGGCGGGAATGTAGAGGTGGTCACGGCCGTCTATCTGCCGCACTTCGCGCCCCTCGGCCAGCGGTGTGCCAGCGGCCGTGGGGGTGTAAAAGCCGCCCAAACCTGCCCCACCGGCGCGAATCGCCTCGGCCAAACTCCCTTGGGGTAACAGTTCCACGGTGATGTGCCCCGCTTGTGCCGCCGCTACGGCTTCGGGGTTGGAGGTGAAGAAGGAGCCGATGGCGTGGCGGATTTGGCCGTTGCGGAGCAATCGGCCGCCGCCCAGCCCCGGCTCGCCAATGTTGTTGGCGATGATGGTCAGGCCGTTCAACGGCCGTTCGGCGAGGGCGTGGAGCAGGTGGACGGGGGTTCCCGTCTGGCCGAAACCGCCCACCATGAGGGTGGCTCCGTGGGGAATGAGTTCGGCCGCTTGGGTGGGGGTTAGGTGGGTGGGCATGGGGGTAGGGGAGCAAGGGAGCAAGGGTATTATGTGGGCAAAAATCGCATAGTGTCAATCCGAAATCCAGATTGGGTAGTTTTGCTCATGATAGGAACAGCGATTTTTGGTCAGCGCAGAGCGTGAGTCAACAGGATTAGTCAATTTTGCAATAAAGCCTTTTTCAGGGCACTTAGTCCTAATTCAATCTCTCTGGCGGCTCCACCTGTGGGAGCGGCCGTGGCAGTTTAAGAAAAGGTCTCCCCGGCTTGCCCGCAGGAGACCTTTTTGGTTTTATTGGCAAAATGGATGGTGCTAGAAAGTGGTACAATTGAGGCAAGCCAAAAGGGTTTTGCGACTATCCACCATGAGGAAAAGGGTATGAACACTCAATTAACCCAACTCATCCATGAAATAGAACGAGCAAATTTAACCGAAACAGAGGCACCACAAGTCCTCCTTTTCATCCGCTTTTTAAGCTATAAGTGCCATTTTGCTGGCTTGCCGATAGAGCGGGAAGATAGCGACAGAGGGCACGGCCGTCCATTCCAAATCCAAAATCCAAAATCACCAATCTCATGTCTGATTTAACCATTCTTGGAAAAGCGGCCAAGCAAGCCAGCAGGCAATTGGCCATTCTAAACAGCAACCACAAAAACGCGGCCTTGCTGGCCATTGCCGCTGAATTAGAGGCGCAAACGGCCGTCATCCTCGCCGCCAACGCCCAAGATATTGCCGACGGCCGCGCCAAAGGGCTGAGCGAAAGTTTGCTCGACAGGCTGTTGCTCAACGAGCAACGGCTGGCGGGGTTGGCGGCCGATGCCCGCCAAGTGGCCACCTTGCCCGACCCCGTCGGCAGTGCCCTTGACAGCCGCACCTTGCCCAACGGCCTGCAACTCACCCGGCGGCGCATTCCGCTAGGGGTGGTGGGGGTTATTTATGAAGCACGGCCGAACGTGACCATTGACATCGCCACCCTCTGCCTCAAAACGGGCAACGCCGCCATCTTGCGCGGCGGGAGCGAAACCTTGCGGAGCAACATCGCCTTGGTCAATGTCATTCAGGCCGCGCTGGAGCGGACGGGGTTGCCGAGCACGGCCGTGCAACTCATCGCCAGCCCCGACAGGGCGTTGGTGGCCGAGTTTATGCGGCTCGACAAGTATGTAGATGTGCTGATTCCGCGAGGCGGCCATAGTTTACATAAACTGTGCCGTGAACAAGCGACCATTCCCGTTATCACGGGCGGCATTGGCATTTGCCACGTCTTTGTGGATGAATCGGCCGATTTTGAGATGGCGCTGAACATCATCGAAAACAGCAAAGTGCAACGGCCGAGCGTCTGCAACGCCCTCGATACGGTGTTGGTTCACGAACGCATCGCGGCCGACTTTTTGCCCCATCTGGCTCGCCGCATGGCCGCCAACAAAGTGGAACTGCGCCCCGCAGGGCAAGCATGGGAACTGTTGCGCCACAACGGCCACGGAGCCATCCTGCAAGAAGCGGGGCCAGATGATTTTGACACGGAATGGATGGCGCTCATTTTGGGCATTAAAACGGTAACAGGGGTGCAAGAGGCGGTCACACACATCCAAGACCACAGCCTCGACCATTCCGATAGCATTGTGACCAACGATTGGCGCAACGCCAACACGTTTGTGGATGGGGTGAACTCCTCGGCCGTGTTTGTGAACGCCAGCACCCGCTTTAACGATGGCGGCCAATTTGGCCTTGGGGCGGAGGTGGCCGTTAGCACCCAAAAGCTCCACGCGCGTGGTCCAATGGGGCTGGAAGAACTCACCACCTACAAATGGGTGGCACTGGGGAATGGCCAAACACGGCCGTAGCTTATGGCTTACAGCATTCGTTATAAGTTAAGGTTTTAGGCGAAAATTAAGAGAGAAAACAAATCCAAATCCCTTTGCTTTATTGTTCTTTTGCCCTTTGGCAATAAATTTTTATTGCAAAAAGGCAAAAAAGGGAAAGAGCAAAGGGCATTTGGATGAAAAATGACGACCTGACACTGTGGAAAATTGCTTAACTTATAACCTATGGGCTTACGGCTTATGGCTTACAGCTTACGGCTCATTTAAGCTAAAATAACATCATCATTTACGCACGCAGTCGAGGTAAACGGCAATGGCTGACTACAAAACACTTCTGCAACAACTGGAAGGGGATTTAAGCAAATTAGCGGCGGCCAGTTTGGATGAGGATAGCCGCGAATTGGTCGAAGGGATGCGCGAAGACATTCAAGATGTCTTGAGCAGTGAAGCCGTCCCCGGCTTCTTTTCCCAACGGCTCTCGTTTTTTGCTATGGAATTTGAGGCAGACCACCCCCAACTGACAGCACTGGCCAACCAAGTTATCAACGCCCTGAGCAACATGGGGATTTAGGCCAGTCGTCTGACTGGTAACTCTTGGCGGATAGCACTCTATAGAGGTAGGTCTTGTCCCTCTTCAGCGATAAAGCCTACCCTCGGAGCCGGGCAACCTCAAGGGATGCTCCTCCCAAATATCTAACAAAACAACGCGATTAGACGACTACTCCCCCACGCGCACCTCGCCACCAACCCAAAACTCCGCCCCCTCGGCCGTGGTTAGGCGGGTTTGCGTCGCCTCATCATACAAACCAATCCGCAACTGGTACATGCCCGGCCGCACATCAGCTGGCAATTGGATGGCGAACTGATCCGCAATGCGCTCGCCCACTTGCCAACTCGTCGTGGGGCGCAACTCGCCCACGGGTTGGCCATCGTATTGGGCGACAATCCCATCCGCATCAAACAAATGGGCAAAGAGTTTGTACGGCCGCGCCACCACCCCCTCCGCCCGCCACCCCAGCCGCACCCGCACCAGCCCCCCTGCTGTGGGAGTAGCATCTAATAACTCGGCCGTTTCCAACACAATCCCTTCCCCAAAATCCAAATCCAGCACCCAACTTTGCGCCACGGCTGGCGTGGCACACCCATAGCTAACCCACCGCAACGCCCCCACCCAGCGCTCGGCCGTGCGGAAACAGTGCTGGTTGAGCCATGTTTCCACCTGCCGTTGGGGGTCTAAGCCCGTCTCTGCCAAAAATACGACCTCGAGACGTTCGGCCGTGGGCACGGCCTTGCCCAGCCCATCCACCACCTCGGCCACCACCCACGGTTGTGAACCAGAGCCATCTTCTAGGGCAAGTGGCGTAAGGTGGGCGGCCAGCAACGGCTGGAGCAGAGCCAGTTGGTGCGGGGGGTAGGTGGCCACCACAGCGGGGGCAGGCAAGCCGTTTAGTTGGTTGGCCAAATGGGTGTAATCGGCCGCTATTTCCACGGGCGGGGCATAGATAAATTCATAGAGCGCGGCCGTCGCCTCGGCCGCACCTGTGCGAATGGGGCGCACCCGAATCGCACTTTGCCCTGCTTGGTAAGGGTAAATCCATGCCGTGGGCGAGGCGGCCGTGTCGGGCGGCACTTCATCCACCAGATAGACCGCCCCATCCTGTGCCAATCGTTCCAACACGGCCGCCCATGTCACTTCCCACGGATTTTGCACCTGCCCCACGCGGGGGTCGAAAAAGGCGGCCAGCGAATAGCGCATAAAATGGCGGGTCAGGATGAGGGGCGCGGCCGTTTCATCGCCAATCGCTTGCGCCGCCTGCTGAAACGGCAACCCCGCCACACTGCCCGTCACATATTGGTGGCGGTCGAACCCCGCCAGCAAAGCGGCCGTGGGCTGGGCCACCAACAAGAGGGCGCGGCTAAACCCAAACGCCAAAGTGAGGCAAACCACGGCCGTGCCGCGCCACCCCGCCCATCGCCCCCCCACTTTTTGCACCCCATACCCAGCCAGCACCACCAGCGGCACGGCCAAGGGCAACAAATAGCGCCCCACCAGTTGGTACCGACCCGCCAGCAAAAAGAAGAGCAAAAAGGCGGCCGTCAACGTCAGCAAAAAGAGGGTCAAGCGCTGGGTGCGGGGGCGGGCACGGCCGAGTGGCCATGCGGCGATGGCCAAGGCAAGGAGCGGCCACCCATAATAGGTGGCCAAAAAGCTCGGCACATCGGGCAAGGTGGCCTGCATCTCGGCCCATTGGGCGCGGGGGTCAAGCTGGCAGGCGATGGGTGGGCAATGGATGAGGCCGAGGTTTTGGGTGGCCAATCGGCCGTCATCTACCCCCAAGCGGGGAGCCATGAGCCACAGAAAGCCAAGGGTGGCGGCGAGAGCGAGAACCAAGACGGCCGCTTGCTTGGCCACGGCGGCGGCCGTGCGCGGCCATATCAACACCACCAGCGGCGGGGCAAAGGCATAGACCAACCCCGAGGGTTTGAAGAGGAAAGCGGCGGCCAGCCCAAGGCCAGCGGTGAGGATGAGCAGAGCGGTCTGGCGCGGCCGTGGGGTGGTGAGGGCAACGATGGCGGCGATGGCCACCGCCCCCGCCACCGCCATCAGCGGGTCGGTCAGGGCTTGTCTTTCGTGGAAAAGGGCATGGGGGAGGAGGGCATAGAGCAACCCCGCCCAAGCGGCCGTGCGCCACCCACCCAACCGCTGGCCGAGCGAAATGCTGGCCGCGCCGCCCAGCAAAGCGCACAAGCCAATCAGCAAGCGGCCGTAGTAGAGCGGTGCGGGGCCAAAGATACCGACACTGCCCAAGAATACGCCGAAGAGAAAGCGGCCGTCCATCAGCAAGGGGTAGTTTTGGCTGTGGTTTTGGGCAAACTCTTGTGCCCAATACAAATTAATCCCCTCATCGGCAAAGATGGCTTGGTTGTGGGGCTGGCTCAGGCGCAAAAACAGGGTTAGCCACAAGATGAGCAAGGGCAAGATTTTGGGGGAAACGCGCATGGGGTGGTTGAAAGATGGGCAGGGCAGGGCACGGCCGTGAATGTGCCCATTATAACAAAATCCCCCACCCTACCTTGCCATAAAAAAAGTGCCCCACTCGGCCGAGTGGGGCACTTTTTTTAGCTACCCAAATTCTTACCAAACTCAATACCCCTTCGGCGGGTGATTCACCCACCAATCCGTCCCCCACGCCACCGATTGGCGAATCCCTTCGCGCAACGTCGTTTGTGGCTTGTAACCCAGCAACGAATGCGCCTTGCCAATGTTGGCCACATAATGGGTCACTTCGCCCACGCGGGATGGTTCGATGGTCACATCGGGGGTAACACCCAGCTCTTCGGCGATAAAACGGGTCATATCCACCAAGCTGTTGCCCTGCCCATAGGCCAAGTTGATGGTGTGGTTGCGGATTTTGCCGCTGACCAACCCCTCTAACCCAGCCATCACCCCCGCCACACAATCATCCACATAGGTAAAATCGAGTACTTTGTCTTCGCCATAAATCGTAATCGGCCGTCCTTGGCTGATTTTGCGGATGAACAGCGGAATCACCCGCTCCATGCGGTCGAGATCGTTGTCGTAACGGCCGTATACATTGCTGAACCGAAAGACCAAATAGGGCAAGCCATAGCATTGGGCATAGGAGTAAACCAACGCCTCGCCCGAAATTTTGCTGGCCGAATAAGGGCTTTCGGTAAACGCAAAATCAGCATGCGACTCTTCCGTAATATAGCGGTGAATATCCCCATACACCTCGCGGGAACTGCTGAACATAATGGGCAGTTTGTGGTGGCGGCAAAACTCCAACACATTAAAGGTCATGGTGATATTTTCGAGCGCACGGGCGGGGTCTACCACCAATTCATGCACTTTGGCATGGGCGGCCAAATGCACCACCGCATCAAAGCCCATCGGGTATTCCACATGGCCAATGCCCTGCTGAAAATCCCGATAAGGCATACTCAAATCTTGGTAGAGGGTTTCGATTTCATCCGTCCACCCGTTGCGCCGCTTATCCACGCCAAAAACGTGGTGGCCCTGTGCTTGCAGGGCAAGAGCTAAATTTGTGCCAATTTGGCCGCTAGAACCAGTGATGAGGATACGCATAAGCAATTAACAATGAGTAATGAGCCATGAACAAAGGGTGTGCTTGATGGCAATTGGAGATGGGGGTGATTTGAAATAAATTAGGCAAACATTTTGTAAATGCTCGCCGGCTGCGGCGGCCCCCCCCAAAAAAACCCCCCGCCGGCGGCGCGGCCGGCCATTTTTAATCTACAAAAAGCCCACGATTGTATAACTGGGGGCATCGCCCCCAGAAGATGTGTCCATTATGGGCTATTTGGCGGTTTTGCTCAACTATTGGGTCATTCGTCCCGTCATTCGTCCCTCGTCCCTTTATTCATTGGCTGAAGTCTGTACGCTTTGAGCGCGAGGTGGAGGTTGAGCCGTTGCCACGGCTGGCGCAAATCGAGCGTGGCCAGTTCGGTGATGCGTTTGAGACGGTGGATGAGGGTGTTGCGGTGGATGTGGAGCGATTCGGCCGTTTCCACCAAACTGCCGCCGTGGTCTAAATACGCCTCAAGTGTCTCCACCAGCCCCGCCTCCCGCGTTTTGTCATAGGTGGCCAAGCGCAGAATTTGGCCCAGAAAGTGGTTGCCCAATAACCGCTCGGGGGGCAGGTGGTAGAGCCAGTGGAGCAAACCCAACGTCTCAAACACAAAAATGCCATCCCCACGGCCGAGGGCACGGCCGATTTCAATCGCCTCCCACGCTTGCGCATAGCTCTCTCGCACAGCGGCCGTCTCCTGCACCACCTGCCCCACCCCCACCATGAGCGGCCGTACAGGGTGGCTGAGTGCCTGCCAAATCTGCTGAGCCAAATCGGCTCCCTGCCCCGCTTTGTGTTCCAACACCAGCACCACCGCCTCCTCGCGCCACGCCGTCAGCCCATCCAACCCCTGCTGGCGGAGCCACACCCCCACATCGCGGAGCAGGGAATGAACCGAGCCACCCGCCCGCGCTTGGCCATGGATGAGCAGGATTTGGTGCGGCCGTTCGATATGGAAATTGAGCCGCCGTGCTTGCTCCTCAAAGGTACGCTTGTCGCTGATTTTATTGAGCAATTGCTCGAAGAAATCCCCCCGCAATGCCGCTTCCGCCTCTTGCACGGCGCGTTCCTTAAACATAATCAGGGCGGCGATGGTCGCCCCGTGGCGGGTGGCCAGCGTTTCCAATGCCCGCTCGCTGGGCGTGCCCGCAATGGTCCAGATGTAGCCGTAAATCTCGCGGTCTACCATAATCGGCACCACCACGCGGGGCAGGGTCATGCCGATGGCGGGCAGGGGGGGCACCTGTACGGGGGCGAGGGTTTGCATCATTTGGCGGTAAATGCCTGCATCGAGCAGGTATTGGGCCATTTGGGGCGAGGTACGGCCGAGGCTCATTGTTTCCCTGCGGCCGTCGTCAATCTCCCCTTCCCCCACGGCCGCCGCCAGCACCCGAAACGTGGCATCCTCCACCATGACGGAACGGCCGATGAGAGCCGCCAACCGCTCCGCCAATTGCAGAAGTGTGCCGCCGCGCAAAGCCAACTCCGTCAGTTGCTCATACACCTCGTTGGCGCGGGTGAGTAGGTGTTGTTGCCGCTGGGCGAATAGCTCGAGGACGGCCGTGGCTGCTGGCCAAAATTGGCTCGGGGGCACACATACCAACGGGGTGGGGCTATGGGCGAATCTATCGGCCAATGATTCGCTTTCGACGAGCAACGCTGTGTGGGTGGCGAGGAGTTGGGCGATGGTTTCGGCCGTGGCGACTGGCGCGGGCAGAAGGAGCAAGCCATTGGGTTGGCTGGGTGGGGGGATGGGGGGGAGAGCGGCCGTTTGCACCCACGCCACCTCCTGTTCGGCACTGGCGGCGGCCGAACAGAGCCGCGCCTCGGCCAAGGCTGGTAAGTGGAGCAATTCGCCAATCGTTAACATTAGGCTACTTTAACTCTGCCCCGTTGCGTCGGCAAGGGGTGTGCAAACAAGCTGTAAGCCCATTCGTTACAAGTTAAGTTCTTGGGTAAAAGCCAAGAGTCAAACAAGCCCAAACCCCTTTGCTTTATTGTTCTTTTGCCCTTTTGCAATAAAAATTTATTGCAAAAGGGCAAAAGAGGGAAAGGGCAAAGGGTATTTAGCCGAAACAAGGCTTAATGGAATTCAGCATTGTCACAAAATGGCGCCTTGGCGTTAAATTTCTAAACAAGTTGCACCCACCGCTTCGCCCCGTTTTGCGTGGACGAGGCACTATGCTATAATCTTTGCGTGCTATCATCACCACCGATGCGGCGCGAAAAAGTGGGCTAACCCCACTTTTTTCTTTTGTAATGACCCAAAGAGAAAGAGTGTAGAGATAGAGATAGAATAAGTATTAGAGGATTGAACGAATATGTTTTCCCCTATTTCTATTTCCCACCTCTATCTACCCTAATTTTTATCTGTGCGTATGAGACTTGTCTCATACAACCTATCTCTATCTCTATCTCCAATCTCTATCTGAATTTGATAAGGTTAAACCGATGAAAAGCGAATTTTTGCTCGCCTTCAACGAAATCTGCCAAGAGCGCAATCTGCCCCAAGAGGCGGTTATCGAAGCCCTCCAAACTGCCCTCGTCTCTGCCTATCGCCGCGATATGAACGTGAGCAATATGCAACAAGTGACGGTGGAAATTGACCCGCGCACGGGTGAACCCACCATTTACGCCGAGAAAGAGGTAGTAGACGATGCTGTCATAGATGACCGCACCGAAGTCTTGGTCTCGGTGGCGCGGGCGGCCGGGCACAATGTGCAAGCGGGCGACATGGTGATGATAGATAGTACGCCGCGTAATTTCGGCCGTATCGCCGCCCAAACCGCCAAGCAAGTTATTCTCCAGCGCGTGCGCGAGGCAGAGCGTGAAAAGCTCTTCACCGATTACGCCGCCAGCGAAGGCGAAATTGTCAATGGGACGGTTCAGAGCGTGACCAACCAAAGCATGACCATTGGCTTGGGCCGCACCGAGGCTGTTTTGCCGAAAGGCCAGCAAGTCAACAGCGAAAAATACCGCACCCACGACAAAATTCGGGTGTATGTATTGGAAGTACGGCGGTCAGCCCGCGGCCCCCAAATTGTGGTCAGCCGCAACCATCGCAACTTGCTCCGCCGCTTGTTGGAATTGGAAGTGCCCGAAATTTACAACGGCCAAGTGGACATCAAAAGTATCGCCCGCGAGGCGGGGCAACGCTCCAAAGTGGCCGTGATGGCGCTCCAGCCGGGCGTAGACCCCGTGGGGGCGTGTGTCGGTATGCGCGGGGTGCGTATCCAAAGCATTGTCCGCGAACTGAGCGACGAAAAAATTGATGTGATTGAGTGGGACAATGACCAACGCAATTTTATTGCCAAGGCTCTTAGCCCGGCACGGGTAGCGGGGGTCTTTTTAGAAGAGCATCCCGATACGGGTAAAACGGCCGTGGTTATTGTCCCCGACGACCAACTTTCGCTGGCTATCGGCCGTGAGGGGCAAAATGCCCGCTTGGCCGCCAAGCTGACGGGGTGGCGCATTGACATCAAGAGCCTGACCGAAGCGGGGCACGATTCACTCAAACTGCTCGACCATCCTGCGGCCGAAAAGGCGGTGGTGGAAAACGAAGAGTTTATCCAACAAATTCGCTACATTTTGGAGAAAAAGGTGGCGGGACGGCCGTTGACGGCCGAAGATTTCATGGCGCTCAACAAGCTGGTCAATGCGGTGGAAGGGCAAATTATTGCCAAACGCGCCGCCGCCCACGACGAGCTTCGCAAATCTCGCGCCGCCGCCAAGAAGCGCATCCCGTCTGTGGCATGGGAAACCGATTTAATCGAGTTCAACCTCATCCACCGCACCCACAATGTGCTCATTCAGCACAACATTACCACGGTGGGGGCGGCCATGTACCAATTAGAGTTGGGCGATTTGGCTCTGCTCTCGTTGGATGGGTTTGGGGATAAGGCTCTCGAAGATTTGAAGAAGGCTGTCAAAGAGTACAAAGACCGCATGAAGGCGCAACGCCAAGAGAAGGCTGAAGAGCCTGTGGCGGAGAAGGTGGTGGAGAAGGCGACGGCCGTGGCCGTCCCAGCCCCCGCGCCCGAACCAGTTGCGGCCGAGGTTGTCGAGCCAGCGGCCGAAATTGAGATTGAACCGACTCCCGTCGCGGCCGAGGCTGAGGTGGTGGTTGAGGAAACGGCCCTTGAACTTGAACCCGAGCCAGTCGTCGTCGAAGAATCCATCGCCCCTGTGGTGGAGGAACCCGCCGCAGAACAGGAAGAGGAAGAAGAACCCGTCGTGGCTGAGATTGTGCCCGAGGTGGTTGTGGCCCCCGAGCCGCTGGACGATTTGGCCGTGCCGCTGGTGCCGCTGGTGAAACCCATCAAAAAGGAAGAACCCAAGAAGAAGCCCAAGAAGGTGGTGGTGGTTCGCACCCCTGAAGAGATAGCGGCCGACGAAGAGCGCGAAGCGGCCAAGCACACCAAGACCCAAAAGGGCAAGGAACTCGTCTTTGATGAGGATGCCGGCCGTGTGGTTGTGAAGCGCAAGCGCAAGGCGAACCGTGCCCGCAATGAGTGGGATGATGAAGATGATTTTTAGTGCTAAGTAAATAAGTGCTGAGTAAACAGTGCTGAGTGCTAAGTAGACAAGCACTCAGCACTCAGCACTCAGCACTCAGCACTTTTTACCATGAAGAAGCACCCCCCCCGGCCGCGCCACAATCCCCAACGCATGTGTAGTATGTGTCGGGAGAAGATGGACAAGCGGACACTGACGCGCATTGTGGCTCACCCCGAGGAAGGGGTGGTGGTCGATGTGACGGGCAAGAAGAACGGCCGTGGGGCCTATGTGTGCCACAAGCTTGCTTGTCGGCAAAAGGTGATGACCAGTGCGGTGCTAGAGCAAGCACTCAAAACGACGATAACGGCCGCCGAAAAAGCGGCCATCACACAGTTTTGGCAATCAACAAATGAACCACAACATGTTTCGTGACAATCCCGCGGCCGTTGTGCTCGCGTTGGGGTAATCCATTATGAACGGCTCGTTCATACACCCCCAACCCGCACAACCCTGTGCGCCGCCAGAGCGATTTATTTACCATAGCGACGAGTGATTTAGGATGCCCTCTGCCTCCTCTTACTCGCTCGTCTCACAGCGTAAGAGGATGAAAGTAGGGTATGGCGAAAGCAAAAGCGATTGAAATTCCGAATTATATAACCGTCCGTGAGTTGGCCTCTCTGATGGATGTTAGCCCCATTAACGTGCTTAAGGTGCTAATGTCTAGCGGAATCATGGTTACGATTAACCAAGAGATAGATTTTGACACGGCCGCCATTGTGGCCGAAGAGATGGGGTTTGAGCCAACCCAATTTGTCGAAGAGCTAGAAGAAGAATCGGATGAAGGGAAGCCGATTTGGAAGCGGATCCTCTCCCAAGAGCGCGAAAAAGACCTGCAAACACGGCCGCCTGTCATCACCATGCTCGGCCATGTGGACCACGGCAAAACATCCTTGCTGGATGCGATTCGCCAAACGAATGTGACGGCGGGTGAAGCGGGCGGCATTACCCAGCACATTGGTGCTTATCAGGCCGAGCGCAACGGCCAACTCATCACCTTCTTGGACACCCCCGGCCATGAGGCGTTTACGGCCATGCGGGCGCGGGGAGCCAAAGCCACCGATATTGCCATCTTGGTTGTCGCGGCCGATGACGGGCTGATGCCCCAAACCCGCGAGGCGATTGACCACGCCAAAGCGGCAGGCGTGCCCATTATTGTGGCCATGAACAAGATTGACTTGGCGAGTGCGCGTCCTGACCGGGTTAAGCAACAACTCAATGAAGTGGGGCTGACCCCTGACGATTGGGATGGGGATACGATGGTCATCCCTGTTTCGGCGACACACAAGCTGGGGCTGGAAGATTTGCTCGAGGGCATTTTGCTGACGGCCGAAGATATTCGCCCCCGTGCCAACCCGAATGCCGCCCCCACAGGGGTGGTGCTGGAGGCGCGGCTGGAGCGCGGCCGTGGCGTGACAGCCACTTTGCTGGTGCAAAATGGCACGCTAAAAGATGGGGATACGCTGTTGATTGGGACGATTTACGGCCGTATCAAAGCGATGTACGACTTTCGCGGCAAGCGTGTCAAACAAGCAGGCCCATCCACCCCCGTTTTGGTTTCGGGCTTAAACGAGTTGCCTATTGCGGGTGATCAATTTAAGGTGGTGGCCAACGAGAAAACGGCTCGCAAAATGGTGGCCGATATTGAGTTGGCGCGTGGGCCACGGGTTGTCGCCGCTCCCCCCCGTCTTGAGGGATTTCTTCAACCGGTTGCAAGGGGACGATACCAAAAAGCTGAATGTTATCATCAAAGTAGATGTGCAAGGCTCGCTGGAACCGTTGATCAGTTCGCTGGAAAAATTAGACAACGAAGAAATTGATTTGGTCATTCTCAGCTCCAGCACGGGCACTATTTCGGAGAATGATGTCAACTTGGCCGCCGCCTCGCAGGCACTTATTTTGGGTTTTAATGTGGAGATTGACCCCCCCGCCCAGATTGCGGCCAATAGCCTTGGCGTGGTTATCAAGCGTTATAACGTCATTTACCACCTTATTGAGGATGTGACGCGGGCGATGCGGGGGATGATGGCGCCTGTGTTTAAGGAAGTGATTATCGGCCGTGCCGAAGTGCGCGATGTGTTCCAAATCCGCAAAATTGGTATGGTGGCGGGTTGCTACATGCGCACAGGCGAAGCCCAACGCAACTCCTTTGCCCGGCTCATTCGGGGCAACAAAATTGTCCACGATGGCAAAGTTACCAGCCTCAAAAATGTCCAAGAGAGCGTGCGCGTCATCAAAACGGGCTTTGAGTTTGGGGTGAACATCGGTGAATGGAACGATTACCAAGTCGGCGACATCATCGAGTTTTATGTCAATCAACGGGTAGAATTTTAGAACCCAATACAGTGGCGAGTGATTAGTGGTTAGTGGCTAGTGCTACTAACCACTAACCACTAACCACTAGCCACTAACCACTGCCTCATGGGTACGATTAAACAAAAACGGATGGCCGAACAAATCAAGGTAGTCTTGAGCGAGTTGGTGCTGGCCGACTTGCGCGACCCCCGCTTGCAAGGGATTACCATTACTGATTTAACCCTCGACCGAGAATTTCAACATGCAGATGTGTATGTGAATGCCTTGGCCGATGAGACCCGGCACGACGAAGTGATGAAAGCCTTGGCCCATGCCAAGCCCTTTTTGCGCCACGAGTTAAGCTCGCGGGTGCGGCTTCGCAAAGTGCCCGAATTGCATTTCCATTGGGATACCACCCTGCAACGGGCGGTGCAATTAGAAGAGATTTTTGGCACGCTCGATATTCCACCAGCGGAAGTGGAAGAAGTGCCAGAGGGCGAAGAGTAGGGAATAAAACGTAAAAGGTGAAAAGTGAAAGCCCCCTCAGTGGGGCTTTCATTTTTTACCTAGGTGGCTTAGGCTCATTGGCCGCAGAACATAGTCGTAACTATTCAGGTAGGGTGTTTGAGTATTTAGTGAGTAGTGAGTGCAGTGAATAAAGTACGAATGACGAAGTACGAATTTACTCGAGGGCTATCGTACTTCGTACTTTGCAATTCGTCCTTTTCAGTCTCTCCACTCTATCTCTCTCCACACCGAAGAATCCTATCTTCCCCTTCTACAATCCCCAAAAACGGGGCGGGGTCGTAGGTGTTGCCGATGGCGGTTTCGTTTTTGTAACTGCCATCGGGATTAGATTGGACGACGGAGAAGTGGAGGTGTAGCCCCATGCGTGTGTTGTTGGGGTCGCCCGACCATGTCCCTTGGTAGCCGAGCAGTGTGCCAGCGGGGACAAATTTTTCCCGAGTGCCTGCGGGAAAATCGGCCGCAATATAGCTCGTCTCCCCATCCCGCGAGGCCATGTGGGTGTAATACGTCCAAATCTGCTCCCCGCCCGTGATGTCGGGCAACTCGGCAAAATCGGGGTGGCGGATGATGACCGCACTGCGCCAATGCGCTTCGCGAGTCAGGTAGCCATCATAAGCGGCATAGATGGGGGTGCGGTTGTCGCCCCCATCGGGGCTGAAGATGTCGTAACCCGTGTGGGCGTAGAAGGGCGGCGTGCCATCTGACCAACCCACGCCAATATACCCTGTACTGGGCAAGAGCATGGGGGCGTTGGGGCAACGTTCGCCCCCCCAAATCCACCAATCAGGGTAGGCGGATGGTTCCTCGAACCATGTGCCAATCAGCAAAATGCGGTCTAAATCGCGGTTGAAGTAAACGTAAGCGGCAAAAGAGAGAAAGAGCACGGCCGCTACAGCCGTGCCCCACCAAAAAATTTTTTTCAACATAGAATTGTCACGGGTAAAGTAATTGATAATTGGTAATGGGTAATTCATCCATCTTACCAACACCGAATTACTAATTACCAATTACTCATTATGGCCTAACAGGTGCGTGGATGAAAAAAAATAAACCAAAACTTAGCTGGCGTGAATGGGGGCGGAGCCGATTTGTCAGGGCGGCCGAACGCGCCTTTTTTATTTTGCTGGGTACTGTCGTCATGGCCTTGGGCTATGTCCTCTTCCAAGTGCCATTTGGCATTGCCGCTGGGGGATTGGGCGGCATCTCCATCATCATCAACCATTACACGGGTTGGCCCGTGGGCCTCACCTATTGGGTGCTGAACATTCCCATGCTCCTGTTGGGGTTCTATTACCTCGGCCGTTGGCCGTTTGTCGGCCGTACCCTCATCGCCGCCTCGCTCTTCGCCACCTTCACCGATTTGCTGACCTACTTTTTGCCGCCTCTACTCGATACATGGCCCATCACCAACGATGTGTTGCTCTCCTCGATTTATGGGGGCATTGTGGGGGGTGTAGGAGGTGGATTGGTTTACCGTGCGGGCGCAACAGGAGGGGGCACGGCCGTGTTGGCTCGCGTCGTCCAGCTCAAAACAGGCTGGCCGCTCAGCCAAATCTACCTCATGGACGATGGCATCATCATCATTATGCTGGGCGTGGTTTTTGGCTGGGAAAACGCGCTTTATGCCTTGCTCATGTTGTTCATCAATGGCATGGCCTCCGATTACCTTTTAGAAGGAGCCAGCACGACGCGCACGGCCACCATTGTGACCAATCGGCCGAAAGAAGTGACCGAAGCGTTGCTCAGCACCCTCAAGCGGGGCGTGACCTCTTGGGAGGTGACGGGGGGGTACACGGGCCAAAAGCGGCACATGCTCATGTGTACCATGTCGCGGGCGCAGATGAACGATGTGAAAACGGCCGTGGCCGATGCTGACCCCGAGGCGTTTGTCACCATTGGGGTTAGCCATTTTGCGCTCGGCGCGGGCTTCTCACCGCTCAAAAAGAGTGAGAAGTGAAAGGTGAAAAGTGAGGCGCACCTTTCACTTCTCACTTTTTACTTATCTAAATTGCTACCTAGCACCCAACTCCCTGCTGTAGGCGATAAATTTGGGTCGTTTTCAGCAAAATGAGGTTGCGGTTCAGCGGCCCGTGTTGGTCGGGCATTCCCAGTTGGCGGAACAGATTGGTGATGTAGTTGTCAATCGTGCCCCGCGCCAAGTAGCAATGGGCGGCCACGGCCGCGCCACTGTACGATTGGCACAATAAATCGACCAATTCCCACTCCCGCTGATTCAATTCGGCCAGCCGAGGCAACATCTGCGCCACGGCCGTTTGCTCCGCAGGGGTGAGCCACCCCCACAAAATATCTTCTAACACATAGGCTTCAGACTCACTGGGGGGGGCAACCTCAACCGTCTCCCAGCCTCTCTCCATCATGGCTTTCGCCTGCATGGGCATCGCTCCTGTCAAAGATAGAGATGAGAGATAGAGATAGAGGGGAACGTAGGGGGTTAGCCTACCATGTTTCCTCTATCTCTATCTCTACCCTCTATCTTTCGATTCGTAAATCGGCCATGACATAGGGCACGTACATGAGGCCGAGGGGGTTGGCTTGTTGGAGGACGGCCAGCCGGGCCAGCCGTATCGCTTGGCCAATGGGTTGCCGCTCCACCAAGAATTGGCGCAAACACTCCTCGGCAAAGATGCGCGCCACAGGGACAAAGTTGGTAATTTCGGTGCCAATCACCCCCGCCGCCTCGGCCGTGTCCAAAAAGCCGCTCACCAAATCAATGGCGGATTTTGGCTCCAAGGCGGTGGTGTGGCACCCGTTGATGAAGATGAGCGGCCGTGTCTCCTCCCAAAAAATATCGTCGTTGCGCAAATTGTCTCTGCTAATGCCCCGCGTTTTGGGCGGCCCCACTTCAATGGAGGGCACGCCATTGGCGAGACGGCCGTGGCAGAAAAAGTACAACACATGCGGGCTACGCTCCTGCATCATCTTAATCGTTTCGGGGCGTTCGGCCGCATAATGGAACTTGAGGTCGGGCAGAAGTTTTTTGAGGGCTTGCTCGTGTTCGGTGCGCCCTGCAAACGCAGGGTCGGTCGAGACGGCCATCGCCAATTCCACTCCGCCCGTCGCCTTGAGCGTCGTGGGCGCATCGGCCGCGTGGGGAATCGTGACAGGCATTCCGATGGCGTGGCGATAGCCCCAAAAACCACTGGGGCAAATCGTGTCATCTTGCCCCGCACTGGGGCAATTGCCTTGAAAACAGGCCGTTTGCGCCAGCGGGGTTTTCTCTTTGAGCGCCTTCTCAAAGGTGGGGCACAGCTTGAATTGGCTGGCGTTTAGCCCCGTGTCCAGCGGGTAATCGTAAATCATGGCCGTGGGCAGAACGAGCCGGGCCGATTGTTTGCTGGCAAATTGGATGGTTCCCGCTTGGCGCATCGTCTGCCGCCACTCTCTCGACTTACGCCCACCGCCCGCCATGCGATTGATGAACACATCGTAGAAGCGGTAGCCGCGAATGGCACAGCGGAATAAATCGGTTTTGAGACGGCCGATGTCTGGCCCATCCGCATAGCGATACTCCTCATTGGTGTACTCCGCTTCGCTCCCCCATGCGGCCATCCGCAACGCCCCCCGCGCTTGGTCAATCATGTCTTGCAACTCGCCCGCGTCCAGCGTCACATCATTGGCGAGATTGCCTTCGCCAAAAAAGCGGAAGCCGTGCGTGCCGTTGCCGTTGTCGTTGAGCAGGACGCTGAAGCTGTGCGGTTGCCGTTCGGCCACGTTTAGGCTGTGGGAGATGATGAAATCGGCCGTGGTGCTCAGCGCGTTTTTGCGCGGCTCGGGGTCTTCGGCCACATGGGCGGTGACGAGATGGGATTGGAGCAAAATCTGCTGGTAGTAGATGTTGCACCGCAACTGGTATGCGCCATCGCTGGCGGGGGTGGCGATGGGGAAAAACAGGCGACGGTCGAGCAAATCATCGCCGATGGCAGGGGTGGCCACGGCCGTTTGCACCCCAATCGCCCCATTTTCCTGCAAGATGAGTTCCCCAATGGCAGGTTCTTCGGACAAAATCAGCCCATCGGGGAAGCCAAAAAGCACCACCTGAAAGATGGCTCCCGCTTCCAGATTGGTTACGTCTAGCTCCACCTTTTTGGTGTCAATGGATCCCTTTACGGCCGCGCCAATTTCCAGCCAAAAATAGTAATCTCGTTCGGTGGCGAGGGGTAAATCTTTATCGCTGGGGTTGGCCGCATCGTAGGTGTTGGCAAAGCCCGTGTTGATTTTGCGTTCGGCGTGGGGCACGTAGGGGCGGGTAGAGCCGCTGGCGGACAGGGTTCCCGCTTGGTTGTTTAGCTCGTCCTCGGTCGGCTCAATGCCTGCTAGCTCAATCCCGCTCCGCACGACGAGGGTACGGCCGTCGTTGCTCATTTTCCAATGCTCAGGTACGTAGCGGGGATGCCGCTGGCGCATGTGCAGGAGGAGCTTGCCCAATTTTTGCTGGTCGGTGGCCCATTGGACGATGTTGGCGGCCGTCTCTTCGCGCCGTTCGCCTGCCAACTGCGCCAAATCAAAGCCAAGTTTGGTGGCGAGGAAGTGGAGGTCATCGGCCGTAAACACATCGGCCAACAGGTTGGTGAGGAGGTGGATGGAGTTCATGGGAGTGCTGAGTGCTGAGTGCTGAGTGCTGAGTGGGATTTCACTCAGCACTCAGCACTCAGCACTTTTAACTAATCGAGTTCGTCTTCGCCGCCCGTGCTGGACATAGCGCCCACGGTTTGGCGGACTTCGCCGGGAATCATTTCGTCTTTGGCCAGCTTTTTGCGACGGCCGTCTAAGAACCAATCCACCCCAAAATTGCTGGAGATTTGTACCGAAAGCACCAGCACGAGGTAATAACCAAAGAAACCACAAAATAGCCCAATCCCATACGCCCCAAACAGGTCGGATTTGGCGGGGAAGAGGGAGACGATGAGGCCACCGCCGATGATGCCGATGACCGTGGTGAGGTCGCTAAAGGCGACATCCCCTTTGCGGTAGCGGTTGATGTAGTAAACATACCAGCCAATGATGGCTCCGAATCCTCCCGCACCCAGCAGTTGCAGAGTAGAGGCCAGTGGTTCGATGATCGGTTCGACTTCTTGGAGTAACATGTAAACCTTCCTATGTGATGAGAGTGGATAGTGGCTAGTGGCTAGTTTGCTCCATAGCGAGTAGCTAAACCTTGGAGAAAGGCGATGTGGAAGAGGAGGCCGAGGAAAATGCCCCCTGCACAGGCAACGGCGGCCGACCATGAAGCGAATTGGGCGAGGGTGAAGAGGAGCACGGCCGTAGCCCCCCCCACAGGCAACCCATTGCGCCATGTGCGCGGCCGACGGCCGCCCATCAAAATGGCCAGCCACCCCCACACCAACCCAATCGTTATGCTACCAATGAGTGCCAATGATGACTTCCCTATGTCTGAGCTATGCCCTGCCAATCGGATGGGCACAGGATAACATAACGGCCGTGGGGTATCAAGGCAAAGCGGCCGTGGGTTTGCCTCACTTCAACAAAAACTCTACAGTTTTGGTCGTCAGGTAACCTGTGAGGAATTGCAGGCGGTGAGGCAGGGTGGCCATTGGCACCGCAAAAGCGATCCAGCCGCGCACGTGCATGTTGGGCGCGGCAATGCGGTCGCCGCCAAAAGAGATGCGGCCGAAAGGTTCAAAGTATTGACTGGCCGAGACGGGGTCATAGGCGTAATTTTCCACATCAAACAACACCCATTGGCCGCGCCGGCAACTAAGCGTTTCGTGGGTGCGGTTGCGATATTCGACATTGGCCCACAATACCTGCTCTTGTTTTACCTGCCCCTGCAAAATTTCATGGACACAGATTTCGTATAAGCCTGCTTTGTGCCACTGTTTCAGTTGGTGGGTATAGGTGGTCAGGGCGAGGAGTTGTTCCCGCTCGGCCGTGCTGAACTTGTCCAGCGGCTTATCCAGCAGATAAGCCGTTTCGCAATGCTCGCAGGTAAATTGGTTGGCTTGGCCAGCAACTTGCAGGTTTGCCCCACAGGTGGGGCATCGCAGGGGGATAAGGGCGGCACGGAACATAAGTCGTTTGGGGAATGAATAACAGGATGAAGACACCTATTTTAGCACAGCTAGTTTATCCCAAGAGAATTGAATTACTCAAGTCGCCCCTATTTTTTTGACAGAACCACGGCCATCCTTTATAATTCTTCTTTATCGCCGGAGTGGCGGAACTGGCAGACGCGCGCGACTCAAAATCGCGTTCCTAACGGAGTGTGGGTTCGACTCCCACCCCCGGCACACCAAAGGCTTACCCTAAGAAAATGTGGGTAAGCCTTTTTTGTTGTATATTTGGCGCTTGTTCGGTCATTTGCCCTCTATTATTGGTTATTACTGAATGCTGACAAGCTGATTGTTGATAGCTATTTATGAAAAAGATTTTGCTGACATTGTGCGTGGGGTTGGTTTTGGGAGGTGGTTTGGGGCTGTATATCGGCTGGTTTGTGGCACCCGCACAGTTAACCAATGTGCCCCCCTCCGCCCTGAACGAGACGGGACAGGAGGAGTATTTGCGGCTGGTCGCGGCCGCATATTGGCGCGATGACAATTTGGCCACCGCCCGCCAACGGCTGGCCAACCTCGGCCGTGAAGATTTGGTAGACTGGTTGCGCGAAACGGCCGTGGATACCGTCCTGCAAAGCCAAAGCGAACTCGAAATTCGCCAAATCGTCTACTTAGCCAGCAGTATCGGCCTCGATTCGCCCGCCTTTGCCCCCTATTTACCCGCCAAACCAGTGGAGGCAAGCGATGGCTCCTAACGAAAATGGGCCAGTTGGCCGCCAACGAACCCGCCAACGCCGCCAGCGGCTGAACATAGCCACGGCCAGCTTTTTGCTGTTGGGGCTGGTGCTGGGGCTGATGGGTGGCTTGTATTATGCGTGGCTGGTCGCCCCCCGCAACGCCCAAACGGCCACGGCCGCCCAACTTTCCCCCGCCCATCAGCAGGATTATATCCAGATGGTCAGCCAAGCCTTTGCGGCCGATGGCGATTGGCCCCGCGCCGAAGCTCGGCTGGCCACCCTGCAACGAGACGATTTAGCTCAAACGGTGCTGGCTCAGCTCGAGGATGCCTTGCGGCAAGGTGCACCCGTCGAAACAGTGCGCGATTTAGCCCAAGTGGCCGAACGATTGGGGGCGCAAGGATCAGCGCTGGCCCTGTTTGCGCCCACGCCTGTGGGTGGGGCCACCCCCACGGCCGAGGCCGAGCCAAACGCGGCCGTGCCCACCGCCACACCCACCCTCTTGCCCACCCCGACCACCAACGCCCCGCTCGCCGCCAGCCCCACCCCCACGCTGACCGCGCTCCCCAGCCCATCGCCCGCCCCCACGCGCCAGCCCACTTATCGGCTGTTAGACCAGCAACAGGTGTGTCAGGAGTATTCGGCCGTGCCCCTTATCGAGGTGACGGTGGTAGATGGGCTTTTTACGGAGTTAGCGGCCGTGGAAGTCATTGTCAGTTGGGAGGGGGGTGTGGATCGCTTCCTGACGGGCTTTAAGGCAGGCGCAGGCGCGGGTTATGGGGATTTTGTGATGGAAGAAGGGGTGTCCTATGCCGTGTCGCTCGGCGGGGAGACGGCCGTGGGCGGCCTCCGCGCCGACAAATGCCCCACCGGCTCAGCATGGCGCGGCTGGGACTTGCGCTTTCAATACCTCGGCGAGTGAGGGGAATCGGGAATGCGGAATGGGGAATGCGGATTGCGGAACTGAATACTACCCACTACTCACTATTTACTTCTCTCTTCCCTCTCCACCCTATCCCGCAACTGGCCGCAACCCGCCTGAATATCAATGCCCCGCCGCACGCGCACGGTGCTACTGACCCCATATTCGGCCAAACGCGCCTTAAAAGCGGCCACCCGTTCGGGGACAGACGGCCGACCATCGTACCCATTGGTCGGGTTCAGCGGAATCATATTGACATGGCACAACATCCCTTGGATGAGTTGGCCGAGCTTATCCGCCTGCTCCACCGTGTCATTCTCCCCTCGAATCAACGCCCACTCAAAGGTCAGCCGCCGCCCCGTCTTTTCGATGTAGTAGCGGCACGCCTCCATGATTTCTTCGATGGGCCACTTGCGATTGACGGGAATGAGCTTGTTCCGCTCGAAATCGGTGGCGGCGTGGAGCGAAACGGCCAGCGGCGTTTGCCGTTGCTCATCGGCATAGCGGCGGATGGCGGGCACGAGGCCGACGGTGGAGATAGTAATTTTACGCGCTCCCAGATTAATGCCCGTCTCGTCTATTATCCTATCCACGGCCGCCAAGGTATTGTTGTAGTTGTGCAACGGCTCGCCCATGCCCATCATCACCACATTGGTGATGCGTTCGTTCACGGCCGCCAACTCCCGCGCAAAATAGATAAATTGCCCCACAATTTCCCCAATGGTCAGATGGCGAAAAAAGCCCATTTGGCCCGTGGCACAAAAAACACACCCCATCGCACAACCCGCTTGGCTACTCATGCAAACCGTGTTGCGCTTTTCGTAGCGCATCAGCACCGTTTCGATGGTTTGGCCATCCCCCATCTGGAACAGCACTTTGGTGGTTTGGCCGTCGCTGGAAAATTGGCGGAAGACGGGCTCCTGAACGCCCAAGGTCGCTTTGGCCGCCAATTGCTGGCGCAATGGCTTGGGCAGGTTGCTCATCGCCTCAAAATCGGCCGCCCACCGCTCATACAGCCAGTTCCACACCTGCTTGGCGCGATAACTCGGCTGGCCTAATTCTTTGATAAACAGTTCTAATTCAGGGTAGGTGAGGTCGTAGAGGTTGGTTGGTGAGCCATGGAGAGGGGGGAATGGCATGAATGGTGAACTGTTGTGTTGTTATCGTTTGCTGAATCCTTTGTGAATGGTTATTGATTCAGAATTGTAACACGCCCACGGCCGTCTTGAATGACCTCTTAATCCCAAACCCAAAATCAAAAATCCCCCATCCAAAACCAATTCCCCCTCTTTCACGGCCGCGTACCCTTCCCGTAGGCCACACCGTCCAGAAACCTACGCCCATTTATGGTAGGCTATGGGAGTTATTGGTTACTGGTTACTCGTTATTCCGCATTCCGCATTCCTCAATCCCATGCCCTCTCCTCCACCCTCTCTACATTTCCGCTCCGCCACGGCCGAGTTTGTGGCGCCGATTTTTGCGCTTTGGCTGGTGGTTGCTCATCCTCAGTGCCGTGGCCAGCGCGGCCGTGGCCATTGCCCTTATCGGCTGGCTGATGTTTAGCTGGCAGGTGCAAGGGCGCATTTTGCCCGGCGTGCAAGTTCTGGGCATCCCGCTGGCAGGCGAAACGGCCGATAGCGCGGCCGAACTCCTCGCCCGCGAGTGGGCCAGCAAACCCATCACCCTGCAAGGCCCCACCCAAACCATCACCACCACCCCCGCCCAACTGGGGCTGGTGCTAGATGCCCCCGCCACGGCGCAATCCGCCGCCGCATGGAGCCAAACGACCGATTGGGCCGCCCTGTGGGAATTTTTGGGCAATGGGGCAAACGTCGCCCCTGTGTGGGGGCTGGATGCGGCCGTTACCGAAGCGTATTTGGCGCAAATCGCCCCCCAACTGGCTGTTAGCCCGCTCGACGCAGGGGTGCGGCTGGAAAACGGCCGCCTCGTGGCCACCCCCTCCTCGCCCGGCCGCGCCTTGGATGTGGCCGCGACCCGTCAATGGGTGCAAGCCAATGCGGCCGAAATGGTTCAAAACGGCCGTGTGCCTCTTGTCATGGCGGCCGTCCCGCCCGCCATCCCCAGCACCGCAGAACTCGTCGCCCAAACCAACGCCCAACTGACGGCCGAACTTGCCCTGCCCCTCTTCGACCCGATTGCGGGCACATGGGAGAGCTGGCCCCTGCCTGCCGACCAGTGGGCGACATGGCTGACTGTGACTACGGCCAAAATCGGCTTGCAATGGGCGGTGGCGGGTACGGCCGTGACCAGCTACTTGCAACAGCAGGTGGCCGTTCTGGGCGATGCGCGTTATGTCAATGAAGAAGAGGCGCACCAAAGCATCCAGCAACTCGTTTTGGGGCAATTGGGGGGTGGGGTGGAGGCGGCCGTGCCGCTCCGCATCTATCATCGCGACCGCCAACACACCGTCCAAGCAGGCGAAACCTTCTCCAGCATCGCCCGCGATTACGGCCTGCCCTACCCGTGGCTCCAGCAAGCCAACGCGGGTGTAGATGCGCTGTTCGTCGGGCAGGTTCTCAATGTGCCCTCGGCCGATGTCTTCCTGCCCCTGCCCGTCGTGCCCCACAAACGCATCGTCATCAGCATCCCCCAACAGAGAATGTGGGCCTATGAAAATGGCGATCTGGTCTGGGAATGGGCCATTAGCACAGGCATTGCCACCAGCCCCACCTCGCCCGGCGTGTACCAAGTGCAAACCCACGAACCCACCGCCTACGCAGGCAACTGGGATTTGTGGATGCCCTATTTCATGGGCATTTACCGCCCCGTGCCCGGCAACGACTTTATGAACGGCTTCCACGGTTTCCCCACCCGCAACGGCTCGCAATTGCTGTGGACAAACAGCTTGGGCACACCTGTCACCTATGGCTGTATTTTGGTAGGGGATGGCCAAATCGAATTGCTCTACAATTGGGCAGAGGCGGGGGTGGTGGTTGAGATTCAATAATAGGATTGCGGAATGAGGAATGCGGAATGCGGAATGAGAATACACCAGTAAACCCATACACCAATAAACCAATAACCAATACACGAATAACGAATAACCATTTGTGGCGGCTGGCAATTCTGTTGCTGGCCGTTTTTTTGCGTTTGGGCGGTTTGGCCACTGTTCCGCCGGGGCTGACCCATGACGAGGCGGTGCATGGGCTGACGGCGTGGGAGATTGTGGAGGGGGCACGGCCGCTTTACATCGCCGTCGCCAACGGCCGCGAACCCCTCTTCGACTATGCCACGGCCGCCGTGATGGCACTCATCGGCCCCAGCGGCTTTGCCGTGCGGCTGACGGCCGTCTATTTCAGCCTGCTCCTCCTCGCCCTTAGCTACGCATGGGTGCGCCGCGCCTTCAACGAGCGCGTCGCCCTACTCACCCTCGCCACCTTCGCCCTCAACTTCTGGGCTGTGATGACCGCTCGCCACGCCCTGCGCTCCATCACCCTGCCCACCCTGTTCACAGCGGCCGTTCTCCTCTGGTGGTGGGTAGCCAGTCAGCCAGTCAGCCAGTCAGCCAGTCAGCTAGTCAGCCATCCAAAATCAAAAATCCAAAATCAAAAATCCAAAATCGCCATTCCCCTTGCGGGTTTCTTGCTTGGCCTTGCCGCCTACACCTACTTCCCCATTCGCCTGCTGTGGGTGCTGTTCCCAGCGGCCGTGGCCTCGTGGTGGCTCATCGCCCCCGCATGGGCGGCGCGGGCGTGGCGGCCGACCTTGCTCCTGTTGGGTGTGGCCGCCCTCACGGCCGCGCCGCTGGCCGTCTACCTCTGGCAAACCCCCACGGCCGAAGCCCGCATCAGCCAACTCGCCCAACCCATCGAGGCGGCGCGGGCGGGCGATTTTGCGCCCTTGCTGGCCAATAGCACGGCCGCCCTGCGCTCCCTCGTCGTGCCCGGCGCAGGGGATAGCGCATGGCGCTACAACATCGCGGGGCAACCGCTACTGCCCAACTTTTTTGCATGGCTGGCGGGGTTTGGCCTCCTCATTCTGCTCTGGCAATGGCGCAAACCCGCCCATAGTTTGGCCTTGCTCTGGCTCGGGCTGGCCCTGCTCCCCGTGCTGGTCACAGGCAGTGCCCTGAGCGTCCCCCGCGCCATCGGCTTGCAACCCGTGCTATTCATCCTCCCCGCGCTGGCCTTGGATTGGGCGTTGGGGTGGCGGGGGAGGGAGGAAGAGAGGGGGAGCAGGGGAGCAGGGGAGCAGGGGAGCAGGGGAGACGAGGCAATCCCCAATCCGCAATCCGCAATCCAAAATCCGCAATCCCCCGTCCCCGTTGTTGGTTGGTTGGCCATTGGCTTGTTGTACGGGTTGATGGGGTTGCAGACGGTGCAGGGGTATTTCGTGGAGTGGGCGAATCACCCCGAGGTGCGTTTGCAGTATGAAGCGGCCGTTGTCACCGCGCTCCACTCCCTAAACGACCAGCCCCCCACCTCGGCCGCGTTCTCCGTGGCCACCCCCGGCCGCTACCACGCCCAAGCGATTGCCCTCCTCAGCACTCAGTACTCAGCACTCAGCACTCAGCGGTTTTTTAACGGCCAACACAGCTTGCTCTTGCCCAGTGGAGCCGATAACCCCACTGTCATCTTTGTGGGGGCGGCGCAACCAGCGGCCGAATGGGAGCCGCTGATGGCCGATTTTGCGGCCGTAACCATCTTGCCCCAACCCGCCACCGACATAGACCAACCCATTGTGGTTTACACCGCCTCCGCCGAGCAGGTGCGGGTGGGGTGGCAAGCGGCCGTGGCCGAGCCAGAAACGGCCGTCGTCTTCGGCCAAACGGTGCGCCTTGTGGGGCACATCGCCACCCAAGAGGAGGGGGTATTGCGCTTGCAAACATTGTGGGAGGTGGTGGGCGAGGGCACGGGCACGGCCGAGCAAATCCTCTTCGCCCAACTCCTCGGTGCGGACGGGGTGCCCATCGCCCAAAATGACAGGTTGGATGTGCCCAGCAACCAGTGGCAGGTGGGCGATTTGTTCTGGCAAATGCACGTTTTGCTGCTCCCCGCTGGTGTCCATGCGGCCGACTTGCCGCTCATCATTGGCTTTTATGATGCGGCCGAGCCGTTGCGCCGCTGGGAGGTGGTTGTCGGCGGCCGTGGGGCGGGCGATTTTTACCCGTTGGTTGGCGACAAATAATCGCCAACTCCCCTTGCACAATCCCCTATCCATCTATTAGACTGTAACCATTATCGAATCCCCTTAGTTTCCCTAAAAAAGGAGTACCTATGAGTGACGACTTTAAAGTAGAAGTTTGGCCAGCCGACAGTCGCCAAATCACCCAACCATTTGGCGTGAACGCGGCCTTTTACGCCAAATTTGGCACACCGGGCCATATGGGCATAGACCTTGGAGGCCAAGAAGGGGTCACCAAAATTTATGCCGTTGCACCCGGCAAAGTAAGCAAAACAGGCTTCGAGGCCAATGGCTATGGCCACCACGCCTATGTGCAACATGCCAATGGGTATACCACCATCTATGGCCATTTACACACCCTTGCTGTCAAGCAGGGGGATAATGTCGCGGCTGGGGCTGAAATTGGGCGATTGGGCAACACAGGTGCCAGCTCTGGCCCCCACCTCCATTTCGAGCTACGTGGCCCCCGCCCCGTGCCCAATTGGCCCCGCAACATCACCGACCCCACCCCTTATTTGGCTCCCCTGATGGGCTTTACCCGCCCCGCAGGCCCCTATAAATCGGGCTGGGTAGCGGAATGGGTCATTACCCTGCAAGGGGAATTGGCGCAAGCCAATTCGGGCGGCATCAGTTTGCGCGCCGCGGCCGACCAAAATGCCCAACGGCTGGCGGTGGTTCCCGAAGGGGGGGTAATGGTTATCACAGGAGCCAAACAAAAGGGGTTCTACCCCGTAGATGTCCCGCTTGTTACCATTGGCGAAACGCCGCCCGTGCCCAAACCTGCCCCCGAATTCCCGCCGATGGTTTCCACCATAGACGGCTGGGCTTTCACCACCTATATCACCCCCGATGCCAGTGGCGTACGCGCCACAGTCGGGCAATACGGCATCAACCTCCGCTCTGACCCGCGCCGCGATGGTATTTTAATTGGCTTGGTGAAGGGCGGGGCGCAAGTGACCATTACGGGCGCGGTGAGTGGCGAATACACCCCCGTTAAAGCGGCGCGAAACGATTTTGTGGGCGAAGTGAACATGGTGCAATCCTCGCCGCCCAAGCCTGCCGCTGGGGTGCTGTCCGCCCACACAGGGGTCAGCGAGACAACGTGCTTGGGTTGGGGCTGGACGCAATACATGGAATTGCGTGGCGAAAAGGCTGTTGTGGGTCAATACGGCATCAATCTGCGGGCACAACCGAACGAGTTTGGTTCGCAAATCGGCGTGGTGAAGGGGCTATCCGTTGTGACCATTGCGGGCAAGGCGGATGGGGATTACACCCCTGTGCTGGTAGACCGCACCGACATGATTAGCATTGTGCCGAACCCGCCCAAGGTGCAAACCCCCAAACCGATTGGAGCCACGGCCGCCGCCGCCGCTCCGCCCCCCCCTCCCATCACCGAACCCACACCACCCGAAAAAAGTATCCCCGGCTGGGCGTTTACATCAGCGACCAGCGTGCGCGGTTCCGTGGCCATTCCGGGGCAATACGGCATCAACTTACGTGATGCACCGCGCCGGGATGGAGCCAATATCGGTTTTGTAGCGGCTGGAGTAGAGATGTTGGTCGTGGGCGCACCCCAAGGGGAATATATCCCTGTGCGGGTGGCCACCAATTTGGTGAACGCTCCTGCGGCGGCTGGCACGGCCGTTCCCGCCACCGCCCCCATCTCGGCCGTCGCTGGCGGAACCCCGCACCCATCGCCCCGCCGCCGCCTGTGGATATGCCCCTCACAGGCCAAGCCCGCATCGGCCTCCACGCCTCGGCCACACCCGATATTTCGGCCGCCGAAATTGCCGAATTCAAGGCGTTGCGCCCCGGCATGATTAAAGTGCTCTCCTTCCACGACCCCAACGCCATCCAGCAATTGGCCAAAGACCATCCCAATGCCCATTGGGTGGTGCGCGCCTTCTTGTCTTTTGGCAACCGCAATATCAGCCCCGACCAATTTGTGAACGACACGATTGGGGACACCAAACGCACCTTGGCCGCGTTGCAGGGCAAAAATGTGGTGGTGGAGTTGCACAACGAACCCAATCTGACAGTGGAAGGGCTGAAAAGCACATGGGCTGACGGCCGTGCCTTTAACCAATGGTGGTTGCAGGTGCTGGGCAAATACCGCCAGCAGTTGCCCAATGTGCGCTATATCTTCCCCGGTCTCTCGCCGGGGCCAGATGCGCCCAATTTGCGACAAGCTGACCGGCCGTTCTTGGAGGCATGTCGGCCGTCTATCGAAGCGGCCGATGGCTTGGGGATGCACTCCTACTGGTCTAATCCCCACTTCAACATGATGACCCACCCCGATTCGGGTATTCCATTGGTAGATGATTACATTCGCCGCTTCCCCAACAAGCAAATTTGGGTGACGGAAGCAAGCGATAACTTGGGCAATGATTGGAATACCAAGGCGCGAGAGTACATGCAGTTCTGGCAAGAGCTACAAAAACGGCCGCCCGTACAAGGGGTGACCTATTTTGTGGCCTCGGCCGCGCCCGGCACCTTTGACCATGAGGTTTGGGTTGGCCACGGCATCGCGGCACAGTTGGGAGCGCGTTAGTTTTAGTTAAAAGTGAAAGGTGAAAAGTGAGAGGTGGAGTATGTACGCACCCCACTTTTCACCTTTCACCTTTCACTTTTAGTTTCCCCTCACAAGGACAATCACATGAAAAAAATTCTCTTCCCATTTCTAATGGCGGGCTTGTTGTTGGGTTTGGTGGCCACGGCCATGCGGCCGGTTGCGGCCGAGCCAACCACCATTTTGGCCAGCACCACCTTAAACCCCAGCTTAGACACGACCCTGTTTGAAGAAAGCGGCGATTTGAGCAACGGCCGTGGCCAGCACATTTTTGTGGGCAACACAGGCCCCATCAACAGCAACAATGCCCGCCGGGCACTCATCGCCTTCGATGTGGCAGGTAGCATCCCTGCGGGAGCCACGATTTTGACAGCCACCCTGCGCCTCAACCTCTCCCGTGTCAATGGCGGCGAGGCGGGCAATGCACGGGCAATTGCCCTGCACCCCGCCACGGCCGCATGGGGAGAAGGCACCTCCGATGCCTCAGGGCAAGAAGGGACAGGGGCAGATGCTACGGCAGGGGATGCGACATGGTCGCATAATAATTACACCAGCACGGCATGGACAACCCCCGGCGGCGATTTTGTGGGCATGGCCAGTGCCACCCAAATGGTGACAGGGTTGGGGGCTTATACATGGCAAAGCGCAGGCATGGCGGCCGATGTGCAAAGTTGGCTGGATGCCCCCGCCAGCAATTTTGGCTGGCTGTTGCTGGGCAATGAAGTAACGAGCCTCACTGCCCGCCGCTTTGACAGCCAGCAACACGGCACGGCCGCCAATCGGCCGCAACTCATCATTGAATATTTGCTTCCTGTTGCCCCCGCTGAAATTGCTTTGACAGGGCCACTGACGGGCACAACTAGCACCAGCATTCCCTTTACGGCCGCAGTTTTACCCATCTCCACCACCTTACCCATCACCTACACATGGGAAGCGGCTGAGCAACTGCCCGTAACCCACGCCAGTAGCAACAGCCTGAGCGACAACATTGCCTTCACATGGATCACGACAGGCACCAAACTGGTCACTGTCACGGCCGATAACGGCTTGGGCGTGGTCAGCGATACGTTGACGATTGAGATTGAAGACGCTCCGCCCACACCGCTGGACAGCGTGACCATCAGTGGGGCGACAAGTGGCGATATATTGGTGGGTTACACCTTTACGGCCACGGCCGCGCCCCTCTCCACCACCGTCCCCATCACCTACACATGGGAAGCGGATGAGCAACTGCCCGTGACCCACGCCAATAGCAACAGCCTGAGCGACAACATCGACTTCACATGGGCTACGGCGGGTGCCAAACTGGTCACTATCACGGCCGACAACGGCTTTGGCGTGGTCAGCGATACGTTGACGATTGAGATTGAAGAAGCTCCCCCCACGCCGCTGGAAAGTGTGGCCATCAGTGGGCCGACGAGTGGCGATGTGTTGGGGGTTTACACTTTCACGGCCACGGCCGCACCCCTCTCCGCCACCTTACCCATCACCTACAGTTGGTGGGCGGATGGGCAAATGGCCAGCGAGCACGTCAGTGCCAGTTTAAGTGATGCCATCAGCTACACATGGAACATGGTCGGCGCCAAAATGATTACGGTCACGGCCGACAATGGCTCCAGCACCGCCACCGACACCTTTGGCATCACCATTGGCACAGAAGGGCAAATCACCCTCTGGCCGCTGAAAGACAACACCTTGTACGAGAATGGCACAGGCTCTTTGAGTAACGGCGCGGGGCAATACTTCTTCGTGGGCAACAACTCGGGCGGCAACAGCCGGCGCGGTTTGCTCGCCTTTGATGTGGCGGGGAGCGTGCCTGCTGGGGCGCAAATTGTCAGCGCCACGCTCATCCTGAACCTTTCTCGCGCTTCGGTTCCCACGGCCACGGCCGTGTCGCTCTACCCGCTCACGGCCGATTGGGGCGAAGGAACCTCTGATGCTTCGGGCGAAGAGGGCGGCGGCGCACCCGCCCAAGCCAACGATGCCACATGGCTCCACCGCTTCTACACCGAGACGCTCTGGGCAACCCCCGGCGGCGATTTTGAAACCACCGCCAGTGCCAGCCAAACCGCAGGCGAGGAAGGAACATATCTCTGGTCATCGGCCGAACTGGTGGCCGATGTGCAAAGCTGGCTCGATGCGCCCACAGCCAATTTTGGCTGGCTGTTGCAGGCGGATGAGACGCTCAACAACACGGCCAAGCGGTTTGATACCCGCGAAAACCCCGTGGAGGGCAATCGCCCTGTGTTGTTGGTAGCATATGAGATGGGTGGGGGGCAAACGGCCGTCTACTTGCCTTTGGTGGTCAAGTAAGGACGATGGGTATATAGGTTTATTGGTATATTGGTGTAGGGGTATATTAAACTGCACCAATATACTAATAAACCAATACACGAGTACACCAGTACACAAAAATGGAGAACCTTATGAATAAACAAATCTTGATTGACAACTTAAACGGCGACCTCGCCGGCGAACTCGGTGCCATCATCCAATACCTGACTTATGCGGCCAAGGTGACGGGGCCGTATCGGCCGCAACTCGCCCAATTCTTCCTCGCCGAAGTGGCTGATGAGCAACTGCACGCCCAATTTCTGGCCAACAAAATCGTCTCGCTCGGCGGCGAACCAACCACGACACCCCGCCCCGTGCCCACCGCCCACACCAACCGGGAGATGTTGGAGGCTGTGTTGGCGGCCGAGCGGCAAGCCACGGCCGACTACATCCAACGCGCCCGCCAAGCGGATGAGTTGGGCGAAAAAGGGCTGGCTGTCCAGCTAGAAGACATGGTGCGCGATGAGAGCGGCCACGCCGAAGAAACCGAACGCATGTTGCGGGATTGGCCCCTCTAAAGCCCACTCACCTGCCCCTCAAACCTGCGCCGCCTGACAGACGACGGAGGTTTTTTTGTATACCGCTCTATCTTGTAAGTTTCATTGAGGAAGGAATGAGCTTAAAATTTGAGTGGCATCCACGCAAAGCGGCACAAAACAAGCGCAAACATGGGGTTTCTTTTGAAGAAGCCAGCACCGTTTTTGCAGACCCCCTCAGTGCGAGTGCCTCTGACCCCGAGCATTCCTATGATGAAGAGCGTTTTATACTGATTGGGTATTCCGACAAAAACCGTTTGTTGATGGTCTCCCATACAGAACGGTACGACCGTATTCGCATCATTAGTGCCCGAGAATTAACCCCATTAGAGCGGGAAGAATATGAACAATACACCTGATTTACACGACGAACTCCGCCCTGAGTACGACATGAAAACGTTGTTGAAAGGAGCCGTGCGGGGGAAATACGCTCAACGATATGCGGAAGGCACAAACCTTGTCCTACTCGACCCCGATACGGCCAAGGGCTTTTTCCGAGCCCGGGCGGTCAGGCAACCCTCTGCTCCCTCGTGCGTACAACTCTCCCGTATTCCCCAACGCCCGCGCACCCCATCAGCCCACAACCCCTAAACTGACGAACCTCTGCTATCGTTTCCCCAGGCATTCGCCGCCTTCTTTTAAGGTGGCGAAGGTTTACAGCCACTCTACGTCAACAACTCCCGCACCTCCCCTGTGCGGCGCGTGATTGCCGCTGGTCGAGGTGTTCCAGCGGGGCAATGACATATTTTCGGCTCGTGTCCAGCAAGTCGCGCACCTCGGCCGCGCTGGTGGGGCCATTTTGGCGCATAAACTCACTGATTTGCGCCACCAAACGGCCGTACTCCGCCCGCGCATACACCACCCCCTCATTCAACGGCACAAGCTCGCCTAAATCTACGAGGGGCGTAATAAACATCTTCGCCCACGGCCGCTTGCGCCTCCTTCACACTAGGCGAATTGACCCCCGCACGGGCAAAATCGGCCAGCAACGCCTCGAGGCGTGTTTGTTGGGCGGCCGTGAAGCGGATGGCATGGCCAGCCATTCGCACCAACGCCCCCTCCTCAACAAGGCCGCTGTGGGGCAAAAGGGCGTTGAAGAGCGCGGCCGTCAGCTTCAGCCGGCTCCGCAACTCCTCGCGGGGCATCCCCAAACGGAGCGGGTTGTCGGCGTGGTATTGCCCCACAGTTTGCCCCATCTGCCCGATTACCGTTTGGAAACGGCTCTCGGAAAGCAAAATTTGGTCGAGTTGGCGGGCACGGCCGTCGCCCAACACCTCCGCCAACGCCTCCGCAAATTGGGCGGGTTCCAGCCCCGCCTCCCGCTGGAACTTGGCTAGGGCGATGGGTTCCAGCCGCTGTAATTTTTGCAGGAGCAAATCACCCGATGTGCCTTGCGATAACGTTTGCAGGCGAGCCAATACCTCGGGGCGGAAGCGGCGATGTTGCCGGCCGGGGTGGGCATCCAACACTTCGCCGCCGCCGAGGGTGGCGGGTGGGGAAGGGCGGCGCAAAATAAAGCGGTCGCCGCGCACGACGGCCGCTGGCTGGCGCAAGGCCAATTGCACCCAAACCGTCTCGCCGGGGGCGATTTCTTTGGCTCCCAACACGCGGGCGCGGGCCAAAATTTCGGCTGACCCCACAAATAGTTTGACCTCACTGTTGTGTTTGAGCGGGGTTTCGGTCGTGGGCAGGTGGCGGTAGGCGACATCTACGAGTAGGGTGGGGCGCAGAACGCCTTCGGCCGTGAGCACTTGCCCCCGCTCGAGGTCGTCTTTGTCCACGCCTGTCAAATTGACGGCCACGCGGTTGCCGGGCAGGGCGATTTCCCGTTTGGTTTTGTGGCTTTGCAAGCCACGAATACGACCGTGCAAGCCATGCGGCTGAATCTCGACCCCATCCCCGACCCGCAACGCGCCACCGAGTAATGTGCCCGTGACCACCGTGCCGAACCCTTGCAGGCTAAAGACCCTGTCTAGGGGCAGGCGGGGTCGGCCGAGGTTCGGCCGTGGTTCGGCCGTTTGCAATTGCTGGCTGATGGCTGACCGTAGTTCGGCCATCCCTTGCCCTGTGCGGGCGGAAACGGGCAGGATGGGCGCGTTGGCCAGCACCGTTCCCGCTAATTTTTCGTGTATTTCCAGTTGGACTAGCTCCACCCAGTCGGGGTCTTCGACCATGTCGAGTTTGGTGAGGACGATGAGGCCACGGGGAATGGCCAGCAGGTCTAAAATGGCGAGGTGTTCGGCCGTTTGGGGCATCACGCCTTCATCGGCCGCAATCACCAACAACGCTAAATCAATGCCCCCCACCCCCGCCAGCATGTTTTCGATGAAGTCCCGATGGCCGGGCACATCTACCACCCCCACTTCTTCTGCCAACCCCTCTAGCTTCAACCACGCAAAGCCGAGGTCTATGGTCATCTCCCGCTCTTTTTCTTCGCGCAGGCGGTCGGGGTCTATGCCTGTCAGGGCGCGGACAAGGGTGGATTTGCCGTGGTCTACATGCCCGGCCGTGCCAATGACGTACATACCAATGAAAAATGACGAATTACAAAGTACGAATTACGATATCTCCCGAGTAATATCGTACTTCGTACTTCGTCATTCGTACTTTTTGCACCGCACTCATTGCGCCTTATTGATGCTTAAGTGTGGCTGGCTTCGCCCAGAATGTCCCGCACATGGCGGGTGAGCGTTTCGGGGAGACGGGTTTGGTGAGGTATTTGGTGGCTCCGAGGTCAGTCCTTTGTTGACACTGCCCATGTCGGTTTTGGCACTGAGCATGATAACAGGGACATCGGCCGTTGTCGGTTGGCTCCGCATGGTGCTACAAACTGTAAAACCATCCATCCCCGGCATCATCACATCTAGGATGACCAAGTCGGGACGGTTTTCTTTGAGCTTTTCGAGCGCGTCGTGGCCGTCTTTGGCTTCTACGACTTCAAACCCAGCGCGTACCAGCATCAACCGCAGGAGGGTTCGCGCCATAGGTTCGTCGTCCACAACAAGTACAGAGGGGTTCAAATCGGCACCTACCAAGATGAGGGGTTTTGTGCGTTTGGTGGCGGTGGAATGGGCTTCTGGGCTAATCAATTTCGCGCACCTCAGCGGTACTGTTTAGAGGTCGTTGTTTAGTCGTGTTTGATGAATGACTAAATAGACGAGTAGAAAAGGAGTTTCCATTTGGTTGCTAGTACTATTTTACCATGAAGGTTAGTCACTATTGTAAAGAGATTGGGCTGTTCTCGCAATGATTGGAGATGAAGAGGGCGTAAATGTTTGGAAATAAGTATTCGGATAGCGGTGGATGATAGGGATAGAGGGGAATGTGGGTGTTTGGTTGGTGGGGAGAATCTCTGTTGGGTAAAGGGAGTTTTTACTCGAGTGAGTAGTGAATAGTGAGTAGTTTCACACTACTCCCTACTCATCTGTGAGCAACTATCTCTAAACCCTGTCTTGACCTGCCTGAATTATGGCGTTGGTGTTGGGTGGGGGAGATGCGTTGAGAGAGGGAAACGGCCGTTGGAGGTTCCCCCAACGGCCGTCTCTCTTCTTTCCTCCCTCTTCTGTATTACTTCGCATATCGCTGGGCGATATTCGGAATCAAATACTCCGTAAACGTCCGCGCCGCGTCATAATTCGGCCGCCAATCCCAATCCTGCTGGGCGGCACTGTCATCAATATCCCCCGGCCAACTATCCACAATCGCCTGCCGCTTCACATCCGGCACAAACGTAATCTCCGCCTCTGGGAACGAAGCCACCACCAAATCCCGAATCTCGGCCGCCGTCAGGCTAAACGCCCGCACGTTATACACCGAGCGGGTCAGCTTCTCACGCGGGGCATGGGCCAATTGCAACAGCGAATCCACAGCATCGGGCATGGCCATGAACGGAATGCGCACATCCTCGCGCACAAAGCAGGCATACGGCTTGCCCTGCGCCGCCGCGTGGATCATCTCGGGCGCATAATCGCTCGTGCCACCCGAAGGCACAGTTAATGCACTAATCAGGCCGGGAAAGCGCAGGGCGCGAAAATCCACCATGACGGGTTGCTCGGCCGCTAGTTGCCGATAATGTCGGCCGAAATACTCCCCCAACAACTCGCAATAGAGCTTGTTACAGCCATACATCGTGCGCGGCTGGTTCCACTCCCACTCCCGCACCCGCTGGTACAGCCCTTTGCTCTGCTCCATTTCGGGCATTCCATACACGGCGATGGAGCTGGGGAAGATGAACTGAATCGAACGGCCGCGCCATTGCGATTGCTCAGTCGCCATTTTCAGCAAAGCCAGCGTCCCCTCCACATTCACTTGGTGGGCCACATCGGGCGTAAACTCGCTACTGGTGGAGAGCAGTGCCGCCAAGTGGTAGATGGCATCCACCTCATACTGGCTCACAATCCGCGCCAGCAACATGTTGTCCAGCAAATTGCCCACCACATGGTGGGAGAGGCCGTGCAAATCGTCGGGCAACGGCCGCAAATCCATCGAAACCACCTGATTGTTGCCATCGGCCGCCAAATGGCGAATGAGCGCCTGCCCCACTTCCCCGCTTGCACCTGTGATGAGAATGACTTTTTTACGCATTGGTTTAACTCCAAAAGTGGGTAGTGGAGTGATTAGTGGATAGTCAAGTACTACTACCACTCGCACTAACCACTAACCACTAAATAACACCCAACTCCCGCCCCACTTTCTCAAAGATGGCCAACCCTTGCTCCAAATCGCTTTGGGAATGGGCGGCCGAGTTCATCACCCGAATACGCGCTTTGCCCTTGGCCACCGTGGGGAAGCCAATGGCCATCGCGAACACCCCCTCCTCGAACAGCCGTTGGCTAAATTTCCGCGCCAACGGCGCTTCGCCCAGCATGATGGGCACAATGGGGGTGGTGCTGTGCCCAATGTCGAAGCCCATCTTGGCCATTTCGCCCTTCATCAGAGTGGCGTTCGCCCACAAACGGTCTACCAATTCGGTGGATTCTTGCAACATGGCCACCGCCTCGAGGCAAGCGGCCGCGTCGGGGGCTGTCATGGCGCTGGAGAAGAGGAACGGCCGTCCCCTTTGTTTCAGCCAATCAACGAGGCTCTTTTTGCCCGCCACTAAGCCGCCCACCACCCCAAACGCCTTGCTCAGCGTGCCCACTTCGATGTCTACGCGGCCGTGCAAGCCAAAATGATCCACAATGCCCCGGCCGCCCGTGCCCAACACCCCCTCGCCGTGCGCATCGTCCACCATCAAAATACAGCCGTGCTTTTCGGCCAAATCGCACAGCTTGTCCAGCGGGGCAATGTCCCCATCCATGCTAAACACGCCATCGCTGACGATAAGCCGACGGCCGTAATTGGTGTGTTCCCCCAGCTTTGCCTCGAGGTCAGCCATGTCGTTGTGGGCATACCCCACAATTTTGGCTCGGCTCAACCGACAGCCATCAATGATGCTGGCGTGGTTCAACTCGTCCGAAAAAATGACATCCTCTTTGCCCACCAAGGCAGGAATGGTGGCCAAATTGGCCGTGAAGCCGCTCTGGAAGGTGAGACACGCCTCGGCGTGCTTAAATTCGGCCAGCGCCTGCTCCAATTTGTCGTGCAGGGTGATGGTTCCCGCGATGGAGCGCACAGCGCCGGGGCCAACGCCGTATTCGTCAATGGCATCTTTGGCGGCCGCCTTTAAGCGGGGATGGTTGGCCAGCCCCAAATAGTTGTTGGCGCAAAAGTTGAGCATCTCGCGGCCGTTAATCACCACCCACCCATCCATCGCCGATTCAATGGTGCGGATGTGGTTGTACAGCCCCTGCTCCTTCAGGTTCGTTATCTCCTCGTCTATCCAATCCAACGTACTCATGGGAATCTCCTTAATTTAGCTGTAAGCCGTAAGCCATAAGCTCTAAGCTGTAAGCTCAGTAGTGGGGTTTCTCTTCTCTCTTCTTCTTCTTTCTTCTGCGTGAATTTTGGGCAAAAAATTCTATTTGGTCAAAGCGGGTTCTGTACAATCAATAGTATGGTCATTTATGAAGCACAACAAGTTTTAGAAGATGGATTGCGGTTGGCGCGAGAAAAGCAGTACCAGCAGGCCATCGCCTGTTTTACACAGGTGGTGCAGATGGACAGCCAGAATGCTGTGGCGTTCTACCATCGCGCCCATGCCTATGCCGCTTTGGAGCAGTTTACGGCCGCGCGTAAAGATTTTAAGCGTTCGGTGCGGCTCAATGACAATGAACCACAACCGCTTTTCTTTTTGGGGGTGTTGCTGACGCGGGAGGGGCAATTTGAGCAGGCATTGTGGTGTTTTGAACGCGCCGCTTCACTCGGCCATAAAGCGGCCGAGGGGCAACTCGTCCAACTCCGCAAGTTGGGCAAGCAAAAGAAGCAAACAGCCCCCCTCGGCCCCCTCCCCGATGAAGCCCCTCCCGAACAAACCACGGCCGACAAAGAAGACGACGAACCCGAGGTGATACCCACCACCGCCACAGGGCGGTTGCGCTTTCCCATTGGGCAAGCTGTGCAAGATTTATTGACCGATTTTGCCACCACTTACTGTGGTGCGTCCGAAGAAACCGAAACAGAAATGCGCCGGGGCTTGTTCGGGCGCGGCCGTAAAGTGGATAAGCGGCGGGTGTACTGGAAAGTCAGCCCCTTGCCCGAGGGCGAAGGGGCGAGTTTGCGCTTTGCCCACCAAACCCTGCGCCTGAACATTGCTTGCACGGCCGCTGGGTTTGAGTTGACCGTGTGGGGCAAACGCGCCACCAACGGCCTGCTCAAATACCAGCAAGAAGGGGAACTGGGCGAGGTATTTCGCCAGCAAATCCCCACCAGCCTGCCCGCCCTGCTGGCCGCCCTGCACCAGCTCATCGCCATAGGCTTGCTGACCACGGCCGAAGGACAGTTGCATTACAACCCATAGGAATGGGGATTGGGGATTGGGGATTGCGGATTGACTGACCGACTGACCGACTGAAAGACTTTCCACTCAGCACTCTGCCCTACCTCACCACCACCTCTGTCCACGCTTGCACCCATGCTTCGCGGTTGGTGGAAATTTGGGTGTAGTCGAGTGTGGCTGGTTCGGCGGGGATGACACTGTGTTCGACAAAGACGGGGGGCAAGGCGGCCGTTTCATTGGCAGGGTAGACAAACATATTGAGCGGAATATCCTCTTGGAATGTTTTGCTTAAGATAAAATCAACCAATTGGTGCGCCGCCTCTTCGTGGGCGGTGCCCCGCAACACCCCCACAAACTCAATTTGGCGGAAACAACTGCCGGGGCTGGTCACGGCCGCTGTCGGAGCCTCCTCCAACGCGCTTTCAGCAAAATAGACCTCGGCGGGGGGGCTACTGGCGTAGCTCACCACAATCGGGCGCGTGCCCGATTCGGAAGCGGCCGTAAACTCCCCATAATAAGCACTCGACCAATCCGAAACGACAAGCACTTCGTTCGCTACCAACTGTTGCCAATAGGCCAAATAGCCATCCTCACCAAATGTGGCGATGGTAGCCAGCAAAAAAGCCAGTCCCGGCGAAGAGGTGGCGGGATTTTCCACCACCGTTAATTTGGCATAGGCGGGGGTGGCCAAATCGGCCAACGTTTGGGGTGGTTGCAAACCGTTTTCGGTAAACCACGCCTTATCATAATTCAGGCACACATCCCCATAATCCACGGGCAGGGCGCGGTGTTCGGGGTCTAACTCAAGGGCATCGGGGATGTTGATAAGTTCGGGGGAGTTGTAGGGCAAGAAAATCTCATTTTCAAGGGCACGGCTGAGGAAGGTGTTGTCTACCCCAAACAACACATCGGCCAGTGGGGCTTCGCTGGACAAAACAGCTTTGTTGACCATTTCGCCTGCATCTCCTGCCTTAAAAATTTCGACATGGTGGCCTGTTTCGGCCGTGAACTGAGCCAAGGTGGCCTCGCTAATCTCAAAACTATCGTGAACCATCAGCCGCAACGTAATGGGCACGGCCGTGTGTGGGGCAGGTGTCGGCGCGGCCGTTTGGCACGCCATCAGCCCCACCAACAAAAGTAAGGCGACAAATCGTTTCATAATATCTCCTGTGGGGGGTATTGGGTTACTGGTTATTGAAACCCCATTAGTACATCCAATAACCAATAACGAATAACGAATAACCAATAACCCAATAACCAGTAACAACAAAAAAGCCCTCTGCATGGGCAGAGGGCTGGTGGCAAAAAGCATCTTTTCCCAGTCCCTACGCCAGCATTATCTGGGTCAGGTTAAACGGTCAGCCCCGCATTATGCAGCCATCTCAGCCTAGTTGCCTAAGCACCCGTGGGTATGTGGTTGATAGAGGGCATTATACAATGGACAAGGAGCAATGAACAATGAGCAATGGGAGGTTGGAGGCAAATGACAAATGACAAATGACTAAAAACAAATGACGTTTATTTTTATTATGTTAAACTAAAAGCGTGATGCGGACTGTTCTTCAGCAGTTGTACCTCTGGTGTCGTTGGCCATTTGCGGCCGTCGGCCGTTTTGTGCTGGCCATCGGCCGTGGCCTGCTGGCCGTGTGGCGTTTCATCGGCCGTCTCGGGCTGGCCATGCGCAACTTGCTCTTTTGGCTCTTCCGCCCCATCACATGGCCGCTGGAAAAACTGTTGTGGCCCTTTGTGCGCCCCATGTGGCGCTATGCCATCCACATGAGCAGAGCCTTGGGACGGATGATTGGCTGGCTCATTTGGCCCTTTATCTGGCCGTTTTACGCCTTGTTGGTGGTGCTGGGCAAATTGGTGCGGCTGGCGTGGCGCACGGCCGTCTCCGCCATTCGTGCCCGCTGGCAAGCGACAGCGCCCGCCCGCGCCCGCCTGCGCCGCCGCTGGCTCTCCCGCGCCGAGGTGGCATGGGCGCGGGCGCGGGTGTGGGCGGTGCGGCCACGGCCGCCTGCCCAAGCCGTTTTGGCTCCCATCGTCGTGCGGGAGGTGGTTGCAGGGAATGGGGGGTCTCGCGGCCGTGCGCCCCGTTTGTTGACAGCTTTCGTCACCGTCAACGTCCTCGTCGTCGCCTTCGGCTTTATCGCCGTGCAGATGAACCCCGAGTGGGGGAGCGATTTAGACGCAACCCTGATTGCCAGCAGTGGCGACCCCACCCGCACCCCATCCCCCACCCCCACGCTGACCCCCAGCCCCACCCAAACCCCCACGCCCACCTTCACCCCCACCCCCGCCATTATTGCCCTAACCCCGTGGCCAACGCCCGACCCGTTGCAAGGGGGGGGCAGTTTGCTGTTTACCCTGCGCCAAAATGGGAATAGCGATTTATACGTGCTCTCGCTGGGGCAAGATGCGCCCGTGCGCCTGACCAACCATCCCGCCGACGACACCGATGGGGTGTGGAGTCCCGACGGCCGCCGACTGGCTTTTGCCTCCCAGCGGGATGGCAACTGGGAGCTGTACACGCTGGACATGACCACGGGGCGCACCACCCGCGTCACCAACCACATGGGCTACGACGGCCAACCGGGTTGGTCGCCCGATGGGCAATGGCTGGTGTTCGAGTCGTACCGCGAAGAGAATTTGGATATTTACATTGTGAAGGCGGACGGCCGGGAAGAGCCATATCGGCTGACCCAAGACCCCTCGGCCGATTTTGCGCCCGTGTGGGGGCCAGACGGCCGTCACATCGCTTTTAGCAGTTGGCGGGGCGGCCAGCAAGACCTCTATGTCATGTCGCTGGACGAGGTGGGGGATGAGCGGGCGGTCAATATCACCAATTCGGCCGAGCGGCAGGAAAACGGGGCGGCCTTCCACCCCAACGGCGAGGCGATTGCTTATTACGACACCAGCACGGGCTACAGCCTCGTCTATGTGCAACGGCTGGAAAATTACCGCCCCGTGGGGCAACCCATCAGCGTGGGGCAGGGGCGGCAACCGACGTGGTCGCCCAATGGGCAGAGCTTGGCTTATGTGCATGAGTTGAACGGCCGCCATTATCTCATCGCCAGCAGTGTGGATGCGTGGGCGGTGGCTCCGCAAACCTTCGCGCCTGAGGTCGGCCGTTTGGCCGCGCCCTCGTGGTCGGCCATCACCCTTGTGCAAGAGCCGGTGGGCTTTGTGCAGGCGATAGCCGAAACGGCCGACCCGCCGCTCTACACCGAAACGCTCAGCCGAACGGTGGATGGGCCTGCCCCTTATCGGCTCATCCAAGTAGGGGTGGATGCGCCCTACCCCTTCCTGAGCGATACGGTGGAGCAGTCGTTTTTGGCCTTGCGCGAGCGGCTCATTGAGGAGGTGGGCTGGGATGTGTTGGCCGAATTAGACAAATTGTATGAGCCGCTGGCGGTGGGGGCGGGGCCGGGCCAAAGCGACCGCACATGGCACAAGGCGGGGCGGGCGTTTGGGCTGGCGGAGGATTTGGCGCTGGGCTTTAACCCGCAAATCGAGATTGTGCCAGAGGTGGTGGGGCAGGAGATGTTTTGGCGCATTTATGTGCGGGTGGCCGTGCAGGATGGCTCGCAGGGGGAGCCATTGCGGGCGCGGCCGTGGGATTTTCGCGCCCGTTTTGGGGCGGACCCGCGCCATTATGACCAAGGTGGGGTGCTGAGGGAGAGCATCCCAGCGGGGTATTATGTAGATTTGACGGCGTTGGCGGCCGATTATGGGTGGGAGCGGGTTCCTGCGGAGGGGAATTGGCGGACGTTTTTCCCCGGTATTCGCTATGGGGTGTTTGAGAATCGGGGGGGGCTGGCGTGGGAGGCGGCGATGGGGGAGGTGTATGGCGCGGCCGAGTTGGCGGGGGTGCTGGGGGAGTAGGGCAACCTAAATTATGCTACAATGCCGCTGTGTTTGCCCGATGCGATGCAAGTGAGAATGCCCATGAATCCTGTCCAAACTGTTCAAGGGGTTGTGCGCCACGGCCGTGTTCAACTCCCTCCCACAACCACTTTGCCTGAGGGCACGGCCGTTTGGGTTTGGGTGGCGGACCAAGAATTAGCGCCGCCCTTGTTAGATGCCCATCTGGCCGCCGCAAAGCCAATGGGTGGTTGGTAGCCCATGTGGGGCGAGCAATGGCGCAACAGCCCGCGCTCTCTCAGCGGGATGGGCAACTTGTATGGCGGTTCAAGGCGTTTTTGGCTGGCCACGGGAATAACCCTGCGGAACCGATTGGCTTGGTGGATGTGGATGCCTATGAGGGGACACCAGGGAAGAAGCGGAGGAGATGGTAGCCGTGCCACAGCCCTTATCACCGCCGCACAAACGACAAATCGATGGCTACGCTTGAGCCGCTTGCGCCGAAATGGTGCTGGCCTATTGGGGGTTGGCGATTGCCCAAGAGTCCTTGGCTAATTTATTGGGCATTATTGCCCATTTGGGCGCACCCGCCAGCCGCATTATGCGCTTGGAAGCGCATGGAATGAAGGTAGCCTGTGGTGTGGGGGAGTGGGAACTTCTCCAACACTGGCTGAAGAAGCAGGTTCCTCTGGTAACAGCTATTCAAGCAGGTGAATTGGCGCATTGGCAAGGGGATTCTTTTCAACATGCGATCGTAGTGGTTGGGGTGGATGAGACGGCCGTTTACTTGTTGGACCCTGCGTCTGAAATCGCTCCTCTTCGAGTCGATTTAGATGAAGTCTTACTGGCGTGGGGGGAGGGCTGGATCCCTTTTCGGCTTTATTTGATGCCCAAGCGCAGGGGATTGGCCTACAGGAGTGGCTCCAACAAGAAATTGCCCGCAAAGCTCAAAAGAGCTTGCAAAACCACATCGGCACATTTCACGAAAACATCATCAGTTCAATACCGAGTTGGGCTAAACATAGCGGTGTAGTTGATTTGATTTCGCACAACCAAAAACGAATTGCTGAGGTAAAAAACAAGTACAACACGACCAAAGGGAACCATAAACGGGATATTTACGACGATTTGGCGGGCCAAATTGCGGTCTATTATCCAGTTTATACGGCGTATTATGTGGAAGTTTTGCCCCCGCCACACAAGCGGTACAATGAACTATTTACCCCGCCCGATAATCGCAATAAGACCAATCGGCCGCCCAACCCCCAAATTCGACGCATTGATGGGTATAGCTTTTATGCACTAATCACAGGAGAGCAACATGCCCTCCGCCACTTGTACGAAACGTTGCCACGAGTTATGGCTGATATTCAGGGAAGAGGGGAACTTGTTGGGGATGAGTTTCTGGGGAAGCTGTTTGGTCAGGTGTATGGCTAACTTGGCTATACGCCCCTAAATTGGCAGGGGGCTGGCCTGTCTCGTTCCACTCGAGCATGGCGATGAGGGCACGGCCGATGTGATACCCCAAATTAACGGGCACAGCGTTGCCAATCTGCTTGTATTGGGAGGCGAGCGAGCCGACAAACTCCCACTCATCAGGAAATGTTTGGATGCGGGCGTATTCGCGGACGGTTAACGGCCGTGTTTCCTCGGGGTGGCAACGTTCCGTTTGCTTTTGGGCGGGGCTACAGGTCAGCGTCAAACTCGGCTCATCCCACGAAAGCCGCCGTGCCATACCCGTTTTACCTCCCCCCGCATGAAAACTTTTGCCCATGAAGCGCACTTGCTCCTCCTCGGGCAAATCCCGCCAATAGCCGCCGGGGGGCACTTGGGCAAGCACGGCGTGTTTTTTGGGCGGATAGCTGGAACCCATAGATGGGGGGCAATCCGCCAACGCGTCGCGCAAGGTGATGAAATAATCTTGTTCGCGGGGGAATAGGTGGGAAATATCTAAATCTTCCCGAATGCCCATAATGATGAGCCGCTCCCGTTTTTGGGGCACATCGTGGAATTGGGCTTTGAGCAGGCGATAGGCTACTCGATAACCGAGTTCTTCAAAGACACTGACGATGGTGGCAAGGGTACGGCCGTCGTCGTGCCGCAACAGGCCGCGCACATTTTCGGCAAGGGCAATTTTCGGCCGTACCTCCTGCACACAACGGGCAAACTCAAAGAACAACGTGCCCCGCGTGTCCTCAAAGCCCCGTTTTAAGCCCGCATAGCTGAACGCTTGGCAGGGGAAGCCACCCGATACGACATCTATTTGCCCTGCATAGGGGGTAAAATCTACCTCGGCCACATCGCCATGGACGGTGTTCCACTGCGGCCGATTGTGGCGCAAGGTGGCCACGGCTTGCTCATCCCACTCGACTAATAATTTGTCTTGTAGCCCCGCATTGGCTAATCCCAAGGCCATACCCCCCGCCCCCGCAAATAGCTCGATGCCTGTGTAGGGGGTTGGGTCGCTGTGCAAAACTCGCCATGCTGTTTCGGTGGTGGCATTCATCGAGATATTTGGCTTGCACTCGCTTTAGCTCTTGCGGGTCGAAGAGGCGGTGGTTGTTTTCGGAGCGTTGGGCGCGAATTAGCCCCTTTTTTTCCCAGCGGCGAATGGTATCGGCCGAGACATCACAAAATTGGGCGGCTTGGTGGACGGTTATCATGGTTTTTCCCCAATGGGTAGCAGTACATTTGTGCGGATTGTACTTGTAACCATTGCCTAGGGCAAGGGTTACTAACAGAGCCATTTTGCCCAAGAAAACAAAAAGCGCAAGGTTTCTTGCGCTTTTGAATCAGGAAGGGAGGTGAGTTGGCTACTCAATGCCCAAAATGTAGAAGTAATACGGTTGCCCCCCCGCCTGAACCTCCACCTCCAACTCTGGATACGCCGTCGTAATTTGGTCCGCCACCTCGGCCGCGTCCTCCTCCGATACATCCGCCCCATAAAACAACGTCACCAACTCCCGCTCCTCCAAATCCTCCACGGCCGCCAGCAAATGCGCCAACACCGTCTCCACATCCTCCCCCGCCGCCCGCAACTTGCCATCCAGCAAGCCAATCACATTCCCCTCCGCCACCGCCACCCCATCAATTTCCACCGAACGGGTGGCAATGGTAATTTCGGCCGTGGTCACTTGCTGGGCCAGTGCCCCCATCGCCTGCGCCACCTCGGCCAGTTCCCCATCCGCATTCAGCCCCAACATGGCACTGATGCCTTGCGGGGCGGTGCGCGTGGGGACCACCATAATCTGCTTGTCGCTCAAATCCCGCGCCGCTTCGCAGGCCAAAACGATGTTTTTGTTGTTGGGCAACAAAATGATTTTGTCCGTCGGCAACCCATCCACCACGGCCAAAATTTCTTCGGTGCTGGGATTGTTGGTTTGCCCGCCGGGGACAATGCCCGCCGCGCCCATATCGCGGAACAAATCGCCCAACCCTTCGCCAGCGGCCACGGCCACCACCGCAATTTGCCCTTCGCCCACGCGCACGGTGGCGATGGGAAGCGGGGTTAAGGCGGCCGTGCCACCCCCGCTCACAATCTCATCCATCTGCATCTGCATATTTTCGACCACCACATCGGTAATCTCGCCCAAACTTACCCCATAGCTGATGGGGTCGCCGGGGTTGTCCACATGCACATGCACCTTGATGGTCGTCTCATCCCCCACCACAACTGTTGAATCCCCCATTGCGTCTATCGTGCGCCGCACCTCTTCCACGTTCAGGTTTTGGCCCATGATAATAAATTGCACATCATAATGGTTTTCCAACACACCTCCTTCGGGCACGGCGTGGGCTTGGGCGGGCAAGGCGGCCACGGCCGCCTCGAAACTGGCCTCGGCCGTGTCCCAATCCCGCTCGGTCAGCTCGCCCGTGGCGTATTTGTACATCCCTTCCAGCACATAAATCAGCCCTTGGCCGCCCGAATCCACCACCCCTGCTTGTTTTAGGATGGGCAACAGTTCGGGGGTGCGCTCGAGCGCTTGGCCACAGCGGGTGATGGCGCGGCGCAAGACGAAGCGCAAATCGTCGCTTTTAGCGGCCGCGTCCATCGCCTCTTCCGCCCCTTCCCGAATGACTGTTAAAATGGTCCCCTCCACGGGTTTCATCACCCCTTTGTAGGCGGTGTCGCTGGCTTGTTGGAAGGCACGGCCGAGGTCGGCCGCGCTCAATTCCGCCTCATGCTCCAATGCTTGCGCCATACCGCGCCAAATTTGGCTCAGAATTACGCCCGAGTTGCCCCGTGCGCCCATGAGTGCCCCTTTGGAAAACTTCTGCGCCAACTTGCCCACATGCTCCTCAGAGCTATCCTGAATATTGCGCCACGCCGAACGCATGGTTAGCAACATATTTGTCCCCGTATCCCCATCGGGCACGGGGAACACATTGAGGGCATTGACGATTTGTTGGTGCTTTTCCAACCAAAACAGCCCTGCCCGAGCCAGCTTCTTAAATTGTTGGCCGTTGCAAGTGCGCCATTTGGTAGGGGTATGGAGGGTCTCAGAAGTCATTGGGATTTTGGATTGGGGATTTTGGATTTTGGATTGGGGATTGGGGAATGCGGATTGCGGAACTGACTACTAGCCACTAGCCACTAACCACTACTCACTAACCACTACTCACTTCTTACTCTTCACTTCTTTCTCTTCCTCAGTCATTCGCAAGCCCTGTACATAGACATTGACAGCTTTGACGGGCTGGCCAAGGGTGCGTTCGATGTGGAATTTAACACTGTTTTGGATGCTTTCAGCGACGGCGCGGATGCGGATGCCGTATTCAACGACCACGTACACATCCACAAGGATGCCATCTTCGCCAATTTTGACCTCAATGCCCTTTCTGCGATGCCGTTGACGAATCCTTTGCTGGCCATGCCCACTACGCCGTAACATTGGTGGACAGATTGGCTGACAATGGTGGCCACGGCCGCAGGGGAAATTTCAATTTGTCCGAAGCTAGTCTCTTGCTCTGCCATGTGCTTCTCCTAAAATAGCGGCTCAAAAAGCGTGTTGATTATGGCTGATTCTGCCTCTCTGGGCAACCAAGAGGAGTAGAAAGTGCTGAGTGCTGAGTAAAAAGTCTTTCAGTCTTTCAGTCGGTCAGTCAATCCACAATCCAAAATCCGCAATCCAAAATCGCCCTATGCCCCACGTTGCCATCAACGCCCACCTTCTCTCCCGCCAGCTTGGGTATCGGCGGGCGGGGATACACCATTACATCGAGCAAGTCTTGTGCCATCTGCCCCCCCATGCGGGGTGGCGCTACACCGTGCTGACAGGGCAAGCGACAGAGGCGTTAGTGGCCACGGGGCATGAGGTGGTGCAGAGCAGTTGGCCCACGCTACGGCCGCTCGTGCGCATCGCATGGGAGCAATTGGCGTGGCCGTGGGCGGCCCGCACGGCCGATTTGTGGCACAGCATGGCCTTTGTCACCCCGCTGGCACATCTACGGCCGACCATCGTCACCGTTTATGACCTGAGCTTTGAGCATTACCCCGCCAGCTTTCCCCGCGCCCAACAATGGTATCTCAGCCGCCAAACGCGCCGCTCGTGCCACTGGGCGCGGCAAGTCATTACCATTTCGGAGGCGAGCAAGCGGGATATTCACGCCCTGTACGGCGTGCCGCTGGAGCGCATTGCGGTGGTTTATCCGGGGGTGGACGAGGTGTATCGGCCGTTGTCAGCGGCCGAAGTGGCCGCCTTTCGCGCCCAACACAACCTGCCCGAGCGCTTTGTCTTGCACGTCGGCACACTCCAGCCGCGCAAAAACCTGCTCACCCTGCTGGAAGCCATCGCCCAATTAGAGGGGAATGTGCCACTGGTGCTGGCGGGCGGCAAAGGGTGGCTCTATGATGAGTTGTTGGCGCGGGTGGGGCAATTGGGGCTGGGCGAACGGGTGCGCTTTGCGGGCTACGTGCCCGATGAGGCGTTGCCGCTGTGGTACAATGCGGCCGAAATTCTGGTCATGCCCTCGCTCTACGAGGGGTTTGGCCTGCCCATTGTCGAGGCGATGGCGTGTGGCACGCCCGTCGTGGCGGCCGATGTGTCGGCCATGCCCGAGGCGGGTGGGGATGCGGCTCTGCTCTTCCCCCCCCACGATTCGGCCGCGCTGGCTCAGGCGTTGGCGGCCGTGTGGAACCATCCCCAACAAGTGGCCGAGATGCGCCAGCGCGGCCTCGCCCAAGCCCAACGCTTTTCGTGGGCCAAGGCGGGAGCAGAAACAGCGGCCGTCTACCAAAAAGCAATGAATAATGAGTAATGAGTAATGAATAAGGCGTAATTGGTAATTGGCAATTAGTAATTGGATAATCTCCCCCTTGCCCAAAAACATCCCCTCACTCGTTTACTAATTACTACTTACTCATTATTCATTCTCCCCCTCCCATGTTTTCCCGTCCCGTGCGTATTATTACCATTCTGACCGATTTGCTGGTAGTTAATTTGGCCTTTGTGACGGCCTATTACGTGCGCTACGACTTGCAATGGCTCCAGCCGGCCGTGTTTCGCCACCCCTACCAAGATTATCTTTGGCAACAACTCCTCTTTAATATCTGCATCATCATCGCCTTTTACCAAGCCAAAGTGTGGGTGCGCCAGCGGGGGGAATTTTGGGTAGATGAGCTTTCACGCATTATTTCGGCCGCCGCCACGGGAACCATGCTCATGGTGGCCTATATTTTTATAGATTTGCCCATTCCTTTCTCGCGCCTCTTTTGGTTTTGGGTTCCTCTGTTCACCGTATTCTGGATGGGCATGGCCCGTTTGGCGCGGCGGGTGGTGTTGCAGATTTTGTACCAGCGCGGCCGTTTGGTGGACAAAGTGCTCATCATTGGCGCAGGCGAAACAGGGCGCAGTGTGATGCAAACGCTGTTGGCCCGTCCCGATTTGGGCTTTAAGGCGATTGGCTTCTTGGCCGCCCCCTCGGCCGCCGAACAAGTTGGCTCCGAGCGCATCCCCAATTTGGGCACATGGGATCAATTGCCCACTGTCTTGACCGAAAACCCCGATTTGCACACCGTTTTCATTGCCCTGCCCGCCCACGAACACAGGCAAACCATGCACCTCATCCGCACTTGCCGCGAATTTGGGCTAGAGGCGCAAGTGGCCCCCGACTTGTTCCAACTGCGTTTTAGCCGGGTTGAATCGAACAACATGGGCGGCATTCCCATGCTCAGTGTCCATGAGGTGCAAATAAGTCGCACGGCCGAACTTGTCAAACGCCTGCTCGATTTGGGGCTGGTGCTGGTGGCGGCCGTGCCCTCCCTGCTCATCGGGCTGGTCATCGCCCTCGCCATCAAACTCACCTCGCCCGGCCCCATTTTTTACGCCGGGGTGCGGGTGGGCAAAGAAGGGCGGCTTTTCCAGATGATTAAGTTTCGCTCGATGGTGGTGGATGCTGAAAACCAAAAAATCGCCTTGGAGCAAATGAACGAGGCTTCTGGCCCCATCTTCAAAATCCGCGATGACCCCCGCCTGACCCGTGTCGGCCGTCTCATTCGCCGCCTCAGTTTGGATGAGTTGCCGCAACTGTTCAATGTGTTGCGCGGCGATATGAGCTTGGTTGGGCCACGGCCGCCTCTGCCCGAAGAAGTGGCGCAATACCAAGATTGGCACAAGCAACGGCTGGCCGTCTTGGGTGGTCTCACTGGTTTGTGGCAAGTCAGCGGCCGTTCCGATTTGACCTTCGACGAGCAATGTCTGCTCGACATTTACTACATCGAAAACTGGTCGCTCAGCCTCGACATTCGCATCATGTTCCAAACCATCCCCTATGCGTTGTTCGGCCGTGGGGCTTACTGAGTGAAAAGTGAAAAGTAAAATTGGGAAAAGTAGTGATAGACACCTCACCTTCACTCCTTTACCTCTACCTCATCTCTATTCCACACTCATCTGTCCCCCCTCGGCAAGGGCAACCACGGTTGGTTGCTGGCGGCCAAACGGCCGTCGAGCAACGGCAACGGCCGATTGGTGAACACATCATACGGCCGTACCGAGCCGCCCACCAGTTGCCCCGCCACCGCTTCGGGGGAGATGGTGAGTTGGCGCGGGTGGGAAATGGTCGAGCCAGCGATCCATTTGAGGGTGGGAATCGCCCCCAGCGCAGGGATGTCGTTGTCGGGGTCGGGGTTGAGCCATGCCCATGTGAAGCCATCCGCTTCAAAGCCGATTAGCCGCACCGCCATGCCCACATCCCGCACGAGGGGGCGGGTGGCGTGGAACGTTTGGCGCACGGTCAACAAGTCGCCCGGCGCGAGGCCATCCCCCAAGCTGGTGGAGCCAGCCCAGACAATGCCTTGGCCGAGCGGCACGTAAAAGCGGCCGTCGTTGGTCACCTCCCGCCCTGTGGGCAGGGTAAAACGGCCGTCGGGTAGGTCGTGCACTTCGGCCGTGTAGCCAGCGGCCGTGCGCCAGTGCAAATAGAGGCGGGGGATGGGCAGGGTGTTGTCCCAGTCGTAACCAATCAATGTTTGTTCGCCCACGCGCCGCCATGTGGAGTGGGCGGTGTAGGGTTTCCACGGCCGTGCTTCCACTCGCACCGTGCCGATTTGCACCCGTTCTTGCCCGCTCACGCCCACAAACAGGGCAAAATCGCCCGGCTGGCTCTCCCAGCGCGGGGTCAGCCGCAATTGGGTCAGGGTGATGCCCCCGGGTTGGGGGCGGGCGGTCACGTCATCTTGGGCGTAGATGAGGCCATCAAACCCGACCAAATGGGCGAAGAGGCCGATGGGGTCTGTGCCTGTCCATGCCACGGTTAGCACAAATTCTTCGCCAGCAGGGATAGCTTCGTTGCTTAAGCGAGTGGCGAGGAGAGAGAATTGTGGTGTGAATTGTGAATTGTGAATTGTGAATGGGGGTGAATGGAGGGGGGAGATTGGCGAGGGGGGCTTGGGGGAAGAGAATCGCTTCGCCGAGGGGTTGGCTGGGGGGCCAAATTCGCATAAGCGGGGAAGATGTGGGTGGCCACGACGGGGCGGCCGTCGGCCAGATGGCTCTCGATTCGGCCGAGCCAATCGGCGGAATAATCGGCCGTTTGGGGATAGACGAACTCAATCAGCAAATCGGGCCGTTGCCCTTCGACTTGTTGCGTGTACCACAGCGGGGTCGCCCAGTGCCAATCGGCCAGAACGGCCGCCCCTCGGGTGCGCCCTCCAAAATCTCCTGCACCACCGCCCGCGTATCGTTCTCCGCCCGCAACCACGCCATGCTGGGGTAGGTAGCGGCAAATTGGGCAAGGGGGAGGGTGAAGAGTAAGAAGTGAAAAGTGAAAAGTAAATAGTGAGTAGTAAGTCGTCTCCCCTGCTCCCCTGCCCCCCTGCTCCCCTGCCCCCTGGCCCCCCAAAGGCCAGCGAGACCCGATGACCAAGACGACATAGGTGGGAAGGAGGTATTCGACGGCTTGCGGGGCGCGGTAGGTGGCGACGATGAAGAGGTGCACGGCCGCACTGCCGCCGAGGAGCAGGGCGAGGCGCGGCCGTTGCCAGCCCATGCGGGCTAACCCCGCCAGCATGGCCAGCAGGAGCAGGGGATTAAACTGGAAGAGGAGGATGTTGCCCATGATGCGCAGGCGCAGGGCGAGTTGGGCGGCCGTGTTGAAGTAGAAAAAATCCCCCTGAAAGCCCAAGGCGAGGGCGTAATGCCAAAAGTCGCCCCATGTGCGCAAACTGGGTTCGCGCAGGGGCAAGTAGAGCAGGGGGAGAAGGGCGATGGCCACGGCCGCCAGTAGGGGTGGCCAGCGGCGCGGTTCGCGCAAAAGAGATGGCTCTTCCCACAGGGCGAACAGCCCCAAAACGACGGCCATGAACGCCAGCGACAGGTGGTGGGTGAGACCCAATCCCAACGCAAGGGTAAAGACGAACAGGGCGCGGCTCCGCTGGGCGGGTTCTCGGCTCTGGTGCAGGGCGATGAGGGCTGAGACGGCTACGGCCGTTAACAGCCCTGTCAGACTGCGGATATTGGCGGTGGTGGCTTGTGCCCAAAAGGTGGTGCTGGTTCCCAAAGCGCAAGCGGCCAGCCAACCCGCCCATTTGTTGCCCGCCAGTGCGGCCGTGGCCCAGCCGACTACGCCAAGGGTCAGGGCGCTGGTGAGGGCGGAGAAGAGGTTGATTTGGGCGGCCGTGCTGAGCGGAAGCGGCAGATAGGTGAAGCCATGTGCCAGCAGGGTGTAGAGCGGAAACCCCGGCGGGTGGGCCAACCCCAGTTGGGCGGCGACGAGTTGAAATTCGCCGCTATCGGCGGGGAGAATATCGGCCGCGAGGGTGTGGGCGTAGAGGGCGAAGAACGCGGCCCCGCCCGCACAACGTGCTCGCTCAGGTCGCCATCACAAATCGGGAATGCGCGAGAAGTCTTCGCATCACCGCCCAGGGCAAAAACCAGAAACAACAGGCCGCTTTTGTTGTTTCGTTTCCGGGTTGAGGGGTCGTACATTTGCCCCTTCGGACAGGCCGGCGTATTCAATTACAGAACACGGCGCACGCTGTAAACCGTCATGCGGCCGGCGACACCTTTGAATTGCAACCCCTCCACAGGTTCCGCCTCAATGCGCTCTTGAATCATCTCGTAGGTGGTGGGGCAGATGAGCACTTGGCCCGCTTGGGCGGCACTGCAAATGCGCGCCCCCAAATTGGCGGCACGGCCGATGACCGTGTAATCGGTGCGGTACTTCGACCCCATCTCCCCCACGATGAGTTCGCCTGTGGCGATGCCCACGCCAATGGGGGCGGAATCTACGCCACGGCCGCGCCAATACGCCATCACATCCCGATGGCGGCGTTGCATATCCAGCCCCACCCGCACGGCCAACATGGCATGGTCTGCCTCGGGCACGGGTGCGCCAAACAGCGCCATTACCTCATCCCCCACAAACTTGTCCAGCGTGCCGTGGTGGCGCAGAACCGATTCGGTCATGGCGGCCAAATAGGCGTTGATGAACTCGACAAGCAACTCGGGTTCGGTGTTTTCGGCCAAACTGGTGGAGCCGCGAATATCGGCATACAGCACGCTGAGGACGCGCCGCTCCCCCTTGAGGAAATCATTTTCGCCGCTGGCCAACAGCCGTTCCATCACGTTGGGGTCTACCGAACGGCCGAGGACTTGGCGCAAGTGCCGCTTTTCCATGCTCTCGAAGATGGCCGTGTCCATTTGGCTCCCAATGGCGGCCAACAGGCGGCGATCTTGCCCGCTAAATCCGCGCTGGCTGTAATGGTTCACCACCCCCAACACGCCAATAATTTTGTCGTTGAGGATGAGCGGCAAGCACATGACCGAGCGGATGTTTTCGCCCAAATCGTTGTGACAGACGAGTTGGCTGGTTTGCAACGCTTCGCGGGCGTATTGTTCGATGATGTTGCTGTAGGTGGAGACGCGGTATAAATCACGGTGGGTGGAGGCGCGCATCTGCAAACGCTCCCCTTTGGCATCGTAGAGCATGACATAGCCCATTTCGGCATCCACCGCGTCTTGCAATTCGTGGATGACGGTGTTGAGCATCTCATCAAACGAGCCTTTGTTGTCGCGGATGTGGTCAATGCGGTAGATGGTTTCTAGCTCTTTGTTGCGTTGCGCCAACTCGAGGTGCTGATAGCCTTGGATGATGGCCGAATCAATGTGGTCTTCGGCCGTTTCCAGCACCACAATGTCCTCGTCGCTAAACGGCTGTTGGAGGCGGATGAGGAGCATGGCCCCCAAGGGCTTGTTTTCGCCCATGATGATGGGCACGGCCGCGACCTCTAGCCCCTGTGGCAACTCGCTCCCGCCCAACACGGCATCGTCGCTGTGCCAGATGGCCACATGGCGCAATTTCATCGCCTCGGCCGCTAGTTCGCGGCTGACCAGCGTGTCTAAATTGCCCAAGTGGGGGTTGCCTTTGTGCATTGCTTTCAGTTCCATTTCGGCCGTTTCGCGCTCGATGAGCGAGAGCAAACACAAATCGGTGTGGAACTCGGCCGCCATTTGGTTCACAATAGCGGCCAGCATGGCCACTGGTTCGTAAACAGTGTCCCGAATATGGTCAATGGTCATGACCAAAGCCAACTCCCGTTTAATTCGAGCGAGTTCTGCTTGTACAGCTTGCAGAGTGGTGTCGTGGGTATGGGTCATACCGTGCCTCCGCGTGAGAGAAGAGAGGAAAGAGAAAAGAGAAGAGAGAGGTTGGGGGAACAACCTTGCATTTGTTAGAAACGTATTGAGTTTAACCCGTTTTCGCCCATAATGGGAAGGGGGAGTTGGGATTGCGGAATGGGGAATGCGGATTGCGGAACTACTCACTACTCACTAACCACTAACCACTAACCACTAACCACTACCAAGGAGTTCACCATGATTGAAGGTCTTATCCATTTGAGTTCGGCGTTTGGGCTTTCGACGAGTGCGGGGTTGAATGCGTACATTCCCCTGCTGATGGTGGCGGTGCTCGGCCGTTTCACCACTTTAATTCAGTTGCAGGAGCCGTTTGATGCCCTGACCAGTTGGTGGTCTATCGGCGCACTGGTCATTTTACTGGCCATTGAGGTCACGGTGGACAAAATCCCGGCCGTGGACACCATCAACGATGGCATTCAGACGTTTGTTCGCCCAGCGGCCGGGGCGTTGCTCTTCGCCTCGCAAGCCAATGTGATTAGCGACGTGAGTCCCATCTTGGCTGTCATTGCAGGGCTTATTTTGGCGGGTGGGGTGCATACGGCCAAGGGAATCACCCGGCCGATGGTCACGGCCAGCACGGCCGGGACGGGCAACTGGGTGGTCAGCATCATGGAAGATGTGACAGCCTTCTTCGTCTCACTCATGGCCATCATTTTGCCCATTATCATCGCCGCCATGCTTCTCGTCACAGGGGCGTTGGGGCTGAATTGGTACGTGAAACGGCGCAAAATGGCTTAGGGAGTTATTGGTTACTCGTTATTGGTTATTGGGGTGTTGGTTACTCGATGCGTTGGTTGTACCAACACCCCAATAACGAATAACCAATAACGAATAACACTCCTCATGTGGGCAGTTTGTTTTCGGCCGCGTATTGGCATAATTCAGCCAGCGCGGCCGTTGCTTTTTCGCGTTCGGCGGGGGTTAAGGGGAGGGCGGCAAACTCATCTTCGTCCAAGATGAGGGTACGGCCGTCGGGCCACACCCACACATCCAAGGCCAAATCGGCGCAATCCAGCCGCGCCTCATCCCATGTGGCGGGGCGGCAAATGTTGCAATACCACCCCTTGAACGCGCTCCCATACACGGCAAAAATGTTGTACCAGCGGTCGGCGTAGAAATACTCCACAAAGCGGTCGCCATGAGCAAAAACGGCGTAGCCCAAGTCGTAATCGGGCCGCTGGAAAAACGCCTCCACGCAAATGTGCCGCTCATCCTGCGCCAAAACCTGCGCCACGGGGTAGGTGAGCAGGAGACGGCCGTCGTGGGCAAGTTTGTGGATGAGCATGGGGGAGAAAGAAAAGAGGAGAGAGAGGAGAGAAGAGAGGTTATCCACTTTTCACCTCTCACTTTTTACTTCTTACTTTTCACAATGGCGTCTCTATCTCCCCTCTCTATCTTTTTAGACCGCCCCCGCTTGTTGGTGCAAGCCGAGGAGATGCTCTTCCAGCACGAGGAGTTGGTTGCGCTGGCTTTCTAGTTTGGTGCGTTCGGCGCGGACGAAGCGGGAGAAGGGGGCCACGGTGTCGTCAAGGCGCTGGTTACTGCGCCGCATTTCGCGGGAGAATTGGTCGCGTAGGTTGGTCATCAGCTCGGTGCGTAGCTCCTCCAGCCGCTCGGCGAGGCTTTGCTTGGCCTTTTTGCGCCGCGAGGGGAAGACAAATAGCCCCAAGGTCGCACCCAAAACCCCTGCCAAAATGCCCGTCACATCCATCCACGCGGCCGAGGTGGCCAGCACCAGCGCCGTGCCCAAGCCCAATCCCACCCCGCCAGCGGCCATGCCCGCCACAGCTTCGCGGGCGGTATCGGCAATGCGGCCGGCTTCGCGGGCGCGGTCGTAGCTTTCCACGGTGCGCTGGGTGGATTTGCCAATGGAATCCACCAGCCGCTGGCGGTCGTAGGCCAGCGTGCCTTGGCGGGGGCCAGATTCGCCGACGACGCGCTCGGCCGTCTCTTGCCTGCGGCGGGAGAGGTGGTCGGAAACGGCCGTCCACTGCCGCAAATCCTGCTCCACCAGCCAATCCACCAACTCCGCCACCCGCGCCTCGATTTGTTTGGGCGTGTCGGCAATCACCTCCCGCTCAAATTCCGCCTTGATGTACTCTTTTTTGATGAGGTCGGGAATGCGGCCGATGCGAATCGTCTCCTCAAAAAAGGCATCGCCGCGCCGCTCCATGCTGAAGAGCAAGTTGTCAATTTCGCTCAGGCGGGCGGCAAAATTGCGTTGCATGTCCTCGTGGTAGAAGCCCATCTGGCTTTCGATATCGGCCAAGAGTTGGCCGTCTTGCTCGAGCAAATCCCAATCTTCCTGCGTCCCTTCCACCTGTTGGCGCACCAATTTTAGCCCCACCCCAATCGGGTTGAGCAGTTTGAGGCGAAAACGGCCGCTGTCATCCAATGTTTTTTCGATGAACTTCTCGAGTGGCTCGAAGCCGCTGGCGGGCCAATGTTGGGGTTGGCCCGCTTTGGCTTTGTTGGCCAGCCGGGCGGAGACGGCAAACACGGCCGCCACCTCGCCCAACAGCCGCCGCGCCGATTCAGTTACAAATTGCACCACCTTTTCGCGCTCCCCCTCATCTTCCATGATGTCAATCTTGTTGATGATGAGCACCACTTTTTTGCCCCACGCCTTAATCCGCTCCAAAAAGAGGCGTTCGCTTTCGCTAAAGGGGCGGTCGGCCGAGGTGAGGAAGAGGACGAGGTCGGAGCGGGGGATAAAATCGGCCGTGAGCGCCTCATGTTCGCGCAAAATGGCGTTCGTGCGGGCGTATCCACAATATTGATGTTCCGCAAAATATCCACAGGGGCGGTTTGCACCCACACCCCCTTTTCGCTGGGGGCTTGCGTCGTTTCGGCATCGTATTTGAGCAGGTAAATTTGGCTGGTGGTCGGTGTGACCCCCTCTTGCAACAACCCCGGCTTGCCAAGTAGGGCGTTGATGAATGATGATTTGCCCGCATTAAATTCGCCCGCCACAACGAGCAAAAATAGCTCGTCTAACTGGCGAATGGATTCGGCGAGAGCTTGGCGGGCGTGTGGGTCGGTGACGTTGGCCGAGGCCAGCAGTTCGCGCACCTCGCCCAACACCTCACGGGTTTGTTTTAGGAGTAATTCTTGTTCACGGCTTAAAATCGCTTGCATAGGTTGGTAATCCTCAATCTTTATTGTGCCGGATTGGGAGGAATTGGCAAAGCTAGAGCGCAAGACTCTCTCATTTTCCCAAACGCCACCCCCTATACGGGATGTGCTTTGGGAAAGCGCAGTCGCCGCCTTTTTCTCTTTTCACTTTTCACTTTTTACTCCTATAATGGGGGTGACTAGAGTGAGAAGCCACGGCCGCCTCCTCTAACTTTATTGTGTAAAGGATTGCTCTACTCGAGTAAATAGTAAGTCGTCAGTAGTTCCTCACTACTAACAACTTACTACTCACTTTTCATCCGTGAGTATGCGACAAGTCCCATACACAACTATCTCTACTCTCTATCTGCAAGCGAGGTACGATATGACTGGGCCAAAGCCACCGTTGACATTGGGTGTTGAAGAGGAATATCAGATTGTAGACCCCGTTAGCCGCGATTTGCGGGCCTATATCACGGAACTGATTACCGAGGATAATCGCCGCGATGTGAAACTCGACCTGAAACCCGAGTTTATGCAATCGCAAGTGGAGGTGGGTACACAGGTGTGCCGCAATGTGCGCGAGGTGCGGAGCGAATTGCGCCGCCTGCGTCGCTCCATTATGGAAGTGGCCGAAAAGAGCGGGGTGCGGATTGCGGCCGCTTCCACCCACCCCTTCGCCCATCCCCAATCCCAGCCCATCACTGAGGGGATGCGTTATAAAGAGCTTTTGGACGACATGCAAGGGGTGGCACGGGGCCTGCTCATCTTTGGGATGCACGTCCATGTCGGCTTTGGCCACAAAGAAAATCCCGAACTGCGTGGCCTGATGATTGAGGTGATGAACCAAGCTCGCTATTTTATTCCTCACCTGTTGGCGCTTTCGGCTAGTTCGCCGTTTTGGCAAGGGCAATACACGGGATTGGCCTCCTACCGCAGTGTCGTTTTTGAGCAGTTGCCGCGCACGGGCATTCCCCATTCGTTCCAGTCGTGGAGCGAATACGAGGATTATGTTAACTTGCTCAAAAAAGCGGGGTCTTTTGGCAAAGGGGACACGATGGCCAAAATTTGGTGGGATATTCGGCCGCATCCCCTCTTCGACACGCTCGAGTTCCGCATTGCCGATGTTTGCACCAGCGTAGATGAGGCTGTGTGTATTGCCGCCTTATTCCAAGCGATTTGTGCCAAATTGGTGAAATTGCGCCAGCAAAACATGGGCTGGCGGCAATATCGCCACATTCACATCACCGAAAATAAGTGGCGGGCGGTGCGCTATGGCATCCACGGCCGCCTGATAGATTTCGGCCGTGGCGAAGAAGTGCCCTTCCACTTCCTCATGGAGGAGTTGCTGGAACTGTTGGATGATGTGGTGGATGAATTGGGAAGTCGCAAAGAAGTGGAGTATGTGCGCCACATCTTGGCCAATGGCAACAGTGCTGACCGCCAATTAAAAGTGTACCGCGCCAATGGCGGCGATGAGAACCGCACCGAAGCCTTGAACGCTGTGGTAGACCATCTGGTACAAGAAACGCGCAAGGGTGTGTTTGAGTAGGAGGAGCCATAAGCTGTAAGCCATAAGCCGTAAGCTTTGCGCTTATGGCTTACGGCTTATGGTTTACGGCTAATAGCTTATGGCCGTAACGATTATCCGTTGGGGGGTTTTTATTTTAGGAGGGGTGCAGGGCTGGCAGGTTTGGGCAATTAGCCAACAGATGGCGGTTTTACGGCCGCTTTCCCCCTCTTTTCCACCCGAGACTAGATTGGTTTTAGCGGCCGTGTGGTGTCTCATTTGGCTGGGGCTGGTTCTCGCCTTGTGGCAAAGGCGGCCGTGGACACGCTGGGCTGTTCCTGTAACCATCTTGTTGTACACTACCTATCATCTGCTGTTGCTGGCCACGGCCGTTTCCCCCTATGCACAGGGCGGCTGGACGGGCAACTTGTTGCTCGGGGTGGCGGCGGCCGGTTTCACCACATGGGCACTCAAGCCATCAGCTAGTCAGCCTGTCAGCTAATCAGCCTGTCCACTACTCACTACTCACAAACCACTACTCACTAACCACTAAACTCCATGTCCGACGAAAAAATCCAACAACTGTATCGCCTGCGCGAAGAGGCGAAATTGGGCGGCGGCCCCGAACGGGTGGCCAAGCACCAAGCCCAAGGCAAAATGACCGCCCGCGAACGCATCGAAGCCCTGCTCGACCGTGGCTCGTTCCACGAAGTAGATGCGTTCATTACCCATCGTGAAACCAACTTTGGCCTCGGCTCCCAACATTATTTGGGAGATAGCGTCATTACGGGGTGGGGGACGATAAACGGCCGCCTCATCTACGTCTTCAGCCAAGACTTCACCGTTTTCGGTGGCAGTGTCAGCGAAGTCCACGCCGCCAAAATCTGCAAAATCATGGATATGGCCGTCAAAAACGGTGCCCCCGTCATTGGTATCAACGACTCGGGCGGGGCGCGTATCCAAGAAGGGGTGGTCAGCCTTGGCGGTTACGCCGATATTTTCCTGCGCAACACCCTTGCCTCGGGCGTTGTGCCCCAAATCAGCGCCATTATGGGGCCGTGCGCGGGTGGCGCAGTCTACTCTCCCGCCCTCACCGACTTCATCTTCATGGTCAAGAAGAGCAGTTACATGTTTATCACAGGCCCCGATGTGGTCAAGACGGTGACTGGAGAAGACAAAACGTTTGAGGAGTTGGGCGGGGCGATGGTTCACAACGAAGTCAGCGGCGTGGCCCACATGGCGGCCGAATCCGAGGAAGATTGCCTCTTCCTCATCCGCGAAATGATGAGCTACCTGCCTTCCAACAACATGGAAGACCCCCCCTTCAAGGCCAGCAACGACGACCCGCTCCGCGCCGAAAAAGCGTTGGATAGCATCGTACCCGACAACGCCAACAAGCCGTATGACATCAAAGAGGTCATTCGGCTGATTATGGACAATGGCGAGTTTTTCGAGATCCAGGAGCATTTTGCGGCCAACATTGTGGTTGGCTTTGCTCGCTTAGGTGGCTTTGCGGTGGGCATTGTGGCCAACCAGCCGGCCGTGCTCGCAGGTGTGCTAGACATTGATGCCAGCGAAAAGGCGGCCCGCTTCGTCCGCTTCTGCGATTGCTTCAATGTGCCCCTAATTGTGTTTGAGGATGTGCCCGGCTTCTTGCCCGGCGTAGACCAAGAGCATGGGGGCATCATCCGCAAGGGAGCCAAACTACTCTATGCCTTCTGCGAAGCGACAGTGCCCAAAATCACAGTCATCACCCGCAAGGCGTATGGCGGGGCGTATTGCGTCATGAACAGCAAGCACATCCGCTCCGACCTGAATTTGGCGTGGCCTCGGCCGAAATTGCGGTGATGGGGCCAGATGGGGCGGTGGATATTATCTTCCGCAGAGAGTTGAAGGAAGCTGATGACCCCATCGCCAAAAAAGCGGAGTTGGTGAATGATTACCGCACCCAGTTTGCCAACCCGTATGTGGCGGCCAAGCGGGGGTATGTGGATGATGTGATTGCCCCGCATGAGACGCGGGCGCGGCTCATCAACGGCTTGAATATGCTCCAGAGCAAGCGGGACACCAACCCGCCCAAGAAACATGGGAACATCCCGTTGTAATGAACAAGCGTAGTCGTAGTGGCGCAATATATTGCGCCACTACATCAATCGCAAGGGAGTTGAGGTAAATCATGGCCATTCGTGAAGCACACAGCCTTCTGGAAACTTAGTCTCAGGGAAGCCTAGGGCGACCCCGATGCGGCGCATTGTGATGGAGGAGGCTCGCTAGGCGATTGAACCGCCCTTGCGGCCCAACTTGGCTGTTCGTGTGTGGGCTTATTGCCGCCCCACCTTGGGCGGCCCCAGCGATGGCGGGCGACGCCAGCGGCACCGAGCAATCCGCGCTGACCCACGGCTAGCCCCACCCCACCTTACCCTCCACACCCCCCACCCAACGAACGGATTTGGCCAGAGGATTTGGAGCGACCGCCATTTGCGATCCCAAATTCCCACCCCACTTTTCACCAACACTCACTAATTTACCCCTATGACGAACAACCTCCTCACCCAAAAATTCGACAAACTCCTCATCGCCAACCGGGGCGAGATTGCCGTGCGGATTATCCGCGCCTGCCATGAACTCGGCATTCGCACGGTGGCCGTCTACTCCGATGCCGACCGCAACGCCCCCCATGTGCGCTACGCCGACGAGGCGTATTACATTGGCGAACCCCCGGCCGCGCAGAGCTACCTGCGGGTAGATAAACTGCTCGAGGTAGCCAAACAATCGGGGGCTGAAGCGGTTCACCCCGGCTATGGCTTCCTCTCCGAACGCGCCCACTTTGCCCAAGCGTGCTTCGACGCAGGGCTGGTCTTTGTCGGCCCGCCGCCCGAAGCGATTGAGCGGATGGGCAACAAGCAGGTGGCGCGTAGCACTGTCATCGCGGCCGGTGTGCCCGTTGTGCCCGGCACCGAGCCGGGGCTGAACGACGAAGAGCTGGTGGCGGCTGGCGAACGCATCGGCTTTCCCCTGTTGGTGAAGGCGGCCGCTGGCGGCGGTGGCAAAGGGATTCGCCATGTCCACAACGCGGCCGAACTACCCGGAGCCATCGCCGCCGCCAAGCGGGAGGCCACGGCCGCTTTTGGGGATGGCACTGTTTATATTGAGAAGCTGATTACCAACGGCCGTCACATCGAAATCCAAGTACTGGCCGATTCCCAAGGCAACACCATTTACTTAGGGCGAACGGGAATGCTCCCTGCAACGCCGCCACCAAAAGCTCATCGAAGAGTGCCCTCCCCTTTGCCGATGAAGAGCTACGCCGCAAAATGGGGGCGGTGGCCGTAGCCGCCGCCAAAGCTGTGGGGTATGTCAGCGCGGGCACGGTCGAGTTTTTGGTGGATAAGGACAAAAACTTCTACTTTTTGGAGATGAACACCCGCTTGCAAGTTGAGCATCCCGTGACTGAGTTGGTGACGGGGGTGGATTTGGTGCAGGAGATGTTGCGGGTCGCTCGCGGCCGACAGTTGCGCTACACCCAAGAAAATATCCGCATGGAAGGGTGGGCGATTGAGTGCCGTGTCAATGCCGAAGACCCGTACAACAACTTTATGCCCTCCACGGGCAAAATCACCACCTTGCGCCAGCCCACTGGGCCGGGGGTGCGCATTGACACAGGGGTGTACGAAGGGGCAGAGATTACCCCCTATTACGACCCGATGATTAGCAAGCTGATTTGCTATGGCAAAAATCGCGCCGAAGCTATTTTGCGGATGCGCCGCGCCTTGGCCGAGTACCACATCATGGGGGTGCAGACCAATTTGCCCTTCCACCAAGCGATGATGAACACAAATCGGTTTATGGCGGGCTATTTTGACACGAGTTATGTGGAGACGGAGTTTAACTTGAAGGAGCGGGAATCTATCCACGAATTAGAAGCGGCGATTTTGGCCACGATGGTGGCGCACGAAATCGGCCGTCGCACTAGCCAATTTGTGGCTCCCGGCGAACGGGATACGAGCAACTGGAAGTGGCTCAGCCGTTGGGAGCGGCTGAAGAGATAGAGACGAGAGATAGAGGGTGCTGGTATGACCAAAATCTGGTGGAAACATTGCTTATTCCGCCCATAAGACAAGCTGAAATGCTGACTGGCTGAAATGCTAACAAGCTATGAAATACATCACAACCATCAACAACAGAGAGTACATCATCGAAATTGCCGATGATACCCCGCATATTACTGTCAATGGGGAGGCATATGCGTTTGATTTTCAGAGCTTAGGCGAGGGGGGGCTGGTTTCGATGTTGCTCAACAACCGCTCCTTTGAGGGGGCGGTGGGGGAAACGGCCGAGGGCTGGCAAGTCCTCCTCGGCGGCGAGCTATACGAGGCGGTTGTGCAAGACGAACGCGCCTATCGGCTGGCCAAGGCGCGGGGGCAACTGCAAGCAGATACAGGCGAAGTGCAGATGAAGGCTCCCATGCCGGGGGTGGTCATTAAAGTCGTTGTGGCCGTGGGGGATGTGGTCGCGCAAGGGCAGACGCTGGTTATTTTGGAATCCATGAAGATGGAAAACGAATTAAAAGCGACCCGCGATGCGGTGGTGCTGGATATCCGGGCGCAAGCGGGCCACTCTGTTGAGAAGAATCAGGTGCTGGTGGTGATTGGGGATGCGGCAGGGTAAGGCGATGTTGCCGCGTTTAGCTGGGAGCAGTGTGCAATAATCAATCTACGGGAAAAAGGACGAATTACAAAGTACGAAGTACGATATCTCTCGAGTAATTTCGTACTTCGTACCTCGTCCTTTTTCTTTTACTGGGACTACGGCAAAACCAGCCGCCCCGAAAGCCAGAAGGAGCCGCTGACAATCCCCCCCACCACCAAACGGCCGACCACCACTTCGGGGTCAGCCACCACATCCACCTCGCCGCCCAGCGTGGACACCCGTGCCCAATAAAAAATTTTCTGCGTGGTGGGGTTGAGCCGCACATTGGTGGCCAACACATGGCCTGTAAACACGGCCGCCGCTGGGGGAACCTGCCCGTCTTCCACAAACAGCCCCGTGGGGATGAATGACTGCGGGGCATAGGGGATGCTTCCCTCCTGTGCCGCCAAATAAGCCGCCTCGTCCACAAACGCATCCAGCCGATGGGCAAAGGCGGCCAGTTGCACCTCGCACACGGCCGGCAATTCTAATGCCTCATGCACGGCCGCATCGGGCACATCGAACACGAGGGGAATGCCCCGCTTTCGGGGTCGTCGGCCGTGCCGTTGGCCCAGCCATAAAATGCCCCCTCCAGTGGCGTATCGGGGCGGGGCAGACGCGCCACAAGGGCGATGCGGAAGCCGGCCGTGCCGCCAAAATGGGGGTTCAGCCAGATGAGTTCTCGCGCTTCGTTGGCCTGCGCCCACAATTCAGCCCCCTGCCCCACCTCCCAACGAATGTAATACCCCCCTTGCACGGGGATGACGCGCCCTGTGCGGGCGGTGTGCTGTTGCCAACGGCCGAAATCATCGGCCGTGGTCATCTCAAAGCCAATGGCAGACATGTGGGACATGGGGGATTCGTTAGTGGTTAGTGGTTAGTGGTTAGTGGTTAGTGGTTAGTGGCTAGTAGTGGTTAGTGGACCAGTGCCCCAATAACCAGTAACGAATAACCAATAACGCTTTACTTCGGCCGTAGGCGGGCCGCTAAATCGCGCAGTTGGCTAAAGCGGATGGGTTTGATAAGCACTAAATCTGCTTTGCGGTCGAGGTATTCGCCCATGCGGGCATCGGCCGTGGCAATAATCACCCGTGTGGCGGCAAAGCGGCTATCCCCCTTAATTTGCCCCAGCAACTCCTCTCCGCTCACCCCCGGCAGGTGCAAATCGAGCGTAATGACCGAAGGTACGGGGTCGGCCGCCAGCCGCGCCTGCGCCAACTGGCCATCCCGCAACACTTCTGTCTCATAATCGGCCATCGCCAACGCCTGCTGGAAGATGGTTGCCAACATCTCTTCATCTTCGATAATCAACGCCAATGGCTTGTTCATAAGAGACCTCGTATTAATGAGTAATGAGCAATGAGTAAGGGGTAAGGACGGGGTTAACGGGGCTGGGCGGGCAGGCCAACGGCCGTGAGGTTATCGGCCAAGTGGCGGTGGATGAGTGCCCCTGCGCCTACGCGACAGTTTTGGCCAACGTGGCATTGGGGCATGATGATAGCACCAATGCCGACCAATGTTCCATGCCCAACTTGCACTTCGCCGCCTGTATGCACACCGGGGGCGATGTGGACAAAATCGCCGATGTGGTTGTGGTGGTCTATGGTGGCGGCCGTGTTGAGGATGGTGTGGCGGCCGATGGTGGAACCTGTGTTGACGACGACACGGGCGCAAACCATGCTCCCTTCACCGAGTGTGACCCCATCGGCAATGACGGCCGTGGGGTGAACGGCCGTGGCGAACGAGTAGCCCATCGCCCCAAAACGGCCGACGAGTTGTTGGCGGACAGGGTTAGAGCCAATGGCGACGATGAGGGCATCGCAAGCGAGTTGGGGACAGCATCTAGGCCACCCAAAATGGGCAAGCCAAGGCGGGTTTGCCCCACAGGTGGGGGTTATCGTCTACAAAGCCGAGGAGGTGGAGCGGTTCGGCCAAAGTTCGCTGACGGCATTGCAGGGCATCGGCCACCACTTGGGCGTGCCCCCTGCACCGATGATGAGGATGCGGGTCATGGTTGGTGAGGTGGTTTAAGAACTGGGGCAAACAGAACCGCTTAGAGTTCCCCTGCATCTTGCAATACCTTATCCATTAAACGCGAAGAGATACGAAACCCAGCCATATAACGTAGGTCATCAAGAAGTGGGCGCAATGCCTGAATCTCGCCACGCTGTTTGGCTACTTGCAGAATGCCAACCACGCCAATGTGCCCTAGCCCAAAGTATTGTGCTGTCTGGCGGCCTAATCGTTCATCCATCAAAAGCCAATCAGATTGCTGTTCTATGGCCAAAGCAATCGCTTCGGCTTCACCAGCGTCTAACTCTTGGCGTAAGGAATGAACCAGCGGACGGTTCGCCACGGAGGTTCTCTCAATCCAATCGGCCAGACGAATTTCCTCCGCACCTATTTGCCCTTGCCCATCCACCACCACTTCTTGCCAGACTGCTTCAGGAATGAGCAAGCGGCCAAAAATGCGGGGCAACAGACCCAACTGCCCAATCCGCGCTAGATTGATGAGGGGGGAAGCGTTGCTGACAACTTTCATTGCTTGGCTAAGGCATTAATTGCGGGCTGGTCGGCCAAATAATCTTGAATGTCATAGTGGATGGAGATTTTGCGTTGTCCCAATAGGAGTTGGAAATCCCAAACGGTTAGCCCTGCCATTTCGCGCGCTTTGCCAAAAGAGAGCTTGTTTTGCTGAAACAGCATTAAGGCGAGTTCCAGTTTTATCTCTTGTAAAGTCATGCGGGTGGCGTGGACGACTTCGGCAGGAATTTCAATTGCATAAACCATGATGATGACCTCTCGTAGCGGTTTTGCCCTGATGGCATCCCTGAAGAAGATTATAAGATATTTGCGGCAGTGGCGACGAAACGCTGTTTAGGTGGTTCCTTCAAACGGTTTCATGGTGGCCTCGCCGGGTTGGTTAATGCCGTCTCGTTTAATAACTTTACGGAGGGTTATCCAAATGATTTTGAGGTCTAACCAGAGGTTGTGGTTGTCTACATACCAAACATCGAAGGCGAATTTCTCTTCCCAAGATAGCGCATTACGGCCGTTGACCTGCGCCCAGCCAGTGATGCCGGGGCGGGCTTCGTGCCGGCGCATTTGCGCGGGGGTGTAGCGGGGGATGTACTCCATGAGGAGCGGCCGTGGCCCGACGAGGCTCATTTCGCCTTTGAGGACGTTCCACAGTTCGGGCAGTTCGTCGAGGCTGGTGGCGCGGAGGAAGCGGCCGAAACGGGGCAGGCGATCCGCATCGGGCAGGAGTTGGCCGTGGGCATCCCGCTGGTCGGTCATGGTGCGGAATTTGATGAGGGTGAAGGGGCGGCCGTGGTGGCCGGGGCGTTGTTGGGTGAAGAGGATGGGGGAGCCGAGACGGAGGCGAACGAGGGCGGCCATAACTAGCAGGATGGGGGTAGCAAGCACCAGCACCATCAGGGCAATGGTGACATCAAACAGGCGTTTGGCGTAGCGGCGGTAAAACATGGGT